>JAWKRR010000050.1:0-57704 GCA_041389525.1 Myxococcota bacterium | reverse complement strand
CCTCGCGTCCGTCGGCGAGTTTGATGTCGCGACCGCGGACGACGTCGCCGAGGCCCTGACCCGCGCCCGCGACGTCCAGCGCCGCTGGGCCCTGACCTCGCTCAAAGACCGCGCCGCCCTGCTCGACCGCCTCCTCCAGGTCATCCTCGACCGCCAGGACGCCATCGTCGACCGCGTCATGGGCGAGACCGGCCGCTCGCGCATGGAGACCTTCTTCATGGAGATCTTCGCGTCCTGCGACGCGGTGAACTACTACGCGCGCAAAGGCCCGCAGCTCCTCGCCGATCAGAGCGTCGGCCTGCACCTGCTGCGCATGAAGAAGGCCAAGATCGTCTACCGGCCCCTGGGCGTGGTCGGCGTCATCACGCCCTGGAACGGCCCCTTCGTCATGGCGCTGAACCCGACGATTCAGGCCGTGATGGCCGGCAACTCGGTCATCATCAAGCCCTCCGAGGTCACGCCCTTCTCCGGCCAGCTGGTCGAGGACCTCTTTCGCGAGGCCGAGTTCCCCGAGTACCTCGTCCAGGTCCTGCTGGGCGACGGCGAGACCGGCGCGGCCCTGTGCAACTCCGGCGTCGACAAGATCTCGTTCACCGGCAGCGTCGCCACCGGCCGCAAGGTCGGCGCGGCGTGCGGCCACAACCTCATCCCCTGCACCCTCGAGCTCGGCGGCAAAGACCCCATGCTGGTCTGCGCGGACGCCGACATCGAGCGGGCCGCCGGCGGCGCGGTCTTCGGCGCCTTCATGAACGCCGGCCAGTACTGCAGCTCCACCGAGCGCGTCTACGTCGTCGAGTCCGTCGCCGACCGCTTCACCGACCTGGTCCTCGAGAAGACCCGCGCGCTCAAGCTCGGCACCGAGGGCGACTTCGACATCGGCCCCTTCATCTCGGCCCCCCAGATCGAGACCGTCGAGCGCCACGTCGCCGACGCCGTGAAGAAGGGCGCCCGCATCCTCTGCGGCGGCAAGCGCAACGAGGCGCTGGGCCCCTACTTCTACGAGCCGACGGTCCTCGTGGACGTCACCCACGACATGGACGTCATCCGCGAAGAGACCTTCGGACCGCTGCTACCCATCATCCGCTGCGCCAACGAGGAAGAGGCCGTCCGCTTCGCCAACGACACCACCTACGGCCTGGGCGCCAACATCTGGAGCCGCGACAAGGCCCGCGCCGAGCGCATCGGTCGCCGCATGGAGACCGGCAGCGTCTGCATCAACGACGCCTCGGTGACCTACGGCGCCCTCGAGGTGCCCTTCGGCGGCCGCAAGACCTCAGGCGTGGGCTCGGTGAACGGCCCCGAGGGCCTGCGCGCTTACTGCCACGCCCAGCCCATCATCACCGACCGCTTCGGGCTGAAGGCCGAGCAGATCTGGTACCCCTACACCCGCGACAAGCTGGAGGGCATGCAGAAGGCCCTCCGCATCATGTGGGGCACGCCGCTCAAGCGCCTGATGAAGTAGGGGAGCGGCCGATCTCGGGCTGGCCTGCTTCGGGGAGTGTTCCGGGGCTGGCGTTCCGCGCGAGGGGGATGGAATTACACATACTTACCACGGAGACACGGAGACACGGAGACACGGAGACGGCACGGAGCCGGGCGCTAAGAAAACCCTCTCCGTGCTCCCTCCGTGAACTCCGTGTCTCCGTGGTTAAAAGCTTTCAATTCCATAAAGCTCTCAACCCCGCGCGCTACGTCTCCCGAGCGCCGAAGGCGCATCGGGCCGGGAACACCTAGCTACTCGCGCCCCAGGAAGCGTTTGGCCTCGGCTTCGGTCTGGAAGAACCCGGCGTTGCTGACCTGGGCTATTTGCATGGCCGCGCGGGCCAGCTTCATCTCCCAGGGCTTGCCGCCGTATACCGCGATGGCGTCCACCAGCGAGCGGTTCTGGAAGAGCCACTTGCCCAGGATCAGCTGACCGCGAATCGGCGAGTCGTGGAGCTTTTCCAAGCTGACCAGCGAGCGAGTTCGGTTGTGTCGGCCGAGCTTGTTCGCGGCGTCGTCGAGGATGTCGCACAGCGCCTTGGCGCCCTTCACGGTGCCGCGGCCGGCCAGGACCGCCGTCGTGTTGTAGCCAGGATCGATGCCGACCTCGATGCGGACCTCCCCGTCGTCGTAGACCCGGTGGAAGAGCAGATTGGGGTTGGTGGTCCTGGCGTTCATCGGGCCTCCCGCAGTGGCGAACGCCCATAATACGCGGCGAGACCCCCTTGTGGAACGCGTTTCATTTGGGCTTGGAACCGGGCGCCCGGAAGATCTCGCCAAGCACGCGGCCTTGGGAGAGCGCGGGCGGGACGACGCCGGCCAAGAACGCCAAGGTCGGGGCGAGGTCGACGACCTCGGCCGGGTCCGCGTAGACGCCGGGCACCACGGCGCGGCCGGCCAGCATCAGCGGCACCGTGCGGTCGTAGCTGTAGCCGGTCATGTGGATGACGGGCTCGGTGGCCGTCGCCGCGTAGGCCACCGGGATGGCGACGACCTCGCCGCTGCGGCCCGGGTGGTACGAGTTGGCGATGCCCTCGCCGAGCAGGCCTGGGGGCAGGCGGCTGGCGCGGTAGTCGTCGAGGGTGAAGGCCATCGAGATCCCGGGCTGGGCCTCGAGCCAGGCCGCGGCGAGCCGGCGTACCTCGGCGGGGTCGGCCATCTTTTTCTCAATCGCCGCCTGATCAAAATAGAAGTGCAGCTTGTCGGCGTAGACCACCCACGAGCCGTTGGTCAGCGCGCCGAGGTGCTTGGTCAGCTCGCCGTCCATGCCCTCCATCAGCGCGCGGTCGCTGAGCGCGACGGTCGGGATTCGCAGGGCTTGGAGGCGCGAGGGCAGGGGCGGGGCCCCGTGGTCGCCGGTCAGCGCGACCACCACGCCGTCGAGGCCGCCGGGCAGGCGGGCCGCCAGGTGGGCCAGCAGCTTGGCGATGGCCAGGTCGTGCGTGACGAAGAGCTCCTCGGCCTCGCGCGAGGTCGGGCCCAGCTCGTGGCCCAGGAAGTCCAGGGGCGAGAAGCTCACCGCCAGCAGGTCCGTCTCGTCGGATCGCCCGAGATCCAGCCCGTCCACCGCCGCGATGGCCGCGTCGACGGTGGCCTCGACGCCCAGGGGGGCGGCTCCCGACTCGATCTGGCCGACGACGGTCTCGCGCCGAAAGCCCGCCACCTCGCCGTCGGATGAGGCCCCGCTGCCCGGGCCCTTGGCCTCCCAGACGTAGGGCTGGCCCTTTCGCGCCTCCAGGCGGTTGTTGACCTCGTCGGCCCAGGACGGCAGGCGGCCGTCGGGCTCGTAGAAGGTGGACGAGACCCACTGAAAGGTGTCGGGATCGAACCACAGGGTCGCGTCGGAGCTGAAGCCGCCCAGCAGGATCGCCGCTCGGTCTTTCAGCGCGATGGAGGCGACCTTCGCTTTGGGGTGGGCCAGCTTGAGCACGTCGCCCAGGGTGTTGCCCAGGAGCGCCGTCGGCGCGGTGCCGCGAGGCTTTCCGGGCGGCCGCGTCCCGACCAGCGCGTAGCCGTCGTCGCCCACGCAGTAGGACATCGCGCGCTTTGGCCCCTGGTACCACTGGTTCAGCACGATGCCTGTGCGGGCCGGGTAGGCGCCGGTGAGGATCGTCGCGTGGCCGGGGGCGGTCAGGGCGTTCATCACGCGGTGCTGGGCCTGCGGGTACCAGGCGCCGTGGGCCTCGAGCCAGCGAAAGCCGCCCGGGGCGCCGGACTTTTGGGTCGCCGGGACGAAGCGGCCGTGGAACCGGGTGAGGTAGTCCGCGCGGAGCTGGTCGATGACGATCGTGACGATGAGGCGCGGGCGCTGGGTGACGACGGCGGGGTCGATGGCCGCGGCGTGGACGGGCGGCGCGGAGAGGGTGAGCGCCGCGCAAATCACCAGGAGAGAGCGGGCGATTCGGGAGGTCAGGGTCATCGCTCAGCGCTGGCCGGGCGCGTACACGTCTCGGTTCATGTCCTTGTAATAGATGTAGCTGGTGGTGGTCTTGCCGATGGCGCAGAACCACTGCGGCAGGTACGGCGCCATCCAGATGGAGTCGCCCTTTTGCACGGGGTACCAGGAGTCGCCGAGGCGGTAGACGCCCTCGCCGCTGAGGATGGTGAGGCCGTGCTCCATGACGTGGACCTCGACCATCGGCAGGCTGGCGCCGGGCTCGAAGGTGAAGTGGTTGATCGCCATGTCGTAGGAGGCGTCGGTGGGCAGGAAGGTCTTCAGCATGGCGGTCGGGTCGCCCAGGAAGGCCTCGGCGATGATGTCGCGCTCGTGGGCCAGGATGGCCTTCGGCGCGCGGCCGCCTGAGGGGACGAAGGGCTTCTCGAAGACCAGCAGGCGCGAGGTGGCGGCGGCGCTGAGGCTGAGCGGGTGGTCGGCCGGGACGTAGATGTAGGCGCCAGCGCCGATGGAGGAGGGGCCGTCGCCCAGGTCGGCGGCGAGCTCGCCCTCGAGCACGTAGATGAAGCGCTGGATGCCGGGCTGGGCCGGCGCCGCGCGGCCGCCGGGCTGGACGTCGACGAGGTACTGGGTGAAGCCGGCGCCGATGCGGGGCGAGATGAGGATGGTGAGCGTCGCCTCGTGCCAGCCGGGCAGCGTGCAGGGGACGTGGCTCTCGGGGGCCAGCAGGGCGTGGTCACGCTGGACGCGGCTGCGGGTCAGGCCGGAAAGGGACATGGAGACCTCAGAATGATCAGGAGCTGTCTAGAGATTTTTGACGAAGTGGACCGCGGCCTCGAGCGCCAAGGCGGCGTCGTCGGGGTCGACGTCCTCCTCGGGGTGGTGGCTGAGGCCGCCGGGCGAGCGGATGAAGAGCATGCAGGAGGGGGCGACCTGGGCCATCACGCGGGCGTCGTGGCCGGCGCCGCTCATCAGCTCGGTCGGGTCGACGCCCGTGGCCGCGACGGCGGCGGCGAGCTTCTCGCGCAGCGCGGGGTCGCAAGGGCAGGGCTCGGTCGCCGTGAGGGGGTCGACCGTGAGGGTGAGGCCGCGACGGGTCGCGATGCCGCGGGCCTCGGCCACCAGCGCGTCGCGGGCGGTCTGCAGGGTCAGGGCGTCGCCGTGGCGGACGTCCAGCGAGACGGTGGCGCGGCCGGCGATGACGTTGACGGCGCCGGGGCTGGTGCGCACCTCGCCGGTGGTGGCGACGAGGCCGTCGGTGTTGCGCGCCATGGACTCGGCGACCAGGACGAGCTCGGCGGCCGCGGGCGCGCAGTCGAGGCGCAGGCCCATGGGCGTGGTCCCGGCGTGGCCGGCGCGCCCTTCGAAGGTGAAGCGCAGCCAGCGCTGGCCCGCCAGCCCGCTGACCACGCCCAGAGGCAGGCCGCGGCTCTCCAAGAGCGGGCCCTGCTCGATGTGCAGCTCGAGGTAGGCCCGCGGGCGCGTGGCCGCCGTCCAGGCCCCCGCGTGGGCCTGCTCCGGGTGGCCGCCGAAGTCGGTGATCGCCTGCTCGAGCGAGGTCCCCAGCGGGTCGCAGAGCGCCAGGGCGCCCTCGGGCAGCGCGCCGGCCATCGCCAAGCTACCCATGTAGGGCAGCGGAAAGCGCGCCGCCTCCTCGCCGGTGAACCCGATGACCTCGATGGGCACGGGCAGCGGGACGCCGCTGTCGCGGAAATGCTCGACCAGCGCGATCCCCAGCATTACGCCGAGGATGCCGTCGTAGGCACCGGCGTCGCGCACGGTGTCCAGGTGCGAGCCGATGGCCAGGGCTGGGACGGCCGGGTCGCCGACGCGCCCGATGAGGTTGCCGACAGCGTCGACGCGGACGCTCATGCCCGCGGCCTCCATCCACCCGGCGACCAGGATGTGCACCCGCTTCATCGCCGGGCCCAGGCAGGCGCGCCGGATCATCCCCTCTTCGTCGGTGCAGCCGGCCAGGACGCGGCATCGCTCGACGGCGGCGTGGCCCAGGGTGGTCGACCTACTTTCCACGGCGCTTCCTCGACATTTCCATATCCACCGCTTGTTGCAGCCGCCCGGCGGGGACGATCTGGAGGCTGTGCAGGCCCTCGGCGTGCGCGATCTGCGAGCGCACCGGCCGGTCCTTGCGAATCGTGACCATCAGCTTTCGGTCTTCGCCGTTCACCGAGCCCATCAGCCGAAACGTGAAGTGATCCGTGCCGCGTTCGGCCAGGTAGACCGAGCGGAACCTGAACACGGGCCGGCCGCCACGAGCCTCGCCGCCCTCGTCGTCGGCCCCGTCGTCTGTGTCATCGGGGACCTCGTCGCCGTCGTCCTCGTCGAGCTCGAGCTCGTCGGTGATGTCCTCGACCAGGTCCTCGCCGCCCAGCCCCATCGCATCGCAGAGCGCCGCCATCACCAGCGCCGGGTTGTCCCCGCGCGCCACGTGGGCCAGCTCGGCCTCCCCGACGAACTCGACGTGCTGCGGCAGCTCGCTGAAGAGCGCCTTGAGGATCCCGACCAGCTCGGTGCGCGGCAGCGCCTCGGGCGGGATGGCGCCGCCGTCGCTGGCCACCCCGTAGGCCGCGCAGAGCCGCTCCCAGAGCGGCGTCGGCGCCAGATGTTCGAGCATTCGCGCCAGCCCTTCGGCGTCCACGCGCTCGACGCGCAATCGCTCGGGGGTCCCGTCGCTCACGCCATGGCCTTGTCTGTACGATTCATGGGCTGAGAGTACCTGGGCCTCGTGCGCCCGTCACGCGCACCGGGGAGCCCCCGACGGCCATGATGCCGCGCCGCTTGGGTCCGCGCGCGCCAAGGCATATGCTCGTGGCCCCTTCGCTTTGGAGAGCGCGCGGTGGCCGTTTCGCCAGGATCCATCTGCCTCGTGCTGACGCCGTCGGGCGACCCGGGCGAGGCCGCGGACCTCGAGCGCGTGTTCGGGCGCGGCATCGCGCCGGGCCTCGCCGCGGCCGGGTTGAAGGCCCTCCGCGAGGACGCCGCCAGCCTCCGCACGCCGCTGGGCCGGCCGCTCTTCGAGCGCGTCGTGCTCAGCGACCGCGTGGTCGCCGACCTCACCCACGCCTCTGCCGACCTCGTCTACGCGCTCGGGGTGCGCCACGGGCTGCGCCCCGACGCGACGGTCTGTCTGCTCGCCGAAGGCCACCCCGCGCCGCTGAACCCCGCCCTCGCGCCGGCACTTCGCTACGCCCACGACGACGCGGGCCTTGCTCAGCTTGGCCCAGCGCTCGCCGACCGCCTCGGAGCGCTCGCCGGCTCGCCCGGCCCTCAAGCCAGCGACGCGGGCCTCGTGGGCTCGCTGGTCGGCGGCGGTGGCCCGGCGATCGCCCGCCTGAAGACCGACGAGTTCCGAGATCGCGTGGACTACGCGCCCGACCTCCGCCGCCGGCTCGCCGCCGCCCGCAGCCAGAGCGACAGCGCGGCGCTGCACCGCATCGAAGCCTCCCTCGGCGCCCTCGAAGACGTCGAGGCGGGCGCGCTGATCGACCTGATGCTGAGCTATCGCGCGACCTCCGATTGGGACGCGGTGGTGGCGCTTTGCGACGCGATGCCGCCGGTCCTCCAGCGGACCGTGCTGGTGCGCGAGCAGCGCGCGTTCGCCCTCAACCGCCGGGGCGAGCGCGCCGCCGCCGCGGAGCTCTTGGGCGCCGTCCTCGCCGAGCACGGGCCAAGCTCGGAGACCTGCGGGCTGCTCGGCCGCGTCCATAAAGATCGGTGGCGCGAGGCCCTCACCTCCGACCCCGCCGCCGCCGCCGCCCACCTGGAACGCGCCATCGCCGCCTACCTCCGGGGCTTCGAGGCCGACTGGCGCGACGCCTACCCCGGCATCAACGCCCTCACCCTGCTCGACATCCAGGGCGCGCCCGCCTCGCTGACCCGCCGGGACGCGCTGCTGCCCGTGGTTCGCTACGCCGTCGATCGCCGGCTCGACGGCCAGGACCCGGACTACTGGGACCACGCCACGCTGCTCGAGCTCGCGGTGCTGGCCCGCGACGAGGCCGCCGCCCGCCGCCATCTCCGCGCTGCCCTGGCGGTCGCCCGCGAGCCGTGGGAGCCTGAGTCAACTGCCGACAATCTGCGACTGGTCCGGACTGCGCGGGCCGAGCGGGATGCGGCCGAACCCTGGCTCGACGACGTGATCGCCGAGCTCGCAGCGAGGAGGTCGTGATGGGCGCGATGATCGAGGTCCCGTTGCCGTCGGGTGGCACGGCGCCGGCGTGGCTGGCCGGGCCCAAGTCCGGTCCGGCCGTGGTCGTGATTCAGGAGTGGTGGGGACTGAACGACCAGATCAAGGGGGTCGCCGACCGTGTCGCCAAGGCCGGTTTTCGCGCGCTGGTGCCTGATCTTTTTCGCGGGAAGCTGGCCGGCGACGCCGCGGAGGCCTCCCACCTCATGGACAGCCTCGACTGGGCGGCCGCCGTGCGCGGCGACATCGCGGGCGCTGTGGCGCTGATGGGCAAGAAGGACCAGCAGGTCGGCGTCATGGGCTTCTGCATGGGCGGCGCCCTGACCATCCTCAGCGGCATCCAGGTGCCCGGGCTGGCGGCGGCGGTCTGCTTCTACGGCATCCCGCCGGCCTCGGTGGCGGACGCGGCCGAGATCCGGGTGCCGTTTCAGGGACACTTCGCGACGAAGGACGGCTGGTGCACCCCCGAGGCCGTCGACGCGCTGAAGTCCCGCCTGGACGCCGGCGAGGTGGACTACGAGGTCTACAGCTACGACGCCGACCACGCCTTCATGAACGAGGCGCGGCCCGAGGTGCACAACGCCGCGGCCGCCAAGACGGCGTGGAAGCGGGCGATGGCCTTCCTCAACGAACACCTCAGCGAGTGAGCGGGGGCGTCCAGACCCTGGCGAGTCGGCACGTCGTGACCCCCGCCGGGGTGGTCGACGGCGTCGTGTCGATCGCCGACGGGCGCATCGTCGCGGTCTCGAATCGCCAGGCGTTTGCTGGCGAAATCACGCGCGACCTGGGCGAGCTGTGGCTGCTGCCCGGGCTGGTCGACGGCCACGTCCACCTCAACGAGCCCGGCCGCACCGAGTGGGAGGGCTTCGCGACGGCGACGCGCGCGGCCGCGGTGGGCGGCATCACGACCCTGGTGGACATGCCGCTCAACTGCATCCCGGTGACCACCAGCGCGGCGGCCTTGGCGGAGAAGCTGGCGGCCTGCGAGGGCCAGCTCTTCGTGGACTGCGGCTTCTGGGGTGGGGTGGTCCCAGGGAACGCCGCCGATCTCGGGCGGTTGATCGATGCAGGAGCGCTCGGCGCGAAGGCGTTCCTGTGCCACTCGGGCATCGACGACTTCCCGAACTCCACCGAGGCGGACCTGCGCCTGGCGATGCCCGCGCTGCGCGAGGCCGGGGCGCCGCTGCTGGCTCACGCTGAGCTCGAGCTGGGCGTCGACCCCGAGGCGCTGGCCGGCTTCAGCGCGGCCGACTACGAGCACTGGCTGCGCTCGCGGCCCAAGATCTACGAGGACGCGGCCATCGCGCTGCTGATCGCCCTGTGCCGCGAGACGGGCTGCCCGGTGCACATCGTGCATCTGTCGTCGGCGACGGCGCTGCCGTTGCTGGCCTCGGCGCGCGCCGAGGGCCTGCCGGTCACCGTCGAGACCTGCCCGCACTACCTGTGTCTGGCCAGCGAGGAGGTCCCGCCCGGCGACACGACGTGGAAGTGCGCGCCGCCGATCCGCGAGTCCGACAACCGCGACGCGCTGTGGCAGGGGCTGCGGGATGGCGTGATTGACCAGGTGGTATCGGATCATTCGCCGTGTACGCCCGCGCTCAAGCACCTGGACTCGGGCGACTTCGAGGCGGCCTGGGGCGGCATCGCGTCGCTGCAGCTGGGCTTGCGCACCGTGTGGACCGAGGCCCGGCGGCGCGGGTTCGCGCTGACCGATATCGCCCGCTGGATGGCCGAGACGCCCGCGCGCATCGCCGGCCTGGCGCCCCGAAAAGGCCGCATCGCCGTGGGGCTGGACGCCGATCTCGTCGCCTTCGACCCGGACGCCGTAGGGCGCGTGGACGCGGCCAGCCTGCTGCACCGCCACAAGGTCACGCCCTACGCGGGTGCCGAGATCTCCGGGCGCGTGGTCACCACCTGGCTGCGGGGCGAGGTCGTCCACGACGACGGCGCGACGGTGGGCACGCCGCGCGGGCAGACCCTGCTCGGCCGGATGGACGGCGGGCCGGTGAGCGCGCGCATCGCCAGGCAGCTGGACGCCCTGGGGGCGGAGGCCGAGGCGGCGATTCACCGCTGCTGCGGCAGCCGCGCGTTTGCTCAGGCGCTGGCGGCCGGTTTGCCCTACGCGGATGACGGGGCGCTCTTCGCTGCGGCCGACGCCGTCTGGTCGCGGCTGGGTCCCGACGACTGGCGCGAAGCCTTCAGCCACCACCCGGAGATCGGCAGCAGCCTCGAGAGCCTGCGCGAGCGCTTCGCGGCGACCAGCACCTGGTCGGCCGGCGAGCAGTCGGGGGTCTCGGGCGCGTCGGAGCAGACGCTGGTCGCGCTGGCGACCAAAAACCGCGCCTACCGCGAGCGCTTCGGCTTCGTGTTCCTCATCTGCGCGACCGGGAAATCGGCCGAGGAGATGCTGGCGGCGCTACAGGCGCGGCTGCCCAACGACGCGGCCACCGAGCTGGCGAACGCCGCCGCCGAACAGGCCAAAATCACCAGGATCCGACTGGAGAAACTGTGCCCATGAGCCCACTGACCACCCACGTCCTCGACACCGCCCGGGGCCTGCCCGCCAGCGGCCTCGCGCTGCGGCTGGAGGCCCGCGACGCCGCCGGCGCCTTCACGGTCATGGCCAGCGCGACCACCAACGCCGACGGCCGCGCGCCGGACCTGGTCGCCCCCGGCGCGCTCAAGGTCGGCGTCTACCGCATGGTCTTCGACACCGGCGCCTGGTTCGCCGCCCGCGGCGAGCGGAGCTTCTACCCCGAGGTCACCGTCCTCTTCGAGGTCACCGAGCCCGAGCGCCACCACCACGTGCCCCTGCTGCTCAGCCCCTTCGGCTACTCGACGTACCGCGGAAGCTGAGCCGCGGGCTCGCGCGGGGCGGTCTACGCGGCTAGCTCCACCTCGGCGTGGAGGTAGAGGGAGCACTCGCGCAGGAAATGTGTCCGCGCGAGCAGGCGCAGGCGCACCATCACCGGGAGGGCCTCGGTCTCGCGGGCGACGTAGGCGGCGAGGTCGCAGCGGGCGGCCTCGACGCGGCGGCGTACCCCCTCGAGTCGGTCCGCGCCCCACGCGCGGCTGGCGTCCAGCGTCCACTCGAGGTTCTCGGTCGCGAAGAGCACCTCGGTGACGCCGGCGTTGCCCTGGGCGGCGTCCAGCAGGACCCGGCGGAAGTCCTGCAGCGTTCGCACGCAGGCCTCGTAGCCCGCCGGCGCCGTCTGCGCGGGGTCCCAGGCGTCGACTTGGGTGCGGCTCGGCCCGCCGATGAAAGGCGTCTCCGGCGGCCCGCGGCGGCTCAGCCGCGTTCGCCGGGAGCGCGAGCGGGGGCGGGGGCGGCAAGCGAGGGCTGGCTGTCCTACTTGGGTCATCACAAGGGCCTCCTCTAGCGTGGGGCAGAACCCCTGACGCGGGGTCTCCGAGAGGTCTATGGCGCCGCTGCGCCAGACCTTACACGCCTCCACGCTCGCCAATTCACCGCCGGCCTTGACAGGGGTAGCCTCCACGCCTATCGTCATTTAACGATGAATCAAGCCAAGCCATCCGAACCCGCCTCCAGCTGCTGCGTTCCCCCGGGAAAGCAGCACGACCTGCGTCCTGTCGAGGGTCCCGAGGCCGATCTCGAGCTGGCGACCTTCGCGAAGGCGGTGGGCCACCCGCTGCGTGTGCGGATCCTGCGCCTGCTGGTCCAGAAGAACCGCTGCGTGTGCGGCGAGCTCGTCGAGGAGCTGCCGGTGGCCCAGTCCACCGTGTCGCAGCACCTCAAAGTGCTGAAGGACGCCGGCCTCATCCAGGGCGAGATCGACGGCCCGCGTGTCTGTTATTGCATCGAGCCCCGCGCGTTGCGGCGGCTCAAGGCGTTGGTGGGGGCGCTCTAGGCGCCCCCTGGTAGTGCGAAATCGAATCGTTAACTAGCGATTTACGGAGATGCAGTCATGAACGAGCAGAGCAAAGACGATGTGCGCGACGCGGTCCGAGTTCACTACGACGCGGTGGTGAAGGCGGCGCCGGGCTCCTGCGGTCCGACGCCGGGCTGCTGCGGCCCCAGCCCCGAGGCCTCGCTGGCCCTGGGCTACACGGAAGAGGAGCTGGCGGCGGCGCCCGACGCGAACCTGGGCCTCGGCTGCGGCAACCCGCAGGCCATCGCCGCGCTGAAGCCCGGCGAGACCGTGCTGGACCTGGGCAGCGGCGCCGGCTTCGACTCGTTCCTCGCGGCGCGTCAGGTCGGCGCAAAGGGCCGCGTCATCGGCGTGGACATGACCCCGTCGATGCTGAGCAAGGCGCGGGACAACGCGCGGGCGATGAAGGCCGCAAACGTCGAGTTCCGGCTTGGCGAGATCGAGCACCTCCCCGTCGAGAACGACACCGTGGACGTCATCCTGTCCAACTGCGTCATCAACCTGTCGCCCGACAAGTCCCAGGTCTTCCGCGAGGCCTTCCGCGTGCTGAGCCCCGGTGGCCGACTCGCCATCTCCGACGTGGTCGCGACCGCGGTCCTGCCCGACAGCCTGGCGCAGAGCCTCGAGGCCCTGGCCGGCTGCGTCGCCGCGGCAGCCCCCGTCGAAGAGCTCCGCGCGATGCTCACCGAGGCCGGCTTCGAGCGCGTGAAGATCGACGTGAACCCCAAGAGCCACGAGTTCATCGCCGGCTGGTTCCCCGGCAGCGGTGCGGAGAACTACGTCGCGTCGGCGACCATCGAGGCCATCAAGCCCGACCCGAACGCCAAAGACTGCTGCCAGCCGACCTGCTGCGACGGCTGACGCACGCGAGGACCGGCCAGGCTATCGCTCCGGCGCCGCCGCGACCTTTTGGGCGACGCCGACTGCTTGGCCGGTCGCGCGGTTTCGGTGGGACTCGATGGCGCGGAGGATGGCCTCGGGGGTGCAGGGCGGGGCGAGGTCGACCTCGTAGCCGACGGGCCCGAAGGCCGCGATGGCGTGTCGGAGGGCCGTCACTGCCGAGATGGCCAGCATCAGCGGCGGCTCGCCGACGGCCTTGCTGCCGTGGATGACTCCCTCTTGGGGCGCCCGCTCCAAGAGCTTCACGCGCAGGTCGGCCGGCACGTCGCCTACCGACGGGATCTTGTAGGTCGAGGGGCCGGTGGTCAGGCCGCGGCCGTCGTCGGCGAAGAGGACCTCTTCCATGGTCAGCCAGCCCAGGCCCTGGACGTAGCCACCCTCGACCTGGCCGATGTCGATGCTGGGCACCAGCGACGCGCCGACGTCGTGCAGGATGTCCGCCCGCCGCACCCGGTGCTCGCCGGTCAGTCCCGAGACCTCGACCTCGGTCACCGCCGCGCCGTACGCGTAGTAGTAGAAGGGCCGCCCGCGGCCCAGGGTGGCGTCGTAGTGGACGCCTGGGGTGCGATAAAACCCAGTCGCGGACAGGCTGATTCGGTCGACCCAGCAGGCCTCGGCCACCTCGGCGAAGGTGGTGCGATTGCCGCCCGGCAGCCGCACATAGTCCGCCTCGAACTGGATCTTCGGCACGTCGGCCTCAGCGACCTCCAGCAGCCGCGCGGCCACCGGGCGCATGCGCTCGCGGATCTCCGACGCCGCGGCCTTCACCGCCTGGCCGTTGAGGTCCGCGCCGCTCGAGGCCGCCGTCGCCGACGTGTTCGGGACCTTCTCGGTCGAGGTCGGCATCGCCCGCACGCTGGCCATGGTCACGCCAAGCTCGTGGGCCGCGACCGCCATCATCTTCGTGTGCAGGCCCTGGCCCATCTCGGTCCCGCCGTGATTGAGCTGCACGGTCCCGTCGGCGTAGACCAGGATCAGCGCGCCCGCCTGGTTCAGGATGCTCTTGGTGAACGAGATGCCGAACTTCACCGGCTGAAATCCGATGCCGCGCTTGGTGAAATGCGAGCTGGCGTTGAACGCGTCGATGGCGTCGCGCCGCTTGGCGTAGTCGGCGCTGGCGGTCAGCTCGTGGTGGATGCGCTCCAGCCGGTTGTCGGTGACCTCCTGGCCGTAGGGGGTCACGTTCCGCGGCGCCGGCCCATAGTAGTTGTGGTGGCGCACCACGGCCGGGTCCAGGTTCATCCGCTCGGCGTAGCGGTTGATGGCGTCCTCGACCACCAGCATGCCCTGGGGCCCGCCGAAGCCGCGGAAGGCCGTGTTCGACGGCAGGTTGGTCCTGCAGGCCCTCCCCTCGAAGCGCAGGGCCTCGATGAAGTAGGCGTTGTCGATGTGAAAGAGGGCGCGGTCGAGGATGGGGCCGGTGAGGTCGATGCTCCAGCCGCCGTCGGCGTAGATGTGCACGTCCAGGGCGACGATGCGGCCGCGGCTGTCGAAGCCCGCCTCGTAGCGCGACCAGAAGGGGTGGCGCTTTCCCGTCTGGGCCATGTCGGTGTCGCGGTCCAGCCAGACCTTGACCGGCTTGCCGATCTTGGTCGCCGCCAGGGCCGCCATGCAGGCGTAGTTCGAGGCCTGGGACTCTTTGCCGCCGAAGGCCCCGCCCATGCGCGGCACCTCGCAGACCACCTGATTCCGCCCGAGATCGAGGACGTGGGCCACCAGATGCTGGACCTCGGTGGGGTGCTGGGTCGAGCAGTAGAGCCGCACGCAGCCGTCCTCCTCCGGCAGCGCGAGGGTCGCGTGGGTCTCCAGGTAGAAGTGGTCCTGCGCCCCGTTTCGCGTCTCGCCGCGGATGACCGTGGCGGCCTTGGACATGGCGGCCCGCGCGTCGCCCTTCGCGATGACGTGGGGGTCGAGGAGCCAGGACTCGCGCTCGATGGCGGTCTCGAGGTCCAAGATCGCCGGCAGCGGCTCGATGTCGACGCGCACGGCCTCGACCCCGTCTCGACACGCCTCGATGGTGTCGGCGACGACCACGGCGATGGCTTGCCCGTGAAAGAAGACCTCGCCGTCCGCCAGCAGCGGCTCGTCGTGAACGATGGGGCCGATCAGGTTGTGGCCTGGGATATCGGCGGCGAAGAACACGGCGCGGACGCCCGGGATCGCGAGCGCGGCGCTGGCGTCGCAGCCCACGATACGCCCGCGGGCCACGCTGGACCCGACCGGCAGCGCGTGGAGCGTGCCCGGCGGCATCGGCAGGTCGTCGACGTACATCGCCTCGCCGCTGGTGTGCTTGTAGCCGCTGTCGTGCAGCGCCGAACGGTGCAGCGGGGTGCGCGGGATCTGCTCGACGCTCACGACGCCACCTCCACCTGGACCGTGCCCGAGGGCGCCTCCGGCAGCGGGCGGAAGCGCGCGCTCTTGGTCTCTTCGTAAAACCCGCGCAGCAGATTCTTCGCCACGGTCTGCCGGTACCACGCCGACCCGCGGTGGTCGTCGATGGGCTGGAAGTCCTTGTCGATGGCCGGGGCGGCGGCCTCAAAGGTCGCCGCCTCGAAGGGCCGCCCGACCAGCAGCGCCTCGACCGCGCGGGCCCGCGCCGGCGTCGCCGCCATGCCGCCGTAGGCCACCCGCGCCGACGTGATCTCCCCGTCGTCGGCGACCCGCACCATCATCGCCGCGCACACCGCGCTGATGTCCAGCTCGCGCCGCTTCGACACCTTGTAGACGCCGACCCGCGCGTCCGACGGGATCGACGGCACCTCGACCCGGGCCACGATCTCCCCAGGCGCCAGCGCGGTCTTTCGGTAGCCGAGGAAGAACGCGTCGATGGGGATCGCCCGCTCGCCGGCTTTCGAGCGCGCGATGACCGTGGCGTCGAGCGCGAGCAGCACCGGCGGCGTGTCGCCGATGGGCGAGGCGTTGGCGAGGTTTCCGCCGAGGGTCGCGCGGTTCTTGATCTGGCGGGCGCCGAAGTAGCGCAGCATCCGCGCCAGGGGCGGCAGCATCCGGGTCGTGATGGCCTCCAGATCCGACAGCGAGAGCCCCGCGCCCAGGGACAGCGTGTCCGGGCGCGTCTCGACCAAGCGCAGCTCGGCGATGGACTCCAGCGAGACCAGGCAGGCGAAGCGCTCGCGCCGCTTGGTGACCGCCAGCCCGAGATCGGTGGCTCCCGTGACCAGCGTGTGGTCGGGGTTGGCCTCGAGGATGTCGAAGAGCGCGTCCAGCGTGGTGGGCGCGAAGAACCTCTGGCCGTGGGCCTCGTAGGCGAGGGCGGGCGCGGGGGCGGTGCGGGCGGCCGCTTGGCGCGAGAAGGGGTCGTCGGGCGCGAGGCCGGCGATGGCCAGCGCCGCGTCGCGGATGGGGCGATAGCCCGTGCAACGGCAAAGATTGCCGCACATCTGATCGTCGATCTGCCAGTCCTCATCGAGGTCCTGGCGGTAGCAGGCCTCGAACATCGACATGACGACGCCGGGCGTGCAGTAGCCGCACTGCGAGCCCATGGCCTTCGCGAGCGCGTGCTGGACCGGGTGGTACTCGCCGTCTTTACGCAGGCCCTCGACGGTCACCAGGTGGCGGCCGTGGACCATGGGCAGCAGCACGAGGCAGGCGTTGATGGCGCGCCACCGCCCGCCGCTTGGCCCCTCGGGGTCGAGGACGGCGACGGTGCACGCGCCGCAGTCGCCCTCGGCGCAGCCTTCTTTGGTCCCGGTTTGGCGCAGGTCGCGCCGCAGGTAGTCGAGCAGGGTCGTCGTGGGGGAGGCGGCGGCCTCTTCGACGAGCGTGCCGTTGAGCCAGAATCGAACCGGTTCCAAGAGCGACCTCCGCGCGACCTGGGGCGTGGGCCGCGTGGCCAGAGGATAGCGGGCGGGTCGGGGGCTGTCGATCAGCCGCCGCCGCAGCGTTGGACCGCCCAGGCGATGAGGGCGAAGGCCGCGGCGAAGAGCGCGCCGCCGAGCAGGGCCCAGGGCAGGGATGGGAAGCGTCTCTGGGGTTCTGCGGACAGGGTGTAGGAGCCGGTGACCGGGACGCGGCGACGGATCTCGGGCTGTGTTGTGGGGGTGAGGCCGTCGCGCGAGTGGGCTGATTTTTCCTGGTCGGTTGGGGGGCTACCCGGCGGCGCGTCGGGCCCCAGGGCGGGGGGAGGCACCGCGCCCTCGTCCTCGGTCCCGATGTAGCCGAACTCCAGGTCGCGCAGGGCTTGGGGCGGCAGGTTGGCGGCGGGGTCCTCGGGCAGCGGGCGGGTCCAGTAGGTGGGGCGGACGAAGTTCGGGCGGGCGAGCGCCAGGGCGTACTCCCACTCCTGGCGGACGTAGGGCGAGCGCATGGAGTGCTGCGACCAGAAGAGCTGGAACACGTCGGCCTCGTCGATGAGGCGCTCGAGGGCCTCGGACCAGACCTCGCCCGAGCGGAGGTGGACGACGTCGCGGAGGTAGCGGTCGCCGATGCCTTTGGCGTAGCGCTCGAACTGGTGGACGACCTCGACGTCGCGGTGGCTGTAGCTGGCGAAGATGCGGCGGTAGGGAGTGCCCGATTCGGCAGGCAGCACCTGGGTGTTTTGGGGTGCGTCAGCGCGCACCGGGATGGCCAGCGGGATGTCGGCGAGCACGATGGCGCCGAGGCGGACCAGGAGGCGGCCGCGGGCGGTCTGGCCGTCGAGGGCGGGCGAGGCGAACATCTTGAAGCGCTCGGCGTGGACGTCTTCGAGCCAGAGGACGCTGCGTTGGGGCGGGTTGAAGCGGACGCCCTCGATGGTGGGGACGAGGACGAGCTCGCCCTCGCGGGGGACGGCGGCGGCGGCGTCGGCGCGCAGATCGGCGAAGTGGGGGAGGGCTTCGCCGAGGAAGGCGGCGGCTTGGCGGCGCACCTCGTCCAGGGGGTCGGGGGCGTCCGGAGGGGCGTCGGGGCGCTGGCGGGCGAGGTGGGCGAAGACCAGCAGGTCGGTCCAGCGCTCGGGCGCGATGGCGTCGGGGCGGTAGACGGTGAACTGGACGTCGTCGCCGGGCAGCGGCGGGGCGGGCTCGGGGTCGGCGGTCGCGCGGAAGGCGCCGGTGTCACGGCGGCGGGGCCGTAGCGGCTCGACGCGGACCGGCTCGCCGCGCTTTCCCGGGCCGAGCTTGGAGAGGAGGTCGCCCAGCCGCGGCTTTCGCGTCGACCTCGGACCGCCCCACATAAAAAAAAGCGAGGCGGCGCCGAACACAACGAGGCCCCAAACCCAGCCCGAGCCATCACAGCCCGAGATCCCGGCGAGCGCCAGCGCGCCCCATCGCGTCCAGTGCAGCATGACGCCATCGTAGCGTCAGACCGGGCCGGACCGCGAGGGCGCGCCTGCCGCCCGCAGCGCCCCGCTCAGTAAGGCAGGCAGACCGAGCGGGTGACCGAGGGCTGGCCGACGCGGGGCTCCTCCTCGCAGGTGGTGCCGATGGCGCAGTCGTCGTTGCTGGCGCAGACGGCCGCGCACTGGCCGGTGAGGCCGCTGCCGGGGGCGCCCGCGACGCAGAAGGTCGAGGCGTGGCCTGCCAGATCGGGGCAGTACTTCTGGCAGGACTGGGTGCAGATGCCGGCGCCCGCGTCGGCCACGGGTTGGCAGATCCCGCCGGTGCATTCGGCGTCGGCGAGGCAGCGGTCGCCCATCCAGCCGGCGGTCCCGGGCACGCAGACGTCGGCCTTCTTCGAGGGCTGGTTGTGCCGCGGGACGCCGCCTCGCCAGACGTGGTGGTCGTAGGGCGCGCACATGGCGTTCTGGGCCAGGGCCTTCAGGACGCACATGCCGCCCGAGGTGCCGGGCTCGTCGACGCAGAAGGTGGTCGGGTAGCCGGCGCGGTCGGGGCAGGAGAGGTCGCAGGCGAGCGTGCAGACGCCGCGGGCCGAGTAGGGGTTGGTGCGGCACCAGCCGCCGGGGTAGGCGCAGTCGGAGTCCGCCGCGCACTCGGCCCCGATGAAGCGGTCCTTCACGTCGATCGCGAGGCCGCCGTCGATGCGCTCGACCGCCTTCTGGATGCGGACGGGGGTCTTGCGGCCGAGGATGCGGGCGTAGACCTCGACGACGTCGGCGGCGTCCATGCGGATGCAGCCGTGGCTGACGAAGCCGCGGCGCAGGTTTCCGCCGCTGGGGAGGGTGTAGTTGTCGACGGGGCCGTGGATGGCGTAGGCGGCGCTGGTGTGGCCGTCGAGGCGGATGAAGGGCAGGCCGGCGAAGACCGGGGTCTTGCGCCCGACCTCGTTGGTCCACCACATGCGGCAGACCTGGTTCCAGCCCCAGCGCGCCTGGGCGGGCGTCGGGCCGTCGGAGACCGGGGGCAGGTCGGTGCGCGTGTAGAAGACGCCGCCGACTGCTTTCTCTGACGTCGGGGTGAGGCTCACGCCCTTCTCGAAGGCGCCGGGGCCGATGGGGAAGACGCGGTCGTAGGTGCCGGCGCGGTCGCGCAGGTGCAGGGTCAAGCCGTCGAGGCTGACGACGATCTCCGGGTCGGCCAGCGCAGGCAGGTTGGGGATCGGCTTGCATTCGACCGCGTGGCCCCAGACGCCGTCGGCCTTGTCGCCCTCGAGCTCGCCGATGGGCAGATCCTCGCCGACGCCCAGGGTCGAGACCACCGGCACCTCGTCGCCGCACCCGGTGACGCTGAACGCCACAAGACCCACGACGACCCACGCCCACGACGGCGACCTGACCATAATTCCCCCCTGCGAAGAGCGCGGCTGTCTATCGCGACTTAAGTGCCGCCGCAAGCTGCTGGTCGTCGCCTCGCTACGCGCCGTAGATCTGCGTGTGCGACTCGGCGTAGGGCACATCCAGCGAGTGCACGACCTGCCCGCGGGCTCGCTTGAGCCGCGTCCGCGCCTGCTGAAACGCGTGGTAGGCGGCGTCTTTGGCGCGGTCTCGCAGCGGGTGCGCGCCCACGGGTGAGGGCGAGAGCCCGCGCGCCCTCAGCGCCGCGTTGGCTTGGTGCAGCCGCTTTCGCCGCCGGGTCTCGGGGCTGTAGTAGGTGCAGGAGAGCGTGATCGATACCTCCGGGCCGTTCTGCACCCAGTGCGGCGAGGTCACGGGCATGTAGGCGCCCATGCCGGGCGTCGCGTCGAAGATGTGCGCCTTGTCCTGGATCTCCTGACTCCAGCCCATCAGCTCGCGCGAGCCCCAGTGGTGGAAGGCCTCCAGGGCGCGCTCGCTCACGATGCTGCGGTCCAGCGCGTCAAAGACGTGGATGCGCTTGGAGCCGCGCACTTGCAGGATGAAGTTGTGCTCGTGGTCCATGTGGTAGGGGGTCACCGCCCCCGGCGAGGTGATGAAGATCCAGCCGCCGCGGTGGTGCATGGGGCCGTCCTTGCGCTCGATGGTCGGCCTGACGCAGTCGAGGACCTCGTCGACCAGCCCTCGGTATTCGGGGTCTTGCTGGACGTTGTGCAGCGCCATCCAGGCCCCGGCGTTCTCGATGTCGGCGATGACGTCGGCCACCGGGCGGTCCACGCGGTGCAGGTCCGCGGCCTTGACGAAGTCGGTGGCCGCCTGGGCCTTGTCGTCGTGGTAGCGCACTGAGCCGGACGCGCCGAGGCGACGGCCCAGCTCGACCAGGCGCGGCAGCTCCAGCAGCGGGTGGCCCATGAGGGTGTGCCGCACCGGCATGATGCGCATGGGCTCGAACGCCGCCGTGTCGAACGCGAGGCCGGGGCCACGATAGTTCTCGCCCATTTCTTACCTCCGGCAGCGAATTTACACCGACGCCACCTGCCCCGGGAAGCGCCGACCGCGGCGTGGCGTCTTGACACGGGGGACGTTCCGCGCCAGGGAATGGGCATGGAAGAAAGAGCCCGCCGTATCATCGAGAGCGCCGTTCAACTTGCGGAGGAGGGTGGCTTCGAGGCCGTCCGACTGCGCGATGTCGCCGCCCAGTCCGGCGTGGCGTTGGGGACGCTTTACAACCGCTTCCGCAGCAAAGAGGACATCCTGGTCGCCGGCTTGGAGCTGGAGGCGGGCAAGTTCGAGGAGCTGATGGCGGTTCACCCGGCGCGCGGCGAGACGCCCGCCGAGCGGGTCGTCTACTTCTTCACGCTGGCTACTCGCGCGATGATCGCCCGTCCGAACTTCGCGCGGGCGGTGCTGCGCGCCGTCGCGTGCGGCGTGCCGGACACGGCGGAGAAGGTCCTGCGACACCACGGCCGCATCACGCGCCTCGTCGCGGCCTCGATGCGCGGAGAGACGCTGGACCCGGAGCGCCCGGCCGAGCTGGCCGCCGACGAAGAGCAGATGGGCTTCTTGCTGCAGCAGATCTGGTTCGCCGCGCTGGTGGGCTGGATGGGCGGCCTGCAGGACGTCGAGGGCGTGATCGCCCACATGACGCAGGCGACGAACCTGCTGCTGTCCGCGCGGGCCTGAGAGTCTAAGCCACCGGGACTTCGAAGGGCGGCGCCTCGTCGGTCCAGGCGCTCAGCCACGCGCCCTGCGCCTCGGCGGACTCGAGAAATGCGGCGTAGAAGGGGTGTCGGCCCAGGGTCGCGCTGTCGCCGATGACCAGCAGGAAGCGGCGCGCCCGCGTGAGCGCGACGTTCATCCGGCGGACGTCGCGCAGAAAGCCGAGCTCGCCGGCCTCGTTGGAGCGCACGAGGTCGACGATGACTGCCTCTTTCTCGCGGCCCTGAAAGCCGTCGACGGTCCCGATCTCGAGGCCCGCCACGTCGTGCAGCGACGCGCGGAGGGCTCGCGCTTGGGCGTCGTAGGGCGTGATGACGGCGAGGTCCGCGGCGGGGAGGCCACGGCCCAGCAGGCGACGGACCTCGCGCGCGGTGCGGTCGGCTTGCCCGGGGTTCGACAGGCTGGGGTGGTCGGTCGCGCGCGCCTCGTCGTAGCCTTTGCCGGCCGTGTCGATAAAGCAGAGGGGGCCTGGGCGAATGGGGTCGGCCGCCACGCCCGGCAGCTGCTCCAGGCGGTGGCCGGCGACGGCGGGGTCGGCGGTGAGGCGGCCGCCGTAGAGCGCGGCCGACGGGAAGGCCATCAGCTCGGTGGCCATGCGCCGCTGCACGGTGAGCAGGCTGGCGAAGCCGGCGCCCAAGCGGGCCTGCAGGCGCTCGAACAGCGTCACGCCGAGCCCAGCGCGGGCGGCCGATTCATCGATGACCGTCGGCGGGAGCTGGCAGGGGTCGCCGGCCAAGACGGCGCGGCGCCCGCGGGCCAAGGCCACAAGCGCCATGGGGTCGGGGGCCTGGGTCGCCTCGTCCAGGGCGACGAGGTCGAACTGGCGGCCGGCCAGGACGTAGGCGTCGGCCCCGGCGGCGGTCGCGCAGATGACCTCGGCCTGCTCGAGGATCGTCGATTCGGCAGCCCGCAGTTGGTCTCGGGCGTCGCGGTTGAGGCGCCAGGCCTCCTGGTTGAGCGTGCGCCGCTCGTCCCGGCTGAGGGTTCCGCGGGCGCTGCGTGACTGAATGGTCCGACGCAGCTGGGCGGCCTCGATGATCCAGCGGCGGGTCAGCCGCCAGGCCTCGGTGGACTCGAGCAGGGCGTCGAGGGTGCGCGGCATCACCGCGTCGGCGACGCGCGCGGGGTGGCCCAGGCGGACGACCCGAACCCCCGCGGCGGCGAGGCGCTCGGCGAGGTTATCGACCGCGGTGTTGCTCGCGGCCGTCGCCAAGACGCGCTCGCCTCGGGCGATGGCCTGACGGATGGCCTCGATGAGGGTGCGGGTCTTGCCGGTGCCCGGCGGGCCGTGGATCAGCGCCACCGGGAAGGACTCTAGCGAGGCGCGGACTGCTTCTTTTTGCGAGGCGTCGAGGGCCGCGTCGAAGTAGGTGAGCGGCCCGGCGTGCTCGGAGATGGGGCGGTCGGCGCCGTAGAAGACCTCGCGGAGCCGCGCGGCGTCGGAGCCGCCTTTGGCGTGGGCGAAGGCCGTGAGCGCGTGGGCGCCGCGGTCGAACGTGGTCTCCGGCGCGTCGGCGTCGAGGCGGAAGCCCGGGTCGTCGAAGCGGTCCGGCAGCCCGTCGTCCACGATGACGGCCAGCCGGTCGCCGCGGCGCCTGCCGACGGTGGCGCGGATGGCGTCGGGGCCGTCGGGGTCGTCCCACCAGAGGCGGACGGGGTCGCCAGGCCCGAAGCGCGTGAACCCCAGCCCCTCCGGGCGGCGCGAGATAAGCCAGCAGAGCAGCCTCCCGCCCGCGGCCGTGTCGGTCTCGTCGATCTCCAGGTCGGTCAGGGCCACGCCGCGAGCGACCCGCTCGGCCAGGGTGAGACCGCGGCGCTCGGCGGCGAACCGCGCGCGCACGGTGTCCCGCTCGCGCCGCCACAGGCCGGAAATCCTCTCCAGTCGCTCGACAGCGCCTGCGTCGTCCGACAGCGGCGCCTCGGCGTCAGGCATCGTCGTCGGTGGTTTCGCCGCCGAGCACCAGGGCAAACAGCTCGTCGGTGCTTAGCGCTTTGGCGCTGTCGGTGCCGTCGAGGAGCGCGGCGACCAGCTCGCGTTTTTCGCCGTGCATGACGAGGATATTCTCCTCGACCGTGCCCTCGGCCACCAAGCGATAGGCCGTCACGGCGCGGGTCTGGCCGATGCGGTGGGCGCGGTCGGTGGCCTGGTCCTCGACCGCCGGATTCCACCAGGGATCCAGGTGAATCACGTAGTCGGCGGCGGTCAGGTTGAGGCCGGTGCCGCCCGCCTTCAGCGAGAGCAGGAAGACGTCGCCCTCGCCGTTCTGGAAGGCGTCGACCTCGCGGCGGCGGGCCGTCTCGGCGAGGCTGCCGTCCAGGTAGCGGTAGCTGACGCCGGCCTCGTCGAGCGCGACCTTCACGAAGGCCAGCAGGCTGGTGAACTGGCTGAAGACCAGGGCGCGGTGGCCCTCGTCGCGCAGCTCGGTGACCAGCTCGACCAGGGCGTCGAGCTTGGACGAGCGCACGGTCGAGCGCGGGTGGACGAGGTTTGGGTGGCAGGCGAGCTGGCGGAGGCGCGTGAGGGCGGCCAGCACGCGGAAGCGGCGGCGCCCGGCGGGCTCGTCGCTGGCGCTCAGGAGATCCGTCGCGGCCGCGCGGCGCACGTCCTCGTACAGCTGCCGCTCGCCCGCGCTGAGCGGGACCACCATCGTGACGTCGGTGCGCTCGGGCAGCTCGCGCTCCACGTTGCGCTTGAGGCGACGCAGCACGAAGGGCCGCACGAGCCGCGCCAGAGTGGTGCGCGCCTCGGAGTCGTTGTCGCGCTCGATGGGCAGGGCGAAGCGCTCGCGGAAGTCGGCCGCTTGGCCGAGCAGGCCGGGGACGATGGCGCGGAAGATGCTCCACAGCTCGCCGGCGCGATTCTCCACCGGGGTGCCGGTGAGCGCGATGCGGAACTCGGCCTTCAGGCGATGGGCCACCTGCGCGCGCCGGGTCTCGGCGTTCTTGATGGCCTGGGCCTCGTCGAGGACCAGGGTGGCCAGCGGCAGCACCGAGATGCTCTCTTCGTAGCGAACCAGCAGGTCGTAGCTGGTCACCACGAGGTCGCCGGCGCCGAGGCCCACGAGGCGATCGAGGTGGGCCTTGCCGCGGAAGAGGACCGGCCGCAGGTTCGGGGTGAAGCGCTCGCACTCGCGAATCCAGTTGAAGCCGACCGAGGTGGGGGCCACGACCAGCGCGGGTCCTAGCTCGGAACGGCGCTGCAGCAACGCCAGGGCCTGGACCGTCTTGCCGAGGCCCATGTCGTCGGCCAGGCACGCGCCGCCGCCCCAGTGGGCGAGGCCGGCGAGCCAGCGGAACCCCTCGAGCTGATAGGCGCGCATCTCGCCCACGAAGCCCTCGGGGATCGGGACCTCAAGGGTCGCGGCCTCGTCGATGCGCTCACGCAGACGCAGCCACTCGCTGGGCGCGTCGAGGGTCGCGCCGTCGGCCTCGAGCCCGTCGAGCAGCGGCGCGGCGAAGGCGGAGATGTCACCGTCTTTGTTGGCTGCCGCGGCGACCGGGCGCAGCGCCGAGCGCAAGGTGTCGGTGAGGGCGAAGAAGCGGTCGCCGTCGATCTGGACGTAGCGCTGGCCGTCGCGGATGGCCTGGAGCAGGGCGCCCAGGGGCACCGACTGGCCGTCCACCTCGAGCCCGCCCGAGAGGCGAAACCAGTCCGAGCGCGACGAGATCTGCAGGGCCAGCTGTCCCGGGCCGCCGCCGCCAACCAGACCGAGCCGCCGGTCGTCGACCCACTCGACGCGCACGCTGTCGGCGGGCAGGTCTTGCAGTCGCCCGACCAGGTCGAGGGCGTCGTTCAGCGACTCGATGCGCCAGGTGCAGGGCGCCATGCCGAGCTCTTCTTCGGTGAGGCCGAGGCTCTCGGACAGGCGGTGGGCGGCGATCAGCTCGCCGGGGAGGTCGCGGACGCAGTGAATCGGCTCGCCCTCGCGGAACGCGAAGAGCTGGCCGGGGCCCGTGCCGGGGGGCAGCGCGGGCAGCTCGGGCAGCGGCTGGGCGACGATCTCGACGCGGACGCCGCGGTCGGCACCCAGGGTCAGGCGCACGATGAGCATCAGGTGGGTGTCGACGGCGTCCCCGCGCAGGGTGTCGTCGACGCGCAGCGGCGTCAGGCGCGCCAGGGAGGGCAGGCGGCGCTGGAGCTCGTCGGCGGCCTCGGGGGCCAGCTCGATGGCGCGGCGGGTGAGGCGCTCGGCCAGCACCTCGGTGTCGGGGGCGCAGCGGGCGACGACCACGAGGTTGCGCTCGGCCTCGAGCAGGACGACCCGGTCGGCCCAGGAGGCGCGCTTCATGGCATGGTGCAGCGCAGCAGGGTCGAGCTGGATGCCGCCGGCCTCGAAGCCCAGGCGCACGCCGCCGGTCTCGGTGCGGTCGACGACCAGGGTGAGGTCCCCGCGATGGACGGCGACCGCGACAGGCTTGGTCTTGCCGGTCTGCAGGAACACCCGCGGGTGGTCGACCAGCTCGGCGAGCGCGCGCACGGTCTCGCGGCGTGCGTCGGTCTTGACGAGGCCCTCCAGCTCGGCGAGCGCGCGCCGCTCCTGGTCGGTCAGGTCGAAGCGGCGGCTCGAGATCACGTCTTCCGCGGTCATGGACTTCATGCCGATGCCCGGCTTCGACTTGAAGGTCCGGCAGAGCACGGGCTCGAGCCGGCACTCCTTGCCCCACCGAATCCGCCAGCCCAAGTGCCCCTTGGGTCCGGGGCGCTCTTGGGGGGTCGTCTCGACGAGCAGGTCGTCCAGCGCGTCCAGCGTTCGCATCCAGGGCGGGGTCGTCAGCGCGCGCAGCATGGGCTCGACGACCTGCTCGCTGCCGAACCCGGCGAGGGCGTTGAGCGCTTCGTCGACGACGGCAAGCCGCGCCGGGCAGGTGTGCCCATCGCGACCGGAGCAGCCGCACTCGAGCACCGGCCCCTCGACGTCTGGGTCCAGGCACAGGTAGCCGTGGCCGGAGCCGTTGTTTCCGTGGCAGGTCTGGGCGCCTTTCTCGGCGCGCGAGAGCCGCGGCGGGTCGTCGTAGAAGACGCTGGTGGCCACCAAGGGGACCGAGGGATCTCGGCGTCTTGTGCGCTGCACAATGCGCTCGCGCAGGTCGCAGAGGGCGTCCCACACCTCGCGACCCGCCTCGCCGCCGCGCGGAGTCAGCGAGGCCAGCCATTCGCGGTCGTGGGCGGTGGCCTGCTCTTGGATGAGGACCTGCTTCGCGAGCATCTGGCGGAAGAGCTGGCGCAGGGCGAGGGGCGGCTCGGCGAGGTGGTGAGCCTTGGCGGACAGGTGTGGCGTCTTCTGCGGGTCGCGGGCCTCGAGGATGACGTAGGCCACCGTGGCGCCGTGGCCGTAGTAGCCGCGCAGCCACAGGCTCAGCTCGATGCCGCCGGAGAGGGCGGCGGTGGGCGCGGTGAGGTCCAACCACGAGCCGATCCCGCGCTCGTCGGCCCACTCGCGCAGGGCCTCCTCGCTGTCGTAGGGCGGCAGGTTGGGGTCTTCGTCCTCGGGCTCCGGCTCGGGCCCGTGTCCGGCGTCGGCGGGGGTCAGCAGCGCCCGCCCTTCGCGCACGCCCCGGCACGCGACGTCGAGGGCGGCGAGCACGTGTTTACAGACCGCCTCGTCGCTGTGGTCGCAGCCGCTGGCGACCGTGACGCTGCCGTCGGGATCGCGGGTCAGGACCACCGGAATGGGGCGGGCGCTGCCGCGGATATTGACGATCAGCGTGTGCGCATCGCCGGCTACCAGCTCGACCGCGTGGCGGCGCACGAGGTCACGTGCCTGACGCGTGATGGCGGTGCGGGCCGAGGCGCCGACCTCGTCGCGTAGTCGCTCGAGTGGTTCGACGGGCCAGGGCATCAAGGGTCCTTTTCGAGTCGTGAGGGACGCGCGGGGTTGCGGAAATGGTCACGGATGTTCAGTGTGGTACATAGCGCGTGCGGGCTGGTGCAGCAACCACGGCGGCCCGCCCCAGGGGTGCGTGCGCAAGATCATCCACGTGGATATGGACGCATTCTTCGCATCCGTCGAGCAGCGAGATCGGCCGGAGCTGCGTGGCCGGCCGGTCGTCGTCGGCGGAGACCCCCGCAGCCGTGGGGTCGTGGCGGCCTGTTCGTACGAGGCACGGAAGTTCGGAGTGCGGTCGGCGATGCCCAGCGCTCAGGCGCAGCGGCAATGCCCCGAGGCGATCTTCGTGAGGCCACGGATGAGCCGATATCGGGAGGTGAGCGCGGACATCTTCGAGGTGTTTCACGAGGTCACGCCGCTGGTGGAGGGCCTGTCGGTGGACGAGGCGTACCTGGACGTGACCGAGAACGCGCTGAACGAGCCGCTGGCGGGGCGGGTGGCGCTGTGGCTGAAGGCGCGGATTCGCGCGAAGACGGGGCTGACGGCGTCGGCGGGGGTGGCGCCGACCAAGCTGGTGGCGAAGATCGCGAGTGATATGCGCAAGCCGGACGGGCTGGTGATCATCACGCCGGAGCAGGTCGACGCGTTCGTGGCGGCGCTGCCGGTGGAGAAGCTGTGGAGTGTGGGGCCGGCGACGGCGCGGCGGCTGCACGAGATGGGGATCCGCACGGCGGCGGACCTGCGGCGGCAGGACCCGGAGATGCTGGTGCACGCGTTTGGGCGGCACGGGCGTTTCATCCACCTGCTCGCGACTGGCGAGGACCCGCGCGAGGTGTCGACGGATCGCGAGCCGAAGAGTCGCGGCGCGGAGACGACCTTCGCCGAGGACGTCACCGACGCAGAGACCTTGGCGCGCGTGCTGGGGGGCCTGGCCGAGCGGGTCGGCGAGAGCCTGCGGCGGCTGGGGCGACCGGGGCGCACGGTGACGCTGAAGCTGCGCTACGCCGACTTCACGACGATCTCGCGGAGCCGCACCTTGGTCGACCCGACCGACGATAGCGCCGTGCTGGCCCAGACGGCGGTTGAGCTTTTGGACGCGGGCACCGACGCCGGCGAGCGCCCGGTGCGGCTGGTGGGCGTGAGCGTGGGCGGCCTCGTGGACCCGGGCGAGCCGGTGCAGCTCCGCCTCCGGCTGCGTCCAGGCGAGTAGCCCGCTCGCGGCCGCGGCAGCGGTGCGCCAAGGGACCAGGGGTCGACCCCGCAGGGGCGCGTCTCAGATGACGCAGCCCATCCCGACCGTGACGTTGGGGCTGGCCCAGCCGCCCCACTGGGGGATGAGGGGGCTGATGATGACCGTGAGCGTGCCGCCAAGCTCCGGCAGCCCGTAGAACATCGTGTAGTTGCCGCTGGAGGGGCTCTGCGTGGCGTCCGTGCGGCAGGCGACCTCGGCACCGCTGCAGGCGCCGCGCACGACGGACAGCGAGAAGTTGAAGCCCGCCTCGATGAAGAGCGAACACGAGCCGGGCGAGCCGGGAGCCTGGTCCTCGACGGTGAACACGAGGTCCGGGTAACCGGTGAAGGCCTCGAACTCGACGTCGGCGTTCTGGCCGCAGCTCGAGGTCATGGTGTCTGTCTGCGTGGTGATGTCGATGGCCTGATCCGCCACAACGTCGAAGGCCAGCGCCGGGCAGGTCTCCCCGACGAACTCGGCGCCCAGCGCGAACTTGCCTTGGCCGCCGCGGCTGTCGACGATGAGGGTGACCGGTGCCCCAGCGGTCAGCACGCGGCTCACCTCGGCGGGCATCTTGATGTCGCCGTGGTCGTGGCCGTTGCACTGCAGGAGCGTGCCGCCGCAGACGGGGCCCTCCTCGACGTAAATGGCCGGCGTCAGCCCGGACCCGGGCTCGGCCGTGGCTGACAGACGCCACAGGCCGGTCTTCGGCGGGATGAACCGGTAGGAGCGCTCCGGCCCCTTGTCGCCGCCACAGGCGCCGCCGTGGCTGGTGGCGCCCGACGCCGTGGTGAAGGTCTGGGGCAGGGCTGACCCGTCGCCGATGTCGGCGCTCGGGCAGGTGACCGGCTGGATGTTGAGGACGGCGTTGCCGCTGGCGCCGCTGTTGCCGTCGACGACCAGGGCGTAGGTCGTGCCCGCCTCGAAGCGGCCCACGATGCGCGAGCGGTCGACCGCGGCGTCGGCGTCGTTGTTGCACGCCGTCTCCGGCCCGTCGCAGGCGCCCTCGCGCAGGTAGAGGACCGTGTCGAAGTCCGAGCCCAGCGTGTCGATGGTGAACCACTCGGTGAAGGGCACGGTCCACTGCCACGCCACGTCCTTTCCGCTGCCGACGGCGCAGGTGCCTGAGAAGTCGTCGCTCTCGGCGGTGGTGAAGGCGCTGGCGAGGCCGTCGCCGAAGGCTGGGCTGAGCGCGCTCTCGACGCAGGGGAGCACGGTGGGGCCGCTGTCGACCTCGGCGTCGGGGCCGGGTAGCTCCGCGACCTCCGCATCCGCGTCGTGTGTGGGGATGTCGGCTGTGTCGACGGTCACGTCGGGTGCCTCATCCGTCCCGAGGTCGGCCTGGAGGTCCGCCTGCAGGTCGGCGCTGGCGTCCGAGGCGGTGTCGCCTGCGGTGTCAGGCGCGGCGTCCTGCGACGTGTCGGCCACGGCGTCCGACTGCGGCACCACGATGTCCCCGCACCCCACCAGCCCCGCGGTCAAGACCAGCGCGACCACAGCCCGCCCACCACGCCTCAGACCCACCATCACGCACCCCTCCAGTCCTGTCCGCCCGGTCATCCGCGGCGGCGAATTCTACTCGGTTCGCAAGGCGCGCGCACGATGGCCAGGAGCGAATTGACAGGCCCGCTCCACGAATCTGTGTCCGCTGGCCGCGGGTACGCTGTGACTCAAGTTCGAGCGGCCCTTGACGGCACCCGCGTCCGCCGAGGGCACCGGGGCGAGGCCGAATGACACGCGGACGCTCGCCCCTGGGTTCCGCGTCTGCCGGCAAACTGCTGGCCAGGGCGTGCTTCGGTGTGCAGGGTGGGAGGCTCTTTCGAGCAAAGTTCTAGGGGGGACACGATGAGAGTGGCGACTCGCGGGGCTTGGCTCCGTCTGGGCGTGGTCGTTTGCGCGTTCAGCGTGGCATGCTCAAGCAGCGCGGTCAGCGGTGGGGACCTCGACGGCGGCGTCGCGGTCGACGTGGCTGGCAGCGACGCGGTCGCCGACGCGGACGCCGTCTCAGTCGATGCGTTACCGGATTCGGATGCGGTGTCGGATTCTGGCGCTGTCTCAGATTCGGATGCGGTGTCGGATTCTGCCGCTGTCTCGGATGCCGATGCCGTCTCGGATGCCGATGCTCTCTCGGATGCCGATGCTCTCTCGGATGCCGATGCTGCCTCAGATTCGGATGCGATGTCGGACTCCGATGCGGTGTCGGACTCCGATGCTGTCTCGGATGCCGATGCTCTCTCTGATGCCGATGCTCTCTCCGATTCTGACGCCGTCTCGGATTCAGATTCTGTCCCACCTGACGCCGACGCCGCCTCACCCGACGCCGACGCCATCGCCGACAGCGTCATCCGGGTGACACCGACGCCGTATCGCCGGACGCCTGCGTGCCGACTTGCGGCGACGCGGTCTGCGGGGACGATGGCTGCGGGGGCTCCTGCGGCGGCTGCGACGACGACAACGCGTGTACCGGAGACGGCTGCGACGAGGGGGTCTGCGTCCACGAGCCCCTCGCCGGCTGCGTCTGCGCGCCTCAGTGCGTCGCCGTAACGCCCGAGATCCCTACTCCATGTGGCGGCGACGGCTGCGGCGGGACCTGCGGCACTTGCTCAGCCAACGAGGCCTGCGTGCTCGGAGGCTGCCTGTGCGTGCCGTCCTGCGGCGCCGACTCTTGCGATGAATCCGATGGATGCGGGGGATTTTGCCCCTGCGACGGCGACGACTGCGAGTCCGCCATCATCATCCCGGGCCTGCCCTTCGAGGCCGACGGTGACCTCGCGACAGCCAGCGACGACCACGGCGACATCTGCGGGCCGGACGTGCACAGCATGGACGTGGTCTACGTGTTCACTGCGGAGGGCAGCGGCGGGTATCGACTGGACTACCAGGGCGCCCGGGTGTTCTTGCTCGACGATTGCCCGGAGAGCGAGTCCGCGTGCTTGGAGCCCATCGGGTTCGGGCCGGGCTTTCTGGTCTTCAGCGCTACCGCCGGCCAGCCGATCTCCATCGTGGTCGACGCGGGCGAAGCGCTCAGCACGACCTACCGGATCGAGCTACGCCCGGTCTCGTTTCAGACGGATGTCGGTCTCTTCTGCGGCGGGATCTTCGGGGGCTGCGACGACGGCGACGCGTGCACCGTGGACACCTGCAACGAGGCAAGCTATCTCTGCCAGTTTGCGGCCGCCCCGGACGGCGGGGGCTGCGACGACGGGGACGCCTGCACCACCGGGGACGTCTGCGTCGCGGGCCAGTGCGCGGCGTCGGCGGAGGCGATCTGCGACGGGCCCTGCGAGAGCGGTGAGTGCAGCCCTGCGACCGGGTGCGTGTGGCTGGACGACGGCGTCGACTGTGACGACGGCAAGGCGACCACCGGCGACGACATGTGCGAGTTCGGCAAGTGCGTGGGCACGAACCTGTGCAAGGAGACGCCGGTCTGTCAGGTCGCGAGCCTGGCCATCGGCGGCGGTTGCACGCTCAGCAACCGGGCCGCCGGGACGCCGTGCGCGACGACGGACACGCCGTGTTTCGGGGCATGTGACGGCGCGGGCGCGTGCCAGGCGACGCAGCTTGCGGCGGGTACCGTGTGCCAAGCGCCGTGCGGCAAGGGCGTCTGCAACGCCGCTGGCGTGTGCGCTGACGTGGTCGAGAGCTGTGGAGGCTATGTGGCCTGCGGCACGCGCTACTGCGACCCCGTCGAGGGCTGCAAGGTCGAGTACGCCGACCCCGACTGCCTGAAAGCCGGCGCGACGTGCATCCAGGGCACCAAGTGGTGCCGCGCCGGCTGGTGTGGCGACGGCTGGTGCGGTGACAACCCGAGCTTTGCCGAGTCCTCGACCTTCTGTCCGGCGGACTGCCCCTCCTGCAAGATCTGCAACAAGATGTACCGGGACGTGCTGTGGCCGGGCGCCTACAAGGCGAATGTCAGCGTGGCTTACGGTTTCGCCAAGTCGACGGCACATCAGACCGAGACGCTGACTCAGATGCTTAACGACGGCATCCGGTGGCTGAATCTCGTCGTGGACTACTGCACGCCGGGGGCCACCGCGGGCCCGCTGTGTCTGTGCCGAGGCGACAACACCTGCGCGGCCAACTCGACGCCGCTGGGCGACCGATTGGCCGAGATCACTGCGTTCATGGAGGCCAACCCAAACGCGGTCGTGACCTTGATGCTCGACGAGTACGTCGGCGACGACCACTTCAAGGCCGCCATCGCCGCCTCGGGCCTCGACAAGTTCGTCTACCCGCGCACCCTGACGTCGAACGGCTACGAGCCCTTCCCGATCAGCATCGCCAACATGATCGGCAAGAACGCGCGGCTGGTGATCTTCGGCGGGGGGTATCTGGGGCGCGGGGAGATCTTCGTGGCTGACTCGCCGGCTGCAAGCGCGGCGGAGGACGACCCCACCTCGAACCCACTGGCGAACCTCTGGTACAGCGAGGACCTGCCGATCTGCGCCAACTACGCGGGCGATTTGCCGTCGGACGTCGCGTGGAAGGGGCTGTACGTGAAGCAGCACGTCGCGCGCCCCGATGGGCTGACGAGCTGGGACGCCTCGGCGTGTCAGAACACGTACGTCCACTCGTCCGTCGACAAGTGCTCGGAGCTGAGCGCGCCCTATTCAGTCAACGCGTTCCTGGTGCAGTTCTACAACTCCTCCAACGGTCCGCTGAAGAAGGAGGAGGGCGGCTCGCCGTACGCGGAACAGTGCAACAATTCGACCGTGCAGAAGTGCAAGGCGGACGCGGACTGCACGATCGGGGTGTGCAATTTCTGGGGCAACTGCGTGACATGCCAGGAAGACACGGACTGCCCCGACGACCAGTTCTGCAGCGAGGCCTGGAAGAGCTGTTTGTCCGACAAGCCCGATGGCACCTTCTGCACCGCCGACACCGAGTGCACGAGCGGCAACTGCGGCGTCGTGTGTTTCTCGTGTGAGGACCACGCCGATTGCGGCGACGGCATGTGGTGCGATGTGTTCGGCGCGTGCCGTGACGAGGGTGAAGACGGCAAGGGCTGCATCACGGCGGTCGAGTGCAAGGGCGATAAGTGCGTGCTGGGGTCGTGCGCGCATAGCTGCAAGAAGGACGAGGACTGTGGCGACAACGAGTACTGCAAGGCCTCGGGCACCTGCGACAGCAAGGGCGCGACTGGCCACGTGTGTCTCGGGGGCATCGAGTGCCTGTCCGGCAAGTGCGTGACGGGCTTCTGTGGCGAGTGCAGCGCGAACTCGGACTGTAACGCCAACACCTTCTGCTCGCTGGCGCTCGGCAACAGCACCTGCATCCCGCGGCACCTGCTGGGCAAGAGTTGCCTGTCGCCCGACCAGTGCTACTCGAACGCCTGCCTCTTCGCGCAGTGCATGGAGTGCGACGACCAGGACGACTGCCCGGGGCCGAACGACTTCTGCTCGCTGGCGCCGAACAAGAGCAAGTGCGTGCCCACGAAGGGCTGGAATGAGATCTGCCTCAACAATTTCGAGTGCACTACGGGGAATTGCTACAGCTCGGTGTGCGTGCTCTGCGACGAGCAGAGTGACTGCACGTCGAACGAGTGGTGCGACCTGGACATCCTGAACCCGGACGACAACGCGTGCCTGCCGAAGGGCGAGCTTGGCGATGACTGCGGCGCGAACCTGCAGTGCCTGTCGGGAAAATGCGCGAGCGGAAGCTGCGTGAAGCCCTGCGCCAACGAGTCGGGCTGCGGGGCGACCGAGTACTGCGACGACACCTTCTTGTTCTGTAAGCCGAAGGCCGCGAACGGCCAGGGCTGCAGCAACAACGACGTGTGCCTGTCCGGCAATTGCTGGCTGACGGTGTGCTCGGAATGCGACGAGCAGTCCGACTGCGGGTCGGGCAAGTTCTGCTCGTTGGACCCGGTGCCGCCTATCAACAGCACCTGCGTCACCAAGAAGGCCAATAGCTCGTCCTGCGCCTCGAATATCGAGTGCGCGTCTGGCAATTGCTGGCTGACGGTGTGTTCGGAGTGCGACGAGCAATCCGACTGCGGCGCGGACCAGTTCTGCACGCTGGACCCGGTGCCGCCCATCAACAGCACCTGCAAGGCCAAGAAGGCCAACGGCGAGAGTTGTGGGACGAAGGTCGAGTGCGCCTCGGACGCCTGCACCTTGGGTTCGTGCGGCGAGTGCGCCAGCGACTCCGACTGCACCGACGGCTGGTGTGACGCGCTGAAAAACTGTCAGCCGAAGTGGAACAACCTCCACGCCTGCGGCACGAACAAGGAGTGCAAGTCCGGCAACTGCTGGCTGACGGTCTGCTCGGAGTGCGACGCCCAGGCGGACTGCCCCTCAGGCAAGTTCTGCACCCTTGACGCGATCCCGCCCATCGAGAGCGTCTGCATCTCGAAGAAGTCCAACGGCGGAGCCTGCGCCACGGACGTCGAGTGCGCGAGCACCCACTGCGGCGGCATCTTTACCTGCGTGGAGTGCGAGAACGCTAGCCACTGCGCCTCCAACCAGTGGTGCCAGGCCAACAAGTGCGTGGCGCGGAAGGCCAACGGCGGTAGCTGCGCCGGCGACAACGAGTGCCTCAGCGATCACTGCGGCGGCATCTTTACGTGCGTGGAGTGCGAGAACGCCAGCCACTGCGCGTCGAGCCAGTGGTGCAAGAGCACGAACTGCAGCGCGAAGAAGGGCAGCGGCTCAAGCTGCGGCAGCGGCATCGAGTGCCTGTCGGGGACTTGCAGCTTCTTCTCCTGCCAGTGACGGGGAGCGCGAGGGGTCGTGTCAAGACTTGAGACTTGCTCGGCCCTCGCTGGCCCCAATCGCCTCGTCGCCCGGCCCCCGACTAGGCGACGCTCGGCCCCCCCTGCGAATCCGTCGTTGCCCGGCCGGCGCCGAGTCGCTAGCGTGCTCGGCGAGACGCCGCGGCGCGCCGGAGCGGGGGCGCCAAGCCAGGAGAGGAGCGACCATGCGCCGACAGATGTTCAACGCGAAGATCCACCGCGCGACGCTGACCCACGCCGATCTGCACTACGAGGGCTCCATCACCATCGACGGCGACCTGATGAAGGCCTCGGGGATTCTGCAGCACGAGCAGGTGCACGTGTGGAACGTGACGCAGGGGACGCGGCTGGTCACTTACGCGCTGGAAGGGCCGGCGGGCTCGGGGGTGCTGTGCCTCAACGGCGCGGCGGCACATGGGAACGCGGTGGGCGACCTGATGATCGTGGCGACCTTCGTCGACCTCGATGACGCCGAGGCGCGCGCGCACGTCCCGACCGTGGTGCTGGTCGATCAGCACAACCGCGTCGCCGAGATTCGTCAGGAGATCCCTGGCCCGCAGCTGCCACCCCAGGTCGTCCACGCCGCCTGACACGCCTGCCGCCGCCGCGCGGCCCTGGCGCCAAGCGCCGCCGCCGGCCCGCGCCCGCCGCCCGAGTTTCAAGGGTCTCCGCCCCACCGCGCGCGTAATCTGGCGGCCACTCGCGCCGGCGTGATACCGAGCCGCGCGTCTGTCGACGCCGCGCCTCTCCCACACCGCCGGGCACCGCCCGGCACAGGCCACACCATGCGACTCTTGCTTCGCTCTTCCCTCGTCGTTCTCGCCTTGAGCGGCCTCTTCGGCTGCGGCTCCGGCTCCAGCGCCTCCCAGGCCATCGGCGCCACCGGCGGCACCATCACCCTCGAGAGCGGCGCCAGCGTCGTCATCCCCGCCGGCGCGGTCTCCAAGGGCGTGGACGTCGCCATCGAGCTGGTCGACGACTCCGCCGCCCAAGGCTGGGCCGCCCTGCCCGAAGGCGTCATCGCCGCCGCCGCGACCTCGGTCGTCCTCACGCCCCACGGCACGACCTTCGACAAGCCCGTGACCGTCACCATGCCGACCACGCTCACCGGCACCGAGGTCGTCCTGCTGCAGCTCGACGACGAGTCCTCCACCGAGTGGAAGCCCGCCGGCCCCATCACGGTTGGCGCAGGCGAGATCTCCTTCGACGTCATGCACTTCAGCGTCTACAGCGCCGTCAACGTGGCCGCCGGGAGCTGCCCCTGCTGGAGCGGCGCTGAGCTGGCCTCCTACAAGACCAAGGCCGCCGCGCAGTCGGCGACGACTCAGTGGCAGAACTGGGCCGGTGGCACCTACAACGTCCACTACGTGCCCTTCACGGTCGCGGGCGCCCGCAAGGCCGAGCTGCGCGTCTCCTCGCAGACCAACACCAAGTTCTTCTGCGAGCGTGTCTCCAGCGACGCCACCGCGTACTTCGCGCCGATTCAGAAGACCATCACGGTCGCCGAGCACGCGGCCTGCCTCGGACTGCTCTACGCCAGCATGGCGCAGAACGTCCCGGGCCGTCAGCTCGCCGTCTTCGCTGACGTCGTCCCCGCGGGCGACAGCCTCGAGGTCTCGGTCGCGGTCACCGACAGCGCCGGCGCGAAGAAGCAGTACCCCTTGACCCTGAGCGCGAGCCTCGAGCTGGCTTGGCTCCAGCAGATTTTCGCTGACGGGGCGGCCTACGACGTGACCATCACGCGCCAGCCCGCGACGACGACGTGCACCATCGCCAACCCCAAGGGGACGCTGCAGGGCGCCAACCACGCCGTCGAGGTCACCTGCGTCAACACCGGCTGCAACGTCGAGCTGACCGGGAGCGCGGCGACCCTCGGCGCCAGCCCGACCACGACCCCCATCTCCCTGAAGCGTCCGGCCCTGTGCAGCTTCTATAAGGACACCGACGACAAGGGCGTCGTCCGCGCGGCGCTGCTCCTGGTGCACGACCGGCCCTTCCCGGCGGGCTTCGACCTGGAGTCGGTGGCGTCGTGGAGCGCATACGCGGCCGGCGGCGGGCAGGTCTTGGGATTCGTCTCCTTCGCCGACGCCATCGCCGTGCCGCTGACCAAGCAGACCGGCGGCCTCGGCGACGTGACCCTGATGGGCGCCGCCGGCCTCGGCACCATCGAGTTCGTCCCGGACAGCTCGAGCTTCGACATCACGGCGGTCGACGCCAGCGCCAAGACCTTTGAGATGTCCCTGACCTTGACCGTGCAGGGCGGCGACTTCGCCTGGCCGCCGGTCAGCCAGAACCCGACCTCGACCGACTCCGAGGAGAAGGACCGCACCAAGCACGAGGACCTCACCGGGACGGCCACGGGCAAGATCAGCGGCACCTACACCGAGGTCACCTTCACGCCCTAGTCCCTAGTCCGCGACCGCGCCTCGGCCGGGCCGCCTCGTGGGAACACCGCCGATCTCGAGCGGGCGTCCCCACGAGCGCGGCCCGCCCACCCCCACCAGGGGTCGGGTACGGACTTGAGACTTGCTCGCGCTACGACGCAGGCGGGGAGCGGCCCAGCGCCTCCCGGACCGCGGAGCGAGCGCTGCCTCCGCGGCTGACCCCGGGGGCCCGAGGAGCCGCCGGCTAGAGGCTCAAGATGTAGGAGTTGCCCGTCTTGATCTCGTACTTCACGACCGAGAAGAGGTCGTGGGCGAAGTAGAGGTCGTGGGGCGGGCTGGGGTCGATCATCATGCCCCCGAAGCTGAGGTAGCCGGGGATCAGCGGCGTGCCGGTGTTGCCGCACGCGCCCTGCTTCCCGAGCGTCGGGTGCCAGCACGGCCAAGTCGTCCGGTCGCCGTTGCTGAGGTCGACGGCGATGGCTCCCGAGGCGCCCTTGATGCCGTAGGTCCACAGCACGTTGCGGTAGGGGTCCCAGCGCGACCAGCGGTCACCGAGCGCCTCCGCGTTGATGGGGCCGGCGCCCAGGCCGCCGACGTCCTTGCCGTTGCTGATGAGCTTGCGGTTGCCCGTCGTCAGGTCCACCTCGAGCAGCTTGGTGTCCGAGACCGCGTAGAGCTTGCCGGCGACGATCTCAAACGCGCGCATCTGGAACTGCACTTCGCTGTAGCCCGCTCCTACCGGGTCCTTGAGCGTCGTCGACTGGTTCGCGTCGGGGACCCGGGTGAGGAACTCGCACTTGCTGAAGTCCTTCGGGAACTTCGCCACGCCGCGCCCCGGCATGTTGATGTAGGCGAAGTAGAAGTTGTAGTCGTCGTCCATCGCCCAGCCCTCAGGGATCATCTGCAGGACCTTCTTGCCGGGCAGCGTCGAGCCGTTGGGGCACAGCGTCGCCTGGTCCGCCGTCTCCTCGTCAAACAGCAGCTCGCGATCGCCGGTCTTCGGGTCGATGCGATACACCTTGGGCGCGCCGATATCGCTGATGGCGCCGACGCCGTAGAGCATCCCGTCCTTACCCAGCTTCATGTCCATCAGCGTGATGAACTGCGGGCCCGCGCCCACCTCGGTGTAGCCGTTGGACGGGTCGTTGAACGCGCCGGAGACGTGGCGCCGGTCGCCCGTCTCGAGGTCGATGGCGAAGATCATCGTCTGGTACTTCTTGCTGGCCGTGCTCCAGCCCACCGCGACGTACCACTCGTCGCCGACCAGCACGCCGTTCCACGCCTGCACCGTCGACGCCAGGTCGCGCATCCGCGGCCCCGCGCCGAAGCTGACCTTGGGCTCGAGGTTGTAGGGTCGCTTGCAGGGGTCCTCGAACTTGCCGGCGCAGCGGCAGTCGATCGGGAAGTCGCTGGGGTTGCTCCAGTACTGGACCAGCGGGCACTCGGCGCTGTCGTGGTACGGGCTGCTCGTGTCGGTGATGTGGCTGACGCACACCGCGGCCGACTGGTTGCCGGTCTCGTCGAGCTCCGCGCAGCCCGGGTTGTCGAGCAGCTTCTCGGCCAGGTAGTCGCAGGTCGTCGAGGTGACGTCGAAGCAGAAGCCCTGACCCGTGCAGTCCTTCTTCGTGTACGCGCACATCGACTTGACGCCCGTCAGGTCGCCGCTGCAAAGCCCGCCCGAGTAGTCCTGGCCGTCCGGGCAGAAGCAGTACGCCTTGCCGTCGGTCCACGCCTGGCAGGTCATCAGGTTGCCGCACTTCGGGCTGGCGAGGTCGCAGCTGCCGCCCATGTTCGGGGGCTTGGTGGTGACGGTGTCGGTGGTGGCGTCGGGAACGACCGTGTCGGGGCTGGCGTCCGGTGCGACCGTGTCCGCGGAGGCGTCCGGGACCGCGGTGTCCGTGGCCGCGTCGGGCTGCGCGGTGTCCGCGGCCGCGTCGGGCTGCGCGGTGTCGGCCGTGGCGTCGGGTGCGGCCGTGTCCGCCGAGGTGCTGTCTCCCGCGGCGTCGGGGGAGGCGGAGTCGCCCGCGGTGTCGACCGCGTCGCCGGTCCCTGTCTCACCACCGTCGCAGGCGACCGCCAGGGTGCTCGCGCACATCATCGCGAGCAGCGCGCTCCGGAAAAGGGTCTGCTTCTTCATCGAGGTGCTCCAGGCAGGCGGTGTGGCGAAGACGAGGTGCGCGGGGCCGTCGCGGCGTGCGGTGGTCCGCGGCGACGCCAGCGCTCGGCGCGGCGCGAGCCTAGCAACCCCGTGCCCCGAGCGGCTCTCACGAATATCTAACCTCGGCGTCCCGCGCCCCGAGCGCCAGCCCTCCCAGCCTGCGCCGCTGTCGCCGCTGTAACCGTCCCGACCTCCCGAGATCGGTCGCTCACCCGCACTACGACCGTGCCGTGCGTGGCGCTCGACTCCAGGTGAGCGTGGGCCTTGGCGATCTCCTCGAGCGGAAACACCCCGTCGATGACAGGTCGGATGACGCCGGCCTCGGCGAGCGCGCGCAGCTCGTCGAGCTCCTGCGGGCGGTCCATGGCCACCCCGGTGATCGCCCGCTGGCCGCCGCGCAGCCGCGTGACGAGCATGTCGATGAGCAGGCGCGCGGTCACGAGCAGCGAGAGGTAGCGGCCGGTGGGCGACAGCGCGCGCCGGCACGCGCGAAAGCTGGTGGTGCCGACGGTGTCGAGGACCAGGTCGTAGGGCCGCGCCGTCTGCGTGAAGTCCTGGGTGCGGTAGTCGACGACGTGGTCGGCGCCGAGCGAGCGGACCAGCGCGTGGGTCTCGCGGCTGCTGACCGCGGTCACCTCCGCGCCCATGTGCCGAGCGACCTGGACCGCGAACCGGCCCACGCCGCCGGACGCGCCCAAGATGCACACGTGCTCGCCGGGCGCGAGCTGCCCGAGATCGCCCAGGAACACCAACGCCGTGACGCCGCCGTAGGGCAGCGACGCGGCTTCCTCGAAGGTGAGGCCCGCCGGCATCGCCGCGAGGGAGCCGTCTTCAGGCATCGCCACGTGCGTCGCCCACGCCCCCACCCCCGGGCTGCCGAAGACCGCGTCGCCCACGCTGAAGCGCGTGACCTCCGCACCGCGCTCGACGACCCGTCCGGCGAACATCGTGCCGCAGACGGGCTGGCGCGGGCCGGTCAGCCCGATCGCCAGTCGTCCGGGAAGCCAGGTAATTCCTGGGAAATCGCCAGCCCGCAGCCGTCGGTCGCCTTGGGTCACCGCGCTCGCGTGTACCTCGATGAGCACGTCGCGCGGACCGGGGGTTGGGCGGGCGACCTCCGCCAGGGACAGACGGTCGGGGCCTCCGTAGGTGGTTTGGGTGATGGCTCGCATGGGATTCTCCGGGTTCGGGCGATGGGGCCGAAGCGTCGACCACGAGACCCAGGGTATCCATGCGAAGTGGTTTGGTGAATTGTCGAAATGCGCAGGTATGATATGCAAAATCGCATGAAACCTGGAGACCTCGACTTCGACTGGAATCGCGCGCGCGCCTTCCTCGCGACGGCTCGGGAGGGTTCCTTCTCCGGGGCCGCGCGGGCGCTGGGGGTCGCTCAGCCCACCGTCGGGCGGCAGGTGGCGGCGCTGGAGGCGGAGCTGGGCGTGGTGCTCTTCGAGCGCGTGGCCCGCGGGCTCGAGCTCACGGCGGCTGGTCTGGAGCTCGCTGAACACGTCGGGGACATGGCGGACGCCGCGACCCGCGTCTCGCTGACCGCGGCGGGGCGCTCGACCTCGCTCGAGGGCATCGTCCGCATCACGGCGAGCGAGGTGATCTCGGCCTACCTGCTGCCTCCCATCGTCGCCCGCGTGCGGTCGGCGCACCCCGGCATCGAGCTCGAGCTGGTCGCGTCGAACGAGGTCCGCGACCTGCGGCGCCGCGAGGCCGACATCGCCGTCCGCAGCTTCCGCCCACGGGACCCCGAGCTCGTCGCGCGCAAGCTGCGTGACGGCTGCGCGCGCCTGTACGCGACGCCGGGCTATCTCGAGCGCATCGGTTCGCCGCGCACGCCCGCGGACCTCGCCCGCGCCGAGATCTTCGGGTTCGACCGCTCCGAGCTGATGATCACCGGCCTCGAGGCGATGGGGCTGACCCTGACCCCGCGGAACTTCCCCATCGTCACCGCGAACCACCTGGTCCAGTGGGAGATGGCCAAGGCCGGCCTCGGAATCTGCGTCATGATGGAGGAGATCGGCGACCCCGAGCCGAGCGTGTGTCGCGTCCTGGAGTCCTTGCCGCCGCTGGCGATTCCCATGTGGCTGGCCAGCCATCGCGAGCTGCGGACGAGTCGCCGCATGCGGGTGGTCTTCGACCTGCTGACCGAGGGCCTGGCGAAGACGGACGGGGCGGGCGCGTAGGCGGCGATCAGGGCGCTGGGGCGAAGCCTGCGGGTGCGGCGAACGCGCCCTTTGCGGTGTAGCCGTAGACCTGGGCGGCGAAGGGGGCGCTGCCGGTGACGGTGTGCACGCCGGGAGCGAGCTTGACGAAGCCGGTGTGCCAGTCGGTCCCGGGGAGGGCGGCGAGCGCGCCGGCCTCCACGAGGACGCCGTCGACGCTGACGGTGGCGCCTGCTCTTCGAGCGATGCTGACCCGCCCGTCGTACTCGGCGGGCAAGAACACGTCGTAGCGGGCGAGCAGCCGGGAGGTCGGGATCATCACGGTCATCGCGGGGTCGCCGAGGCCGCCAGACACCTCGCCGGCCGCGAGGATCTGGAACACCTGCACGGGGCCCGTGGCGCTGACCTGGAACGAGGTGCTGCTCGCGATCTCGATGGTCGCGCCGACGCCGGAGAGCGACGCCCCGGACTGCCCGGTCGGGTCGGGGGTCAGCGTGACCTCGATCTCGTCGGCGAGGGCCTGAACCACCCAGAGGTCGGACTCGGCGGCCCGGGGCGGCGAGCGCAGGGCCAGCACCTCGCCGGTCTGCGATTCGCCAGGGAATAGCTGGACCTGCAGCATGTCGGCGCAGCAGTTTTCCGCGCCGCCGCCGGGCGCGTTGACCGCCTCCTCGTGGCCCGCGAAGACGGCGATGGGCAGGTCGGAGGTGACCAGCGAGCCCGTCAGGTCCGCGCCGACGATCGCGGAGGGGTTCTTGCCGAAGATCGTGACGGTGTCGCCGCGGCCGAGGGTCATGAGGCGCGGCTCGCCGGCGGCGGTCGCGACCACGCCGGGTCCCGGGGCGACGTCGGTGCTGGGTGTGAAGGTCACGACCGTGCTGTCCATGATGGCGACGACGGTGAAGAAGCCGCGCTGGTCCGGCGTGCCGGGGAAGATCGCGCCGAGCGGCGCGGTCGCGCGGGTCGTGATCGCGTAGCTCGTCCCCAGCGCCGACTCCGGCAGCAGCAGCGAGGCGTCCACGCTCACGTGGTCGGTGGCCTCGGAGCGCTGCCAGACGGCGATGGGGTGGGTCGAGGTGATGCGGATGGCGAGGTTCTCGATACCGGTCGCGGCCGCGTCGAGGACGGGCATGCTGACGGTCACGGATTGGCCTGGGGGCACCGTCGCGTCAGGAGGTACGGTGCCGCCGGTGGTCGACTCGAAGCTGACCGTGGCGGCGACGGGGCCGGGGTTGACGAGCTCGACGACGTGCGGGGTGTCCTTGGGCGTCGGCGTGACGAAGGTCTCGGGGTAGTTCGGCAGGTCGACGGTCCAGAAGGCGCAGCCGAGGTGCGAGCCGAGCAAGGCGGGGTCGTCGCAGGGCAGGGGGGGCGCTGTGATGTCTGCGTCCGGGGTGGCGTCTGCGGTGGCGTCCGCGTCCGCGTCCGGGGTGGCGTCTGCGTCTGCGTCCGCGTCTGGGGTGGCGACCGCGTCTGCGTCGGCCAGCGCGTCCGCGTCCGCGTCTGGAGCGGCGTCCGCGTCGATCGGCGCGTCCGCGTCGGCCAGCGCGTCCGCGTCTGGCGTCGCGTCCGGGACAGCGTCGACGTCGCCGCCCGGGTCGCCATCCGCGCCCACGTCCGCGCCCCCATCCGCCGAGATCTCGCCGCCCGCGTCCCCGGCATCCGACTCGGGCACCAAGAAGCTGGTCGTGCGGTCAACGCACCCCGCCGCCATCAGCGCCAGGGCAAGCCAAAGCCAAGCCGCGCGACCCCACCCGAACTCGCTGTGATGTGCATCGATCATCGCCGCAACTTAGCCGCGTCAGAGCCCGCCGGCAAACCCCCATCGCCCCAGGGGTCGGGTACGGACTTGAGACTTGCTCGGCTCCCGCTCCGGTGTCGTGGCGCCGCGCTTTTCGAATCGTGACGCGCCCGACCGAGGGCGCGTCAAAGCCTTGCCGCGTTTCCGACCGCGCGTGCTAGCCTCGCGCCGCCCGCTGAGTCCCCCTCGCGGCCGCCCTTGTGACCTCCTCGCCCCGGAGCGCGTCGTGCGCAACACCGCCCGATTCGTAAGCATTTGCCTGCTTACCGCCGCCGCGCTGGCAGCCGCCTGCGCTGACTCCACCCCGTCGGGCCCCGCCGACGCCGACGTCTCCGACACCCTCGGCGACGCGCCGGGCGACGCCGCCACCGACCTCGCGGTCCCCGACTCCGGCGACTCCAGCGACACCGGCCCCGACACCACGCCCCCGCCCGACCTCAGCACGCCGCTTCTCCCCGGCGAGGTGCGCGCTGGCGTCGTCACCCGCCCCAACGAGCTCCTCACCGGCCCCAAAGCCGAGGGCCGCCTCGGCGACGTCCGCATCGACAACGCCCACGTCGCCTTCATCATCGAAGGCGCCCGCCGCGCCGCCGGCTTCCGCTACTGGGGCGGCCACGTCGTCGACGCCGCCCCCGTCGGCCCCGACGGCTCCCCCGGCGCCGACTACTACGGCGAGACCTTCTTCGGCTACGACCTCGCCACCATGCGCCCCGACACCGTCGAGGTCCTCGCCGACGGCACCTCCGGCGAGGCCCACGTCCGCATCACCGGCCGCACCGTCCCCCTCGACTTTGCCGCCGGCCTCCTCGCCAAGGTCCTCCTCGTCGACCCGCCCGACCTCGGCATCGCCTACGACTACTACCTCGGCCCCGACGACCGCGCGCTCCGCCTCGACATCACCCTGACCAACGACACCCCCAAGTACCTCGCCGTCGACTACGTCACCCTCATCGCCGCCCACGGCGACGGCGCCGCCGCCTATGTCCCCCCCTTCGGCTTCGACAACCGCGCCGCCGTCGGCATCCCCGTCGACTCCTTCGCCGTCGCCGGCCGCGACCTCGCCTACGGCATCCTCTCGGCCATCCCCGACATCCTGCTGCTCGGCACCTACCAGGGCCTCACGGTCGCCCTCGGCAAAGAGCTCTACATGGACGCCGGCACCTCCGCGGTCACCACCTACCGCTTCGCCGTCACCCGCGGCGGCCCCGACGCCCTCGCCCGCATCCAGCGCCAGCTCTCCGGCGCCTCCAGCGTCACCGCCCGCGTCTCCGGCGCCGTCACCCTCCCCGAGACCGCCCCCGCCGAGCGCTCCTGGGTCGTCGCCTGGCGCGGCGATGACCTCGCCACCCTCGCCCCCGTCGCCCCCGATGGCTCCTACGATCTCGAGCTGGACCCCGCCGCCGGCTACGAAATCCAAGCCTTCTCCGAGCACCACGCCGCCTCACCCCGCGTCGGGATCGACCTCGCCGCGGGCGACGACTCCACCGTGGCCCTCGCCATCCCGGCCGCCGCCGTCGCCCTCGTCGAGGTCTTCGAGGCCGCCACCGGCAAGCCCGAACCCGCCCGCGTCTCCTTCGTCCGCCAAGGCGCCACGCCCTCGGACTCCGCCCCCGCCGCCGCCCGCGTCTACGAGGCCTGGGGCGACAGCATCGGCGGCGTCGCCTACCACCTCGGCGTCCCCGAGCGCGTCGTCCTCCCCGCCGGCACCTACGAAGCCGTCGCCGCACGCGGCTTCTCCTACGAGCTCGAGCGCCGCGTCGTCGACCTCCCCGCCGGCCAGACCACCCCGCTCAGCTTCACCATCGAGCGCGTCGTCGACACCACGGGCTGGGTCTCCGCCGACTTCCACGTCCACGCCGAGGGCAGCCACGACAGCTTCGTCCCCCTCGACATCCGCGCGCTCCAAGCCTTCACCGACGACCTCGATCTCCCCGTCGTCACCGAGCACGACGTCATCGGCGCCATGGCCGACGTCGAGCTCCCCGACCCGCTCAACCAGAGCCTCATCAGGGTCCCCGCCACCGAGGCCACCACCCTGAGCTACGGCCACTTCAACGCCTTCCCGCTCATCTACGACCCCAGCGCGCTCAACCGCGGCGCCGTCCACGTCCACGACAAGCAGCCCGCCGAGCTCTTCGAAGCCCTGCGCGCCCAAAACCCCGCCGACGAGATCCTCCAGGTCAACCACCCGCGCACCATCGCCGCGGGCGGCTACTTCAGCTACATCGGGCTCGACGGCGCCGCCAACACGGTGAAGAAGCCCGACGAGTGGTCGATGAACTGGGACGCCATCGAGGCCCTCAGCGTCGACTGCGGCGACTCCAATAATAACCCGCAGACCATCCAAGATTGGATTGGCCTCACCAACCACGGCCACCGCAAGGTCCTGTCGTCGGGCTCCGACACCCACGACGTCCACATCACCGCCGGCTCGCCCCGCAACTGGATCCAGGCCGACCCGGCCACCCTGCGCGCCGACAGCCAGGCGCTGGTTCCGCCGGTCCGCGGCCGCCAGATGTTCGTCTCCTGCGGCCCCTTCGTGCGATTTCAGGCGGCCGACGGCACCGGCCTCGGCGGCATGACCGCCCCCGCGACGCCCGGCGGCCCCGTCGAGCTTGAGGTCGTGGTCGAGGCCCCCACCTGGATCGCCATCGACGAGGTGCGCCTCTGGGAAAACGGCGTCCCCATCCAGGTCGTCGACGTCACCGCCGCCGCCGCCCAGACCGTCCGCCTCGACACCATCTTCACCGTCACGCCCGCCGCCGACGCCTGGTACTCCGTCGAGGTGGTCGGCCACGGCTCCATGAAGCCCGTGACCCGCGCCGGCCCGCCCTACGCCCTGACCAACCCCATCGAGGTCGACGCAGACCTCGACGGCACCTGGACGCCCCCGGGCGATCTCGCCCCGACCAGCGCGCGCTAATCAGCACAGGGGTCGGGTACGGACTTGAGACTTGCTCGGCGCCGTCCCGACCGCGCGCACCCGCGCTAAGCGTTATGGCGCGGCGATCTGCGCCTGCGCGAACTCCAAGAACACCGTCCAATCCTCGCTGCTCAGCGAGTGCCCACCCGCGCGGACGTGGTAGGCCAGCGGTCGCGTGAGGTCGCCGTCCTCCCCAAGCGCGGGCGCGCCCAGCAACTGCCACGCCGGGCTCGCCAGCTCAGCCGCCCACCGCGTGCCCTCGGGGCCGGCCCACAGGTCCTCTGCGCCGTTGGTCAGCAGCAGCGGGCGCGGCGCGATTCGGGCCAGCAGGAAGTGCTGGTCCAGGGGCAGGTAGCTCTCGCGGGTCGCGAACTCGGCGAAGCGCGGGCCAAACCAGTGAGGAAATATCAGGGTAATCGCCTGCACGGACTCGCCCACCGGGCTGCGGCTCATGCGCCCGCCCGCGGTCCCCGACTGGTGCGAGACCACAAGCGCGATGCGGGGCTCCATCGCGCCCGCCAGCAGCGCCGCCTTCCCACGCCGCGAGTGGCCGATGACAGCGATGCGCGCCCCGTCCAAGCCCGAGATCTGGGGGACGGCCCGCGCGATGTGCGCCACCCCGTAAGCCCACGCCTGCAGCACGCCCCAGCTCGCCTCGGCGCCGTCGGCGGCGCGAATCGCGGCCCGAAAGCCCACGCGGTCCGCCGCCGCGTCGTCGGGCGCGATATCCGACTCGTGAACGGCCGCCAGCGCCCAGCCCGCCTCGACGATCTGAGCGACCGGGAAGCGGCTGGCCCGGCTCCCGCGGCTCTCTTCGACCGTCGCGCCCTCGCAGAAAGACGCCCGCCACGCCGTGGTCGCCCGGATCGCCGGGTCGTCCAAAATCGCCTGATTTCCACAGGCGTTTGGAGCGATCCACACCGGGAAAGGCCCGTCGCCCGGGGGCCGGAAGATGGCGAGGTGCATCGGGTGCTCGGCCGCGCCGTCGAGGGTCACGGTGAGCTGGTCGAGCACCACCGACCCCCCGAGCACGGTCGTCGACGCGACCGCGCCAACCGTCACAGCCCGCGGCGCCGGGGCTGAGCCGTACACATAGTGGTTTAGCAGCGCCTCGATCTCGGGCTGGCGCTTCTCCGTCCACTGCGCGGCGGTGGTGATCGCGGTGCCGTCCAGGGCGGTCAGCAAGGCCGGGGGCTCGGGCGCCTCGGGGAGCGCGTCGGGCGCGGCGAAGTCGTAGACCGGGACCACGCTGTCAGCGGTCTCCGGCAGCCCGTCCGGCGTCGGGACCTCCGCGCGCGCGTCCGCGTCGGGCGCGGCGTCCGGCCAGCTCTGACCGTCGACCGGGCCGCCCGCGCAGCCCGCCGCGAGCGCCGCGAGAACCAGCAAATACCGAGCTGTTTTCATGCCCCAACGCTACCAGCGCGCGGGCTCAGCTCGCCAGGGTGTCCTCGACGAAAGCGCGGACGCGGTGGACTTGCTCGGCGCCCAGGCCCTGGCCGATGAAGGCGGCGCCGGCGACGAAGGCGTGCAGCACCAGCGCGATGGGCAGCGACCAGAGGGCCCAGGGCTCCGAGCCGATGGTCAGCTGCGCGAAGCCGTACATCAGGCCGCCCAGCCCCGCGAAGCCGACCAGGGCGTGAATGCCCAGGAACATCGTCCAGATGTGGGGGTGCGGGCCGATGCGGCCGTGCAGGACCGCGCCGTCGTCGCCGTCGCTGAGCATCAGGTCCAGGGTCGGTGACCAGGTCGTGCGCTCGGCCTTGGGGAAGGCAAGCTGGACGTGCTTCATGGTGGCGGCGCCGACCAGCGGGCAGCCGGGCGAGCCCAGGGCGCGGCGGAAGCGCTCGACGATGGCGTCGGCGGTCAGCGGGACGGTGACCTCGAAGCGGGGGCGCAGCCGCGGCGCGTCGTAGCGCGTGGACGCGCGGGACAGCCAGCTCGCGGTGGGCGTGCGGAAGCCGTAGTCGATGGGCAGGTGAGGCGGCGCGCCGCCGGTCTCGAGGGCCTGCCGCCAGCGCGATTTGAGCAGCACGCGCTCGACCCGCAGCGGCAGCCACAGGTTCTCGCCGTCCACCGTGGGCGCGCTGTCGCGGTCCAGCCGGCACTCGAAGACCTGCACGGCCTCGGCGACGACCTCGGGCGGGGCCTCGCCGCCCTCCACCCCGGGACGCTCAGACGGCATCAGGCGAAACACGCTCTGCGCCATCTTCCCAGCGCTCGCCCCCGGGGTCCCCAGGACCCGCATGTTCGCGATGTGGTGGGCCGCGTCAGAGACGAAGTTCAGCGACGCCATCCCGCTGCGCAGCAGGTTCTGCGCCGTGTTGCTCTCCGCCCGGCAGCGCAGCGTCATCGCGTCCGGCGCCAGCCCCGGCGCGGGAAAGCACAGGCTGTATGGCGCCAGATTCGACGCCCCGTCTGGCCCGCGGGTGCCGACCAGCACCACCGGCATGGGGAAGTAGGCTGAGTTCTGAAAGAAGCTCGGCCCGACCGGCATGCTCTCGAAGGTGTCGTCCAGGGGCTGGCTGGTTTTCTCAGAGGGTGTCGACATATTCGGACCGAGCGGGGCGTCAGCGACGTCGTTTCAGGGACTTACGCGCGGAGAGCGCTTGCCGCGCGCAAGCAACCGACGCGCGCAAGTTCTTGAAAAGACATGAGCCAGCCACGCGACGGGAGAATTTGTCAACACCCTGTCAGACATCGCAGGCACCTCGCCAGGGCGGCGCGGCGTCCCGGGTTGCGGCCGCGCCACCGGTCTGCCGGCCTCGCGGGTGAACTGGAGTCGCGCTTTGGGCTATCCTCGGATCATCGCAACAGATCGTGCAACACAGCGCGGAGGAGGAGCCGGATGTCCCCGAGGCTCAAGGCTATCGTATTGGCCGTCGCAGGCCTGTCCCTGACCACGTGCGCGGGCGACAGCGGCGGCACTTCTGCGGAGAATCAAGAAGTTGTCGGGCTAAAGGGCGCCACGATCACCACGATCTCGGGTCGGGTCGAGCTGCCGCCGGGCGTCGAAGCCGCCAGCGTGGTCAACGCCCTCGGCAGCGCCCAGGTCACCGCCGGGGCCTTCGAGATCGCCGCCTACTCGGAGGGTCGCCAGCTCGCGGTCGCGCTATCGGCCAGCGGCGACCCGTTGCTGATGGGCTGGTTGGGCGCCGACCACGACACGCTCTCCGCGCGCAGCACCATCGACGTCGCCGCGTTCTGGGCGGCCGGGGGGCCCACAGTGCCACCGGAGCTGGCCGGCAGATTTCGCGAACTGCTCGAGGAATCCTCGCGGCTTGAGCCGGCCGCCGACGCGCTCACCGCGGCCCTCGCCGCCAGCCCCCAAGGCCTCACCAAACCCGCCAGCGAGGTCGCGGCCGCCCTGACCGCCGCGCTCTTCGAGCTGCTACCGCGCCAAGCCGTGCTGCCCACGGCGCTGCTGGTGAACCCCGCGACCGACCTCAGCGGCATCCGGCTCGACCAGCTCAGCGGCTTCAACGAGATCACCATCGTGAACACCTTCCGCCGACGCGCCCACGTCTTCGTCGACCGCGTCTCGATCATCGACGAGACCGGCGAGCACGCGAGCCCCGAGTTCATCACCGACCGCCCGATCCGCTCGGTCAAAGGCCTGGAGGGCGGCCTCGGCACCATCGGCCAGATCCTGAATGCCACTCAGGCCCCTGGCGGCTTCTCCCAGAGCGAGGACGTCGCCTACGTCCCCATCTCCGAGGGCCCGATCCGGTTGTCGAATGTGCCAGGCGCCAAACGCACCCGCTATCGCGTCGCGGTGGTCGGTCCGGGCGCGTCCGTCGGCGACTACAGCACGCTGTCGGAGGTCGAGGTCAGCCAGCAACAGCAGACCTCCTTGGAGTTCCTGGTGGCCGAGGTGCTGCTGCCCAGCGTCCTGAACGTGCTGATCCCGTCGAGCAAAATCCACGAATACCTGGATCTGAAGAACCCCCTCGCCCAGTCCATGGTCACCGATATCGCCAACCGCCTGGTGGTCAACGCGCCGGTCTTGCTCACCCGCATCAAGGACTTCGATCTCCAAGGCGCCATCGGGGAAATCTACACGCTGCTCGGCAGCTCCGGGGTCGTGCGCGAGTTCGTGCTCGAGCTCATCATCGAGAGCACCTACGACTTCAGGAGCGACCCGTCCGGCAAGGGTTTCTCGCGGGCCACCGCCATGGCCGACGCCTTCAACAAGTTCAACGGCATCCTCACCGGCGTCGACATCGCCACCACGGTCATCGACCAGGGCCTCGTGCTCCGCGACATCGCCAGCTCGAACGCCGCGGACGTGTGGACCGTCGACGTGGCCGACGCCACCGTGCGGCTGGACCCCAAGGAGTCGACGGTCGAGGTCGACGACCTCGTGACCCTCACCGCGAAGGTCGTCGACGGCGGCGAGGACTCGGTCTTCGAGTACCGCTTCACGACCGCGGGCAAGGCCGGGACGATTCAGAGCGCGCTGCACAGCGGGACCGATGTCACGTCCAGCGACCCGTTCATCACCTACGTCGCGCGAAATCCGGGGACCGAGACCATCAAGGTCGACGTCCACGAGATCCGCCTCAACGCGCGACCCTACGTCGGCAGCGCCACGGTCACGGTCACCGTCGAGGGCACCGGCGTCTTCGTGACGCCCGAGATCCTGACGGTCTCCGCCTTCGGAAAAGCCGCCCTGAGCGCCACCGTCTTCGGGACCGGCATTCCGGAGACGCTGACCTTCCGCTGGGAGAGCGTCGGCGAGCACGGCGGCCTTGGCGGCGCGCCCACCGTGGAGGCGACCCTGAAGGGCCAGGTCACCCACGGCGTGACCTTCCACGCGACCCACGTCCCCGGCGACCAGGACATCCGCCTCGTGGTCGTCACGCCCGACGGCTCGGGCGGCGAGAAGGTCGTCGGCGAGGCCACGGCCGAGGTCAAGGTGACCTTGCCCAAGGTCAGCGTGTCGCCTGCGGGGAGCGAGCTATCTGCTGGGGAATCGCAGGTCCTGACGGCCATCGTCACCCCCGCGCCGACCGCGGGAACCCTCGACTTCACCTGGGAGGTCACCACCGCCGAGGGCCTCGTCGACGGCAAGACCAAGGTCGTCCACGCGGGACTTACCAAGCCGACCGACGCCGTCACCTACGTCGCCGCCGCGGAGCCATCCGCCGATTGCGAGCAGAAGGTGCAGGTCTCCACCGCCCTGACCGTGGCCGAACGCACGGTGCAGCTCGCGCCGACCACCGCCACCCTCCGCGTCGACTGCCCCGTCGAGGTCAAGCTGGTCGCCAACCCGCTGCCCGCAGAAGCCGGCAAGACCTCGACCCTCACCGTCACCATCCTCCCCGAGCCGCCCGCCACCGGGACGCTCAGCTACCTGTGGTCGTTGAACGCCGCGCCGAGCATCACCGCCAAGGGCGAGCTGCGTGACCTCGCCGGCATGCCGCTCGGCGAGACCCCCATCGCCAGCCACCAGGCCGTCTACCACGCCCCCGACGTGGCGTCGGAGGTCAGCGTCAACGTCGAGGTGCACCACCTGGTCGACGGCAAGGACAAGGTGCTCGGCGCGGCGTATCGCTACCTCCCCACCGTCGTCCCGGACGTCACCGTCCCCGGCTGGGTCGAGGTCCCGGTCGCCCTGGTCGAGCCCAACGAGGGCTGCGGCGACCTGACGGGTTTTCACAACTACCACCTCTGGTTCTTCACCTGCCCAGACCTCGAGACCCCCTGGCTGCGCGTCGAGGCCGACTTCCCGGCGTGGAGCTTGCCCGGCTGGACCCACCCGGTCTCGGGCAAGGTCTTCGAGGGCTCCGACCACCCGGCGGTCACGTTCTACGGGTTCGGCCCGCCCTTTCAGGAGGAGACCCCCGCCTTCGCCACGACCTGGGGCGCGCCAGCGGAAGAGGGGACCCACTGGGTGGCCGTCGGGAGCTTCGGCATTGGCTGCTTCGCGCCCAACGTGGTGGCGTCGAACCTCGAGCGTCTCAAGGCCACCGAGGTCCGCTGCATCGGGACCACCAAGAAGCCCATCAAGTAGCGAACGTCCGCTAGGCGTTACGCGACCGGCTCGTCCTGGCTGACGCGGACGCTCTGCGCGGCTCGGGTGGCGATGGCGCGCGCCTCGTCGGTGGTGTCGGCGTAGGCGACGACGACGCCCATGCGGCGGTGCTTGCGCGTGACCGGCTTCCCGAAGAGGCGCAGCTTGGCCCGCGGGTCGGCCAGGGCCTTCTCGACGCCCTCAAAGCGCGGGTTGGCGCCGGGGGCTTCGGCCAGAATCACCGCCGAGGCGCCCGGCGAGCGCTGGCGAATCTCGCCGATGGGCAGCCCCAGGATGGCGCGAGCGTGCAGCTCGAACTCGCTCATGTCCTGAGTCGCCATCGTGACCATGCCCGTGTCGTGGGGCCGCGGGCTCAGCTCGCTGAAGATGACGGTCTCGCCCTTGATGAAGAACTCGACGCCGAAAACCCCGGTGCCGCCGAGGTAATCGGTGACCTTGCGCGCTTGGTCCTCGGCGCTCTTGACCGCCGCGGGGCTCAGGAGCTCGGGCTGCCACGACTCCATGTAGTCACCGCGCTCCTGGCGGTGGCCGATGGGCGGGCAGAAGAGCGTGCCCTCACCGCGGGTGCGCACGGTCAGCAGCGTGATCTCGGTGTCGAAGTCCACGAAGGCCTCGGCGATGACGCGCACCGAGCGGCCCCGCTTGCCCTCCATCGCGTAGTTCCAGGACTTCTCGACGTCGGCGGCCTCGCGGATGACGCTCTGGCCCTTGCCGGACGAGGACATCACCGGCTTGACGACAAGAGGCAGCCCGAGATCGGCGACTGCGGCCTGAAGCTCGGACAGGGTCGACGCGAAGCGGTACGCGCTGGTCGGCAGCCCCAATTCCTCAGCCGCCACCTTGCGAATTCCCTCGCGGTCCATGGTGAGCTGGGCGGCCCGGGCGGTCGGGATGACGTTCCAGCCCTCGGCCTCGAGCTCGACCAGCGTCTGGGTCGCGATGGCCTCGATCTCCGGCACGATGAGGTCCGGCCGCTCGGCCTCGACCGCCGCCCGCACCGCCGCGCCGTCCTGCATGTCGAAGACCCGCGCGCGGTGCGCGAACTGCATGCCCGGCGCGTTGGCGTAGCTGTCGCACGCGATGACCTCGACACCGAGGCGCATCAACTCGAGCACGACCTCGCGGCCAAGCTCGCCGCTGCCCAGCATCAGGACCTTGGTGGAGCCTTCGCACAGCGCAGTACCGAGATTCATGGGTGCCTCCGACAAAGCGGCCGACGGCCCGCCGCCACCTCACGCCGCCCCGAAGGCCGGGTGAGAACCGGCGGCAGCGCTCAGTCCGACCAGGGGTCTCGCAGCTCGAGGGTCTGCCGGCGGCCCGGGCCCACGCCGACCAGCGCGACGGGGACGCCGAGCTCGCGCTCGATGAAGCCCAGGTAGTCGCGCGCTTGTTGGGGCAGCGCGCCGTAGGACTCGACCTCGGTGAGGTCGCCCTCCCAGCCCGGCAGGTCCACGTAGACCGGCTCGGCGTCGCGCAGCTCGCCGTCGTCGGACGGCAGCGTGTTCGTCAGGGTGCCGTCGACCATGTAGCCGGTGCACACGCGCAGGGTCTCGAGACCCGACAGCACGTCCAGCTTGGTGATGGCGAGGCCGGTGAAGCCGTTGATGCGGTGTGCGTAGCGAAGGGCCGCCAGATCCAGCCAGCCGCAGCGCCGCGGGCGGCCGGTGGTCGAGCCAAACTCCTGTCCGACCTCGCGCAGCCGGTCGCCGAGGGCGTCTTTCAGCTCGGTGGGGAAGGGGCCTTCGCCGACGCGCGACGTGTAGGCCTTCACGATGCCCAGCACCCGATTGACGCGCCAGGGGGCGACGCCGACCGAGGTCGAGACCGCGCCCGAGACGGTGTGCGACGAGGTCACATAGGGGAAGGTGCCGTGCAGCACGTCCAGCAGCACGCCCTGCGCGCCCTCGAAGAGCACGTCGGTGCCTGACTCCACGGCGTCGCGGACCTGGTTCTCGGCATCGGCGACCAAGGGCCGCAGCCGCTCGCCCAGGGCCAGCAGCTCGCTGACCATCGCCTCGCGGGCGATCGGCTCCAGACCCAGCCAGGTCAGGGTCGCGTTGCGCTCGTCCAGCACGCGGTCGAGCCGCGCGTTCAGCCTGTCGCGGTCGAGCAGATCGCCGACCCGCACCGCGCGCCGCGCCGCCACGTCCTCGTAAGCCGGCCCAATCCCGCGACCGGTCGTCCCGATGCGCCCCGCGCCAAGCCGCAGCTCGCGCCCGGTGTCGATGGCGCGGTGGTAGGGCATGATGACCGCCGCCTTCGAGCTGATCACCAGCTGCTCCGGCCCCAGCCGCAGCCCGCGCTCGGCCAGCTTGTCCAGCTCGCCCATCAGCACCGCGGGGTCGATGACGACACCCTGCGCGATGACGTTGCGCGTATCGGCCTGCAAAACCCCCGACGGGATCAGGTGCAGAATCGTCTTCTGCCCCTCGACCACCAGCGTGTGCCCGGCGTTGTTCCCACCCTGGTAGCGCACGACCATCCGCGCGCGCTGCGCGAGCAAGTCCACTACCTTGCCCTTGCCCTCGTCACCCCACTGGGCGCCGATGATGACTAGGCATGCCATGCCGTACTTCCTCGCGGTGATTCGATTTGGGGGGCGGGGGCGGACCCGGATGCGTCAGCCGCGCGGCCGGGACCTGACTACCCCGAACGGCCGCCGACGGCCAGCCTACAATTGCCCAGGCTCGCGCCTTCAGACACGCAACTCATGAGCCATCCGGTCTCGGGGCGAGCGGAAATACCACTGCGGCGAGTACAGGCGGAAGTTCGACACGCGGCTGGTGTAGACGCACGCGTAGTCTTCGGTCTGGGCGCCGAAAGCCGACAGCTCGGCGCGGTCTCGGAACAGCATCCCCCAGTGCGGGTTGAAGGCGTCGGAGATCTCCTGCGACAGCCGCGCGATCTCGCGCCCCAGGTTGCGCGCCTCGTTGCGCAGCGCCGAATCCCGCTCGCCGTCCAGGGCCTTGGCCGTCAGCTCGAGATCCAGCTGGAACCGCCGCTCTTCGAAACCGTAGAGCCGGTCGAGGGCGTCCCGATGCTCCAGCACCTGGCTCAGCTCGCGCTCCATCTCCTGGACGACCATCGCGGTGCGCCAGTGGGTGTGCATCTTCGAGCGCAGGATGTCGCCGTAGATGTGGTCGCCCACGTAGAGGACGTCGTCGCCGATCATGCCGGTCAGGCGCGTCAGGTCGAAGAGATTGCCACCCGCGTACATGCCGCCGCGCTTCAGCGAGGTCGTCGCCTCGGTGGCGATGCTGAAGTCGTCGGCCACCTCGAGGAAGGGGTCCTCGGTCGAGAAGAAGGTCGGCTTGCGCCCCGAGGTCAGCGTGAACTCGAAGTAGTCGCGCCAGCTCGCGTAGCCGGGGTAGCGGCCGTCGAGCAGGAAGGACATGACCGCGTGGGTGTAGTCCGGCTCGCTGTTGGTCAGCACGAAGAGCTTCTTCCCGGCGGAGCGGAAGCGGTGCAGCGTCTCGGCGAGCTCGGGGTCGGGCTCGATGTAGGCGGCCAGATCCGCGCGAATCACGGCCTTCAGCGTGCCGTCGCGGTGCAGCGAGTCCATCGCGCTGCGCAGGTCGTCCCAGAGCTTGGCGTAAGTCGGCTTCGCGACGCCCTCGGGCAGCGCATCGTAGGAGTCGACGAGCTGGCAGTAGAGGCTGATCTCGGGCAGCGAGAAGAGCGTGTCGACCATCACGAAGCGGTCGTCGCGCGGCGAGACCTTGCGGTTGGTGTAGAGCGCCTTGCGGGCGTCGGAGTCCAGCGGCTGCTTGCCGTGCCAGACGCGCCCGACGAAGCGGTGGGCGTCCATCTTGAAGACGTTGCCGTGCAGCTTGTCGACGGTCAGGCCGCGGATGGCGAAGCGCGGGTCGTACTTCGCGTTCAGCGAGGCGCGGTCGTAGCCGTACTGCTCGACCATGCGGTCGAGGACCAGCTCGGCCTGCAGGTGCTCCATCTGCTCGGTGTAGCGGGCGAGGGTGTAGTCCATGTCGAATCCGATGAAGCGGATGCGATCAAGGCGCAGGTTGCGGTTGCAGAAGATGCGGCGCGGGTAGGGGACGCGCTGCTCGACGAGGTTGTTGACGTGGGCCTGCGCGGCGAGGGAGCCGGCGGGCGGGGTCGAGTCACTCGGCATCGGGTTGCCTCTCGGGGCTGGCGGCTTGGAAGGCGGGTAGAGCGTTGGCCGCAGCTTCCACACGGGAGATCGTCGGGTAGGCTGTAAGATCCACGCTGAATCGGCGGGCGTTGAAGACCTGCGGGGCGAGCACGACGTCGGCGAGGGTGGGCGAGTCGCCGAACGCGAACCGGCCTGCGGTGCGGGCCAGCAGGACCTCGAGGCCGTCGAAGCCGCGGGCGATGAAGTGGGCGGCCCAGGCGTGGACGGTGGCCTTGTCGGCGCCGAGTTCGGTCTGCAGACGCGTGAGGACTTTGAGGTTTTGGTAAGGCTGAATCGAGCTGTTCACGGCCTCGACGAGCTGGCGGCAGCGCGCGCGGTCGAGCGAGGTCGCGGGCAGCAGCGGCGGGTCGGGGTGGACCTCGTCGAGGTACTCCATGATGGCGACCGACTGCGCCAGGACGGCCTCGATTTGCCCGCTCGCGTCACGGATCTCGAGCGATGGCACTTCGCCCAGCGGGTTGAGCTCTCGATAGGCGGCGCTGTACTGCTCGCCGCCGTCGCGCACCAGGTGAACCGGCGCCGTCTCCCACGCGAGGCCCTTCAGCCCCAGCGTAATCCGGACGCGGTAGGTCGCGCTGGACCGAAAATAGCCGTGCAGTCGGTAGCGGGTCATCCCTTCGCCGCCTGCGGAGGCGCGCGGCGGACCACCTGCTGGTCGATGGCGCCGAAGACCGAGACCCCGTCCCGCACCATCTCGATGCGCACGCGGTCACCGAAGCGCATAAACGGGGTCCTGAACTCGCCGGTCTCGATCTTCTCGATCATCCGCTGCTCGGCGATGCAGCAGCTCCCGCGGGCCCGGTCGCGATTGGAGACGGTGCCGCTGCCGATGAGCGTGCCGGCCCGCAGCGGCCGCGTCTTCGCGACGTGGGCGATCAGCTGCGGGAAGTTGAAGTGCATGTCGACGCCAGCGTTCGGGTCGCCGAAGCGCTCGCCGTTCCACGCGACCTGAAGCGGCAACCACAGGCGCCCGTCGCGCCACGCGTCGC
>JAWKRR010000049.1:0-59000 GCA_041389525.1 Myxococcota bacterium | reverse complement strand
GCCGCCTTCAGGGCGTCCGCCGCGGCGTCCACATCTTCCAGGTCGAGGTAGACGCCGCTCGCGAACCGGTCCAGCAGGTGGGCGAAGACCTTGGTGACCGGGTGGGTCAGGGTCTCGTGGCCGAGGGAGAGGTCGGCGAGGTAGACGCCGCCGCCCGGTTGCGCGCCGAGCCAGGCGGCCAGGCGCGTCCACAACGACAAGCGCGTGGGACCGTCGAAATAGTTGAGCAGGCCCTCGGTGACGATCGCCGTGCCCACCGTCGGGTCCAGGTGGGCGGCGGCGATGGCGTCGAGGCAGGTCGGCCCGCTCTCGCACAGGGCGTCGATGGCGACCACGCGGTGCCCCTCGGTCAGCAGGCCCGCCTCCGCGAGCGTCTGGTGCTTGCGCGCGGCCATCGCCGGCAGGTCGGCCTCGATGTAGCGCAGCCCCAGCGGCCCGTAGCGCTCGAGCAGCCGCAGCCCGCGCGGCGACAGGCCCGCCGCGATCTCGAGGACCTGGCCGACCTCGCCCGACTCGATGGCCCGCGTCAGCAGGTGGTCGATGACCCGGTGACGACGCAGCAGCAGCGCCTCCAGCGAGGGCCCGCCCAGCAGCCGCCGCGACAGCGTCTCCGGCGCCCACAGCGCGGCGTGAAAGATCCGCCCGCGCCGACTGGCCAACGCCGCGTTCGACATCCCGTGCCGATACCAGACGAAGCCGGTGTAGTGGGCCGTCGGCGAGACGCGGGCTGGGTCTTTGCGACGGGCCACTGCTCAGTCCTCCTCGGTCTCACCGTCGGATTCGTAGATGTCGCCGCGCACGATCATCCCGTGCTTGCGCATCTCCACGCGCGCTGACTGCTCGACCAGCGCCATATCGACCGGCGTCCCGCGGGCAGACGCAGTGAAGGCCGCGCGAAGCACCACGTTGCGTATCATGCCGCCGCTGAGCTCGTATTCCCAGGCCAGGGCGTCCCAATCCATGGGCCCCTTCGGCACCGTCGGCAGGTCCAGCATCGTCTTCCACAGGCGCAGCCGCTCTGGCGGGGCCGGCGACTCAAAGGTGATCCGCAGGCCGATGCGTCGCGCGAAGGCCTCGTCGATGGCGTCGGGGAAGTTCGTGGTCAGGATCGCGATGCCGCTGAAGTTCTCGATGCGCTGCAGCAGGTAGTTCACCTCGAGGTTGGCGTAGCGGTCGTTGGCGCTCTGCACCTGGGTGCGCTTGGCGAAGAGGCTGTCGGCCTCGTCGAAGAGCAGCACCGCGTGGGAGCGCTCGGCCTCGTCGAACACCGTGCTGAGGTTCTTCTCGGTCTCGCCGACCCACTTGCTGACGATGCGGCTCAGGTCGATCTGATAGAGGTCCAGCTGCAGATCTCGGGCGATCACCTGGGCCGCCATCGTCTTGCCGGTGCCCGGGGGGCCGTCGAAGAGGACGGAGAGGCCCAGCTCGTTGCCGAAGCGCTCGCCGAGGCCCCAGTCTTCAAGCACGTGCCGGCGCTGGCGGGCGCGGTCGACCACCTCCTGTAGCTGAATCGCGACCGGGCGGGACACGATGAGGTGCTCCCAGCCGAGGCCCGTGCGGACGAGGCGGGCGGTGTCCCCGAGGCGGTGCTGGGTCTGCTCGCGGATCGCGCGTGCCAGCGCGCGGCCCGAGACCAGTTCGACCGCGTCGCCGCCCTTCAAGCGCGCGGTCTCCAGGACTTCGGCGACCGCGGTCTCCATCTGGCCGGGCGTGACGCGAAAGCGCTGGGCGAGCAGCTCGGGCGAGGCGGTCTCGTCGGCGAGCCGCGGCGGGAGGAAGCGACGCCAGAGCTTGGCCGAGGCGGCCTGGTCGGGGAGCGGGATCTCGAAGGTCTGAGTGGGGCGGCGGAGGTTCGGCGGGGCGACGCTGGGGCCGTCCAGCAGCATCGCGATGGGGCTTCTGTGCTGACGCAGGGCGTGCGCGAGGGTCTCGGCGAGGCGGTGGCGGGCGCCGGAGCCGCGGGGCCCCGTCTCGCCGCTGGCCGCGGCGGCCCAGTGCAGCACCTCCCAGCCGACGAACACGGTGATCGCGCGGTGAATGCTGGCTTCTCGGAGCACCAACGGCAGGGAGAGCGAGAGCGGCCCGACGTCGGCGACCAGGGCGGGTAGGTCCACGATCAGGACATCCATGCCCAGGGCGCGGGCCACGTCGCGGAGCAGGCGGCGGCGGCCGGAGCCGAGGGCGCCGATGAGGACCAGCGCGGGGACGTGTGAGGCGTCGTGGCTTGGGATGTCGCCGGGCCGGTCGACGACGAGCCGCAGCGACTCCCACGTCTCGGCGAGGCCGGCGCTGGTGACCATCGTCCGCTCGGAGGCGTGAACGCGCGCGTCGAACGCGCATGCGGAGGCGAGCTGTGGGTCGAGATCGCGGGCGCCGCCGACGAGCCGGACGACGCGGGGATCGGCGTGAAAGGCGCGCTGGGCCGGGGGAACGCGAGGGGACGGGGGCTCCGCGATCACCAGCCGGTGGCGCACGAGCGCGCTGTCTTCGGCCAAGATGCCGTGGGTCGAGACGGCGTCGCCGCTGTGCATCAGGGCGTCGGTCAGCAGCGCGACGGTCGGGTATTGCATCGCAAAATGATTCTGCAGGTACCCGTAGAGCCGGCTGATGCCCGGCTCGAAGGCAGGGGCCAACGCGAGCAAGAGCGCGAGATGCTCGAGATCGCTGAGTTCGAAGGCGACGCGCAGCCTCTGCAGCGGGAGCCACTCTCGGGGCTGCTCCGCGGCGAGGATCGCGCGGCGCGCTGCATCGCAATGCGCCAACGCCTCGGCGTCGGATTCGGCGAGTGAGCCACCGGCCTCACGCAGCGCGCGCACCCGAATGCGCGCGGCGACCTCGCTGGGGAGGATGGCCGTGCCGCTCAGGGAGCCGTCGTCGGGCGGGAGAATGCCCGCGATCTCGAGCCGACGCTTGTGGCCAAGCAGGAGCGCCCACAGCCAGTCCAGCTCGGCGCGGAGGTGGCTGAGGGCGGGCGATTCGTCGGCGTTCATCGGCGGATGCCTCGGGGCCGGGATGCTCCCATCGTCGCAGAGGGACGCCGCGGCGGGCAACTGCACGAAGGGCGCCACGGCTCGCGCGCGGGCGTGACTTCGGTTGTCAGCAAGCGTATATTTCCGGGTGTTTACTGGCTGGCGATGGCTGAAGCGCGCGCGCAGCGGGGCGCGGCACATGGGACCTGGGACCCGGAGGTTCGCGCCCCGCTCGCGAGCATCCGCTTGAGGAGGCTGAGGTGGACGTCGCACGTTCAGATGCTCACGAAGAACGGCCCAAGAACGATGCCGCGGACGCGCCTGCCGCTGCCGCCAGCCTCCCGGCCAGCCCGGCGGAGGCGCAGGGCGCGCGGGCGCAGGACGCGGGCGGAAACCAAGCGGTCATTCACCGAAAAGCCAGCGGTGAGGGTGGCGGCGACGCGGGCAGGAGCTACGGCGACGCGACGTCCGGCGGCGGCGGCGAGCTTCCGCACCGCGGCGCGATGGAGGGCGCCTTCGGGGTGGACCTCGGCGGCGTGCGAGCCCACACGGGGAAGTCCGACGAGATGAGCGCCATGGGCGCGCGCGCCGCCACCGACGGCAGCAGCGTGGCCTTCGCGGACGCGCAGCCGGGCAAGGAGCTGGTCGCCCACGAGGTCGCTCACGTCGTTCAGAACCGCCAGGCGGGCGGCGGCGGCGGCGTGCAGAAGAAGTCGACGGTGAGCGATCCCGGCTCGTCCGCCGAGCGCGAGGCCGACAGCGTGGCGCCCGCGGCGGCGCGCGGGGAGAAAGTCTCGGTTCGCGAGGCGCCATCGGCGGGAATTCACCGCGAAGAGCTGCCCGGCGGCGGCGGGGGGACACCTCCAGCGGGCGGCGGGGCGACGCCTCCAGCGGGCGGCGGGGCGACGCCTCCAGCGGGCGGCGGTGCCACACCGGGTGCGGGTGGGTCGCCCGGCGCGGGCACGGGAGCCACCCCCGGGCCGTCGCGCGACGAGCAGATCGCCGAGGCTGTGAAGAACGGGGACGCGGCACAGCTGATGACCTTGGTGACCACCCCGGCCGAGGCGGGCACTGTGGCGCGGCAGCTACAGACCGCGAACAAGGCGGAGGCGCTGGTCGCCCTGGGCACCGGCGCGCAGGCCGCGCTGTGGGCAGAGCCGTGCATCGTCGCCGCGGCGTCGACCTTCAATGGCGGCACCATGTGGCTGCTGACCCGTGGCAGCCCGGAGCGGCGCCGGCTCGCGGTCCGTGAGGCGGTCGCCCAGTCGAAGGCGCCACAGCTACTCGGGACCCTCACCAGCGACAGCGGCAACGACTGGGCCTCGGACATCTCCGACGCGCAGTACCTGGCGCTGCTGGGCATGCTCGGGCAACCCGTCGGCAACAACCTGTTCCTGGCGATCTGGCAGGCCTACGGCGACGGCACGACGCCCGCCCGCAGCGCCGCCTGCGCCCGCGCCACGTGGACGGCGCTCTTCACCGCCCGCATCCTCGCCCCGGGCGACAAGGACGCGTGGTGGCCCGCAGCCACGCCGGCTCCGAACGCTGGCAGCACGTTCGAGGCGCGCTGGATCTACGAGCCCGTCACCCCCGACGACAACGCCATCCAGCGCTTCTTGGTCGGCGTGCGGACGCTGCCACGCGGGCACGTGAACATGTCGAACATCGCGTTCTCGGGCACGCGGCGGCAGTACTGGCGCCGTCTCAACCCCAGCCCGAACGACTGGACCGCGTTTGCGGGCGCCCCCGAGGCGCTGGGGACCTCGTATTACCTGAGCCACAGCAACGCCATCGTCATCATCGCGACCGCGGCGGGCGGAGGCAGCGCTGGCGGCGCGCTGACCAACGACAGCGCCGTCGGCAGGACCTGGGAAGGCACCGGCACCGCGGTGGGAGGCTCCTCGGAGGCGGGCGCGCCGAACCTCACGGTCTTCCTCAACCACGCGCGCCACGAGGTCGGGCACGCGGTCGGCAACCACACCTTCGCTGGGATGGCCGAGTCGGGCGACGACTGGGCCAAGACCTATGGCGGTTGGGCGGCGAGCAGCGCCGGGGCCTTCCAGGCCGCCATGTGGTCGGCGAGCGGCACGAAGACCGTCGACTGGACCTCGACGGGGGGCGCGGCCGGGGTCGTGACCTCTGCGGTGTCGGTGCGGGACTGGATCATGGGCATGATCACGGGCCAGGCCGAGCCGGCGGGCAACGCGATCACGCTGATTCCCGGCACGGTCCCTCAGAAGCTCGCCGTCGTCTTGGCCGAGTGGGGGGCCGAGCAGCTGGTGACCTACTTCAGGGGTGTCTACCTGAGCGCCGGCAGAAACCTCAGCGCGGTGCAGGACACTGGCTACATGTTCCCCTCGCACACCCCCGCGGGCGCAGTGGTTCACCACTACTCCTCGCGCGCCAACCCCTCCGGATTCACCACCTACTCTACGGCGGCCTACAACGCGCTGCGGGAGCGATGCGGCTGGTACAGCCTCGCCAGCTCGCCCGAGATGTTCGCCGAGATCTACACGCAGAAATACTCGGCGGGCACCCTGCCGCCAGCGGTGAACGGGAAGGACCCGGCGGTCTTCTTCTCGCAGCTCGAGGCCGCCGCGGATTCGGGCCCGCTCCCGCGCCCGCCGGTCCCCGTGACCCCGCCCAGCCCCTCACCCGCGGGCGGATCCGCGGAGGGCACCACCCCCACTGGCCCAGGCTCCGGCGGAAGCACGCCCCCTGGCATCGGCTGACGCCCCTCGCCTGCGCCGCGTCCGCGCGACAACGCGCCGCCCCCCAAATCGAGGCCCGAGCCCCCATGTCGACCTTCCATCAAGAGCCGGTCGCCTGCCCCTCCTGCGGTCATACGCAGTCGGTGTTGCTCGTCGAGAGCGCGAACGTGGCGCGCCGGCCTGCATACCGGGCGGAGGTCCTCGCCGGCACCTTCATGGCGTTCGGTTGCGACGGCTGCGGTGCCCGCGTCGTGGTCGAGCGTGACATCCTCTACACGGACTTGGCCCACGGCCTGTTCGTGTGTGTCTTTCCACACACCCGCCGGCCGGACGCGGCCTCGCTCAGCGCGTTCGCGACCGAGGTCTTTCAGCGTGTCGTGGTCACCGAGCCGCCCAAGGCCGTCGCGCGGCGCTTCGGCGGCATCGAACCCCGCGTGGTCTTCAGCTACGACGAGCTCCGCGAGAAGGTCCTGTGCTCGGACCACCAGCTCGACGACCGCGTCGTGGAGGCGGTCAAGCACGCGCTGCTCGACGTCGCCGGCCGCGTCGAGGCGGGAGTGACCGGCCTGCTCCTCGTCACCGTCGAGGACGGGCCCGACGGGTCGCTCGTCTTCGCCCAGCTCGGCGACTCGTTCAGCCCCGAAGACCGCCCGCTGCTGACGGTGGGCCGCGAGGTGTACGACGACATGGCGACCGTCCAAGCGCGCACGCTGCTGGCACGCGCCGGCATGCTCGACGGCCCTTACGTGCACCGAGATCGCCTGGTCGGAGCCGTCAGTTGACTACCGCCGCGCGAACGAATCGGCGACGCTTTCCGCTGCGCTCCATCTTCGGCCTGGGCCTGCTCATGGTCGTCCCCGGATTAGCCGACTGCGCCTGCAACCGCGCCAAAGGAGACGTCCCCATGTCCGACACGCCCGCAGCCTCGCGCCCCACCCCGGCCACCGGCCCGTTCACCTGCGCGCGCGCGCCCGAGCTGCTCGGCCACCCGGCCAGCACCGCGTCCCAGTGCACCGAGCTGCTCCCGTCGTTCTGGCGCGTCGTGCTCGAGGGCGGCGATCTGCCCCACGGCACGATCTTTCGCACGGTCTGGGAGGGGCCGCGCGAGGTCACCGAGCGCGGCGATCGCGCGCTGGGAGCCTATCTGCGGCGGACTACCCTCCCCGCTTCGCCTCCGCCCGACCGCTGGAAGACCGGCCAGCTGCTGGAGGCCCTCGAGGCCCTCCCCGCCGGGTTTAGGGCCGAGCACCTCGACAGCGCGCGCGACCCCAGCACCGGCGAGGAAGGCGGCGTGGCCGTGTCGCCTCTGCGCGTCACCCTGATCGCGCCGGGCTATTCGCCGCCCGCGCAGCCCGTCGCGCCGAACACGGCCCCCGGCGAGCCGACCGGTCCTGGCGGAGCAGCCCCTGGCGGCCCCGGCGAGCCGACGGGCGCAGCACCCGCGGGACCGGGCGCGCCGGCTGGACCCGGAGGACCCGGTGGTCCCGGAGGACCGGGCGGCGGCTACAGCCCACCCTCACTCGGCCGCGCCGTGCTGGCCGCCGACGGCGACGCGTTCACCTGGACCGTGGACTGGCGCACCGGCCCGGGACAGCCCTGGCAGCGCGTGTCCGAAACTCGCTTCTAGGAGGCGTGTCCCTATCGACTTAGCGAGGCGCTACCTGGTGTTTTTGTAGAGCCGCGCCAGGATCTCGGGCGGTGTTCCCAGCCGATAGAGGAGCGGGAACACGTTGACCAGCGTCGTGTAGTAGATGGGGCGGGTCTCGAAGCGGCGGCCGGAGACCTCGACCTCGGCCGGGACGATGACGAGCTTGCCGCGGCGGCGGAGGCGGCGGGAGAACTCCACGTCCTCCATCAGCGGGATGTCCGGATAGCCGCCGAGGGCGTGGAAGTCGGCGGTGCGGACGAAGATGGCTTGGTCGCCGTAAGGCACGCGGCTCACGCGGCTGCGGAGGTCGGCCGCGCGCAACAGCGGCCCGAGCTTGTAGCGGCCGCCGTCGGCCACGTGGTGGGTCCGAAACGCGCCGCCGATGACCCGCGGCGAGGCGAGCGCTGTGGCGATGTGCTCGGTGGCGTCGGGCGGGAGCCGGACGTCGGCGTGGACAAAGAGCAAGGTGGTCCCGCCGGCGAGAGCCGCACCCGCGTTCATTTGGCTGGCGCGGCCGCGTGGCGCCTGGACGCAGCGCACCTGCGGGAAGGCGCGGGCGATGTCGTCGGTGCCGTCGGTGCTGGCGCCGTCGGCCACGATGACCTCGTCGATCCCGGGCGTCATGGCGAGCTCGAGCAGGCGCCTGGGCAGCCGCTTGGCCTCGTTGAGCGTGGGGATGACGACCGAGATCCCTCGGCGCACGCGCGGTCCCCGCGGGGATTCGTCGAGGTCGTCGGGGATCTCGAGGCCGTCGAGCAGCTCAGCCATGGCGGGCGCTTCGCCGACGCCGTGGCGCAGGAGCACGCGCAACCGCCCGAGATCCTCGATGCGATCCACGTCAAACCAGGGTGCCAGCAGCGCGGTGGTCAGGCCGCGCTGTCGAAATCGCTCGACCGTGGCTGAGAGCGTGGTCGGGTCGCTCCAGGGCAGGTCGTCGAGGAGGCCCGCGGGGAGGCGGCGCAGGCCGATGAGCCAGAAGCCGCCGTCCAGGGCCGGGCCGAGCACGGCGTCGTGGGTGTCGAGCAGGTCCAGCGCGTGCTCGATGAAGGCCGCCGGCACGCCCGGGGAGTCGGAGCCGACCATGAGGGCGCGGCCGGCGCGGTCGATGGCGCGGCGGAGGTGGCGCTCCATGCGCTGACCGAGGTCGCCGCCGCCCTGCTCCACGACGGTCGGGCTGGGTGTGAGCGGCGGCAGGTGCGCGGGGTCGCCGGAGAGCACGAGCGCGGGGGCGACGCCGGGCACCGCGTGGACGCCGCGCCACACGTCGGCGAGTGAGGCGCGGGCGACCGCCGTGGCGGCCTCGGCGCCGATGGCCCGGGCGAGGCGCGTCTTGACGGTCCCGGGCTCGGGCGCCTTGGCCATCACGACCAGCGGGCACGCAGGGCGGCCGGCGTTCAACGCAGAAACCGAAACCAGCGCGCGATGAGCGCGGCGACCCACGGGCGGAGGCGCGTGCGTTGCTGCGCGTCGCCCAGCTTGCGCCAGACCTCCGACAGCGTCGGGTAGGCGTGGATGGTCGACGAGAGCTGCCCGCCGGTCATTTTCCCAGTCACCGCCAGGGTGATCTCGCCGATCAGGTCGCCGGCGCGCGGGTGGACCACCGTGCCGCCGCGCACCACGCCCTTGGCGTCGACGTAGATCTCGGCGAAGCCCTCGGTGTCGCCCTCGAGCAACGCGCGGTCGACGTGGTCGAAGTCGACGCGGAAGCTGGTCAGCCCCTCGCGCGCCGCGCTGTCGTGCCCGGCGCCGACGTGGGCCACCTCGGGCTCGGTGTAGGTCGCCCAGGGGACGACGAGGTCATCGACCTTGCCGCGTCCGAAGAAGAAGGCGTTGCGGATGACCATGCGCGAGTGGGCGTCGGCGGCGTGGGTGAACTGGAAGCCGCCCGCGGCGTCGCCGGCCACGAAGACCCGGGGGTTGGTGGTGCGCAGGTGGCTGTCCACGGTGAGGCCGCGCTTGCCGGACTCGATGCCCGCGGCCTGCAGGTTCAGGGCCTCGAGGGATACGCGGCGGCCGGCGGCGACCAGCAACTCGTCGCCGACCACGTCGCGTTCGGCGCCCGCGCTGTCGCGGACCCGCACGGTCACTTCGGCGCCCGAGCGCGAGGCGGCGATGGCGTCGTGGCCGACCAGCAGTTCCATCCCGTCCGCGACGAGGCGCTTGGCGACGATGGCCGCCGCGTCGGGGTGATCCTTGCCCAGGATGCGCGGCTCGCGCTCGATGAGGGTCACCGCGCTGCCGAGGCGCTGGAAGGCCTGGGCCAGCTCGCACCCGATGGGGCCGCCGCCCATGACGATGAGGCGCTTGGGGGCGCCCGTCAGCTCCCAGATGGTGTCGCTGGTGCGGGCGCCGACGTCGGCGAGGCCCGGGACTGGCGGCAGCACGGGGCGGCCGCCGGTGGCGATCACGGCGCGCGCGAAGTTCAGGGTGGCGCCCCCCACGCTGATGGTGCTTGGGGACTCGAAGCGGCCCTCGCCCAAGAACACGTCGACGCCGAGGTCGCGAAATCGCGCCGCGCTGTCGTGGGGGGCGATGTCGGCGCGCAGGCGGCGCAGGCGCTCGAACACCGCGGCGACGTCGACCGACACGCCCTCGGGGTGCACGCCGAGCTCGGGCGCTTGGGTGCGCACGGCGTGGGCCATGTGGGCGGCGGCGAGCAGGGCTTTGGACGGCACGCAGCCGAAGTTCAGGCAGTCGCCGCCGAGGAAGTGGCGCTCGATGAGGGCGACCTTGGCGCCCAGGCCGGCGGCCCCGGCTGCGGCGACGAGGCCCGCGGTGCCGCCGCCGATGACGACGAGGTTATAGCGAGGTGCGGGCTGGGGGTTTTGCCAGTCGGGGGGGTGGACGTGGGCGACCAGGGCGCGGTTGTGGACGTCGTCGGGGAGCAGGGGCGAGGGGGCGGCAGCGCTCATGAGGCCTCGGTGCGGTCGGAGGGTTCGGCGGCGGCGTCGAGCGCACGCTGGGCGACGCGGGCGAGCCAGATCGTCAGGACGAGGGTGGCGATGGCACCCACGACGAGCATCACCGTGCGCAGCGTGCTGCCAGACGACGCGCCGCCCTCGATGAGGCGGGTCACGTTCGGGATGAGCGAGCCGAGGTACACGTAAGCGACCGTGGCGGGGAACATGCCGACGGCCGATGCGAGCACGTAGGTGCCGAGCGGGACCGCGGTGATCCCGAGCACGTAGTTCAGCAGCGTGAAGGGGAGGACCGGCGACAGCCGCAAGAGCGCGACCATCTTGAAGCCCTCGCGGCCGATGGCGCGGTCGAGGGCCTGGACGCGCGGCAGCTCGGCGACCTTCCCCTCGACCCAGCCGCGCAAGAGCGTGCGGCCCAAGAGCGCGGCCAGCGTCGCGCCGATGAGGCTCGCGGGCACGACCAGCGCGACGCCGACGCCCACGCCGTAGACCATCCCGGCGAGCAGGGTCAGCAGCGAGCCCGGGACCATGAAGACCGTCGCCAGCGCGTAGATCCCGACGTAGGCCACCATGCCGGCGCCCCCGGTGCCGCGCATGTGCGTCTCGAGCGACGCGACCAGGTCGGCGACAGGCAGAAAGACGAAGGCCGCGACGATGGCCGCCAGCAGCACGAGTCCGGAAACGAGCCGCGTCATGGATTCCCCAGGAAGTTGAGCCCCCCCATAGCCCGACGCGGCCCGTCAGGTTACTCGTCCGCGCCCGACAGCTCGAGGGTCTCGAGACCCGGGTCCGCGACAAGCTCCGCCTCGGTGAAGAGCACCTTGCGCCACGAGTTCTGCGAGAAGAGCTCGGTCTGGTCGCTGTGGTGCGGCGAATCCGGGTCGCTGGACTGCGAGTAGGTCACCAGCGCGTACGCCTCGGGGCCGTTGTCGGTGTAAGCCAGCGCCATCACGAAGCTGGTGCCGTAGTCGACAACCCAGCCCTCAGCCGTCATGCCCAGCGGCCCGATCGTCGGCCCCACCGGCACCTTCGGCAGCAGCGTCGTCGAGTCGTTGCTGTGGGTGACGATGTTGAAGGCGCCCTCCTCTTCCTTGCCGCCGGGGATCGGGATGCGCTCGCCCTTCTTGATGGTGTACTGCGCGTCCGACAGCGGCGACATCGGCGTCAGGTCCGCCTCGGCCAGCTTCAGCACGGCCGCGCCCAGCGCCACGAGGATGATGTCCGGCGCCTCGTCGGTGGTGGCGAGCAGCCCGCGCGGGGTGAGCAGCGGGTCCTCCACATCGAAGGGCGTCGCGAAGACCTTCCCGTCCGCGACCAGCTTCAGCGCGATGAGCTGACCGACGAAGGCCCTCCACAGCGGCGCGCCCACGCTGGTGGTGTCGAGCCGTCCGTCCCAAGACGCCAGCGCCGCGCACGCGTCGGTGAGGCTGACCGAGGTCCCCTCCACGTCGATCGCCGCCACGCCCATGCAGCGCGCCACCACCGAGTTCAGCAGCAGCTCGGCCATCATCGCGCGGTTGGACTCGCGGATGCCCTTCAGCTCGTCGATGTCGAAGAGCCCGTCGGCCCCCGAGGCCGCGTCAGCGCCCGTCTCGGTCAGCATGGCGAGGTTCATGCGGGTGCGCATGCTCAGCTGCTGTCGCTCGGCCCCGAAGAGCGGCGAGTAGCCCTCCAGCGGCGAATCCGCGTTGGTAAGCCAGTGGGTGCCGTTGGCGTTGGCGACGTACTCGGTCGTCTGAAGCTTCGGCGCCAGCCGGTAGGGCAGCAGCCCCGGCTCACGCGCGCCTTCCAGCACCTCCCACTCCCGCGCCGGGTCGCTGCCGTCGAGCGCCACCGCGCCGAAGCTGGTGAACGCGAACTGCGCGAGGAACTCGGTGAGCCCGGGCTTGCCGGTCTCCACCGCCTGCTCCCACCAGCTCAGGGTGTCCGCCGACAGGTTCGGCAGCGAGGCGGCGTCGACGTAAAACGCGTTGCCCTCCTTGTCGGCGTACATCGTGTGCACCCAAGGGATGCCGGCCTCCTCCTCGAACACCTTCTGGAACTCGGCCAGGTTCTCCGACTGCATCATCCCGAGGAACTGATCCAACACGCTGAAGTTGTTGATGTTCGCGTCGCGGTAGGTCGCGACGATGTTCTCGCGCCAGCCCAGCGGCGAGATGTCGAGGATGGGCCCGTAATGCGAGGCGTAAAACGTGCGCGTCTGCGTCGTGAGCTTGCCGTCCTCGCCTTTGACCTCGATGGAGCGGTCCATCTGGCTCATCCGGCGAAGCTCGTCACCGTACAAGTACACCGTCGGATCCTCAGGATGCAGGGTGAGCGCGTAGAGGGTGAAGCGCTTGCCGTTGGACACCGTGTGGGTCCAACCCAGGTTCTCGTTGAAGCCGATCTCGAAGCCCGGCGTGCCGATGAGGGCCGCCCCGTGCGCGTCGACCACACCCGGCACGGTCAGCTGCACCTCGTGCCACATGAGGCTGCCCTGCCATGGGAAGTGCGGGTTCGCGATGAGCATGCCGCGGCCGGTGGTCGTGCGGTCCTTGCCGATGCCCCAGCCGTTCGAGCCCAGGCCGTCGCCGCGGAAGTCGCTCTCCTTGGGCAGGTAGGGCTCGCTCTTCGGGCTGTCACCCTTCGCCGGCGGCAGCGCGGTCTCCGGCACCGGCGGCTTGGCCGGCACGATAGCGCCGATCAGCGGCTGCCCCGACCCGCGCAGCACCACCGCCTCCACGAAGGCCATGTAGGTCTCCTCGTCGATGGGCCGCACCCACTCGGCGTTCGCGCAGGGCCCGGGCAGGTCGTCGGGCGCGTGCTCGCTGACCCACTTGTTGTAGCCCGCGATGTAGCCGCGGACCGCCTCGCGCCCCTGCGGGCTCATCGCGTGCAGCGCGCAGCGCGCTTTCTCGCGGATGCCGAGCGCCAACCATCCGAAATCGCTGGTGATGTTCGCGTTGCCCTCGCCAGCCCCGAAGAACTTCGCGCGCTGGCTCTGGGCCATGATCATCTGGTCGGCGATGACGCAGACATGATCTCGGGCGACCGCGTATCCCTGCCCAAAGGTCGCGCTGCCCAGGTCAGCGGCCGTGATGTGAGGCACGCCGTAGCTGGTCCAGCGGATGGTCGCGTCGTAGCTGCGCGCCGCGAGCGCCGGCGGATCGCCGCAGTCCTCGATGACGGGCTTCGCGGCGACAGCGGTCGACAGGTCCGGAAACACCGGGCCGGTGTCCGCGTCGGTCTCGGTGTCGGCGCCGCCGTCCGTGGCGTCGGCGTCGCCGCCGATCTGCGTGTCCGCATCAGGAGAATTCGCGTCCCCATCGCCCCCACAGGCTCCGAGTGGCAGGACGACAGCGAGCGCGAGACAGGTCCACAGCTTCATACATTCCTCCGGTGACGCGCAGACGACGCGACGCCTCCCGCCCAAGGCATAACGCCTCAAGCGCCGTGCCGTCCACTTGCCGGGTCGCGGGCCACCGCGTGGATCGGAGCCAGCGCCTAGATCCAGCGCGGGCCGTCGGGGGCGACGCTGGCGAAGGCGACGCCTTGGAAACGGAAGGCGCGGGCGCGCTCGTAGGTGCCGGTGTGCTCTAGGCAGGCCTCGTCCATGGCCAGGGTGCGGACGCGGGTGAAGCCGGTCTGGTGGAGGATGGGCAGCACGTGGTTGGTGCCCCAGCGCATCGGCTCGCCAAGGCCGTCGAGGGTGTCACGCATCGCGCGGTCCTCGTCGCGCAGGCCGTCGCCGCTGGCCATGACCCGCGCCACGTAGTCGAACATCAGGACGGTCGAGGGGTGCATGCCGCCCGCGACCCGCGCCAGGGTCTGGCGCACGGCGTCCTCGGGTAAATACGGCGTCACGCCCTCCCAGATGACCGCCGCCGGGCGCTCGGCGTCGAAGCCGGCGCGGGCGAGGACCTCGTTGAAGTCGTCGTGCTCGAAGTCGCACGCCACATGGGTCGCCGCGCCCTCGGGGTAGCCTGTCAGGCCGGCGAGGCGGGCGAGCTTGCCTGCCTGGGTCGCCGGGTGGTCGACCTCGAAAAAGCGCAGTCCGCGCCTCGCCATCCGCGCCGCCCGGGTGTCGTAGCCGGCGCCGAGCAGCACCACCTGGTCCACGCCGCCATCCAGCAGCCCGGCCAGCCCGTCGTCGAGCACCCGCGTGCGCAGCGCGATCCACAGCTCCATCGCTGGCCACGCCTCGTCGAAGCGCTGCGCGATGGCGTGACCCTCGGCACCGGCGAGCGCCTCGGCCCACGGGTCGGCGCAGATGGCCTCGGCCCGAGCCGTCGCCCGGGCTCGGTAGGCGGCGACCATCAGCGCTGTGCGGCTGGCGGTGAGTGATTCCATGGGCTTCACGATGCGCGCGGCCGCCGCGGATGCGCAAGGGCCGCCGCCCTGCTATGGATCTTCGACCATGGACGCGACCTCGCCGCTGCTCGCCGCTCTGCACCGCTCGCCGGACTCCCTCGCCTTCGACGTCGACGGGGTCGCGCTCACCTGGGGCCAGCTTGACGAGGGCTCGCTCCGGGTCGCGTCCGGCCTGCTGGCCCTTGGCGTGGCCCCCGGAGACCGCGTGGCCTACTTCGGCCCGGCCTCGGTCGCGCTGCTCGAGCTCCTCGTCGCCACCTTGCGAATCGGAGCGATCTACGTCCCGATCAACACGCGCTATCTCGCCGAGGAGACCGCGCACATCCTCGACGACTCGGGCGCCTCGGTCGCCGTCGTGGCCGCCGGGTCCGTGGGTCACAGCACAGCCCGAGATCGTTCCGAGAGGCTCACGGTGGTGGTCACCGAGGGCGCGCCCGGGCCCGGCGAGACCGCCTTCGCAGCGCTTCGGGCCGCCGACGAACCGAGCCCGCCCCACCCTGCCCCGCCCGCCCCCGACGTCGTCGCGATGCTGGTCTACACGTCGGGGACCACCGGCCGCAGCAAGGGCGTCGCGCTCACCCACGGGGGGCTGGCCGCCAACCTCGACGCCATCCTCGGGCTGTGGCGCGTCGGCCCCGCCGACCGGATGGCCCTGACCCTGCCGCTCTTCCACGTCCACGGGCTGGGCTTGGGCGTCCTCGGCGCGCTGATGCGCGGGGTGCCCACCCTGGTCGCCACCCACTTCGACGCGGCCTGGGTCATCGACGCCTTCGCGCGGCGCGGCGCCACCGTCTTCATGGGCGTCCCGACGATGTACGCGCGCCTGCTGGAGCACTTCGCTGCGTCGCCAGATAGCGCGGGCGCGCTCGCCACCGGACGCCTCTTCACGTCCGGGTCCGCGGCACTTCCCGCGGCGCACCATCAGGCCTTCCAGGCTGCGACCGGGCACGTCGTGCTCGAGCGCTACGGCATGACCGAGACCGGGTTCACCCTGTCCAACCCCTACGAGGGCGAGCGGCGCGCCGGCACGGTGGGGTTCGCGGTGCCCGGCGTCGAGGTGCGCCTGTGCGACGAGGCGGACGCGACGGTGAGCGCCGGCGAGACCGGGGAGATTCAGGTGCGCGGCGCGGGGCTGCTGGCCGGCTATTGGGGACTCGAGGAGGCGACGCGCGCCAGCTTCACCGCGGACGGCTATTTCCGGACCGGGGACGTGGCCTTCGCCGACGCCGACGGCTACTTCCACATCGTGGGGCGGCGCTCCGTCGACATCATCAAGAGCGGCGGGTTCAAGATCTCGGCGCGGGAGATCGAGGACGTCATCCTCAACGTCGACGGCGTCGCCGAGGTCGCCGTGGTCGGGCTGCCCGACGCGGTCTGGGGCGAGCGCATCGTCTGCGCCGTGGTGATTCGCGGGGACGCCGACGCCGACGCCGTGCGGGCGAGGGTCGCAGAGCAGGCCGCGGCGAGGCTGGCGGACTACAAGAAGCCCCGCGAGGTCCTCGTCGTGGACGCGCTGCCGCGAAACGCCCTGGGCAAGCTGCAGAAGCACCGGGTCCGCGAGCTTTTCGGCTGATCGTCGACGGCGACGAAGCGGCGCGCGACCCAGCAGCTAGCCCAGCCGGACCTCGACCTCTTGCCCGCCGCCCAAGCGGATGCGGTCGCCCGTGCGCAGCGGGATCGGCATCGTCTCGGCCGCGCGCAGGATGCGGCCACCGCTGGCGCGCTGGACCTCGACCGGCAGGCTGTTGGCCGAGCGCAGGCTGGGGCTGGTGCCGTTCTGGCCGGGGATGATCTCGAGCGCAAACGGCCCCGGGATGGTGACGTCGCTGGACATCGAGGCCCCTATTCGTACCGGGCCGTCCAGTCGCACCTTCTCCTGGGCGATGATGCGGTCGTGGAGGCGGTCGTGAATGACCAGGGTCATCTCCTGGCTGGCGACGCCGCTGACCACGACGCGCCGAGGGGCCGCACGCAGCAACGCCCACGCCAGGATCAGCACCAGGAGGCTGCCGAGGCCGGCGACGATGGCCCAGGGCGTCCAGGCGTCGTCCCAGCGCAGCATGCCGTCGGGCTCCGGCCAGATGACCGGGAGATCGGGCGGCAGCGCGGCGGCGGGCATGTCGGCGGGGACGGGCACGCGCAGCTTGGACGTGTTGCGCCGCTCGGGCTTGGGCGGCTCGGGCGGGATGCGCACGACGTCGAGCCAGGTGCTCAGGTCCACGCGCAGCCCCTGGGGCAGCTTCTCTTTGGGGATGTCGAAGGGCGGCCGCGAGGTCACGAAGACCTCCCACGCCTCGACCTGCGTGCTGCCGACGATGGGGCGCATGACCGCGACCAGGGCGTGGCCGTCGAGCCAGTAGGGGGGGCTGGACCATGAGAAGTCGACGACGCCCTTCTTGGTCTTGCTCTCGAGGTCGCGGGTGAAGAAGACCAGCACCCGCGTGAGGTTTTCGCGGGTGACGTTCTCTTTTTGCCCCCACTCGATGCCGGCGGCTTGGAGCAGCGCCTCGTTGCTGCGCAGCCACTCGCGCGGCTCGCGGCGCTGCTCGATGCGGAGCGCCAAGTCGTCGATGTCGGCGAGGTCGCGGAGGACGGCCGTCTCGCCGAGGACGCGCGCGTCGCGGCCGACCTCGACGAGGGTCACGCGGTCGCCGCGGCACAGGCTGCTCAGCAGCGCGCGGGCGGGTCCGGACTCGAACTTCTCCACGGGGCGGTAGTCGCGGTGGTAGTCGAAGCCCAAGACCAGCGAGACGGGACGGCGGCGCTCGATGGCGCAGGTCGCGTGCCACGCGCGCGGGATGGTCTCGGCGAGATCCCCGGGTGGTGTGCCCTCGGGCTCCAGAAGCTGGGAGTTCTTCGCCGGCTTCGGCTTCGCCGCCGCCTTCGTGCTGGCCTTCGCCGGCTTCTTCTCGGGCTTGGCCTCGGGGGTCGTCGTCTGGCCGAACGCGGCCACGGCGCCGAACCCACAGAGGGCAGCGCAGAGCGTGGCGATGGAGACGAAGCGGCCCGTGCGGGGCATGAACTCTCCTGAACTCGCGCTCGGACGGTGTCGGAGTCGCGGGCCCAGCAGATATCACGCAACGCGCGCCGGAGCCAGATAGCCGTGCGGGTAGGCAATCGCGGGGAACTCTGTGTGCAAGAGCAGGCTCCGGGCCGCGATTGCCCGCTTTCAGCCGTCAGCCGCCAGCGGCCAGCAGATCGATGCTGGCGGGGGCTGGCCCGATGGGTCATGATTCCGCGACCTTCTCTCGCACCCAGGCGCGACGTGAACTCACGGCACCATCCGCTCCCAGGGCCCCCCGACCGCTCTCTGGCTCGCGCCCGCGCGCCGCTGCCCGAGCGGGTGGACGTCGCGGTGATCGGCGCGGGGCTCGGGGGTTTGGCGGCCGCGGCCGGGCTGGCGGCGCAGGGCAAGCGCGTGGCGGTGCTCGACTCGCACTACACCGCCGGCGGCTGCGCGACGGTCTTTGCCCGCGGGCCCCGCGACGCGCGCTACCACTTCGACGTCGGCCTCCACTACGTCGGCGACTGCGGCCCCGGCGGCCAAATGACCGAGCTCCTCGAGAGCCTCGGCGTCTCCATCGACTGGCTGCCGCTCGACCAAGACGGCTTCGACACCTTCGTCTTCCCCGAGCTCACCTTCGCGGTGCCCGCCGACCTCGACGCCTACCGCGACCGCCTCGTGGCCCTCTTCCCGCGCGAACGCCGCGGCATCGATCGCTACGTCCGCTTCGTCCGCGAGGTGCGCCACATCGGCACCCAGGTCGAGAAGAACCGCGGCCGCATGTCCCCCCGCGTGCTGCTGCAAGTGCTCCTGCGCGGACGACTGCTGGCCCGCTGGCAGGGCGCCACCCTCGGCGCCTTCCTCGACACCTGCACCCATGAGCCCCTGCTGCGCGCCATCATCGCCGGTCAGGCGGGCGACTACGGCCTGCCCCCCAGCAAGGTCAGCGCGCTGCTGCACGCCGGGCTCGCGGCCCACTATTTCCAAGGCGCCTACTACCCGCGCGGCGGCGGCCAGATCGTCGCCGACCGCCTGGCCGAGCGCGTCGAGAGCCTCGGCGGCACCATCCACCTCCGCGCGCCTGTCGCCCGCGTGCTCATCGAGGGCGGGCGCGCCGTGGGCGTGGTCACCGAGGCCGGCCGCCACGAAGAGGCGCGCACCGTGCGCGCGGACCACGTCGTGTCCGGAGCCGATCTCGAGCGGACGCTCCTCGAGATGGTGGGGCCCGAGCACCTACCGCCCGAGATCGTGACTCGCACCCGCGGCTACGAGATGCCCGCGGCGCTGTTCATGACCTTCCTCGGCGTCACTGCGGACATGCGCGCCAAGGGCATGGGCGCCCGCAACATCTGGAGCTTCGCCAGCACCGACGTCGAGGGCATGTACCGCACGGCCTTCGAGTCGCCGGAGCCAGCGCCCGACGTCGCGTACATCACCAGCGCGTCGATGAAGGACCCGGACAACCCGCACCACGCGCCGGCCGGCGTCACCAACGTCGAGGTGATGACCCTGGTCAGCGGCGAGCCCGCGCGCTGGGGGCTGAGCGAGGGCGACCCGCTCAAGTGGGACCACAAGCGAAACCCGCGCTACCTGGAGATCAAAGACCGCGTCGAGGAGCGCATGGTGGGCTGCCTGGAGCGCGTTTTCCCAGGTACCGCCGAGTCGATCGTGTTCCGCGAGTCCGCCACGCCGCTGACCCACAGCCGCTTCACGCGGGCCACCGGCGGCACCGGCTACGGCCTCGCCGCCACGCCCGACCAGTTCATGCGCGGCCGGCCGGGCTATCGCAGCCCGATCCCCGGCCTCTACCTCTGCGGCGCGTCCACCCGCGCCGGGCACGGGATCATCGGCGCCCTCAGCTCTGGCCGCGCCGCCGCGAGGGTGCTGCTCTCAGACCACCCCCACGTCGCGACCACGAGATCCAGGTAAATCCTCGCGATTCGACGGCTCAGCCCACCGCCACGCGCACGCGGATCTTCACGTGGTCGCGCTCGGGCGTTCGCGGCGTGATCGCCAGGTCCACGCTGATGCCGCCCTTATCGAACCAGCCGGCCATGCCCTTCTGGACCTGCCGGAAGCCGCCGCACCACGACAGGCGCTGAAATAGGCCCTCGTAGTGCGCCCGCACATCGACCGTGCGCGCGACCTCTTGGTTCAGCTCGTAGGTCCGCGCGATGAGGCGCCGGGCCCCGGACTCCTCGACCTGCCACTCCTCGCCCACGAGGTACACGGGCAGCACGCCCTCGGGCACCGTGACGACGTCCGGGTAGCCCTCCGGCGCGCGCGCGGGCGACGCCGCCGAAGCGACCGCGGTCAACCCGAGGAGCAGCCCCGCGCCCATCGTCAACGTCGCGATGAGCCTCGCTGCCCGCCGCGCCTTGGTGTTCCGAACGAAATGGTGCCGTTGAGACATAGTCCCTGTCCTCCGCTGGGGGTCTACACACACCCATCGGCGGGCCGCATGGTCGGCTTGACGGTCACGCTGCACTTTTGCCTCTCCCGACGCGGCGGCTTCGTCCCTTCCGTCCGAGAGCATGCTTGATTCTGGCAGGACTTGCCTCACGTTTGCGGAGTCACTTTGGTTCGCGCCAAGACGCCAAGACGCCAAGGACGCGCTTTCTTGGCGCCTTGGCGTCTTGGCGCGAACCCGTGGGTTTTGGCTCCGCAAGGTTGGGTTCCCGCGAACGCCGCCGGGTCGGCTACGGAGGCGGGGGCGTCGCCCGCTCGCGCGCTAGCTCCTCGCGGATCGCCATGACGATCTCGGCGTAGGTCTGAAGCGCCACGTGAGTATCCAGGTGGCTGACGTACTCGAACCCGACGACGATGACGAAGGGATTGCGGCTGGAGAAGGGCCAGTAGCCAGCGAAGAATTTGTGGTCCTGGGTCTTCGGCTTGCGCCCGCCAGGCTTCTTGCCAAGGAACTCAGGCTGACGTCGCGTGGTCTCGCCGGTGCCGGTCTTGCCGCCCATCTCGCGCCAGACCTCCTCGGGCACCCGCCGCTTCGTCCAGGCCGCGGTGCCGTGGTGAATCGTGTCGCGCCCCGCCTCCTTGAGGTGGCGCGCCATCCGCACCGGGATCACCTGCAGCGGGTTCTGAGGCTTGACCTCGAGCAGCGAGCCGTCGGCGAGATCCCGGATGCCGCGCACTAGGTAGGGGCGGTAGTGGCGGCCGTCTTTGGCGACGATGGACTCGGCCAGCGCCACGTGCAGCACGCTGAAATCGGAGAAGCCCGACAGCCCCAGGCGCACGTCGTAGGTGGTCCGCCACGTGTCAGGGCCCGGCGGCAGCTCGCCCAGACGCACGCGCCACGCCGTCAGCGGGTCGTTCGGGAAGCGCTCGATGTCGGCGGCGAAGCGCGGGTCCAGCCCCAGCCGCTCGGGCATCAGGTCGTAGGGGTGCAGCACCTCGAGCAGGTTGTAGAAGCTCTGAAAGCCAGCCAGCCGCAGCCGCCCGGCGAGGTAGGAAGACGCCGTGTTCACCGAGCGCACCAGCAGCTGCCGCACCGTCGTCACGCCACCGACGAAGGCGCCGCCGTAGTTTCGCACCGGCTCGATGGGCTCCCCGCGGAAGCTCGACAGGCTGCCCCGCTCGACGAAGCACCCGCCCTTCTGTGAGTTGATGGGGTCGTCCTCCGCCCGGATACACAGCTCGCCTTGGCCGTAGGGGGCGAAGTGCGCCGACGGGTCCCGCGACGCAGCGACCAGCAGCCCCACCTTCGCCGTCGACCCCACCGTGGTGGTCCGCTGCCACGCATCAAGCCCGGCCGCGCCGACCGGGTTGACCCGCTGCTCCTCGACCGCGTGCAGCACCTCCTCGAAGCGGTTCCCATCGAACCCTGGACACGACGCGGCCGCGACCACCTCGCCCTCCGGCCCCAGGACGATCGCCCGCCCGTGCGGCATCCAGCTCGAGTCGCCCTTGGCCAGCGCCAGGTTGCGCATCCGCGCGCACGCCGCCTGCACCGAGCGCGTCGTCGCCTCCTGAATCTCGCGGTTCAGCGTCAGGATGATGTCCGCGCCGATCTCGGCCCCGTCGCGCGCCAGCACCCGCTCGGTCAGCTCTTCGTCGGCGTCGCTCGGCCGGATCTGCCGGCCCATCAGCAGGTTGTGGAAGACCCGCAGCAGCCCGCCCCAGATCGCCCGCTTCGGGAAGCCCCACCCGATGAGCGCGCCCGCGTCCGTCAGCTGCACCTCCCACCGCTCGCCGTCCTCCGACAGCTGCGCCAAGGGCTGTAGCCGCGTGTCCAGCAGCCGCCCAGGCTCGCTGTCGCGCTTCTTCGACGCGAACTCGGGCAGATCGCGGCTGAACCGGTAGGGGTCGGCCAACCCCAGCAGCTCGCCCTCCCAGCCGCTCGCGAAGGAATCCCAGCCTTCATCGAAGCGAACGCGCGTGCTCCCGTCGCGGTAGAAGCCGCGCACCCAGCGCAGGACCTCGCTGCCGTCCTCGTCGCGCGTGACCCGGAAGATGCGCTTGAAGCGCTTGGCGGTCAGGGGATCCCAGCGCTCGCGCGACGCCTTGTCCCAGGGCGTGACCCAGAGCTGCCCGGTCTCGGTGACCCCGGCGAGGCCCGACTCGGCGATTCGCTTGAGATCCTCTGCGAACTCGAAGTCGATGGAGCGATCCACGGGCGCGCGTCGAAGCAGGTCGAGGCCGCCGATCTCGGTGTCGCGCCAGCGGGAGAGCTCCCAGGAGAAGAGCGGGGTCTTCTTGTTACGCAGACAGATCTCGGGCGCTCCCGTCTCGGGATCGTTGCCTTGCTCCAGGGTGAGGTGGAGGCGCGGGTCGTCGGCCAGGGCGACCGTCCAGCCCCACGGGATATCCTGAAATCCACCGCGCGGCGTCGTCACCTGGCGCCCTTCTTGATCGTCGAGCACGAAGCGCGCGCCGGTGGACGCCGCCCGCACGCGCACGCGCCCCTCGGGGGCTGGCTCGATCTCGAGGTGGTGCAGCCAGACGGGTGCCAGGGGCAGCACCAGATCGTTGCCCTCGGGCATCGTGGCGCCAAGCTGCGCGGCGAGATCGCGGCCGGCGGCGCCGAAGCGGGTGACCTTGGGCATCACGAGGCCCTCAAAGCCCACACGCAGGGGCCGGCGCTCGGCCAGGGCGCGCGGGAGGCACGCGCCGGTGACCTCGATCTGGCCGTGCGCCAGCTGCATCTCCAGGCCGTCGAGCCGGTAGTCGTGGCCCTCCTGGAGGATGCCGGACCAGCCGGGCGGCGCGGGCGGCGGGACCTCCCAGACACCGGGGACCAGGTTGCGGATGTGCACGCTGTCGACCAGCGAGGGGTGCGTGTAGACCTTGAGGCGGCGCGAGTAGCGGGTGTCGATGGCGCCGCTCCAGACCACGCCCATGGCGATGACCCCGGCGATGAGCAGGAGCGCGCCGGCGTCGACGGAGGAGAGGCGGAAGCGGCTGGAGAGGCGGCGGACAAAGAGGCGGACCGCGGGCCAGCTCGGGTGCAGCCACCAGGGCTCGGGAGGGACGTCGCGTTCGACGATGCCGGTGCTGGTCTTCAGGCGGCGCTTGGGTGAGCGCTGAGCGGCGAGCAGGCGATCGGCGAGGGCGGCGTCGCTGCCCAGCACCAGGAAGAGCGCCACGATGAGCAGCAGGCCCGCCATATAAAAGGATCCGTAGGAGATGAACGCGGCGGGCACGCCGGCGAAGGGGGTGAGGTGGGTGAGGCCGCCCGAGAGGCTGACGGCGGTGGAGGCGACGGGGACGGTGGCGAGGCCGGCCATCGCGGGGAGGCGCCAGCCGGCCATGCTGCCGCGGCGGCCCTGACGGCGGGCGATGTCGTAGAGGACGACGGCGAACCCGACGAAGAGGCCGACGTAGGTCACCAGCCAAGGCATGCCGCCGAAGAGGCCGACGACGGCGAGGGGGAAGTCGGTGTCGAGGCTGTTGACGGTGCGGTGGAGGTCGAGGGAGGTCGGGGTCTGGACGCCGAGGCCCCAGATGCCGCCGAGGTCGTAGGTGACGCGGTCGGCGGCGAGGAGGTGGCCGCCGCGGCGGAAGAAGCCGGCGCCGCCCATCCAGAGCAGGACGCGCTCGCGGACGGTGAAGGGGATCCAGGGGAGGACGGGCTGGAGCTCGAAGGCGAGGCCGAGGCCGACCGCCGCGAAGCCGCCGGCGGCGACGAGGTGGAGCAGGGTGCCGCGGGAGGTGAGGAAGGCGACGGCGGCGATGCCGAGGACGACGCCGGTGTAGCCGATCTCCTTTTGGGCGACGAGGAGGCCGGTGACGATGAAGGTGAGGACGAGGCCGAGGAAGCCGCGGGCGCGGAGGCCGGGGGAGCCGAGGACGAGGCCCAGGGCGGGGGCGAAGACGAAGGGGACGAGGAGTGACGGGGTGAACGCGAGGCCGCCGACGTCGACGCGGGCGGCGTCGCGGGCGCTGCCGCCGGCGGCGAGGAGGACGGCGACGATGGAGAGGAGCGCGGCGAGGGCGCCGGCGGCGAGGGCGGCCGATGGGCGCGTGGGGAGGCGCGAGAGGGTGAGGGCGAAGCGGGCCATGGCGGCGCGGGCGCGCTGCTGGGCGGACACGACGAAGAGGGCGGCGCTGTCGATGGCGCGGCCGCGGTTTTCGGCCGACGCGGTGGCGATGTCGTCGGCGAAGGCGCGCATCGCCTGGGCGCTGACGGGCTCGCGGGCGCGGATCGAGGACCAGGCGAGCCAGCCGAGGGTGGGGAGGAGCAGCGCGCCGACGACGGCGGCCTCGCGGAGTGAGGCGCCGCCTACCAGGCTGGAGCTCAGGGACACCGAGACCGCGCCGGCGATGAACACGATGAGATGCAGCGGGCGGGCGATGGCGATGGGGCGCAGGGTGATCGCCCAGCCGATGGCGGCGACGAGGCAGGTCTGGATTCCGGCGAAGGTGCACATGGTGGAGAGGCGGCGCAGCTCCCAGGCGACGGCGTCCGCGGGGTCGGGGGCGGCGCCGTAGAGGAGGAGCTGGATGAGCAGGCCTGTGGCCGTGAGGCCGGCGGTGGCGGCGGTGAGGACCGCCACGCGCGGTTCGGCGGCGCTCCAGGCGAGGAGCAGGCTGGCCAGCGAGACGGCCGTGGCGGCGGCGGCGGTCACCGAGGCGGCGTCGAGGCCGAACGCGCTGGCGGGGATGCCGGGGACGGCGGCGGCGGCGACGATGACGGCGGCGGCGGACAGGACCGACGCGAGCCCGGCCGCGACGCGCGTGGCGGTGCCGGCCGTGCCGCTTCGCACCACCGCGAGCAGGGCGCCGGTGATGGTCATCGCGGCGGACAGCCCAAGCAACGAGAGGAAGAGCAGGTGCGCGCCGAGGCCGGTGGTGGTGGGTCCGCCGCCCAAGCCTCAGGCCCCCGACTGCCGGGCGTCGCGGCGGACGATCCGGAAGACGCCCTCGCCTGCCCGGACGCGATGGATGGGGCGGTAGCGGACGCGCGTGGACCCGGCGTACTCGACGCCGTCCACGACGGCCGGCGCAGCGCCATCGGAGATGAGCGAGAGGCCGTCGGCGCTGAGGCCGACGCGCCAGCCGCCGACGTGCAGGACGTCGGAGGGGTCCGTGCTCAGCTCGCCGGTGGGGCGCTCCACCGCGAAGAGGACCTGCGGCTCGCCGACGGCCTCGAGTCGCGCGGCCGAGGGCTCGAGCACCGCGAAGTCGGTGATGTGCCGCCAGAGGCCGCTCTGCGCGCCGCCAGCCGTTGGCCGCAGCAGGCGCAGCTTCGCGCCGCCGCAATCGTCCAGCGCGACCTCGGCCAGGGGGCCGACCGCCGCGCGGGACTTGACCGCCACGCGCGCCTCGTTGCCCACCACCGCCGACAGCACGACCGACTCCTGAAAGACGTGAGCTGCCGCCTGCTCAAAGCGAAAGAGCGCGGGCTCCGCCTCGCCGGGCGCCGGCGCCTCCGCGGGCTGCACCAGCTCGCCGACCAGCGAGAGCAGCCGCGGCGGCGGCGCGTGGGTGCCCTCGGGCAGCCGCAGGCTCCAGACGGCGCCACCCGCGGTCGTCACGGCCTCCACGTGCGAGGCCTGCACCGTCACGTGCCCACCCGCGGGGATCAGCAGCTGCCGCCCGCCGAACCAGCGCAGCACGACGTCGGTGTCGCCGGTGTCGTGGATGGTCAGCTCGTCGCGCTCGCCAGCGTCCAGCAGGAGGTCGGCGCCGAGCGCGTAGCGGCGGTCGCGGTTTCGGTCCCAGATCTCGGTGGTGCCGTCGGTGTTCTCGAGGAAGAGCTCGCGACGCGCCATCCGCGTCAGCCCGAGCACCCGCAGCTCGACCTCGATGCGGCGCTGCCACGGCCGCGTCCACGGTCGCCGCAGGATCACGCTCATGTCGCGGTCCACGGGGATGCGCGTCCGCGCGCTCACCTTCGACCGCGCGTCGTCGGTACGCACCTCAGCCGGCGCTGTGCTGTAGAGGTACGCAGCCGCCTCCTCGTCGTCCGGCGCCTCGAATATCACCAGCCGGGGCGCTCGCGACCCCAGGTCCACCTTCATCAGGCCCTGTCGGTGGCGAAAGACGATGCGGCGCCCGTCGGTGCCCAGCTGCAGGCGCGGCTCGCCCAGCCCGCGCGCGCGGTGCCCCGCGTCCTCGAGCTCCGGCTCATAGACCGGCTCCACCCGCGCCCGGCGCGACCCCTCGCGCAGCGACACCTCGATGTCGATGTCCGGATCCGCGATGACCCAATGGTCGGCCTCCTCATGCGCGATCACGCGCACCAGCGCATCGCGAAGTCCCGCGACCGCCTGCTCGCGCGTGTTGGGGTCGAGCAGCGGCAGGAAATCGTCGTCCCCCGGCACCTCGAAGTGCATCCGCACGGGCAGGTAGTGCATCCGCAGCGCCAGCGCGCGCTGGCTGGCGACCGAGCGCAACTCCCCCGACTCGAGGAGCCGGTCCAGGACCAGCCGCGCCATCCGCTCCTGATAGAGCTTGTCCAATCGGCCCCTCTGGTTACTCAGCTCGCGGGCTAAAACCCGCCTGGGGAGAGGCTCCGAGCCCCGCCCCCGCCGGCCCGCCGCAATTTCATTTGTAGATTCGACACCCCGAATGAAGATATTAGCGCGTCGCGCGTCAGGGTGCCCGAAACCACGTCTGGTACATCGGGTACCTCAGAGGTCGAACCGTGCCAACCCCCGGCAACACCGCCAAAATCGCGACACCCAACCAAGCCCCCCTCGGGCGCGTGCTGCTCGCCTGCGCGCTCTGGGTGGGCATGCTGGTCTTCATTTCGTTGCTCCTCGGGACCTCGCTCTCGTGGCGCACGCAGCTGTGGGCCCCGATGGCCTGGGTCGGCGCGGGCCTCAGCGCGGTCTTCGTCGTCTCCTGGGCCGTCCGCCTCGTCATGTGGTGGCGCTACCGCGCGATGGCCCCCTCCTGGCGCGAGCGAAACGAGCTCCCAAGCCTCTCGGTCATCATCCCCGCCTTCAATGAGGGCGTCATGGTGCGCCGCTCCATCGAGAGCGTGCTCGCCTCCCGCTACCCCAGCGACCGCCTCCACATCATCGTGGTCAACGACGGCTCGCGCGACGACACCGGCGCGCACATCGACGCCGTCGCCGCCGAGAGCGCCGGCCGCGTCACCGCGATCCATCTCCCCAAGAACCGCGGCAAGCGCCACGCGCTGCACGCCGGCTTCCGACACGCCACCAGCGAGATCGTGGCCACGGTCGACTCCGACTCGATCGTCCTGCCCGACAGCCTCGCCAACATGGTCACGCCCTTCCTCCGCGACGCGCGTATCGCCGGCGTCGGCGGCAAGGTGGTGGCCTACAACCGCCGCGAGAACCTGCTGACCCGCATGCTCGGCGTCCGCTACATCCTCGGCTTCGACTTCGTCCGCGCCTACCAGAGCGGCCTGCGCACCGTGTGGTGCTGCCCCGGCGCGCTCCAGGCCTACCGCCGCGACGTCATCGCCCCCCACCTCGACCGCTGGCTCGGCCAGCGCTTCCTCGGCGCCGCCTGCACCAACGGCGACGACCACGCGATGACCAACCTCGTGCTCTCCCTCGGCCACGACACCGTTTACCAGTCCAACGCCGTCGTCGAGACCCTCGTCCCCAACTCCTACGTCCGCCTCTGCAAGATGTACGTCCGTTGGGGCCGCTCGGCCACCCGCGAGGGCCTGCGCGCGCTGCGCTTCGCCTTCCCGCGGGCCCGCCGCCTGGGCGCGGGCATCGGCCCCCTCATGCTGATGGACGCGGTGCTCCAGCCCGTGACGGTGCTGAGCAAGGCGCTGGGCATCTTCGCCACCGTCGCCATCGCCATCTTCCACCCGGTCCTCCTGCTCAAGGCCACGCTTGCGTCTTTGGCCGTCGCGAGCTTCTACTGCCTCATCTTCCTGCGCAGCGAGCGCTCCACCGAAACCTTCTTCGGCCTGCTCTACGCCGTCTTCGCCATGGTCGCGCTGGTCTGGGTGCAGCCCTTCGCCACGCTGACCGTCCGACGCAATGGCTGGCTGACCCGCGAGTAGCCACATGACGCGCCAGCAGACCATCCCCGTCGTCGATCTTCAGGATTTCGCCAGCGGGGACGCCAGCCGGCGCGCTCGTTTCGTCCGCGACCTCGGCGACGCCTTCGTCGAGTTCGGGTTCGTCGCGGTCGAAAACCACGGCGTCGACCCGGCCGCCGTCGCCGACACCTACGCGACGATCCGTCGCTTCTTCGCGCTCCCGACGGAGGCGAAGGCGCGCTACGAGATCCCCGGTGGCGCCGGCCAGCGTGGCTATGCGTCGTTCGGTCGCGAGCACGCCAAGAACAGCAGCGTCGCCGACCTCAAGGAGTTCTGGCACGTCGGCCCCGAGCTCCCCGACGGCCACCCGCTGCTCACGCGGATGGCGCCCAACGTCTGGCCCGAGGAGGTCCCGCAATTCCAGGACGCCGCGCTGCGCCTGTGCAAGAGCCTGGACCACACGGGCGCCCAGCTGCTGCGCGCCCTCGCCTGCTACCTGGACGCCGACGAGGACGCCTTCGCCCACATGATCGACGGCGGCAACTCGATCCTCCGCCTGATCCGCTATCCCGGCCCCGACGAGGTCGAGCCCGAGCCCGGCGCCGTCTGGGCCGCCGCCCACGAGGACATCAACCTCATCACGCTGCTCGTCGAGGCCACCGACCCCGGCTTGGAGCTGCTGCGCCGCGACGGCGACTGGATGCCGATCGTGCCGATCCCGGGGCAGCTGATCGCCGACGCCGGCGACATGCTGCAGCACCTCACCAACGGCCGCATCCCCAGCACGACCCACCGCGTTTTGGCGCCCGCCGACGCCCGCGGCCCCCGCTACTCCATGCCCTACTTTCTGCACCCCCACCCGGACTGCATGTTGGAGCCGCTGCCGAGCTGCATCACTGCCGCCAGGCCGCGCCAATGGGACGGGATCTCGGCCGAGCGCTACCTGTACCAGCGCCTCGCCGAGATCGGCCTCGTCGAGGCACCCGAACTTCTCGATTGACACGACCGAGGGCGGGCGATACTCATCACGACCCTGCCGTCGGGCGGGGCCTCCTCCGGGAGGACGACACGCGCCCTCGGGCGGGTGTGAAAATCGGGAAGGGACGATCGCTCCGCTACTGCGGGGTGGAGCAGCCAGGTAGCTCGTCGGGCTCATAACCCGAAGGTCGCAGGTTCAAATCCTGCCCCCGCGACCAACAGTCGCGCGATCGTCCCAGTCTCCCGTCTGTTGCGGGGTGGAGCAGCCAGGTAGCTCGTCGGGCTCATAACCCGAAGGTCGCAGGTTCAAATCCTGCCCCCGCGACCAACGCTCTCGTCGCGTCGCCTAGTCGGTCCCTGGACCAGCATCGGCGGCCGGCGAGCCTCTCGCGGCGCGGCCGCACAGTCGGTCTCGGGACCGGCGTCCGACGCCCGTGGCGTGCCGGCGACCGCCGTCGATTCGGTCTCGTCGCTCGAGGCGGCGGCGGGCAAACCGGTCCGCCGCCGCGCCGTCGTCTAGTCGGTCTCGGGAGCGGCGTCGGTGTCCGGCGTGCCGGCCCCGTCCGCATCCGCGTCGGGCGTCGAATCGGGCTCGACGCTCATGTCGGCGTCGGCGGCGGTGTCCGCTGCAGCGTCCGCGTCGGGGCCGGCGTCGGGCGTCGCGTCCAGCTCGGGGCCGATGTCGCTGGCGTCGGTGTCGTTCGCGGTGTCGGGCATGGGCTCGGCCACGTCGGGCATCGGCTCGCTGGTGTCGCCAGCGTCCGGCACGGTCTCGACCTGGTCGGGTGCCTCGTCGCCCGTCGCGTCCGGCGTCGGGTCGGCGATGACCACGGCGCAGTCGGCCGGGCAGCTCGCCTCGGTCTCAGGCGCCTCGCAGGCGCCGTCGCCGCAGATCGGCGCGGGCTTGCAGTCCGACGCGCAGCACTCGGGGTTCTCGTCGCCCTCGCACGTGCCGTTGCCGCAGGTGCAATCCGACGGGCACAGGAAGGAGTCGAACATCGCGTCGCAGACGCCATCACACAGGAATCCGCAGGTCGCGCCTGCGGCGGGGCAATCCTGCGGACAGGTGAACTCCTCCAAGAAGTCGCAGACCGCGTTCCCGCAGACGGCGGCAGGGCAGTCGCCCGGGCAGCTGAACTGCTCACCGCCGGCCTGGTCGCAGAAGCCGTCGCCGCACCCGGCCGCGCCGCCGCAGTCCTGCGCGCAGGTCGCGGCGTCCTCGCCCGGGTCGCACAGCCCGTTGCCGCAGCACGATCCGCAGTCATCCGGGCAGGTCGCGCAGGTCTCGCTGCTGGCGCAGAACTGGTCGCCGCAGACGCAGGCGTTGTTCGGCCCGACGCAGACCGTCCCCTGGCAGACGTCGCCGCTGGTGCACGGGTCACCGTCATCGCAGGTCTTGCCGGGCGCCGCCTGGTGCTCGCAGCCCACCGCCGTCACGCACACGTCGAGGGTGCAGGGGTTCTGGTCGTCGCAGCTCTTCTCGACGCCGCCGGTGCACGCGCCCTCGAGGCAGGCCTCGCTCGAGTAGCAGAGGTCGCCAGAGCTGCACTTGGTGCCGTCCGACGCGATCTGGGTCTTGCACTCGCCCGTCGAGGGCTCGCAGCTCACCTTCAGGCAGTCGGTGGGGGCGTCGTCGGTGCAGTCGGGGACCGAGGCCACGTCGAGGATGCAGAAGCCCGCGCTGCAGATGAGCGAGCCGTTGCACAGATCCTGATCGTCAAAAGGCGAACAGTCGTCGTCGGACTCGCACGCGCAGACCGGCAGGCCGGTGCAGACGCCGTCGGTGCACACGTCGCTGGCGGTGCACCCGCTGCCGTCGCTGCAGGCTTGGCCTTCGCCCGTCGGGACCGTGGAACACGCGCCGGTGGCCGGATCGCAGGTCGCCTTCTCGCAGGGGCCCGCCGGCGGGCAGTCGATGATGGACTCGGGGATGAGGGAGCAGGCGCCCAACACGCAGCGCAGCGTGCCGTTGCAGACGTTGTCGTCCTCGAACTGTGCGCAGTGGCCGTCGACCGAGCACGAGCACTGGGCCGTCGGGTTGCCGCGGCACTGCCCGCCCGCGCAGGCGTCGTCGCCCGTGCAGGAGTTTCCGTCGTCGCAGGGCGCGGTGATGTTGGAGTGCACGCAGCCCACGCCGGGCTGGCAGCCGTCGCCGGTGCACGGGTTGCCGTCGTCGCAGTCGGGCTTCACGGGCGAACCGGCCGAGCACGCCCCCTCGACGCACCAGCTCTCCAACGTGCAGGGGTCGCCGTCGTCGCAGGTCGCGTGCTCGGCGGCGGCGATGACGACACAGGCCTTCTTCTTGGCATCACAGACCGAGATCTGGCAGGGCGGAAGACCCACGGTGTCCGCTTGGCACTCCGCCGTCGTGGTGCACGGCCCCAAGGCGATCGTGTCGGTGTCGCTCGTGGCGTCCGCCGTGCTCTCCCCGCTGTCGCAGGCGACGACGCCCAGGGTGAGGCTGATGGCCAGCGAGAGGACGAGACGGGGGGCGACAAATGAACGCGTCATGGCAGGCTCCAGAGTGCGACCCGCAGCACTATAGTCAGGCGGCGGCTCCGCTCAAGCCTCACGTGTGTGGCGGCGAAACGGAACGCGCGGCAGGCGTACGCGCGGTGGCACGGGCGGGCCGGCCTTGTGGTAGCGTCTCGGCCTTCGGTAAGGAGGGCCCTGTGTCCACTCGTCGCGCGCTTTTGACCGGCCTCATCGTCACGGCCACGCTCGCCGTGGCGTGCTCTCTCGCGGCTTGCCCCGCGTCCGGCTCCGGCGGCTACAAGAAGAAGGAGAAGCCGCGCGGCAAGTCGCAGCCACAGTTCATCTCGCTCGATGGGCGGCGCACGCGCGTGAACTGGAACGACGGCGACTCGTTTCGGGTGCTCGAGGGCCCCGAGCGCGACCTGCGGGCCCGGCTCGCCGGCTACAACACGCTGGAATCCTACGGCCCGGTGCACTTTTGGGGCGGCTTTCACGGCTACCAGCTCTATGACGAGGCCAAGGCCGGTCAGAAGCTGGCGAAGAGCCGCGAGTGGGCCTGCATCACGATGCCCGGGACCGGCGGCTACAAGCGCGCGCTGATCAACTGCCCTGAGCTGACCGAGGCCATCCTCTCGGCCGGGCTGGCGCACGTGTTCCACGTAGGCGACGGCGACCCGGACCCGGCGCTGATGCGCCTGCAGCTTGACGCGCAGCGCGAGCGGAAGGGCATCTGGGCGAAGGGGATCCCGGCGTGGATCGTGACCAGCATCCACTCCTATGGCGAGGATGGCGGCACGAAGAAGGGCTACAACCGGGTCTGCGACACCCGCACCGGCAAGTCGGCGGTCATCGAGCACACGACGGTCTTCGAGACCTGCGACGCCTTCTGCTGGGGCGGAAGCTGCATGATCCACGCCCCCTTCGACGTGCGATACGGCAAGATAAAACCTGACTGTTTGAAGAATCGGCCGCCCAACAAGATGACCGCGGCGCCGCAGCTCGGGTTCCCCTACCGCCGCGACAACGATCGGCCCGCCGCCCAGGCGCCAGACGGCCCGCGCCCTGCCCCCGCCCACGTGACCATGCCGGTGGTCCCGGACCCGCCGGAGCAGTTCATCCTGCTCGACGGGCTGCGGACGCGCGTGCACTGGAGCGACGGCGACTCCTTCGACATCCTGGAGGGCCCGGACAAGGACGCGGGCGTGCGGATGGCTGAGTACAACAGCCTGGAATCGTACGGCCCCGCGCACTTCTGGGGCGGCTTCGACGCGGATGAGCTGTACGCCAACGCCAAGGAGGCCACGGCGGTCGCGCGGGGCGGCGAGTGGCATTGCAAGAAGCTGCCGGGGAGCGGCGGCTACGGGCGCGTGCTGGTGGCGTGCCGCGATCTGTCGGAGCGGCTGCTGCGTGACGGCCTGGGGCACGTGTTTCACGTCGGCAAGGGCGCGCCGGACCCCGCGCTGCTCGCCGTGCAGGCGGACGCCCAGGAGCGCCGCGTGGGCATGTGGTCCAAGGGGATCCCGCAGCGGATCGTGACCGCGATCCATTCGCGCGGCGAGAAGAAGGATGACCCAAACTCCAAGGGTTACAACCGCGTCTGCGACACGCGAACGGGCAAGAGCTGGGTGCGCGAGCACGACGTGACCTTCACGACCTGCGACGCGTGGTGCGACGCGGGGAGCTGCATGGTCTACGTGCCCTACGAGCTGCGCTACGGCGACGCGAAGGCGTGGTGCATGCAGAAGGACCAGAGCAACCGTATGGTCTCGCCGCCCTCGCGCCCAGCGCCCCTGGGCCCAGAAGCACCGATTACCGTGGGAGTCCCCGCAGGCGCGAAGGTCGCCACCCGCTCAGTTGACGGGGCCAGCGCTCCGCGCTAACCGGATGACTCGCCATCGATTGCGAGCGCGGGATCGGGAGGGGAACCGACGAGCGCGCGACACCACCATTGGCATCGGGCCGGGCCCGCATCACGCCCGGAGGGGAGAGCATGGCTACGCGACCTCGCGACAGAGACGCCCGCCGGAACGTGAAGACGACGGGCGTGAAGCTGCGGAAGACCGATCCCGCGACGTGGTCGGGTGAATCCGAAGTCGAGCTGGTGGACGACGCGCTGGTGGTCATCACGCAAGCGTACTGCCACAACGGCCATCGGCTGGTGGAGGAGGAGAACCCGCAGTTCGGGGGCTTTCCGGGCGTTGGGCTGCGGGTCACCGCGCAGGGCGTGACGCACTCGGTCTACCTGTCGCCGATCCACGGGCATGACGAGAAGACGGGGGGCGAGGACATCCCAGCCGGTGCGGTGTGCGGGCTGGCTTGCCCGACCTGCAACGAGTCCCTGCGCGAGTACGCCGCCTGCGCTTGCGGGCGCGGCACCCTGCGCGCGATTCACCTCAGCGCCGAGCGCAAGGACTCGCACATCGCAGCCGTCTGCAACGTCTGGGGATGCACACGATCGAGGATCATCGACGAGTGGGAAGTGCTCTCTGAGATCCTGGAGTCGGAGGCTGAGACCGTTTGACTCGCGAATCCGCCTCCATGGCGGCTTCGCGACACATGCGTCGCAGAGACCCAGCAGCCGCTGGGCCTCCGCGTCCGAGACCCAAGTCGGCGCGCGATGCGTCCTTGGGTTCTGGCCCTGAACTACCGTTTGGTGCAGGATAGTGGGCAACTGACTCACTCCCTCGCGCTCCGGGAGCTACGCCGCATCATGCCGGCCCTGGTACATTGCGGCCTTCGCGCTCACGCTCGAACAGGTGCCGCCCCGCCGCCGGTTCCTGGGGTCGCCGACCGTGGCTGACGTGAGGGCGAGCAAGGGGACCCCCGCGGATCCCGCGGAGGACGGCCCCTCGGCAGGCATGCCGCCGCTTCCGTCGTCGGATGACGCGGGCACGGCGGAGGAGCAGGCAAGCGCCGCCGCCGCGGATGACGCCGAGCGCACGACCGTCGACGAGGTGGAGCCCCCGGCAGGCGCGGATGGCGACGATCTCGTGGCGGGTGATGACGCGGCCGAGCTGGCGGGTGACGACGCGGCCGAGCCGGCGAGCGACGACGCGGCCGAGCTGGCGGGTGACGACGCGGCCGAGCCGGCGAGCGACGACGCCGAAGACCTCGCGCCGGAAGCCGACGCGGTCGAGGCGGCTGGTGAGGACGACGCCGAGGCCTCTGCGCCCCATGACGACGACGACAACGACGACGTTGACGGCGACGAGCCGAGCTCTGCCGAGTCCGCGGCGTTCGATGGGGACGATTCGGCCGAAGATCTCGACGACTTCGACGGCGCAGAGGTCGAGGCCGACCTCGCCGCCGGCACCGAGCTCCAGGGGCGGTACCGGGTCAAGCGGGTCGTGGGTCGCGGGGCGATGGGCACCGTCTACGAGGGCGAGCACATCGTGTTGCAGCGGCGCGTGGCCATCAAGCTGTTGAACCTGACGCGCATGCACCAAGACGAGGCCATCGTGCGCTTCGTCCGCGAGGCACGCACCGCGTCGTCCATCGGACACCAGCACATCGTCGACGTCACCGATTTCGGCACCACCGAGACCGGCACGCCCTTCCTGGTCATGGAGTTCATCGAGGGCAAGCCCCTCGACCAGATCATCCAAGAGGACGGCCCGATCCCTTGGGAGACCGTCCGCGAGATCGCGCTGCAGATCTGCTCGGCGCTGGCCGCCACGCACGCGGGCGGCATCATCCACCGCGACCTGAAGCCGGCGAACATCCTGCTGCAAGAGCGCGGCAACGAGATCTTCGTCAAGGTCATGGACTTCGGCGTCGCCAAGGTCGCCGAGTACGAGCGGGACGACGCGAGCCTCACGCAGCCGGGCAAGGTCTACGGGACGCCCGAGTTCCTGTCGCCAGAGCAGGCGCTGGGGCGTGACGTGGACGCGCGCGCGGACATCTATGCCCTCGGTGGCGTCATGTTCAACATGCTGGTCGCGGACACGCCCTTCGTGGGTGCCAACGCGGTCGAGACGATGACCAAGCACATCATCGAGCCGCCGCGGCGCCCGAGCGAGGTGCGCCCGGACCTGCGGATCCCGGCCGAGGCCGACGAGATCATCGAGCGCGCCCTCGCCAAGAAGCCCGACGATCGCTTCAGCTCCATGATCGAGATGGCGTCAGCCCTCGAGCTGACGCTGGTCCCGCTGATGGGCGGCGGTGGCGCGGGCGGCGGAAAGACCGCGCCACGCGGGGTGGCGTCGCGGCGCGTGGGGCGCGACACCCGCGAGGAAGACGGCCCGCCGTCCACCATCCGCGGCCGCGAAGACACCCGCGTGCGCATGCGCTCAGCCCAGCGCCCCACCACCGCGCCCTACACCGCCGCCAACACGCGCGGGCGGCGGGCCTCCTCGCCGGGCTCGCCGCCGGAGGGCCTCGACGAGATCCTGCCCGCCGTGGCCTCCGTGAAAGACGATCTCGGCGACTACTCCGAGCGGGACACCGAGCTGGTCGAGAAGGGCGTACGCGCCGCAAACGCCATCTCCAAGGGCCTCAACCTCGGGCGCGTCTCGTCGGTCGAGCTCCAGGGGCGCGAGGGGCGATGGCTCGGTGTCACAGTTCGCGAACGTGATATGATCGTGGCCGCCACTCACTCTGGCACTGACTTGCAACTCCGGTTGTCTGAGATCGATTGAGGTGGTTGTCCCGGCCATGCCGACCGCAAGCGTCCAGCAGGCGAGCCCGATGCGCCGTGTACTGAACCTGCTCGGGGCGAGCGAAGGGTGCATCGGCGCGTTCGTGACGCAGAACGGCGAGTGCGTGGCGTCCACCCGCATGGTGGGCATCGGCGCCGACCGCATGCAGCTCATCGAGGGCATCTTCCGGCAGCTGACCGCTGACGCGAAGGAGCGCGGGTACGGGATGCTCGACTTCTTCGCGCATTTCCCGGCCGCGTCGATCCTCTGCTACCACCTGACAGACGACGCGGCGCTCATCGTGCTGGGCATGCCCGGCTCATCGCTCAAGCGACTGGAGGCGCGCTCGGCCAGCGCCGCCAACGAGCTGCGTCCCTCGCTGCAGCCCCCCGATGCCGCCGACGGCGCGACGACGGCCAGCGCTGAGGCGACGACGGCCAGCGCGGCCCCCCCGAAGAGCGCCCCGCCGACGAGCGCCCCGCCGCCCCTGCCCGCCGACGCCACGGGCGAGCCGCCGCACGCCACCGACCTCGCGGCCGCGCGCGAGCTGGCCCACGACCGGTTTGGCGAGCGCCTCGACCAAATCTGCAACGCCTTTATCTCCCACGTCGGCCCCCTCGGGCGCCTCCTGTTCGACAAGTACTTCAGCGAGTGGCTACAGACCGGCCCGGCGGACTGGTCGCGAGCCGCGGAGCTTCGGGAGCGCCTCGCGCACGACATCGAGAACGTCCGAGACGCGGCCGCATTTGAGTCCCTCGCCGCCTGGAAGGGTTGACAGGGCAGCGTGCTGCAGCCCAAATCGGGCGCACGATGTCGGTCCGACGCCAACTATTCCTCGCCGTGGGCGTGCTCGTCCTGGTCATCGTGGGCCTGGGGATCTGGCTGGTTGCGACCAACGCCAGCCTCGCCAGCCTCACCATGCAGACCGAGTTGTCGAGTCGGCAGGGCACGCTCGCGCAGCGAATCACCAACCACGCGCTGCTATTTCGAGAGAACCGCGACGCCGAGCACGCCGTGGACCTGCGGCGCACGGTGGTGCAGTTTCAGGAGTCGTTGTGGGGCTTGCTCGCTGGCGGCCGCGTGCCCTTGGACGCCGCCGGGCGCGAGTATCGCTACGTCCCCGGGGTGGAAGACGAGCAGGCCCGCCAGGTCGCGCGCGCGCAGCTCGCGATCTGGCGTGTCACTAAGCTCGCGGCCGACGAGTTCATCGACTCGGGCGGCTCGAACGCCGAGGCGCTGCGCAAGCTGGCCGCCAACGACGCCGAGCTCGTCGCGTCCGCCGGCGCGATGACCGGCCGCCTCGTGACGGTGGCCGCCGAGGCCGTCGACAAGATCTGGCTGCTGCAGATCATCAGCGTCATCTCCGCGCTGCTCGCGGGCGCCATGGTCTTCCTGGTCGGCCACCGCGTCTCGCGCTCGATCTCGCTGCTGACCAGCAGCGCCGACGTGATGAGCCGCGGCAAACTGGACACGCCCGTGCCCACCAACGGGACCGGCGAGACCGCCGAGCTCGGCCGCTCGCTGGAGCGAATGCGCATCAGCTTGAAGAAGGCGATGGAGCTGCTGGAACGTAAGGGCTGAAGGCTCCGGGGACGGCGCTACTCCCAGCTACGAACGGGCAGCGAGCGCACGGGCGAGCTGGACGGCAGCCGCGGGCGCACCCGAACCGTGCAGGCCGACTGACCCGCGGAGATGGGGGTCCAGCGGCCCGAATAGCTAGCGATCCCCTCGCTGCCGCTTGGTCCCGGCGTCATCTCGACCAGGGTACCGTCGAGGATCTGCCGGTGCCCGTCGATGCGGCCGCCGAGGATCTCGACCAGCAACTCTTCAGGCTCCAGCCCGCCGAGGTTGACGTCGGCCCGCACGGCGACCGACTCGCCCATGGGCAGGTCCCGCGGGACCTCGACGGCCACCTCGCCCACGCGGACGCCCTCCCAGGCGGCCTCGAAGCGCGCGACCTGCTGCCCGAGCTCGCGCGCGGGCCGGGCCCCATCGGCGGCGAGCTCGCGGCCGCGGCGATGCCCCGGCAGGTAGAGCTGCTCCGCGTAGTCGTGGACCATCCGGTTCGTGCAGAAGCGCGGGCTCAGCCGCGCCATCGACGCCTTCACCCGCGTCAGCCAGCGCGCCGACAGCTCGCCGTCCTCGCGATCGTAGAACTCGCCCAGCACCTGGTCTTCCAGCAGGTCCAAGAGCAGATCCGCCTCGATGGCGTCTCCCCGATCGACGTCGTCTTCGTAGGTCTCGCCGGCCCCGATGGCCCAGCCCCCCACGCCGTCGAAGGCCTCCGCCCACCAGCCGTCGAGGACCGAGAGGTTCAGGCCGCCGTTCGGGACCACCTTCATGCCGCTGGTCCCGCTGGCCTCCTTGGGCCGCCGCGGGTTGTTCAGCCAGACGTCGACGCCCTGGACCAGCTTTCGGGCCACGCCCATGTCGTACTCCTCGAGGAACACGATGCGACGCCGCACCTCGGGGTCGCGCGCGAAGTGCACGATCTCCTTGATGAGCTGCTTGCCCGGCTCATCTTTGGGGTGCGCTTTGCCGGCGAAGACGAACTGGACCGGCCGCTCGGTCGAGGTCAGCAGCGCGCGCAGCCGGTCGGGATTGCGCAGCAGCAGGTTCGCCCGCTTGTAGGTCGCGAAGCGCCGCGCGAACCCGATGGTCAGCGCGCGCGGGTCGAACATCGTCCGCGCCGCGTCCACCTCGGAGCGCGGACGCCCGCGCTTGCTCAGCTGCTCCGCGGTGCGCGCCCGCACGAAGTCCACCAGCCGCCCGCGGCCAAGCTCGTGCGCCGCCCACAGCTCGCGGTCCGGGATCTCGCGGACCCCCGCCCACGACTCGGCCTCATGGGTCGCGCCGGTCCACGCCGCCCCCAGGTAGCGGTCAAAAAGCTCGCCCATCTCGCGCCCCACCCAGGTCCGCGTGTGGATCCCGTTGGTGATGCCGCGAATCGGGACCTCGGCCGTCTCGTAGCCCGGCCACAGGCGCTGCCACATGCCGCGCGAGACCTCCGCGTGTAGCTGCGACACCCCATTGACCCCTCCGGACGAGCGGAGCGCCAGGTAGGCCATGTTGAACCCGCGGGTGAGCCCCGGGTCGCCCTCGTGCGCGCCGAGCGCCAGCAGCCGCTGCCGCGAGATCCCCAGCTCGTCGTGCAGGGTCGGCAACAGCTCGGCCAGCTGCTCCACCGTGAAGATGTCGAAGCCCGCCGCCACGGGCGTGTGGGTCGTGAACACGTTGGACGCCGCGCACAGCTCGCGGGCCGTGTCGAAGTCGTACCCGGCCTTCACGGCCTCGCGAATCCGCTCCAGCGCGAGGAAGGCCGAGTGCCCCTCGTTCATGTGAAAGACCGTCGGGTGTAGGTCCAGCGCACGCAGAGCCCGCACGCCGCCGATGCCCAGCACCAGCTCCTGCCGAAACCGCAGCGCGGTCCCGCCGCCGTAGAGCTGCCCGGTGATCTCGCGGTCCGCTGGCGCGTTGTGCGGCGAGTTCGTGTCCAGCAGCAGCAAGCGCACCCGGCCCACGCGGGCCTCCCAGATGCGCACCTGCACCGGCCGCCCCTCGATGCTCAGCTCGACTGTGGCCGGGGTCGCGTCCAGACGGCGCGCGCGCTGAACCGGCAGCAGCGCGAAGTCGTTGTCGTAGGGCGCCTCCTGCTGCCATCCGTCCTCGTTGAGATACTGCCGGAAGTATCCCTGCTGATACATCAGCCCGACGGCGACCAGCGGGATCCCTTCCTCGCTGGCGCTCTTGAGGTGGTCGCCCGCGAGGACGCCGAGGCCGCCCGAATAGATCGGCAGCGCCTCGCTGATCCCGAACTCCGCGCAGAAGTACGCCACCAGCATCGCGCGGTCGTCGGCGCTGCCGTGCTCGCGCTCGAACCACGCGGGCGCGCTTCGCTCGGCGGCGACGCGCGCGGTCATGGCCTCCACCCGCGCGAGCAGCGCGGCGTCGGCGGCCAGCGCGTCGATGCGCGGCTGGTCCAAGCGCGACAAGAGCGCCACGGGGTTGCCGTTGGTCTCACGCCACAGGGCCGGGTCCAGCTCGCAGAAGAGCCGGCGCAGCTCGGGGTACCAGGACCAGGTCAGGTCGTAGGCGAGGTCGAGCAGCGGCTGCAGCGCGGCCGGGAGCCGTGGCGTGACGTTGAAAGTGTGGATTCTCGCCATGTTGCATACCCCTGCCGCAGCGCGGCGCGATGTTGACAGAGCACGGGCGGCATGGGAAGCGGCTCGCCGGCAAGGAGCGACCCCATGAGCAGCAGCGCGCAGATGTTTCGCGGACCGAGGCGGCGGCGCATCGTGCTGTGGCTCGCGCTGTGCCTACCGATGACCGCGCTCCCGCCGGGCTGCACACGCGCGCTGCCCGAGGCCGCCTTTTACGACGCGACCGCGCTGCGAGACGAGCGCTATCAGGCGAGCGCGACGCAGCCGGGCCCCGTCTGGCTGCGACGCGCCATCGAGGTGCGGGTGGGCACGGCGCGGTCGCCCGAGAACGCGCGCGCCTCCCTGCGCTTTCACGGGGCGCGGCTCCGTTTCGATGGCATCGACGAGGCGCGGGCGCAGGTGATCCTCACGACCCCGCCGGGCGCGAAGCTGCTGAACGTGCGCGCCCGCATCCTCGACGGCGAGCGGGGCGAGCGACCCGCGACGCCCGCCCAGGTCACCAGCGCCCCCAGCGTGGGCACGGCCGACCCCGACGACCTGCGCTGGACATTGATCTTCGCCGACATCGCCGGCAGCGCGATCCTCGAATACACCGCGGACTTCGAGGTGCCCGGGACCTTGGTCACCGACGCCCGCTGGCTGGGCACGCCCGACGGCTTCACCCGCGAGGTCCTCGTCCGCTACGACGTGCCCGACAACGCGGTCGGCGCCCTCCACGTCTCCGACCCCCGCCTCCACGCCCTCGCCCGCAAAGACGGCGGCCACACGATCTTGGCCGTCCTCGCCCGCCACCTCGGCGCCGCCGGCCCCGAGCGCCCCGCCCAGCCCTCGGTGCGCTACGTCACCAAGCGCGCCGCGCCCTCCGGCTTCGACCAGAGCTTCGCCGCCACCTGGGCCCAGGTCGCCGCCCCATACATCGCCGCCCTCATCGACCGCTCGGTCGCCCTCCGCGAGGACCACGCGCCCCCCTTTTCCCCAGGCGCCACCGGGGAAATCGGAGCGCGCGAGGCCTACACCTGGGTGCGCGACCGCCTCCAACCCGAGGACGCGCTCGACGCCGACTGGCGCGCCGCTCAAGCGCTGCCGACCGCCCTGCGCACCAACACCCTCAACGGCACCGACAAGATCCACGTCCTGCACTGGATCCTCGACGCGGCAGCCATCCCCCACCGCTTGGCCGTCGCTCGAAGCACCGCCCGCCCCGCGCTCAACCCCGAGCTGCCCGCCCCCGGCGTCTTCGACCGCGCCCTCATCTACCTCCCCGACGCCGATCTCTGGCTCGACCCCGCCTGCCAGACCTGCGCACCCGGCACCGTCCGCCCGACCTTGGCCGGCGGGCAGGCCCTGCTCTTGCCGGCCGACGACGAGGTCCCGCGCGCCCTACCCTCCGCGCCGGCCGCTGAATCCCTGGCGCCGCCCCGCCCTTTCCAGTAGAACCGGCGCCCATGTCCACGTCGCCAGAACAACGCCGCCTCGAACGCGAAGTCGCCACGCGACGGACCTTCGCCATCATCTCGCACCCCGACGCCGGCAAGACGACGCTCACCGAGAAGCTGCTGCTTTACGGCGGCGCCATCCACCTCGCCGGCGCCGTCAAGGCCCGCCGCGCCTCCCGCCACGCCACCAGCGACTGGATGGCCATGGAGAAGGAGCGCGGCATCTCGGTGACCTCGTCGGTGATGCAGTTCGAGTACGACGGCTTCTGCATCAACATCCTCGACACCCCGGGCCACCAGGACTTCAGCGAGGACACCTACCGCACGCTCGCCGCCGCCGACGCCGCGGTGATGCTCATCGACGCCGCCAAGGGCGTGGAGCCGCAGACCGAGAAGCTCTTCCGCGTCTGCAAGCTGCGCGGCATCCCGATCTTCACCTTCGTCAACAAGATGGACCGCTACGGCCGGGACCCGCTGGAGTTGATGGAGGAGCTCGAGACTCACCTGAGCATGCCGGCCTGCCCGGTGAACTGGCCGGTCTTCGACGGCGCCCGCTTCGTCGGCGTGTTCGAGCGCAGCACCCGCGAGATCCACGTCTTTGACGCCGAGGACCACGGATCGACCGCCATCGACGCGAAGGTGGTCCACTACGACGACCGGGCGAGCCTCCTCTCGGCGCGCGCGGCCAAGCGGTTGGAGGACGATCTCGAGCTGCTCGACGTCGCCGGCGACCCCTACGACCCCGCGCGGGTGCTGTCGGGCGAGCTGTCGCCGATGTTCTTCGGCTCCGCCCTGACGAACTTCGGCGTCGAGCCCTTCCTGAAGGCCTTTCTAAAGATGGCGCCCGCGCCCGCACCGCGGCAGAGCGACCACGGGCTCGTGAAGGCCAACGACCCGTACTTCTCGGGCTTCGTCTTCAAGATCCAAGCGAACATGGACAGCTCGCACCGCGACCGCATCGCGTTTCTGCGGGTCTGCTCGGGCCGCTTCGTCAAGGGGATGGAGGCGCGCCACGTCCGGCTCGGCAAGGAGCTGCGGCTGAAGAACCCGTCCTCGTTCATGGCGCGCGAGCGCACGACCATCGAGGAGGCCTTCGCGGGCGACATCATCGGGCTCTACGACCCGGGCGTCTTCCGCATCGGCGACACGCTGACCACCGGCCAGGACGTGCGCTTCGAGGGCATCCCCCACTTCTCGCCCGAGCTCTTCCGCCGCATCCGCATCGGCGACCCCCTGCGCCGCAAGCAGCTGATGAAGGGCCTCGAGCAGCTCGCCGAGGAAGGCGCCATCCAGATCTTCGCGGACTACGTGACTGAGCAGGTCGACATCGTCGGCGCCGTCGGCAGCCTGCAGTTCGACGTGCTCGCCCACCGGCTGCGCGACGAGTACAGCGTGGAGGCCATCATGGAGGGCTTGCCCTTCACGGTGTGCCGCTGGGTGGTCGGCGAGGACTTCGACCCCAGAACCTTCAGGCGCGGACAGGGAAATATCTGTGCGCGTGACCGCGACGGCCACCCGGTCGTGCTCTTCTCGAGCGCCTGGGGCATCGGCTGGGCGGTCGAGAACAACCCGGGCTTCGAGCTGCGGCCGGTCTCGCCCACGGCGGATTTCGCTGGCAAGCTCTGATTCGACGAAGAGGTAGCCCCATGGACGAGACCAAGCCCCGAATCGCCCGCTGGGCAAGCGGCACCAGCGACAAGAGCCTCGCGCGGGCCGTGAACGACCAGGCGCGCCTCATCAAGGGCCGGATGAACGCCGGCAACGCCTCGACCCGCTACACCGAAGCGGGGCTCTCGCCCTCGCACTACGACCAGCTCCGCTACCAGCGCGGGGACCTGGACTTCCGCGAGTGGAACGCGTCCACGGGCTTCAGCGGCATCGACCGCCGCCCGACCGGTCCCGGCATGCCCGCGGAGGGCACTCGCCGCCGCGGCTCCGAGCGCAAGCGCATCGACGACGGGTTTTAGTCCCTCAGGTCCGAGTTCCTGCTCGATGCTGGCAGAACTTGACGTGGGTTTGCGGGGTCACTTGGGTTCGCGCCAGGGCGCCAAGGGAGCGCGTTCTTGGCGCCTTGGCGTCTTTGCGCGACCCGCTTCATTCCGGCTCCGCCAGCCCCCCAAACGCCCGCCAACCCGCGCTCAGCAGGCTTGGGCCGTGGCGGCGGCCGCGGGTGCGGTGTGGGGCTCACCGGCGATGAACATCAGCCGCGCCTCATCGCGCGCCACGATGGCGATGGCGCCTGGCAGCGGGAAGGCCGCCTCGCCCGCCGCGAGCAGCGCCTCGCCGACGTAGACCTGGCCCTGGACGACGTAGACGAAGCCGCGCCAGCCGTCGGGGATCGTCGCCACATGGACGGCGCCCGGCTTCATCCCCACGTCGTGGTAGTTCACGCTGGTCATCAGCTCGAGCGGCGAGCCCTCGCCGATGACGGTGGTCACCGAGACGCCGTCGGCCTCGTGGTGGGGCAGCTCGCCCGCGGGCACGTGCTGGTAGCCCGGCGCGACGTCTCGCAGGCAGCGGGGCAAATTGACCCACAGCTGAAGGCCGTGGCTCAGGGCGCGCGGGTCCGGCACGTCGGAGCAGCGGCTGCCGGCGCCGGCGGTGAAGCACTGCACGCCACCGGCCGCGACCAGCTCTTCGTTTCCGAGGCTGTCGCTGTGGTGGAAATGCCCGCGCAGCACGTAGGTCACCGCCTCGAAGCCACGGTTGGGGACGCCGGGGAACCCCGTGGCCTGCTCGACGCGCAGGTCGTCGAGGACCACGAAGGGGTCGAGGTGCCGCAGGCTGAGCGTCGGGAAGAGGCGACGCACGCGCGCGCCCATGCCTTCGTCGAACACGACCGCCGGGAGCACGCGGGGCGTCGTCGTGTGTCGAGGAACGAGTGGCAGTAGCGTCATCGCGACAACCTTTTGCGGGGGTCCGGCCAGGACGGGTGGCCGAGCGGGCCCGGTGATCGGCCTGCCCGGCCGAAGATGTGCGCTGCACGCGCCGCCGCGTCAAGTCCCGGGCCGCGATGAAATTGAGCAGCGCGTCAGATCGTTTCGCGGCCCCGCGCGTCATCAGCAACCCACACGCCGTAACCGTGCTGGCCCGAGCCCACCGCTGTACCGCACCGCCCTATCCCACTGGAGGACCCGACATGCGCACCTTCGCCGCCTTTTTCGCTGTAACTTCCATGGCTTTCGCGGCTCCCGCCGGAGCCGCCACCCTCGCCACGGGCCCGCTGCCGGGCAGCGTGGGCTTCCGCGTGCAGATGGAGAACACCCACATCCTGTCCGGCCAGCCGGTGGTTCACGCCCTGGCGACGCTGGAGGCGCCGAAGACGTTTCGCGGCCGCGATCGCGCCGTGAACCTCAGCCTGGTCATCGACCGCTCGGGATCGATGCTGGGGCAGTCCATCGTCGACGCCCGCGACGCGGCGATGCAGATGGTGGACCGGCTGCGCGACGGCGACCGCGTCTCGATCGTGAGCTACGCCGACGATGTCCGCGTCGACGTGCCGTCGCTTGTCGTGGACTCGCGCTCCCGTGAGCGGGTCAAGGACGCCATCCGCAAGATCGGGCCGAACGGCTGGACCAACCTCTCGGGCGGCCTCGTGGCGGGACAGGCGGAGGTGCGCGCGCACCTCGACTCCGACAAGGTGAATCGGGTCATCCTGATCTCGGACGGGCTCGCCAACCGCGGCGTGACGGCTCAGCCGGCACTCAACCGCATCGCCCGTGAGGCGCTGCAGGAGGGCATCGTCACGACGACCCTCGGCCTGGGCGCCAACTACAACGAGGACCTGATGACCGCGGTGGCCGACAACGGCGGCGGCAACTACTACTTCGTGCAGGAGTCCAAGGAGATCGCTGGCGTGTTGGCGGGCGAGGTCGCACAGATGATGGCGACGGTCGCGCGGCAGGTGGCCATGGAGTTGACCCTGCCCGCGGGCGTGTCGGTCGACGAGGTCTTCGGCTACGCGTGGCAGCAGGAGGGCCCCACGGTCATCGTCCGCCTCGGCGACCTCTACGCCGGCCAGCGGCGCGCGGTGCTGCTGCGCCTGCGGGTGACCGACCGCAGCGGGACGATAGCGCTTGGCGCGCTGGGCGTGCGGTACCAGGACCTCGCCGCCGATGGCGCGCGCCGCAGCGCGTCGGAGAACCTGTCGGTCACGGTGACCGGGGACCACGCGATGGTCGAGCGGTCGCGCGACAAGGACGTGGAGGCGCGCATCGCCGAGATCGAGCTGGCGACGTCGATGCAGAAGGCGGCGGCGCTGGTGCAGGAAGGCCGGTACGACGACGCGCGGCGCGAGCTTCAGCAGGCGACCGAGAAGGCGAAGAGCAAGGGCGACTCGCTGGGCGCCGCTGGGCGCGGGCTGTCGCAGAGCGCTGGCGAGGCGTCGGACATGGCCGACCAGCTCGCCGCGCCGCCGGCGAGCGCTGAGGAGCAGAAGGTGATGACCAAGTCGTACAAGGCCGGCGCGTACAAGGTGCAGAAGAAGTAGGCGGGCTGCCGCACGGTCGCCGTCAGCTCGGGAGCAGCCCCTGCTGGCGGTACCACGCGGCCGTCTGAGCGAGACCCTCATCGAGCGGGACCTCGGGCTTCCACCCGAGCTCCCGCTCGATGCGTTCGTGGTCGCACACCCAGTGGCGCTGGCGCAGCTCGCGGACCTTGTCGGGGCCGAGGATGTTGGGGCGACCGCGGAGGGCGGCCACCAAGCGCGAGACCGCGGCGGCGGGTGGCAGCAGGGCTGCGGGGATGCGGACCAGGCGGCCGCGGCGCGAGACGGCGGTGGCGACGGCGCGGGCGAGGGACTCGGTCGCGTGGGCCCCGCCGTCGCAGACCGTGTAGATGGCGCCTGAGTCGTGGGGGCGCTCAAGCATCGCGACGATGGCGGCGGCGCAGTCGGAGCCGTAGACGAACGACGCGCTGTGGCCCCGACCGACCACGGGGAGCAGGCCTCGGGAGGCGGCGCGGAAGAGGCCGAGCAGGCGGGTGTCGCCGGGGCCGTAGACGCCCGGGGGCCGCAGGATGCTCACGGGGAAGGCGTCGCGGCGGGCCAGGGTCGCCGCCTCGGCGCGGACCTTGGAGCGGCCGTAGTCGCTGATCGGCGCGGGCTCGACGTCGACAGGCCGCGGTCGCCCGTCGCTCGACGGCCCCGAGGCGGCCAGAGACGACACCAGCACAAAGCGCTGAAGCGGCTGGCCCGACGCCACCAGCGCGTCGAGGATCTGGCAGGTGCTGCCGTGGTTCTGCGCGTCCAGGACCTCGAGCGAAGCGGCCTGCCCACCGCCCGCGGCGTGCACGACAGCGTCCACGCCCACGACCGCCTCGGCGAGCCCGCCCCCGCCCTCGAGGGAGGCCACCACCCAGGTGGCGCCTAGGCGCGCGAGGTGCTCGGTGTTGCTGCTGGGCCGGACCACGGCGCGCACCGTGTGCCCGCGGGCGACGAGCGCCTCGACCAGGTGGGTCCCGAGAAAGCCGGTCGCCCCCGTCACAAGGATCTGCATGCACACCACCGCAGACCGCGGCACCCCGACGCGTTCAAACCGCGTCGAGGCGCCGCAGCCACATCGCTATTCTGCAGCCGGCGCCGGGGCGAACGTGAAGTCGAGCTTGAGCAGGACCTCGTCGCGGATCAGGTCGTCGGGCTTGCCGGGATAGACGATCCCGAAGTCCTTCCGGTTGATCTTGAACTCGCTCTTGCCGGTGGCGCCGGTCGCCGAGACCGCCAGCGTCGCCGGAAAGGTGAGCTGCTTGGTCACGCCGTGCAGCGTCAGCTCGCCGGTCACCGTGTGCGTCGCGCCCTCCTCGGTGGAGGGGGTGAAGGAGGTCGCCTTGAAGGTCGAGGTCGGGAACTTCTCGACGTCGAAGAAGTCGGGGCTCTTGAGGTGGCCGGTCAGCTTCTCGGCGTCGGTCTCGACCGAGGCCATGTCGGCGACGACCTCCAGCGACTGCACGGCGTCGCCGGCGATCACCGCGTGGCCGCTGATCGTGTTGAACTTGCAGGTGTGGTCGCCGGTGATCTTCGCGCCGACGAAGCCGAGGCTGCTCTTGGCCGCGTCCAGGGTGAAGCGGGTGCCCTCGGCGGGCTTGGCCTCCTCGGTGGGGGCGGCGGCCTCGGTGGGCTTGGCCTCCTCGGCAGGGGCGGCGGGCTTGGCCTCCTCGGCGGGGGCAGCCGGGGCGGCGGGGGCGGCCGGGGCGGCGGGCTCGACCTTCGCGGTGGGCTTGTTGTCCAGCTCGCTCTTGCAGCCGGGCGTGACGGTGGAGATGAGCGCGGCAGCAAGGAGCGCCGGGGCAATACGTCGCATGATGGAAAGTCCTCTGAGTGGCGGAGCTCCGCGCGAGGCGGGCTCTGGAAACGTTGGGCGACGCATACCATGGAGTCGCGCCATCGCAAGCCGTAGCGCGTCTGGCTCACGAGGGGCAATTCGCCACGCCGGGGCACTTTGCCCCACACCGTGCCGCCCGTGGATTGCCTAAGCCCCTGGTTTCATGGACAATCGCCTCATGGCACGGGGTTCGCATTGGAGGCCTGCGAGGGCGCGGACACCTCGCCGACGCGAACCGCGTCGTGCGGCCCGCGCCCGATCGCTCCCCCCACCACGGAGCGGCAGGAGAGCCTATGATCACCCCCCAGCCACACGCTGTAGACCGCGCCGACGCGCCGCGCGCCACGAAAGCCGCCGCGGGCCGGGTCCTCTTCGTCGACGACGACCCCGAGCTCTGCGACCTCGTGAAGATGGCGCTCTCCGCCTCCGGCTTCGGCGTCGTCACCTGCGCGACCGCGGCGAAGGCCCTCGCCCAGGCCAACGCTGAGACCTTCGACGCGGTGGTCACCGATCTGCACCTCGGCGACAGCGACGGCCTCACGCTCTGCGGGCGCCTGCGCGAGCTGCGCCCCGACGTGCCGGTCATCGTGCTCACCGGGTTCGGCAGCATGGGGGCGGCCGTCGACGCGATTCGGGCCGGCGCGCACGACTTCGTCACCAAACCCGTCGAGATGGACACCCTGGCCCATCACGTGCGCCGCGCGGTCGAACACCGGCGCCTGAACATCGAGGTCGTCGCGCTGCGAGCGGCGGTGAAGAAGGGCGCGGGCCCGGCCGATATGATCGGCGAGAGCCGCGCGATGGCCGAGGTCTACGACATCGTCCGCCGCGTCGCCGCCACCGACGTGGGCGTGATGGTGACCGGCGAGACCGGCACCGGAAAAGAGCTCATCGCGCGCGCCATCCACCGTCTCAGCGGACGCAGCGACGGGCCCTTCGTGGCGATCAACTGCGCGGCGCTGCCCGAGGCGCTGCTTGAGAGCGAGCTCTTCGGCCACGCACGCGGAGCCTTCACCGACGCCAAGCAGGCGCGGCAAGGGCTCTTCGTGGAGGCCAACGGGGGCACGCTGCTGCTGGACGAGATCGGCGAGATGACGCCGGCCATGCAGGCGAAGCTGCTGCGGGCGCTGCAGGAGCGCTCGGTGCGGCCGGTGGGCGACTCGCGCGAGGTCTCGTTCGACACCCGCATCGTCTCGTCCACCCACCGCAACCTCGAGGCGATGATCGAGAGCGGAGAGTTCCGTGAGGACCTCTACTACCGCCTCAACGTGGTGCACCTGCCGCTGCCGCCGCTGCGCGACCGGGGCAACGACACGCTGCTGCTGGCACAGCACTTCATCGAGCGCTTCGCCGCGCGGCACGGCGTCGCGGTGGTCGGGATTCAAGCGCCCGCGGCCGGAAAGCTCATCGCCTACCACTGGCCGGGGAACGTGCGCGAGCTTGAGAACTGCATCGAGCGGGCCGTGGCCCTGACGCGCTTTGAGAAGATCGGCGTGGAGGACCTGCCGCCGCGCGTGCGGGACCACTCGCCGCGGAGGCTGCCCATCGACGTGTCGAACGCGGACGAGCTGCTCTCGATGCACGAGATGGAGCGGCGCTACATCTTGGCCGCGCTGGACGCGGTCGGCGGAAATCGCACGCGGGCCAGCGAGCTGCTCGAGCTCGACCGAAAGACGCTCTATCGCAAGCTGAAGCAGTACGAGGAGGAGGCCGGATGATCCGTCCCGACGCCGAGCAGGACATGGCTACGGCGCAGCCGGAGGCGGCTTCGCACATCATCCTGTTAGCCGAGGACGACGACGAGATGCGCACGCTCCTCAAGGCCTATCTCGAGATGGCCGGGTATGCCGTCACAGCGGTCCCGAACGGCGTCGAGGTCATCCGCGTCATCTGTGAGGAGGGAACGGTGCCCGATGTCCTGGTGACCGACGTCCACATGCCGCTGATGAGCGGCCTGGAGGTGTTGCGTCGCCTCGGCGAGACCGAGAAGGCGCCCCCGACGATCATCATCACGAGCTTCGGGGACCACGAGACGCACAAGCGGGCGCGGAAGCTGGGCGCCGCGAGTGTCTTGGATAAGCCCTTCGACTCGACGACGCTGCTCGGGGCGGTCAAAGACGTCCTAGAACAGCCCTAAGCGCCGCCCCGTCGGAGGTTCGCGATGAGATTGGCGACGAAGCTGGCGCTGGCGCTGACGCTCAGCATTTTTATCGTGGTGGGCCTGCACGGCGCCTGGTCGGCGAAGCTGGCGGTCGAGCGCATGGAGCACGACCGCGCGCGGCTGCTCACCGAGCGGGCGGACCTGCTGGCGGCCGCGGTGTCGGAGACCGTGGACGCCGAGGGCGAGCGCTTCGCCCGCAAGCTGCTGGGCAGCACCGCGGGCGAGATCGAGCCCGGACGCGTCGCGTGGCTGGTCGCGACCGGCGCAGCGCCCCAGGAGTTCCGCGGCACCGCCGATGACTGGTCGCGCCTGCTGGGCGGCCAGGGCGTCGGTCCCTTCATCGACAAGTCCCACCGCTTCGTGGCGGTGTATCGGCCGCTCACCCGTGAGTCGAAGGTGATCGGCGTCTTGGGTATCGAGTCGTCGGCAGCCGCGGCGGAAGAGGAGAGCCGCTCGATCCTGATCAGCACGGCGACCATCGCGCTGCTGCTCGCCGCGGTCTGCTGCCTCGTCATCGTGGTCGCGACGCGCATTCTGGTGGGCAAGCCGCTCGCGGAGGTGTCGGAGCAGCTTCGGCGTATCGCCAGCGACGACCTGAGCGGGCGCCTCCAGGTGCGCGGCGTCGACCAATTCGGCGCGCTGGCCAACGAGGTGAACCAGATGACGGTGGGGCTGGAGATCGCCCGCAAGCGCATCGAAGACGAGACCAGGCGGCGCGTGGCGGCCACCGCGCAGCTGCGACATGCGGGGCGGCTCAAGGTCGTCGGGCAGCTCGCCGCGTCGCTGGCGCACGAGCTGGGGACGCCGCTCAACGTGGTCTCCGGCCGCGCCCACATGATCGCGACGGGGTTCGCCAAGGGCGAGGTCGCGGTGGAGTGCGCCGCCATCATCGAGCGGCAGGCGCAGCGCATGGCCGAGCGCATCCGGGGCCTGCTGGGCTTCGCGCGGCGCGACACGGGGGCTCGCAGCTCGGTCGATCTCGCCAGCCTCGCCCAGGGCACGGTGACGTTGCTCGGGCACATGATGCACCGCGCAGCCGTGCTCCCCTCCGTCGAGGTGGCCGAGGGCGGTCCGTGGCGGACGCACGCCAACGAGCACGAGCTGGAGCAGGTCCTCGCCAACCTTGTGACCAACGCGATCCAGGCCATGCCCGAAGGCGGGACGCTGCGACTCGCCGTCGGACCACTGGCCAGCGGCACCCTCGTCGGGGACGAGGAGACCCCCGGCGTCTACCTCTCGGTCGAGGACAGCGGCCAGGGCATGTCCGAGGAGGTCCGCAAGCGGATCTTCATGCCCTTCTTCACGACGAAGGAGGCCTCCGACGGCACCGGCTTGGGACTGTCCGTGTGCTCCGACATCGTGCGGGAGCACGGCGGGCGCATCGAGGTCAGCAGCGAGGAGGGGGTCGGCACCACGTTCCGCCTGCTCCTGCCCGGCGCGCACCCGACCGAGGCCCCCGCCGACGGCTCCGACGACGACGCCCGCGCCGCGTGAGCGGAGCGGGCGTCGCGCCGGAGTGTCGAAGCGACTACTCGCGGCCCTTCAGCTTGTTGCGAAGCCCCGCCAGGTCATCGGCGTGCTCCTCCTCCTGCTTCAGGATGTCCTCGATGAGCCGCCGGGACGTCGGGTCCTCGTCGCCAAGCCAGCGCGCGAGCTCGGTGTAGACCTGCACGGCGACCCGCTCGGCCACCAGGTTGTCTTCGAGCATCTGGGCCACCGTCCCCGGCGCCGTGTACGCCGCGTGGCTGCGCTCGAGCAGGGTGGTCGGGTCGAAGTCCGGCTCACCGCCAAGCTGCGCGATGCGCGCCGCCAGCTGCTTGCCGTGCTCGCGCTCTTGCTCGGCGTGCTCAAGAAACTCCGCCGCGACGTTGACCTCGCCCAGGTCCTCGGCCGCGTGAAAGTGCGCGCGGTACCGTAACTCGCAGACGATCTCGGTCGCCAGAGACGCGTTCAGCGCCTCGATGACGGCCGCGACCTTCTCGGCGCCAGCGCCAGTGACGGCGCCATCCGCGAGGTTCTTCTTCGCGTGCTGTTGGATCGCATCGTGATCGGGGTGGAAAGACTGCATCGTCGGCTCCTTGGGTTCGGGGATGGGCTGGCCCGGTACGGTCCGCCCTACAGCGGTTGAGGTTGCAACCCCCGTGCCGACAGCGGCCGCGCACCACGGGCCGGGCCTCCCGGCCTCCCCCGCGTCATCGGACCCTCGCGCCACCGCGGCAGGATGCCCCGACCGTGGCAAATCGCGACCCATCCCGACGCCTCACCGCCCCCCCGAGATCGCCGCCCCGCCCTCGAAAACCCAGCCCACAGCTGACGAATCGCGAGTTGGCCGAGGTGTTGCACTAACCCACCTCGACGCTTCGGCGTTCGTTCACATCCCCGACGCCACACCCTCAGGAGGACGTCATGTTGAGCTGGGCCCTTACCTTCTTCGTCATCGCACTCATCGCGGCGCTATTCGGCTTCGGCGGCATCGCCGCCAGCATGGCCGGCATCGCGAAGGTGCTCTTCTTCATCTTCGTCGTGCTCTTCGTCGTGTCGCTCATCGTCGGCACGGTGCGCGGTCGCAAGCCGCTGGTCTGACCGACCACGACGGCATCCGGCGCTCCCGAGTGAGCGCCGCTCAGGGCGCCTGGCAGGCTGAATTCAGCTCGCCAGGCGTTCCTTTGTCGCCGTCGCCGTAGGTCGCCGTGCTCACGCACCACGCCGCGCCCGCGTCATTGGCCTTCGCCTCGAACGCCGCCGGGTCGAGCTGCATCGACGCGCCCGACGGGTCGGGGAACTTCGTGCCCCCGTCCCAGGCGACCACGTCGAGGACCACCCCGCCGCACACGATGGCGATGGAGTCCGCGCCGTTGCCGAGCGCGATGGAGCCATACGCGTGCGCCACGTCGACGCCGCCGTTGTCGAGCGGGTCGTCGCTGAAGCCGAGGACGATGCGCCCGTTCGCCGGCAACACCAGCGGCCCGCCGCTCTTGATGACCTCGTCGGAGTCGCTCTTGCTGCGCACCAAGCAGCCCTCCAGGTCGACGGCGAAGCTGACCAGGCTGGTCACCTCGAACCACTCGCCCTCCGGATCGCCCGCCGCCTCCGGGTTCTGCATGATCTCGGTGATCACAAGCTGCCCCACGCCAGCCATCGGCAGCACCGACCCCGGCTCGACGCACATGCCCGACACGCACTCCTGCTCACTGGCCGGGCAGTCCTCGGTCATCGCCACCGCGTAGCTGCACTTCCCGCCCGCGCAGGTCCCCGCGGCCTCGTAGCTCGTCGCCACCGTGCCGTCGCAGATCGCCGGCGGCTGCGTGCTGCACACCACCCCCGCGCACGAATCCCCGCACGACGTGTTCGGCTGCCCCGGCGTCCCCTTGTCGCCCGCCCCGAACGCGCTGGTCGCCGCGCACCAGTTCCCCCCGACGTCGTTGAGCGCCGGGTCTTGCTTGCTCGGGTCCAGCTGCAGGCTGGCCCCATCCGGGTCGGGGAAGGTCGCCCCCTCGTCCCACGCCACGGTGTCGACCAACACGTTGTCGCAGCGAATCGACAATGAATCCGAACCATTACCCAAGGTAAGGTTCGTGTAGACGTAGTCCGCCGTCACCCCGCCGTTGACCGCCTTGTTCCCACTGATGGCCAGCACCAGGTAGCCACCGGCGGCGACCGCGACCGCGGGGCTCTTCGGGATGGTGTGCGGCAGGTCGTTGCTGCTCGACAGGACGCAGCCCGCCAGATCCAGCGGCACCCCCGTCAGGTTTGCGACCTCGAACCACTCGCCCACCGAGTCGCCGACCGCGCTCGAGTTCTTCAGGATCTCATTGATCACCAGCTCACCCGGAGCCGGCGTCTTGCCCGTCGTCGCGATGTCCACGCAGGCGCCGAGCTTGCACCCCTTCCCCGTCTCCGCGCAGTCCACACTCGAGGCGGGCGCGTAGGTGCAGGCGCCCACGCTGCACGTCCCCAGCGCCTCGTAGATCCGCGCCACGCTCCCCAGACAATCCGAAGGCGGCGGCGACGCGCACGGCACCCCGTCACAGGCGTCGGGGCACACGGGGTTCGTCGCCCCCGGCGTCCCCTTGTCGCCGTCGCCGAAGGGCACGACCGCACTGCACCACGCCGCGCCCGAGTCGTTCGCCGCCGCGTCGTAGGCCTCCGGCGCCAGCTGCATCGCGGCGCCCTTGTCATCGGGGAAGGTCGCGCCGTTATCCCACGCGATGCTGTCGATCAGCGCGCCTTCGCAGCGCAGCGTGAGCACGTCGTTGTTGTTGCCGAGACGCAGCCCGGTCCACTCCACGTCGACGTCCACGCCGCCGTTGATGGTGGTCTTCGCGCTCGCGCCAAACACGATCGCCTCGCCCACGGTCATGATCACCGGCGTCCCCGGATCCATCGCGAACCCAGGATCCCCGGTGCTCTCGAAGGCGCAGCCCGCCAGGTTCACCGGGTCGTCGCCGATGTTGGTCAGCTCAAACCACTCGCCGAAGTCGTCGAACGACGCGTCCGGGTCCTGCAGCACCTCGGTGATGATGACCTGCCCAGCCGTCGGCGGCCCCGGCAGCCCCGCGCAGGTCGTCCCCTCGCAGGTCGTCCCGAAGTCCGCGCAGTCCACCACCGTCGGCGGGTAGTCGCACACCCCGGCCGAACCCACGATCGAGCAGCCGCCCAGCGTCACGAAGGCCGTCAGCACCGTCCCGTCGCAGGACGCGGCCGGCGGCTTGATGCATGGGTTCGGCGCGCAGGCGTTGGGCACCGTCGTCAGCGCCCCCGCGTTCGCGGGCTGATACCCGTTCTGCGAGCCGTCCTCGCCCGGCGCGCCCGTCGCCAGGTCGCACCAGGTCCACGACGCGCCGTCGTTGATCGTGAAGCGAAACGCGTAGTCCCACTCGCCCGGCGGCGGCGTGGTGAAGGTCCCCAGCCACTGGTCGGCCCCCGGGTCGATCCCGTCCACCCACTCCGGGTCGGGCGCCGCCTCCACGGTCTGCCACTCGCTGTCGTCCACCGCGGGGTTGGTGCCGTCGGGTCCCCACGCGACCTCGCCGCGCATCGTCGGCACGATGTCGTTGATCGGCGTCTGGTCGGTCAACCCCGGCTGCCGGAGCCGCCCCTGCAGCGTCAGCGGCGTGCCCGTCAGCGTCTCGACCCCGATGGGCCCCACCAACCGGCACCGCGCCACGCCCGACCCCGCGTCACACGGCGGGTTGCCCGCGCCCGGCGTCCCGCGGTCGCCAGCCCCATACACGTTCGTCGCCGCGCACCAGCTCGCGCCGAAGTTGTTCTTCCCCGCGTCGTAAGAGCCCGGATCGAGCTGCATCGCCACGCCCGCGCCCTGGGGATACGTCGCGCCCGAGTCCCACTCGACCGCGTCCACGAGCTCGTCGCCGCAGCGGATCGAGATCCCGTCGGCGCCGTCCGCCAGATCGAGGTCCCCATAGTCATAGTTCACGGCCACGCCGCCGTTGGTGCCCGCGTCCGCGTTGCGCCCCAGCACCCGCACCTCGCCCGGCCCGATCGACACCGAGGTCTCGATCAGGTGGACCGCGTCGCCCGCGCTGCCCAGGTAGCACCCCTTCAGGTCGAAGTTCCGCGCCAGCAGGTTGGTGATCTCGAACCACTCGCCCTGAGCGCTCCCGACCGCCGCCGGCTGCTTCATGACCTCGGTGATGACGAGCTCGCCCGCGGCCGGCCAATCCGGCGACGGCGGGGGCAGCTCCGGCGCGATCTCCAGGTCCGCCGCGCTGTCCGCGTCGCCCGCCGCGTCGACCTCCGGCGTGGAGCCGTCGCCCACCTCGGTGTCGCTGAGCTGGACCTCCGAGTCGCCCGCCACATCGCCCGCGGCGTCGCCCGCGTCGGGCTTCCCCTTGTCGTCGCCGCACCCGGCGCTCGCCAGCAGACCAGCGCAAAGAAGCAGACGAGATATGGTGAATCGAGCGGACATGCGGACCTCACACTGGGATTTCATACGAATTATCGCGGGGCTGCGGGCTGATGCTACTGGGGGATGGCGCGCTTGCGCCACTCGTCGGCCATCACGTCGATCTGGGCCTGAGTGAGCTGGACGAAGAGGCCCTCGCCTTTGGCGTGCACCGTGCCGTCAGCGCCGAGCAGCCGGGATCGCGTGGTCACGTGACGCCCGTCGATCTTGTCGATCCACGCCTCGACGACGCACAGCGAGCCGAGCGGCAAGATCGCCCGAAAGCGCACGTCAAGGCGGCCGGCGAGCACCTTGCGCTCGGAGATCCAGCAGGCCAGCCCCATCGCCTCGTCGAGCAGCGCCGACATGCACCCGCCGTGGACATGCGCGGGCGGGCCTTCCGTCCCCGGCCCGAACCACGCCCGCCCAACCAGCGCCCCGTCCGCGTCCCGACGAAAATAGCGCACTCGCACCCGGTCGCCCTCGGGCTCACCCGACACGAAGGTGCGCCCGATGCCTCGCGGCAGCAGCTGCTTCGTCGGTTCCGACCAACCCGGCTCCGCCAGCAGCTCGGTCGGCGGGTCAGCGATGGACACCGTGGGGCGGTGGGTCATGGACATTCCTTGCGCGCGGCGACGCCGGTGCGGAGCCGGGCTCCCGGCGCGGGAGGGTAGCCGCCGCGCAGGCTCGGTGGAAGGGCGAAGGCTAGGTTGCAGCGCCCTCACCTCGAATCCGCGCGTGGCTGGACTTCAGATCCGGCCTCGGGTCAACTGCCGAATCTCGAGGCCTCGCCCGACTGCGACCCAGCGCCGGCGCCCCGCTGCGCCGCCAAGCCGAGACGAGATGACCGCGATGGGTTCGAGACTGCGTGGACTTCTGCTCGGCATCACGCTGCTCGCCGCGGCGACCGCTGCGGTCATCGTCTACCTCGAGCTGCAGTCGACCGCCCCGCGAGGGCTGGCGCGACAAGGCGGGGCCACCGCCACGCCCCTCGTCGACACCGGCCCCGCCGCGCTCTCCGACACCGAGCTCGCGAAGGTCCGCGCCAAGCGCCTCCGCGCCCTCGCAGCCAGCGCCGCGCTGCCCGATACCCTCGGCTTCTCACTCGGGCAGACCCACCGCGTGGAGGTCGACGGCTGGCTGACCCGCTTCGGCGACAAGTGCGCCGCCAGCGAGGACGGCCGCACGGTGCGCTGCAGCCGGATCGACGGCCTGCGCGCTGGTTGGTCGCCCATCGAGTCGCTGGTCCTGAGCTTCAACCCGTCGGATCGCCTCGTCGCGGTGGACATCGAGCGCGAGCCGCTGGACGCCGTCGCCGCGACCGAGCTCTTCTTCAAGCGCGACACGACCATGGCGCGCAGCCTCGGCCCGCCGACCTACTCCCACGGCGAGCTCGACGCCCGGTGGGTCCAGGCGGAGCCGCTGCGCCAAGTGCGCCGCGAGTACGCCTCCCGCGGGTTCAGCGCGCACCTGGCGCTGACCGGCTTTGGCCCACACCGGGCGCGGGTGCGCGAGAGCTATCGCTGGGTGCCCAGCCCGCCGGTGCCCCTCACGCCCTGAGCTCCAGCGTCGCCCCGACCGCGCGGGACAGGGCCGCGAGCAAGCTGAGGCGCGACGCGTCGCCGGTGGGTTCGACGACCAGGGCCAGCTCGGGGCGGCCGCCCTCCCCTTCGCGCACCACCAGCCAGCCCGACGCGAGGGCGCCGAGCGGCGAGGAGATCTGCAGCCACGAGGGCCAGCGGAAGATCGCGCGCGTGGCGACCTCGGCGTCCACGGCCCGCAGCCAGGCCCCCTCGGCGGCGTCGCGCGCAGGCAGCGTCTGGTAAATCGAGCGCGCCACGGCGACGCTCTCGTGCGCGCCGCCGCTGAGCGGGCGGTGCAGCAAGACCTCGAGGTCCAAGGGCTCGCCGTGGGGCTCGTAGCGCCCGCAGCGCGCGGATTCGTCCGCGACCAGCGCCCGCAGCGACCTCGCCGCGGCCTCGAGCAGCGCGTTCGGGGCGCTGACGAGGCGTCCGGCCAGGCGGCTCGTGGTGATGAGCTCAGCCAGCGTCGCCCGCGACAGCCCGGTCTCCGCCTGGAGCCAGGCGAGAGGGTCGGGGACGGGCGCGCAGTCGGGGGCGCCGTGCTCGGGGACGGGCCCGATCTCGGGCTGGCCTGTCGCGAGTGGCCGAGTCTCGACCTCGCCGCCGACGACGACCCCGCCTTCGAGCCGCCCGCGGGCGATGCTCACGGCCCGGGGCGCCGGGCTGTGCGCCAGGGCCCCCAGCGCGTCCAGCGCCCGCTCTCGCAACGCAGCAAATTCGAGGGCGGGCACGAAGCGGAGCGGACGCGCGACGCGCCGCCACAGCTCGGCGAACCAGGGATTATCTCGCCAATCGGGGCGCAGCGGCATGACGCGCCGGGCGCGGCGCTCCACGATGCAGCGCGAGAAGTCGACGCCCGCGTCGCGGGCCACCTCTCGCTGGAGGTCGCGGGCGAAGGCCTCGTAGCTCTCGTTGGCGATGACGGTGAGCCGCGCGAGATCCGGGTCCCGGGTGCGCAAGCCGCTGGCGAGCACCGGCAGCCGCATCCCGCGCCCAAGCTCCTGGCGCTTCTTCAGCTCCGATCGCGTCCGCCGCAGCGTACAGATCTGAAAGACGTTGGGGTTATCCCAGCCCTCCCGGAGCGCGGAGTGGCTAAAGACGAAGCGCACCGGCTCGCCGGGCGACAGGAGCCGCGATTTGTCCGCCATGATCAGCGCGTAGGCCTCGTCGTCCTCGCGGCTCTTGCCAGTGGAGTCCACCGCCGCGCCGCGGCGACGCGCGAAGTAGCCCGCGTGGACGCGATCGGCGGGCGGCAGCTCGAGGGCGGCGAAGCGCTCGTCGGCCCGCGCGCGCTCCCAGGCCTCGCAGAACTCGCGCCGGAC
>JAWKRR010000048.1:0-59994 GCA_041389525.1 Myxococcota bacterium | reverse complement strand
CCAGGCGCAGCTAGCGGCCGGTGGCAGCCTGGTCTTGGTCGGCGGCCAGGACCACACCTTCGGCCTGGGCAGCGAGGACGCGCTGATGCTGGAGGACCCGCTCGGCAAGATGGTGGACACCGTGCGTTGGACGGCCTATCAGGCGGCGGTCTCCTACTGTCGGCGCCCCGACGGCACGGGGACCTTCTCCGCCTGCGCCAAGGCCAGCTTCGGGGCCCAAAACCCCTGATTCACCGTGTCGGTGCCGATGATTCCGCGACTCGACCAGCTCGAGGGGCCACGCCGCCTCTACCGCGAGTTGCTCGACGCCTTGCCGGGCGCCGGGTTTCGCGGCGAGATTTGCCCGGATTTGGGCAGCCGGCTGGTCGCCGCGACCGACAACAGCGTCTACCAGGTCATGCCCCAGGCGGTCGTCTATCCCCTCGGCGCTGACTGCGTAAAGGCCTTCGTGAAGCTGGTGAGCGAGCCGCGTTTTCAGGCCGTCAGCTACACGGTACGCGGCGGCGGGACGGGGACCAACGGGCAGGCGCTGGCCGAGGGCGTCATCGTGGACGTGTCGCGGCACATGCGTCGCATCCTCGATGTCGACCTTGAGGCCGCGACGGTCCGGGTGGAACCGGGCGTCGTGCTGGACCAGCTAAACAAGCACCTCGAGCCCCACGGCGTCTTCTTCGCGCCGAACCTGTCGCCGTCGAGCCGGGCGACCCTGGGCGGGATGATCGCGACCAACGCGTGCGGCAAGGGCTCGCGGATTTACGGGCGCACCAGCGAGCACATCGTCGCGCTGGACGTGGTGCTGTCGGACGGCTCGACCCTGCGCACCGAGGCGCTGGACGAGGCGGGGCTTCTGGCGGCGAAGGCCCAGGGCGGGCTGGCCGGGCATGTGCACCGGGTCGTCGACGAGGTGGTCACCGAGAACGCCGCCCTCATCGCCGAGCGCTTCCCGAAGATTCAGCGCTTCATGACCGGCTACGACCTGGCGCGGGTCGCGAACACCGAGGGCGCGCGCTTCAAGCTGTCGAACCTCATCTCAGGTGCTGAGGGGACGCTGGGCATCGTGACCGAGGCGACGCTGCGCCTGACGCCGATTCCGACCTGCTCGCGCCTGGTTGTTTTGGAGTACGCCAGCTTCGACGCCGCCCTCGGCTCGGCCCGCCTCATCGCCGCCAGCGACCCGTCGGCCATCGAGACCGTCGACGAGACCGTGATGGGCCTCGCGCGCCAAGACGTCATCTGGCACAGCGTCGGCCCCATCATCGACGTCGAGGGGCAGCCGCGCCCGGCCGCGGTCAACCTGGTCGAGTACGCCGGCCACGACCCGGCGGCCATCGAGGCGAAGGTCGCGGACCTGCTGGCGCGCGTCGAGCAGCACCGCGGCGAGCCCCAGGCGCCCTATCTCGCCCGGGTCGCCCAGAACGCGGCGGAGTCCAAGGCCCTGTGGGAGCTGCGCAAGAAGGGCGTCGGGCTTCTGGGCAACGCGCCGGGCGCCCGCAAGCCCATCCCCTTCGTCGAGGACACGGTGGTCCCGCCCGAGCGGCTGGCGGAGTACGTCGCGAAGTTCCGCGCCATCCTAGACGCCGAGGGCCTGACCTACGGCATGTTCGGCCACGTCGACGTCGGCTGCCTGCACGTGCGGCCGGCGCTGGACATGAAAGACCCGGCCGACGAGCGGCGGATGCGGGTCATCTCCGACAAGGTGAGCGCGCTGTGCCAGAGCTACGGCGGCATGCTCTGGGGCGAGCACGGCAAGGGCTTCCGCAGCGAGTACAACCCGCAGTATTTCGGCCCTGAGCTCTACGCAGCGCTGTGCACCATCAAGCGGGCCTTCGACCCAAACGGCCAGATGAATCCTGGTAAGTTGGCGGTCCCCGAGGGCTCGGAGCTCGCCCTGGTCAGCGTCGACGGCCCCAAGCGCGGCGAGCAGGACCGCCAAATCCCCGAGCCCGTGCGCGCCGCCTTCACCGTCGCCATCGACTGTAACGGCAACGGCCAGTGCTTCTCCTGGGACCCCGACCACGTCATGTGCCCGTCGTCGAAGGTCACCAAAGACCGCATCCACTCGCCCAAGGGCCGCGCCGGGCTGATGCGCGAGTGGCTGCGCCAGCTCACCGTCGCCGGCCACGACCCGACGGCTACGCTGAAGCGCCGGCCCTCGCCCTGGTCAGCGCCCGCGCGTCTCTTCATCAAGCTGTGGCACACCATCGGCCGCTTCTTCGGTCGCTACGACTACTCACACGAGGTCGCAGACGCCATGGCGGGCTGCCTCGCCTGCAAGGCCTGCGCGACCCAGTGCCCAGTCAAAGTCGACGTCCCGACCTTCCGCAGCGAGTTCATGGACCTCTACCACTCGCGCTACCTGCGCCCGCCCCGCGACGGCATGGTCGGCGCGCTCGAGGGCCTGCTGCCGACGATGGCGAAGGCGCCGCGCCTCTTCAACGCATTGCAGCAAAACGGCCTCAGCCGCGCCCTCATCCGCAGCACCCTCGGCATGGTCGACACCCCGTCGCTCGCGGTCAGAACCTTCGCCGAGGGCCAGCGCGAGCGCGGAATCCCCACCTTCGACGCCGCGGCCCACAAGGCGCTCAGCGAGCCCGACCGCGACAACACCGTCGCCTTCGTCCCCGACGCCTTCACGACCTTCTACGAGGCCGAGGTCGGCCTGGCCGCCCTGGACGTCATCCGCGCCCTGGGCCTGCGCCCGGTCGTGATGCCCTACCGCCCGTCCGGCAAGGGCTGGCACGTCAAGGGCTTCCTCGCCCGCTTCGAACGCGCCGCCCGCCGCGCCGCCGCGCCGCTCAAAGAAGCCGCCGATCTCGGGCTGGCCCTCGTCGGCCTCGACCCGGCCGTCGTCCTCGTCTACCGCGACGAGATCCCCCACGCCCTGGGAGCGGCCCAGACCGGCTTCCGAGTCCAGCTCTTCCAAGAGTGGCTAGCCACCCAGACCCCGGCGCTGGCCGCGGCTCCCGCCAAAGCCCCCGCCGCCTACCGCCTGCTAGGCCACTGCACCGAAAAAACCGCCGCCCCCGCCGCCGAGCGCCAGTGGCAGACCGCCTTCAAAGCCTGCGGCCTCGACCTCGCCGTCGAGTCGGTAGGCTGCTGCGGCATGTGCGGCGCCTACGGCCACGAGGCCAAACACCTCGATGAGTCCCGAGGCATCTTCGAGATGAGCTGGGCCCGCCGCATCCCCGAATCCCCCGAATCCCGAGCCGCCATCCTAGCCACCGGCCACTCCTGCCGAAGCCAGGTAAAACGCTTCGCCGGCTTCGTCCCGCTGCACCCGGTCCAAGTCCTCGCCGCGGCGCTGAAGCCGCCGGAGCCCCCCGCGATTAGCTAGCCGCGGCCCACGAAAATCGCAGGACCGCGAAGTGGTCGCGCGAGACCGGAGCGGGGCGGCACCTACCGCCGACCGAAATGCTGAAACTGTCGAGCGTCACCCCTGCGGGACGATGCCTGCTTGTTCGCAAGTCCTTCGGATCCACCTCGCCTCCACATGGAACCCGGAACGCTCCGCATCCGCTAGTGCTGTGAGGAGCAGTCGCGCGATCTCGGGCTGGTCGGCTGGACGGCCGCGCAGCCCCAACGCAACCGCGATCTTCGCACGGGAAACCAGGATGTTTCGGATGTCACCCAGTTGCTCGAACACGGGAAGTACTGCCTCCGCCAAGATAGCGAGGGCTTGGTGCACCAGGCCACGCGCTTGCAAGACGTCGGAAATCTTCCCGAATATGACGGCGGCGGAGCGTATGTCGTCGAGGCGTTGAAAAATCGGGAGTGCTTCGTCGGCAAGAACCGCGAGCGCTTCATCCAACTGTCCGCGAGCTTGCAAGTTGTCGGCAATCTTTGCACGCGTCACGGCCAGGGAGCGGACGTCGCCGAGGCGCTCGAAGACGGGGAGTGCCTCATCGGTAAGGAGAGTGAGGGCTTCATCCAGCAAGCCCCGCGCTTGGAGGTGGTCGGCGATCTGCGCGAGTGTGACGGCCTTCTCGCGGACGTCACCGAGGCGTTCGTAGATGGGAAGCTGTTGCCCGGTTCGGATTTCGAGCGCTTCATCAAGCTGCCCGCGCGCCTGGAGGATTTCGCTGATCTTCCCAAGTGTGACGGCTTTGGAGCGGAGGTCGCCAAGTCGCTCGTACAGCGGCAGGCGCTGGTCCGTGTGGATTGCGAGCGCTGCTTCGAGCCGTCCGCGCGCTTGAAGGACGTCGGCGATGCCGCCGAGCACGCCGGCCCGGAGGGCGGGGAGGTCAATTTGGTCCGCTACGGGCAGAGCTTTGTGTTCGAGCCGGTCGAGCGCCTCGTCCGGTCTGCCACGACGAAGATCAAGGCTGGCAAGGGCCACCTGCGCGTGAGTTCGCAGGACGGCACCCTCATGCGGTTCTACGCCCTCCATGCCGAGCGAATCGAGCGCGGAGGCGAGCAGCGCTTCGCAGGCGGCGTAGTCTCCGGATTGGTCGTCGAACGCGGCGCCGATGAGCGCGCGCCAAGCGCGGGCGGCTGGGGTGGCCTCGCGGGCTCCGAGGTCGAAGCGGGCCAGCGCGTCGCGCGCTGCCGGCGGGTCGCCGACGCGGAACAAGCGGTTCGCTTCGACGAGCCAGGACGCGGCGCCGGAGCGGGAGGCCTCGCTCAACTCGTGCCAAATCGCCCCAAGATCGGCGGTGCCCGCCTGGATGCTAAGCGGATCGATCCCGGGCACGGCGGCAGCGGGTTGATCGGCGCCCCGCGGCGCCTCGAGCCACAGCGTGGCGATGTCAGCGAAGTCTGGGGCGACTTCGTGCAACTTCTTGCCGGCGTGTGGGTGGACGAAGAGGATCCAGGGGACGGCGAGGTCGCGAGTGAGCGAGTCGCGCTGGATGTTTAGCTGCTGGTAGACGGTAGGGCGGGGTTCGGTGGCGGAGCCGGCGGTCTCTTCGAGGCCCCAGAGCAGGAGTAAGTCCGGGAGCGGCGTCGAATCGAAGCGCTCGTGGAGTTCACGCCAGATGTTTTCGCCGGCGAGCGCGGAGATATCGACGGTGTCGACAGACGCGCCGAGGTCCGCGGCCACGCCGCGGGCCATGGCTTCCAGCCTCTGCCGCTCGACCGGCGTCCAGACCTCGACGACGGCGAGGCGGAAGCCTTGGTCGACGAGGCGCTCGATGAAGCGCCGCAGCGCGCGTTCGCCGCGCGGTGACAGCGACGTGGTCGAACGGGGCAGGGACGTCTCGTCCGCTCCTTCAGCGACGCTCGCTGCCCGGCGCCTCGTCCGGCTGCTGCTCGTCCTCACCGTGGTGATGGGTCCTCTCCAGCGCTGCCAGGAACTCGGGAATCTCGTGTAGCAGCGGATGGACATCGTACCACCCGTCGCCGTTGTATTTGAACGCCATGCGGTTATACAGCGCCAACAGACACGCGGTGTCAGCGTCGATCTGCTTGGTGCGAGCGATTGTGGCTAGCGCATCCGCCCAGCCGTTCGAGTTCATCTTGTCGCGCATGACCGTTCGGCGGCGTCGAGCGGCTGCCTCGATGTCACGCAGCGTGAGCACCAAGCCGTCGGCTTCCAGGGTCGCGTCGGCGGTCAGTTCCAGGAGGTCGCGGATGCTGCCGCCACTCGCGACGATGAGGCGGTCTCGGACGTGCTCTTCGGGAATGAGACGAGCGATGTCGATGCGCTTGTTGAGGGCGGCCAATAGAAGCTCGCGTCCTGGTCCAGAGAGCTGATCCGGCGGGTCGTGAGGACCGCGAAGCCGAACCGCGTTCATGACCTCTATCTTGAAGTAGTCCTCCACCGGCCCGGTCTCCGGCCGGTAAATGAGGACGATCGGCGGGGTCAGGATGAGGTTGCACTTGAGTTCGAGAAGCTGATTGCCGTGTCGGACGATGAGGTCGTCGATGACACTGGGCTCGTATCGGTCGAGGTTGTCGATGATTACGAGGAGTTCCCGGCCGCGCTCGTCCTTCAGCCGCTTGTGCGCCGCCGTCAGGAGCTTGTTCACGGCGTCCATCAACGCGCCGGGGTACTGCCGAAGCACCTGCTTGAGGGTCTCGCGGTGTTGGCTCTCGACACGGAGAAGCGCCGTCATGCTAGCCATGAGCTTAACAAAGCCTGCGACGGCGCCGCCCGCGCCGGCCTCGGCTCGCATCTCGCTCACGTAGGTCTGACCGATGTCGGTCGTCTGAATCGTCTCGCCGAACCACTTGGCGATGTCGGAGAGCAACTCTGACTCAAGTGGGAGGCCTTCGCGTTGCATGAGCGTCGCGACCTCGCGAGCGAGCACGAGGACCAAGTCCTCCATCGCGATGGCCTGGGCGTCCATCTCGACGTTGGCTTCAAGGTAGAGACACTGGTAGCGGTCGCGGAGGTCGTGGGCGAGGCGGAAAAGCTCGGTGCTCTTGCCGGCGCCGCGGTGGCTGGCGAAGACCATCGCCTTGAAGCGACCCGGCTGCTTCCGCTCCAGAGCCCGCCTCATTCGCTGTGTGACGTCGCCGCCGCGAGCGGGAGCGAGGTCCTCGAAACGGACGTCGCCGTACTGGAGCGGGCGCTCGGCATCGAGCGCGGCCGTCGCGTCTTCGAGCGAGGTCGCGGGTTGGAGAGAGCGGTCAGTCATGGGGGCCTCGTGCAGTCTGCGCGCCGCCCAGTCTATTGGAGCGGATCGGCAGCGTCACACAATCGCGCGGGCCGGTCGGTCGGTCGCGCCAGCAGGCCGCGATTAGCTAGCCGCGGCCTGGGCGAATTGGAGGGTGGCTTCGACGACGCGGGTGCTGGCGGGGCGGCTGGCGTCGTTTAGGAAGGCGTGGGGTTCGCCTTCGCAGCGGACCAGCTCTGTGGGGAGGTTGGCGGCGTTGCGGGCTTGTAGGACGCGCTCGGCTTGGGTGTAGGGGACCAGGCGGTCGGCGGTGCCGTGGACCAGCAGGACGGGGAGGGCGAGGCCGGGGGTGGCCAGGGGGGACTTGGCGTAGAGGGCCTCGGCGTCGCGGGTCCCGGCGACCAGGCGCCCGATGACGGCGGACGTCCCGCGGGCCAAGTAGCTGAGGTCGTAGACGCCGTAGATCGAGGCCAAACGCGCAGGTGGCGCCTGGGTTTTTGACACGGCTAGCCAGGAGAGCGCCGCGCCCGCGCTGGCGCCGGCGAGTGTGACCGCGTCGGGGTCGAGGCCGTAGCTGGGGAGCCGCGCGCGCCACCAGTCCAGGGCGGCGTCCACGTCGTCCACCATGGTGTGCAGGCGGCCGCCGCGCAGTGCCAGGCGGTAGTCGATGCTTGCGACCGCCACGCCGGCGTCGAAGAGGCGCGCGGCCAGCAGCCGCATGGGCTTCATCGCGCGCGAGCCCAGCACGAAGCCGCCGCCGTGCACCAGCAGCACCGAGGCGCGCGTCGTGGGGTGCTCGGGCAGCCAGACGTCGGCGAGGGCGTGTCCCATGTCGCCCCGGCCGGGGCGAAACGCCACGGCGCTCAGGGTGGGGGCGCGGTCTTCGAAGCGCGGCGCCGACCGGAGCATCCGCAGGCTCTCGACCACCGCGGACAGCGAGGGGCCGGGGTTGCGGGGGAGGGCCTGGGCGCGGGCGGTGCGGAGGTTCGGCATGGGCGGGACCGTAGCCTAATCGCGGCCTCAGAACTACGTCGCCAATCGCCCCTCCGGCGGCCGCAGCGCCATGACCCAGCCGTGGCACGCTTCTTGGACTACACAGCCCCGGAGCGGCGTCCTGCAGGCGCCCCTCCGCCCGCGCAGCCCAATCCGGCGACCGCGGGTCGCTCGACCGGTCCCCAGGCACCCGCGTCCTCGCTTCGGCGAGCGCGTTTCGCTTCGGCGGAACGGGGGCCGGCCGAGCCTTTGCACAGTCACCGCACGGAGCCCTCATGGACGTCACCGAAGCCCTCTCCGCCCTCACCGAGAAGATCGCCACCTGGTTTCAAACCCTCGTGACGATGCTCCCCAACATCGCCATCGCGCTCGCCGTGATGACGCTGTTCTGGTTCCTCGCCCGCTTGGCGATGCGCCTGACCGAGAAAGCCATCGGCCGCGCCTCCGACAACCCGCAGGTCGTCCGGCTCGTCGCCTCCGCCATCCGCGCAGGCGTGCTGACCCTCGGCTTCTTCATCGCCCTGGGCGTGCTCGAGCTCGACAAGACCGTCACCTCGCTGCTCGCCGGTGTCGGCGTCCTCGGTATCGCCCTGGGTTTCGCCTTCCAAGACATCGCCGCCAACTTCGTCTCCGGCGTGCTGCTCGCCATGCGCCGCCCCTTCCGCATCGGCGACCTCATCGAGACCAACGATTTCCTCGGCCGCATCGAGCGCACCGACCTGCGCGCCACCATCGTCCGCCGCCTCGACGGCCCGCTGGTCATCATCCCCAACAAAGAGGTCTTCCAGAACGCCATCGTCAACTACAGCCAAGCGCCGCGGCGGCGCGTCGAGGTCAACATGGGCGTGTCCTACGGCTCCGACCTCGACCTCGCCCAGGACCTCGCGATCCAAGCCGTCACCCCCATCTCGGAAGAGCTCGGCGACGGCAAGGTCGAGCTCTACTACAAGGAGTTCGGCGGCAGCTCGATCGACTTCGTGGTGCGCTTCTGGGTCAACGACTCCGAGCAGGTCGTCACCCTCGAGACCCGCTCGCGCATGATCAAAGCCATCAAGGCCAAGTACGACGAGCACGGCATCGACATCCCCTTCCCGATGCGCACCCTGGACCTCGGCGTCGGCGACCAGCGCGCCTTCTTCCAGCGCCTCCTGGGGTCGAAGGACGACGGCGACAGCGGCGACTCGGACGACGCACCGCAGCCAAACGGCGCGGACGGTCACGCCGAAGCCCACTGATTCCGGGGCGCCCCTCGCCACCACCGAGGCGGCGCCCTATCATGCCGCCCCGTGACCCCCACCCTTCGACTCATCGCCCTCGCCCTCGCCCCGGCGCTCCTCGCGGGCGTCGCCGGCTGCACCAGCTTCGTGCCGCTTGACCAAGCCGACGACGGCGGCTTGCGCGAGCTGCCCCTGAGCGAGGTGACGATCCTCGACGCCCTGGGCGACGGCGGGGCCGACGCGGCCGACGACAGCCCCGAAATCCCTGATGGGACCGAGGGATTTGACGCGGACGCCGACGCCGCGCTCGAGGTCGATGGCGACCTGCCGACGGACGCCGCGCTCGAGGTCGAGCCCGACGCCGTGACGGACGCGGGTCCGGACCTCGACCTGGGAGAGGATCTCGGGCTGGCTCATGACCTGCCGCCCGACGCCGACGCCGACGCCGACGCCACGACCGAGCCCGACGCCGACGCCGACGCCGAACCCGACCTCGGCCCCGACGCGACCCCCGACGCCGACGCGACCCCCGACACCATCGTCGCCCCGCCCGACCCGTGCGCCCCCGGCCGCGTGACCCTCGGCTCCAGCGGCTTCCGACTCAACGGCGCGGCCTGGCACCCCCGCATGGTCGGCTACGCGGTCGAGGTCCGCCGCCCCAGCGCCGCCGGGCCTGAGCCGTGGTTCATCGCGCCCCACTGGGACAGCTGCGACGACGGCGTCTGCTGCTCCGACACCGTGAGCTGCCTCGCCCGCATCGGCGACGACCTGGACCTCGCGGTCCTGATGGGCTTCAACGCCGTGCGCCTGACCGGCCTGGACTTCCACCACCCCGCCGGCGCCTCGCTGCTGGGCTGCGTTCGCCTCAGCGCCCAGGGCGCCCTCGAGAGCTGCGCCGCCCTCGACTTCGCTGTCCCCGCCGAGCGCGAGGCGAGCGTGGAGCTGATCGCCGGCGTGGTCGAGCTAGCCAAGGCCCGCAAGCTCAAGGTGATGCTGGCGGCGGGCCGCGCGGACTTCAGCGAGCCGGCGGAGACCTCCGCGCACAAGTCGCTGCTGACCGTGCTCGCCACCGAGTTCGCCCACGAGTCGGCCCTCTTCGCCTACGAGGTCGTCGAGGCCGTCCCCCAGCCCACGCCCCCGCTGCTGCTCACCGCGGCGACCACGCGCACCGTGATGTCCAGCTGGTATCAGGCGATTCGGGCGACCGGCGCGCCCCAGCTCGTGACCCTGGGCCTGGGCGACTCCGGCGCCTCGGTGAGCTTCGACGCGGCGACCCTGCCCGTGGACTTCCTGGGCTACCACCCGCACCCCTTGGGCGGCTTCGACGCCGTGCGTGAGACCACCTACGCGGCGGAGCTTACCTGGCTCGCGGCCACCGGGCGGCCGTGGATGGTCACCGCCACCGGCTTCGCGAGCGGCGCCTGGGGCACCGAGAGCGAGCAGGTCGCCTTCGCGCAGAAGTCCATGGTCGCCGCGCGCAACTGCGGCGCCCTCGGCTACGGCTGGGGCCAGCTCCGCGACACCACCAGCGCCACCCTCGGCGGCCTGGGCGCGGTGAAGCTCGACTCGTCACTCAAGCCCGTCGCCGGCATCTTCAAGGCCATCGACCTCGCCACCGCCGACGCCGCCTGCCCCGCAGCCCCAGTCGCGCTCAACTACAGCGGCCCGACCGCCTTCCAGGTCAGCGGGCGCCTCATCGACGCCGCCGGAAAGGCCGTGCCCTTCGCGCGGGTGACCGGCTGGACCTGCCCCGTCTACGCTGAGCGCTTCCACACCTTCAGCGGGCCCGACGGCAAGTTCACCCTGCGCTCGCCCACCGGCTTGGTGCAGGTCGCCATCTCGGGCCCCGGCAAGACCCCCGTCACCAATATCCAGCCGAAATGCCTCACCAAGAACGTCGGCGACACCTTCATCACGGCGAGCGGTGGCGTGCTCAGCGTCTCGACGCCCTCGTGCCCGTGAGCCGCCGTCTGCTCGTAGCCGCCCTGGCGGCCGCCCTTGCCGCGACGCTGCTCGGCTGCCGCGAGGCGGCCCCCGTCTCGACGCCCGCCGCCACGGCGCCGACTGAGGCCGCCGCCCCGACCACCGCAGCACCGCCCGAGATCGCGCCCGCCCCCCGCCCCAAAGCCCCCGCCCGCCCCGAACCCTTCATCGACTCGCGGCACGGCGTACGCCTCGATTTGCCAGATGCGAGCTGGCGATTCTTGGACAGCATGGCCGTGTCCGCCGCCGACGTCGAGGGCGTCGCCGGGCTCACCGACGGGCGCCACTGCATCGGGATTATCCGCGCGAGCCCGCCTCCCCCCGGCGGCATCGAGGCGCTGACCCGGGCGCGGGTCGACACCCTGGGCTTCGAGGAGCCGCGGCTGTCGTGGCTGGAGCCCGTGCTCTACCTGGGCGTCACGGCGATGCGCTTTGAGGTCAGCGGTCAGCGGGCCGGCGTGCGCCAGGGGATGCGCGTCAGCCTCGCGGTCGCGCCCCGAGACGACCCGAACCGGCGGCTCTACGAGATCCGGGCTGAGTCCACCGCCAGCGATTACGTCGCCGCCCGCCACTGCTTCGACGCGGTCACGGGCGCCTTCGACGTGGCGCCGATCACCGCGCCTTAGCGGGTGTGGCCGTGTCTCAGCGGCCCGCGCCCGTGTACCTCGGGCCACGAGCCCGACCCCGGCGCCGGCGGGCGATTCGTCGATTAGCCAGTCACTACCTGGATAATCGAGGTTGGCACGCATCTGGCAATCGCAGCCAGTCGTAGGGCTCAGCCACCACGGCGCGCCCACGAGCCCAGGAGACCCCGTGTCCAACCAGAACCCCATCATCCGCTTCATCGTCCGCGCGGTCCGCGCCCTGGTCATCGCGTTCATGGCCATCCCTGGCGCCGGCCTCGCCCTGGTCGCGTATAGCTGCGGCGAAGCCCCCGACCGTGAGATCGCGCCGCCTCCGTCGAGCCAGTCGCGAGGCTTCGGCGACACCCAGGCCGAGGCTGACGCCGCGACGGCGCCGCGCTCGGTGCCCGTCGCCGCGCGCGACTCGGTGCCGCCGCCGGTCACGCGGGAGGTCCGTGGCGCGGTCGCCAAGGCCGCGGCGGCGCCGGCTGCCGAGGCGCTGCCCGCGCCGCGGCCCGTGCTGGCCGTGGCCCCGGCTCCCGAGCTCGCGCCACGCGCCGTGGTCGCCGCCGACGCGCCCGCGCCCGAGGCCGTTGCGCTGCAGGTCCTGAACTCCGCGCTCGGCACGGGCGTCGAGGCGCGCGAGCCCACGGGCGTCGCCGCCGCGTTCACCGCCGGCGCCGACCAGGTCTACGCGTGGTTTCAGGTGGAGAACGCCGGTCCGCCGACCACGGTCACCCTGACCTGGCTGCGCGACGGCGAGGCGCGCGCGTCGGTCAGCCTCGAGGTCGGCACCAGCCCTCGCTGGCGCACCTGGGCCCGCCGCCGCCTCGCCCCCACCGACGCCGGCGAGTGGACGGCTGAGCTGCGAGACGCCAGCGGCGCGCTGCTCCAGACCTTGAACTTCGCGGTCAGCGCGCCCGACCCGACCCTGGGGTTGCTCTAGGCCGCGGCGCGCGGGTCAGCGGCGCTCGATGAGCGCCCGGACCCGCGCGAGGTTCTGCTGGTGCTTGGCCTCGCCGGGAGCCAGGGCGACGGCGCGCTCAAAATGAGCAGCCGCCGCCTTGAGGTTTCCGCTCTGGGCTTCGAGGACGCCCAGGGCCTCGTAGACCGGCGCCGCGTCCGGCCCCAAGCGCGCGGCCTCCTCCAAGTGAGGCCGCGCCTCGGTCTTTTTGCCCGTGGCGAGCAGCGCGCCGCCGAGCCTGAACCTCGCGTTCGCGTCGTGGGGCGCCGCTTCGACCGCGCGCCCAAGCTCGGCGATGCCGTCGGCGACCTGCCCGCTCTGTACCAGCGCGGAGCCCAGCGCCACCTGGACGCCCACGGGCGCACGGCCGGCAGCCACCACCGGCCTCAGCCGCGCGATGGCGGCCTCCAGACGCCCCGCCTGGGTGTCCAGGTCGGCCAGCTTCAGGGTGGCCGCCGCATTGCCGCCGGCCGCCGCGCGCTCCAGCGCCTCCACGCCCGCGCCTCCGTCGAGCGAGGCCAAGCCGTTCAGCGCCGCGCCGTGAGTCGGGTCCACCTTCAGCGTCGCCTCGAATCGCCGCCGCGCCCCCTCGATGCGCCCGGCGGCGTTCTCGACCAAGCCCAAGGTCATCAGCGCCGCGGTGTCGTCCGGCGCCAGCTTGAGCACGCGCATCGCCGCGACCCCGGCCTCCGCGTTTCGCCCGAGCTCGTGCAGCGTCACCGCGAGATTTCCCAAGGCGTGGACGTGGTTCGGCTCCAGCGCCAGCGCGGACTCGTACTCGTCGACCGCGGCCTGCAGCGCCCCCTTCTCTCGAAGGACGTTGCCCAGGTTGTAGTGGGCCCGCGCCGGGTCGCTGCCCCGCTCAAGCTCGCGCCGGTACTTCCACTCGCGCAGCGCCACCCCGCCGTCGTTGGCCGCGGGCACGAAGTCGAGGGTGACGTTGCCCATCTCGTCCTTCGAGCCGGCGCCCGCCCGCACGCGAACCGGCGGTGTGCTTGGGTTGGCGGGGTTGTCCGCCGAGTTGTCATAGACGATCTCGAGATCCATGACCGTCCCCGCCGCCACCGTGATGGGCTGAGCCCAGCGGTACTGGTCCTGCCAGACGAAGTCCCAGGAGTCGACGCGCAGGATCTCCGAGGGCTCCCCGCCCGGCGGCGTCAGGGTGAGCAGGAAGCGCTTGCCCAGGTAGTGGGCGTGCGGAAAGGCGCTGTAGAGCTCGCCGTCGACCGGGATGACCAGCCGGTCGGTCACGCGGTAGTTGGCCTCGCCGGGCGGGATGTCGAGCGGCGCGTCGCCGATGCGCATCGTGAGGGGCTTTCGGGCGGGCGGTTGCAGAGCGAAATACAGGCCGATTCGCACGCCGACGGGCTCGGGCTTGCCGGTCGGCTGCATGTGAAGCTGCAGGACGAGGTCGGTCTTGCGGTCCAGCTCCCACGCGGTCCCGGCGGGCCCGGTCAGCGCCGCCGAGCCGTCGGAGCCAGGCGCCCACACGAGGTAGAGCCCGGGCGACTGGATGTTGCCGACGTCCATGCCGCCGAAGCCCGGCTCCGGGTCGGCGGCCGCCTCCCGGCGCGCCCAGCCCGTGTGGTCCACGTTCAGGATGGCGTGGTGGACGACGCGCGCGTTGGTGGGCTGAAAATCCCAGGCGCGCACCCACACGGACTCGGTGTTCGGCTTGGCGGCCAGCGGCGCCTCGATGACGAAATTCCGATAGATATCCGTCCCTTCCGCGGGGAGCGTGTAGCCGGGTGGCAGCTCGACCACCAGGTCCGGCTCGCCCATGGGCCAGCCGTCTTTCAGCACGGGGACCGGCGGGCGCTTGGACAGGTCGCCGCGCTTGAAGCCGCCCGCCGCCCACGCCGCGATCGTGGCCTTGTCGGCGTCGCTCAGGCTGCGGTCGTTGGAGAAGCCGCCCGGGTGCTGGGTCTTGCCCTTCCACGGCGGCATGTAGCCGCTGGCGACCACCTCGGCGATCTGGTCGGTGTGGTCGTAGACCTCGTCCCAGCTGAGCAGCGCGAAGGGGCCCGACTGGCCCTCGCGGTGGCAGAAGCTGCACTTGGCGTCGAGGATCGGCGCGATGTGGGTGGCCCAGGTGATCTCGGGCGGTGCTTCGAGGGTCGGCGCGGCGTCGGACGCGGCTTGGGGCGCCGGGGCCGTCGGTGTGGGCGCTGGGCCGGCGGGCGCGGGCTTCTCCGAGCACGCGCTGAGCAGCCACGCGCAGAGCAGGGCCGCCCCCAGGGCTCGCCGCATCACTCGCCCTCGCCTTGCAGCGCCGGGATGTAGCAGCCGATGGCGACCGTCTCGCGCGCGGCTGGCGCCTTGCCGGCCAAGACGGCGTCCACCGCGTCCACGAGGTCACGCACCGTCGGCTGGGGTCGGAACTTCCCGAAGGCGACCCAGGTGTCGTCGATCCGTCCCGAGTAAGCCAGCTCGCCCCTGACGAAGACCGCGGCTGACGGCGTCACTTTGGCGTGGGCCAGGCTCACCAGGCTGTGCTGTGGGTCGCGCAGCGCGCCGAGCTTCGCGTCTGAGAGCCTGTATTCGTCGAGGTGTTTGCGAATCGTGGCGGGCGCCTCGTCCGGGTCCGGGTAGACGAGGTGGAGGGCGACGCGCTGGCCGGCGAAGCGCTCGGCGAGGCGCTTCAGCTCGGGCGCGTAGCGGTTGGCGATGGGGCAGTCCGAGCGCACGAACACGAGCACCTGCGCGGCGGCGTCGCCCGCGAGTGGGTTCTGCGCCAGCCCGTCCAAGTCGACGACGCCGGCCGGCGGGCTCGAGCAGGCGGCGAGCAGCGCGCCGAGCGCGAGCAGGCGGGCGACGCGATTCGCGATGAGTGGGATGGGCACGGTGGGAAGCACGCAGCGTCGGCGGTCAGGGGTTCAGCCGGGGGTCAGGGCGCGACGCAGGCCGGGAAGGCGCCGCCGTTGGTGCAGCGGCCCGGGCTAAACTTGGCGCCGCCTGAGCCCGCGGCGTCGGAGTGTTTCACGAAGGGGCCGGTGCCCTGGGGCGAGCGCACCCACGACTGGGCGCCCAGCGAGCCGTAGGTGACGGAGTCGAGGACGGTGCCGGTGGGCCCGACTAGCAAGATGTCGTCGCCCGTGTTGTTGAGGGACAGCGAGCTCTTCGAGATCAACGCCAGCACGCCCGGGAGGCTGATGGAGGTCGCGCCGCCGCCGAAGATCAGCACGGCCTCGCCGGCGGGCAGGCAGTAGGGCGTGAAGGTGTGCTTGTCGCAGCCCTCGCAGTCGGTGTTGAAGTAGCGGATCCCCGCCAATTCGATCGGTCCCGACGTGGCGTTCAGCAGCTCGACCCACTCGTCCTGGGTGCCGAGATAGCTGCCGTCGCCGTTGAAGTCGGTGCCCGCGGGGTCGGCCATGATCTCGTTGAAGACGATGTCGCCTGGGCCGGCGTCGCTGCAGCATGCCGCGCTCACGCACTGGCCACCGCAGACGATCTTGCCCGTCGGGCACTGCAGGCCACACTTCTGCCCGTCGCAGGTGGCGCTTCCGCCCGGGATGGTCGGGCACGCGGTGCAGCCTTGCCCGCACGTGGCGATCGCCGTGTCCGACACGCACGCGCTGCCGCACAGGTGGTGGCCGGGGTCGCAGGTCATCACGCAGCCGCCGGCGACGCACTGGGCCGAGCCCGCGCCGGTCGGGACCTTGCACTTGGCGCAGCCCTCGCCGCACGCCGTGGCGTCGTCGTCGGCCCGGCACTTGCCCGCGCAGGTGTGAAACCCGTCATCGCAGCCGATCTCCTGGCAGGTCCCGCCCACGCACGCCGCCAGGCCCACGGCGGTGTGCGCGCAGCCGGTCGCCTTCGCCACTAGCGAGTCCAGCGCCGTCTTCAGCTTGGGGCCGCTGGGTGCTGCGACGAAGGTGCCGCCGCCCGCCGCCGCCACAGCCTTGAGCAGGACCTCGTCGAAGCCCGATCCCAGGCCCACCGTGTGCACGGTCACGCCGCGACCGCGCAGCTCCTGCACCGCCGCGAAGACCAGCGCCTCATCATCGCAGGTCTCGCTGCCGTCGGTCATCAAGACCACGTGCTCGCCCTGGGTCGGGTCGCCCAGCACCGCCGCCAGGTCGCTCAGCGCGCCGCCGATGGGCGTCGACGAGGCCGCCGACGGGTCCACCAGCGCCGCCGCCACGGCCTGCGCGTTGTCCAGCTTCAGCGGCACCACGGCACCCGGCGCGCAGGCCGATTCGCCGGGGAAGGCGCGCAGGCCCAGCTTCACGTGCTCCTCGTAGGTCGCCGCGAACTCGATGATCGCGCTGCGCGTGTACTCCCAGACGGGGCCCTCCATGCTCGACGACCGGTCGGCCAGCAGCAGCAACTCAGGCACCGCGCAGGCCCCCTTGCACGCGCCGTTTGAGCAGGAGTTTCCTATCTGGCAGGAGACAAAGAGGCTCGGCTGCGCGCAGCCCGTCTCGGCGTCCACGCCGCACACCTTGTAGCCGTTGGCGCCGCTGCAGGTGGCCGACCACAGGGGCCCGCAGCTCGCCTCGCCGCAGTCGGACACGCAGACGCCACCCTCACAGCTGGACCCGGTCTCGCAGGTCCCGCACTGCAGCGTGGTGCCGCAGCCGTCGTCGGCCGGCCCGCAGGCGACGCCCAACGCCGAGCAGGTCTTGGGCACACAGGCCGGCGCGTCGCAGCGGTTTGGGGCGTCCAGCCCGCACACCTCGGGGGCCTGGCACGCGCCGCACTTCAGCATCGCGCTGCAGCCGTCGGAGATCTCGCCGCACTCCGCCCCAAGGGCCGCGCAGGTCTTGGGCACGCACGGCCCCGCGCCACACTGGTTCGCCACGCCGCCGCCGCCGCAGCTGAGCCCGGCGCCGCAGCCGCCGCACTCCAGCGCCTTGCCGCACCCGTCGCCGATGGTCCCGCAGGCCGCCCCGGCCGTCGCGCAGTCCACGGGCACGCAGACGCCGCCGCCGCAGACGTTGGAGATTCCGGATCCGCCGCAGATCTCGGGCGGTTGGCACTCGCCGCACTCGAGCACCGAGCTGCAGCCGTCCGAGACCGGCCCGCACTCGGCCCCAGCGGTCTTGCAGACCAGGGGAACGCACGCGCCCTTGCTGCACTGGTTGGGCTTGCCGCCCGCGCCGCAGGTCTCGCCGTCATCGCAGCCGCCGCAGGCCAGCACGCCGCCGCACCCGTTGGCGACAGCCCCGCACTCGGCCCCGGCGCTGGCGCAGTTCTTGGGAACGCAGGGCAGGTCGCCTTCGGTGTCGGCAGTGTCGGCGGCGTCCGCGGCGTCAGGGACCGTCGAATCACCGCCCGAGATCTCGGAGCCGTCGCCCAGGTGAACGCTGTCCGCCACGTCCAGCCCGACGAAGATCCCGTTGCCGCTGCCTGGGGATTCGCACGCCAGGGCGAGCCCGGCGAGGACCAGTGAGAGGGCGAGGCGGCGGCAGGTGGTGACGGCCATGATAGGTGTCCGGGGCGGGGTCAGTAGGTGCCCGATCAGGCGTTTAGCATACGCGGGAAACCCGAACCAATACGGGCGCGTGCCCGCCGATTACCGCGGGTCGCTGCTGCGGCGAGGCGGGTCACCCCGCGGCGGGCGGCTTCGCCAGACAGGGAACACCGAGCGCTGTAAACTCCGCGCCCTATGCAAGCTGGCGCGATGTTCTGGATCTTGGCGGCGCTCAGTCAGGCGATGCCCGTGCTCGACGTCGAGGACGGTGGCGCCTGCCTGGATCGCGAGGCGGTGGCGCGCGAGGTGGCGCTGCGGCTGCCCCCCGCGTGGGTCAGCGACGGGGCGCCGCCGCTCGCCCTGAGCGTCCAGATGGCCGCGCCGATCGCCCAGCGTGCAGCGCTCACCGTGCGGCTTGAGGCCGGGACGCCGCCCGAGCCCCTGCTTGTGCGCACCATCGCCACCACACCCTCCGATTGCCCTGATCTGCCCGCGCTGATCGCTGTCATCGTGGCGCGTCGGCTGGAGGAGCTGCCGCGCGAGGCCTGGGAGCGCGCCCGAGCGCCGGCCGCCACCCAGACCGACCCGCCCGACCCGCCGCGGCGCTGGCTCGCGCTCGGCCTGGGCGCCGAGCTGGGCCTCGACCGCCCGCACTACGCCGGCCGCCTCGCCCTGGACGGGCTGCTCGGCCCCCCGCGCGGGTTCGCCCTCGCCCTCGGCCTCGCCGGCTCCGTCGCCCGCCCCGAACCGCTGGGCCCCGGCCGCGTCCGCTTCAGCGCGCTCACTGCCCACCTCGGCGTCGCCCGCCCGGTCGCGCTCCGCACCCTCACGCTGGTGCCCGCGCTCCTCGCCAGCGGCGGCCTGCTGGTCGCCAGCGGCAGCGACCTCGACGACAACCGCCGCGGCGTCGCGCCGACCCTGCGCGTGGGCCCCAGCCTCGCCCTGCTCCTCGCCGGCGGCTTCCGCGTCGACGCCGGCCTCGCCATCGGCCTCGTCCGCGCGCGCGCCCGAGACGACGCCTCGTCCTCCGCCACCCCCGAACCCCTCGTCCGCGCCTGGCTCTCCGCGGGATTCGCGTGGCGCCGAAAAAAACTGTGAAGGAATCGCCGCCAGCCGGGAATAGACAGGTATCGGGCCGTTCACGTCACCCACGCGGCCCCCACGCACCACGAAGGAGCCACACGCCATGACCCCCCGCCTCCCCGCGCTGCTCGCTGCCAGCGCCCTAGTGACCGCCGCCATCCTGGCCGCGCCGACGCCCGCGCGCGCTTGCGGCGGCTTCTTCTGCTCGCTACAGGCCCCGGTCGACCAGGTCGCCGAGCGCATCCTCTTCACGGTCGAGGGCGAGCACGTCGAGGCTCACATCCAGATCCAGTACGCGGGCCCGTCCGAGAACTTCTCGTGGGTGCTGCCCGTGCCGGGTCTGCCCGAGATCGGCGTCGGCACCGACCTGCTCTTCACCGCGCTGCGCAACCAGACCGACCCGCAGTTCCGCGTCGCGTGGAACAACAAAGAGGGCTGCAACTACCAGAGCAACTGCGATTGTTGGCTGGCCGACGCCGATGGCGTGCCCGAGGCGGGCGCCGGCGGCGGCGGGGTCTCGATCCTGGCCGAGGGCGCCATCGGCCCCTACGACTACAAGGTCGTCGAGTCCGGCAACGGGCCCGCGCTCTTCAAGTGGCTCAACGACCACGGCTACGACCAGCCCCTCGAGGCCCAGGCTCTCATCGAGCATTACGCCAGCAAAGGCATGGTCTTTTTGGCCATCAAGCTGCTCAAGGACAAGGACGCCGGGGACATCCAGCCTGTCGTGCTCTCCTGGGACGGCGAGATCGGCGCCTGCATCCCGCTGCGCCTGACCTCCATCGCCGCCGCCGCCAACATGCCGATCTTCTCGTGGGTGCTGGCCAAGAGCCGCGCGGTGCCGCTGAACTTCTTCCACGTCGTGCTCAACGCCAAGGCCTTCGACTGGCTCAACTGCGGCAGCGACTCCGCCTGGGGCTGCGGCTTCGGCGGCGGCTTCGGCAGCCAAGTCGAGCAGTGCCAGAAGTCCTACATGGACCTCGTCACCGGCGCCGCCAACAGCGCCAACGGCCACGGCTTCGTCACCGAGTTCGCCGGCTCCACCGGCGTGATGCAGGACACGCTCTACCGCGAGGGTCAGTACAACCTCGAGAAGCTCGCCAGCAAGGCCGCGCCCGCGGACTTCCTCAACGAGATGCTCAACCAGGGCTTCCCGCGAAACGCCCAGATCCAGAACCTCATCCGCGAGTACATCCCCAAGCCCGACGACAGCCTGCTGCCCGAGAACTGCCGCGGCGAGTCGAGCTTCTACGCCACCTGGAACATCGCCAACTGCACCCCGCACATGCCCGAGGGCTGGGTCTTCGACGCCGAGGGCTTCACCGCCGAGCTCGAGACCACCGTGGTCGCGCCGCTCAAGCACGCCCAGTCGCTCTTCGCGAAGTTCCCTTACATGACGCGCCTCTTCACGACGATCTCGCCCGAGGAGATGACCAAGGACCCGATCTTCTCGTTCAACCCCGACCTGCCGGACGTCTCCAACGTCCACACGGTCAAGGCGAGCGCGAGCTGCGACGTCGAGAAGCCCTGGGTCGCGACCTCGGTGGCCCTCGAGTTCGAGGACGGCTCGATTCAGACCTTCGACGGCCCCTTCGAGTCGTGCCAGTCGGTGCCCAGCCAGCCGACCGGCCTGCCGCCCGCCGTGGAGATTCAGGTGCTGACCGAGAGCGGCCCGCCCCAGACCATCGCCCCCGGTGATGTCGCCGCGATGGACCGAGTCCTCGACGGGCGCGGTGCCAGCCGGGGTGCTGAGGGCCGCCCGCCGGCGCGCGGTCGCAACATCGACCCCATCCCGAACACCGGCACCTTCGGACTGCCGCCCAAGGCCGGCACCACGCCGCCCGCCAGCGCGACCGTCGGCGTCAGCGGCGGCAGCGGCTGCGGCGCGGCGGACGGGGCGCTCCCGGCCTGGATGGTCGTGGTCGCCCTGGGCTTCGCAGCGGTCTCGCGCCGTCGTCGCCACACGGAGGTCTGATGCCGGAGGCCGTCTCGGTGCCCGCTTGTGAGACCGTGGACACCGCAGTGGACGTGGGCGCGCTCTTCGACGAGCACGCGCCCTTCCTACTGCGAGTAGTCACGCGGCTCACAGGCGGCGGCGACCAGGTCGAGGACCTCGTCCAAGAGGTCTTCCTGGTCGCGCACCGGCGGCGGCATGAGCTGTCGAGTCACCCCGAACCTCGGGCGTGGCTCTACAGGGTGGCGGTGAACCTCGTGAGGCATCACCACCGCTCGTTCGTGAGGCGACGGGCTCTGGTCCAGGCGGCGGCTCGGGAAGTTCCCGAGACCACGCCAGGCCCCCTGGACCAGGCCCAACGCCGCGAACACGCCGAGATGATCCGGGCCTGCGTCGCCGAGCTGTCCCTCGAGCAGCGCGAGGCCTTTGTGCTGTACGAGCTGGAATGCCTGGAAGGGCGCGTCATCGCCGAGCTGCTTGGCGTCCCCGAGAACACGGTCTGGAGCCGGCTGCACCTGGCGCGCAAGCGATTTCGCGCGCTGTGGACGAGGAGAGAGCGATGAGCGGCCCGAAACGGCTGAAGGACGACCGCGAGTTCCTGCTCGCGGCGGGTCTGCGCTTCGAAGACGAGGCGCAGGCGATGCCCGAGTGGGACCTGGGCGCGCTGAAGGCGCGCGTGGAGGCGGCGGTGGCTGCCGCGCCTGCTCCGGGTGGCCCGGTGGAGGGCGGCAGCGCGCTGCAGTCGGGCGGGCTCTTCGGCGGCAAGATCGCCCTGGGCGTGGGCGTCGCGGTCGTGGCGGCGGCTGGGTTCATGGGCTGGGGCGTGCTTGGCGGCGGCGGTGCCGAGGCGGCGCCGGAGCCGGCGGCTGTGGTGGAGTCGGTGTCTGTGCCCGAGCCTGCGGCGGCCCCTGAACTTGCGGGCGGGCCGGCGGTCGCGGCGACCCCGGCTGTAGCGCCCGCGCCGGTCGAGGCGCCTGCCGTCGACGCGCCGGTCGTCGCCGAAGCGCCCGCGCTGGCGCCGAGCCCGCCCGAGCCTGCCTCGGCCAGCAACCCGACCCCCGCGCCGAACGCGGCCGCTCCTGCGAGCCGCCCCCCGGTCGCGCCCTCCGCCGCCGCGCCGGTCGCCGCCGAGGCCCCCGCACCGAAGGCACCACCCTCCGATTCTCCCGCTGCCGTCGGGGCGATCGAGGAAGGCCAGCCCGAGATCCCTCCTGCGGAGACCTCGACTTTGGCCGCGCAGCTTGCGCTCTACGAGGCCGGTCGCGCGGCGCTGCGTGCCGGGGAGTTCGGGAAGGCCGCGGCCTCGTTTCACCAGTACGTAGCTGGTTATCCGGAGGGCGAGCTTGTGGGCGAGGCGCAGCTCTCGCGGCTCGAGGCGCTGGCGCGTGGCGGCCGGGCGGCGGAGGCCGAGCGGCTGGCGACGCGGCTGCTCGCGCAGGGCGGGCTGGCAGGTCGCCGCGCGGAGGTGGCGCGGGTGCGCGGCGAGCAATTGGTGAAGCTGGGCCGGTGTGACGAGGCCAAGGCGGCCTTCGTGGCGGCTGGGGACCTGAGCGCGGCGCAGGTCGAGACGGCGCTTGCGCGCTGCGAAGCGGGTGCCGAGTGAGTCGTGGCCGCGCCAAGATCTCGGGCTGGCTTGCTTGGGCCGGGCTCGGGACGCTTGGGCTGCTGAGCCTGCTCGCCGCGGGCTGCTTCGTCGACATCAGCGCCGGCGGCCCGAAACCCGCAGCCCAGCCCGAGATCAGTCAGGCCCGGACGCTGTTGCCGGTGAAGACCGTGAGCACCATCGGGCCGCTGGCCGACCCGGACCGTGACGGGCTGACCTTGACGCTCGAGATCGCTCTGGGGACCGACCCCACCCTCGCGGACACCGACGGCGACGGGCTTTGCGACGGGCCGGTCGCGGTGGTCGGCGTGTGCGTGGCCGGTGAAGACCTCGACGGGGACGGGGTTCTGGGGCCGGGCGAGAGCAGCCCGCTGAGGGCGGACTCGGATTTCGACACCTTGGACGATCTGCTGGAGTCGGGCGGCATGTCACCGCCCGTGGACACCGACGGCGACGGGCTGCCGGACGCGGTGGACACCGACAGCGACGGCGACGGCATGGTGGATTCGCGCGAGGGGGCCATCGACGTCGACCGCGACGGGGTGGGCGACTGGCGGGACCCTGACGATGACGGGGACGGCGTCGACTCGCGGCGAGAGGACGCGGCGTTTGACCGGAAGCCCGGCGAGGTCAGCGACGGGTGGCGCTTCGGGATCGACGTGGACCACGACGGCATCCGCAACCGGCTGGACCGCGACTCGGACGGCGACGGGCTGCTGGATGTGGACGAGGGGCTTGCCGACGCGGACCAGGATGGGATCCCCGATTACTTGGACTTCGACGCGACGGACGGGCCCGAGGCGGACCCGGATGGGGACGGCATCCCGACCTGGCGCGAGCTTGAGCGGGGGACGAACCCGTTGGCGGCGGACAGTGACGGCGACGGGATCTCGGACGCGCTGGATGCGGCGGTGGGCGTGCCGGATGGCAGCCCGGAGGCGCCCGACGGCGACGCGGACGGAGTGCCCGACGCGCGCGACCCCGACCCGGACGACGGCCCCGACGCGGACCCGGACGGCGATGGGCTGCCCAACGCGTACGAGGTGCAGGCGGGCTTCAAACCCTACAACGCCGACAGCGACGGCGACGGCGTGGGCGACGCCGAGGAGATCGGCCCGGACATCGCCAAGCCGCGGGACACCGACGGGGACGGCATCCCCGATGTGCTGGACAAGGACGACGACGGCGACGACGTGCCGACCGCGGTTGAGCGCGCCGCGCCCTGCGGTGACGGCGACATGGACAAGGACGGCCTGCCCGACTGGCTGGACCCAGACAGCGACGGCGACGGCATCCCGGACGGGGTCGACGGCGTCAAAGACAGCGACGGCGACGGGCTGTTCGACCGCTGCGACCTCGACAGCGACGGCGACGGCATCCCCGACGCGACCGAGGGCGGGGGCGACATCGACAGAGACGGCCTCCCCGACCACCGCGACCCCGCCCCGAAAGACGGCCCCGACGCCGACTATGACGAGGACGGGCTGTCCAACATCGACGAGTGGCTCGTCGGCACCGACCCGACGAAGGCCGACACCGACGGCGACGGCATCCCCGACGGCATCGAGGTCGGCCCGGTGGTCTACAACCCGAAAGACACCGACGGCGACGGCGTAATCGACGCGCTAGACCCGGACTGAGCGTCGGCGCGGGCCCTCGCCGCGCGACCACGTCAGGTGGCGGCCCAGTCACGCGTCCAACCATCGGGCCCGACCCGACGCGCGGCCGCGCGCCCACGACGTCACGCGTTTGACCCCGCAAAATCTACGCGAAAAAATGAGAACTGAGTGGTCTTGACCCCCATTCTATGACCCCGATTCTACCCATCCTCGCGCGTGGGTGCGCGCGCATGCCAGTTGATCGCCGCTTCGGCCGGTGCCAAGCTCGGCTTGCGCGCCGGGGATGCCGAGCTACGCGCGCGCCCGCCAGCGCCCACCGTGGGCGACCGCGTCAGCCCGAGCGCCGAGGAAGCCCGTGACCTTCAACCCCCTGCGACGAAGCGATACGAGCGTCAACACCACCACGCCGACGGAGATGCAGCCGGAGCGATCGCGCTCTCAGTCGCTCCGCGGCGCCACCTTCGAGGAGGGCTCGGCGCTGCTCGCCCCGAAGAGCGACAGCCTCGATGGCCTCCTGAAGCCGGAGCCGATCGGCACCCAGGAGGCTCCGAAACAGGAAGCGCAGAACCAGGAAGCGCAGAACCAGGACGCGCCCCCACAGCCGCAGACGCCCATCGAGATGATCCGGGCGAGCCCGGCCCGCCTCTTCGCGCTCGGGAACGGCGTCAAGGCGATGTTCACCATCCGGATGTGCATATCGTCGGACGTCACCGCGATGACGTTCCCAAAGCTCGGCGAGTTCCTGAGATCGGCGCTGCGGCACTACGAGCAGGCGTTCACGGGCACGCCGTACATGAACATCGTGCAGCAGCTCCAGGGCCTCGCCAACGTCGTCGCGACGCTCCAGCCGCTCCAGGGCAGCGACAAGCTCGTCTCGACCGCGCGGGACTACGGGAAGAAGAAGGCGTCCCAGGACGAGGTCTACGACCGCTCCGTCCGCACGAGCAGCGGGGCGAAGGGCACGCTCCTCGCGTTGCGCGGGAAGATGAAGCAGGGCGGTGTCGACTCCGCCCAGAAGCGGCACGAGCGACACCTCGCCGCCCATCGTGAGGAGGCCCAGGCCGAGGTCGAGATGCGCATCGGCCACTTTGCCCGGCCGTGGCGGAACCTCATCGACGCCACGGCCCCGTTCGATCAGGCACTGGACATCGCGTTCAGCGACATCTTCAAGGGCGTCGTCGACATGACGGTCGATCCACGGGTGGCGCGGACCCTGAAGGAGACCGAGTTCCAGCCCGAGGGCTTCGGCGAGTTCGATCCGCAGCGAAACTTCTGACGCGCGAGCGGCGTCCCCGGGGAGGGGTCGGATACCCTCAGTTCTCACTTTCTTTCTGAGCAATTCTGGGGTTCATCCGGCGAGTTGCGACGTGGGTTTCGATCCCGGCGCGGTGGGGTGCAGTGGTGCTCTGCGAGGGCCTTGCAAGGCGCCGCTGCAATTGACCCCGTTGCGCCACTAGTTCTGACCCCCTTCCGGACGCGAGGAGGCGCGTCAGGACTTCGGACTGGCCCTGCGGGGCCCTCTTGTGGCGCACGCTCGCGGCGCGGTGCGCCGTGGGCCTGGGTGCGACTCCGACTGCCGTGCTGGTCGCGGCCGCCCCCGACGTCGCTCGCGGGCGGCCCGGCGCCGTCGGGTTCTGCGCTGTGGCACGACCCCTCGCGGTTTTGGGGTAAGGGCGCGGCGCGCGGTGTCTTCGAGGTTTCGGCACCGCCCGCCTCCGCGCGCGCCGAGCCGCGCTCTCCGCCGGGCCCCGCCGCCGCTAACCGATCGATTTGACAGACAATGACGGCCTCGAATCGCGATCATTGTCCTAAAGAACCGATCAGACCCTGCCGATGATCCTCGGGCAGGGCGCCTCTCGCGGCTCGTTTCTGCAAGGACTGTGTGTGTCTACGCTCGCCCAACACATCTGCGCCGGCCCGCATCGAGCGGGCGTCGTGACTGTGCACGCCGTGTACCACCATGTTTGAGGCCCAGACCGACATCGCCATCGGCGACGACTTCCTCGGCGCCCGGGCCGCCAACGCGCCGGCGTTTGCCTACGCGTTTCAGCCCATCGTCAACACGGTGTCCCGCAGCATCTACTCCTATGAGGCGCTGATCCGCGGCCCCGAGGGCCAGCCCGCGTGGTCGGTGCTCGAGCGCGTCGCAGACGCAGACCTCGCCGCCTTCGATGAGGAATCGCGCAACTCCGCCGTCGCCGCCGCCGCGCGCCACGGCGTGAGCTGCTACATCAACCTGAACTGCCTGCCCCGCAGCCTCCAGCGCCCCATCGACGCCGTCGACGGCACCCTGGCCATCGCGGCCCAGTCCGGCATCGCGCCGGAGCGCCTCATCCTCGAGGTCACCGAGACCGAGATGATCCACGACCGCGGCCAGTTCGCCCGCACCATCGAGGCGTTCCGGCGCAGCGGCGTCCAGATCGCCATCGACGACTTCGGCGCCGGCTACTCAGGCCTCAACCTGCTGGTCGAGTTCCAGCCCGACATCGTGAAGCTCGACATGAACCTCATCCGCAGCATCGAGCGCCACGCCCCGCGCCAAGCCATCGTGCGCGCCGTCATGTACGCCTGCGTCGAGCTAGGCATCGACGTGATCGCCGAGGGCATCGAGACCATCGACGAGCTGCGCTGGTGCGAGCGCGCCGGCATCAGCCTCTTCCAAGGCTATCTCTTCGCCCGCCCCGGCTTCGACCACCTCCCCGGCGTCGACTTCCCCTGACCGCGCTGAGCCGCTTGGCCACGGCCCCATCGCGCCCACCGGCCACTCTCGCCTTGTCGCCGCGGCCTCCCCGCGCCAGGATGCGCGCGTCCTCAGAGGGTGTCGCGATACTCTCCCGTCGCCTGGCTGGCTCATGTTTTTTCAGGGACTTGCGCGCGTCGGTTTCTTGCGCTCGGCAAGCGCCCTCCGCACGTAAGTCCCTGAAAAAACGTCGCTGGCGCCACCCTCGGTCCGAATAGCACAACACCCTCCGAACAGAGGAGCGCCACCGATGAGCCACCCCAAGATCCCCAACCCCGTCGACCCCCCCCGAATCACCCTGCTCGGGCCTGGCCCCTCCGAGACGCCGCCCAGCATCCTCGCGGCGCTCGGCAAGCCCACCCTGGGCCACCTCGACCCGCGCTTTCTCGCCATCATGGACGAGATCGCCGAGATGCTGCGTGTGGCGTTCGGCACGTCGAATCGCACGACGCTGCCTATCTCCGGGACCGGTTCCGCCGGCATGGAGACCTGCGTGATGAACCTGGTCGAGCCGGGCGACGCTGTCCTGGTCGGCGTCAACGGCGTCTTCGGCGGCCGCCTCTGCGAGGTCGCGTCACGCGCCGGCGGCGAGGTCACCCGCGTCGAGGCCCCCTGGGGCCAAGCCTTCACCCCCGACGACTTCGTCCGCGCCGCGGCCGGCCGCAAGTTCCGCGTGATCTGCCTCGTCCACGCCGAGACCTCGACCGGCGTCCTGCAGGATCTCACCGGCTTCCGCGAGGTCGCCGACGCCATGGGCGCCTTCCTGCTCGCCGACACGGTCACCTCGCTCGGCGGCGTCGCCATCGACCTGGACAAGTTCGGCGTCGACGCGGCCTACTCCGGCACCCAAAAATGCCTGTCCTGCCCGCCCGGACTCGCGCCCGTCAGCTTCAGCGACCGCGCCGTCGAGTTCATCCACGCCCGCAAATCGCCCGTCCGCAGCTGGTACATGGATATCGGTCAGCTCACCCGCTACTGGGGCGGCGAGCGGGCTTATCACCATACGGCGCCGATCAATATGCTCTACGGGCTGCACGAGGCGCTGCGCCTGGCGCTGGTCGAGGGCTTGCCCGCGCGTTTCGCCCGCCACCGCCTGCACGCCAGCGCGCTCGGAGCGGGGCTGGCCGCCATGGGCCTCTCCCTGCCGGTGGCCGAGGCCATCCGCCTGCCGCCCCTGACCCTGGTGCGGGTGGGCGACGGCGTCGACGAGGCCGCGGTGCGGCGGCGGCTGCTGAGCGAGCATGGGACCGAGATCGGCGGCGGACTCGGCGACTTCAAGGGCAAGGCCTGGCGCATCGGCCTGATGGGCGCGTCGTCGAGCCGTCAGCACGTCGAGGGCTGCCTGGAGGCGCTGACCGAGTCGCTGAACGCCCTGGGCACCGGCTGCGCGGGCGACGGTCTAGCCGCCGCGCGTGGGATTTACGCAGCTACCGCCTAGCTATTTGACGGGTACCTTGGGCACGCGCCCCACGTAGAGGTGGGCCGTGCCCAAGGTCTCGCGGCGCAGCTCGACCCGCTCCAGCCCCGCGTCGTCCATGAGCGCGACGAAGTCCTGGGGCGGCGGAAACGCGGCGATGCTCTCTTGCAGGTAGCGGTACTCCCGCGCGCCCGAGAGCAGGCTGCCGAGCAGGGGCACGACGCGGTGGACGTGAAAGCGGGCCAGCGGCGCCAGCAGGCCCTCCCGCGGCTCGGTCAGCTCGAGGATGACGACGTGACCGCCTGGGCGCGTGACGCGAGCGAACTCGCGAAGTGCGGCCGGGCGGTCGGGCACGTTGCGGATGCCAAACGCGATGGTGGTCGCGGCGAACTCGTCGTCGGAAAAGGGCAGCGCCTCGCCGGTGCCTGCGACCAAGCGAACCCGCTCGGACAGCCCGCCGCGCGCGATCTTCTCGCGACCCACGGCCAGCATGCCCTCCGAGGGGTCCAGGCCGACCACGGTCGACTGCGGGTGCCGCTTGGCGATGGCCAGGGCCACGTCCGCGGTGCCCGTGGCGACGTCCAGCACGGAGTCCCCCGCCCGCACGTCGCCCAGGGCGTCCAGCAGGTGCCGCCGCCAGCGCTTGTCGAGGCCGAAGCTGAGCAGGCGATTCATCAGGTCGTAGCGGCGCGCGATGCGGTCGAACATCGCGCCGCCGCCGAGGCGGACATCGGTCGAGGTGGTGGCGAGCTCGCCCATCAGAGCGCCCGCAGGACGGCGGTCTCGACCACGGCGCGCAGGGCCTCGCGCGCCTCGGACTCCGGCAGCAGGTCCAGGGCCTCCTCGGCCTCCCGCGCCAGCGCCCGGGCGCGCGCCCGCGTCCTGACCACGCAGCCCGTCGCCAGAATGCGCCGGCGAAGCTCGGTCGCCCGCACGGTGTCGTCCAGGCTCTCCGGCGCCAACGCGACCGTGCGCAGCACCTCGACCAGCCCGGGGTCCTGCTCACACGCCACGATCAGCGGCCAGGTGAGCTTGCCCTCCCGCAGGTCCAGCAGCGTGTCTTTGCCAGTCACCGCCGCGTCCCCTTCGAGGTCCAGCGCGTCGTCCACTAGCTGGAAAGCCAGCCCGAGGGCCGTCCCCGCCCGGGCCAGCGCCTGACCCATCGCCGGCGACGCGCCGCCGACCTCGGCCCCGGCCTCCATCGCCCACCCGAAGAGCACCGCGGTCTTCCCGTGCACCACCCGGTCGTACACCGCGCGGTCGGGGGCAAAGCGCCCGCGCCGCTCGAGCTGGACGGCCTCGGCCGCGATCATCTCGCCGATGACGTCGAAGAGCCGCCCCAGCAGCCGGTCCTGACCGCACTCCCGCACGCGCCGCAGGGCGTCGACGAGCAGGTGGTCGCCGCCCAGCACGCTGGCCGGATTGCCAAACAGCACACGCGCCGTCTGAGCCCCGCGCCGCTCCTGGCCCTGGTCGATGACGTCGTCGTGCAGCAGCGTCGCCGCGTGCACAAGCTCGCAGGCGACGGCCAGCTCGCGCAGCACCTCAGGCGCCGCCGCCCCCCCGGCCGCCCGCGCCGCCAAGAACACGCAGACCGGCCGAATTCGCTTACCCGGCCGAAGCAGCAAGTGCGCCGCCGCCCGCTGCGCCAGATCGCCCTCGTCGGTCGCCGCCCCCTGAAGTGCCGCCTCCAGCCCCTCCAGATCGCTGGCGAGCCACCGCCGAATCTCCAGCAGCCGCGCCGCCAGCGGGTCCAAGCCCGCCCGCGCGCTCACCGCCGCCAGCGGCGTCAACACGTCGTCGTCCACGTCGCCGGGGACATCGAGATTGACAACTCGCGCTCCCATGATCTCTGTCACGGTCTCACCTCCGCCGCTGGTCGGCGCCCCACGATCAAGGTTTGTCGCGCGCCCCGGGGCGCTTGCGGTTGTAGGAGTCGCGTCCATGCCCTACGAGCACGTCGTCACCGTCCGGTTCAACGAGGTCGATCGCGCCGGCATCGCCTTCTTCGGCCGCGTCTTCGAGTACTGCCACGCCTGCTTCGAGGAGACCCTCGCCGCCAGCGGGCAGCCCCTGCTCGCCATCTTCGAGCACGGCGGCTACGGGCTCCCCCTGGTCCACGCCGAGGCGGACTACTCGCGTCCGATGCGTCTGGGAGAGCGCCTTCGCGTGACCCTTCGCGTCGCCCGCCTTGGCAACCGCTCCATCACCTTTGCCTACGAGGTTCGGGGCGCGGAGGACGATGATCTGCGCGCCACCGTCAGGCTGATTCACGCGTTTGTGCGCCTTGAGGGCTTTGCCGGGATGTCGGTCCCCGACGCCCTGCGCGACGCCCTGGCTGGCCTCGGCCTCCTCGAAGATGCGGCGGACGCCAGCCGCTGAGAGCTTGCCGAGTGCGGTGCGCGGCAAGGCGTCAACCAGCGCGATGGCGTCTGGGATTTTGAAGGGGGCGAGGCGCTCGCCGAGGAAGGTCCGCAGCCGCGCCGCCGTGGGCTTCTTCGCGCCCGCCTGCAGGACGACCGCGGCCACCGGGCGCGTGCCCCAGCGCGCGTCCGGGACGCCGACCACCATCGCCGCCTCGATGGCCGGATAGGCGCGCAGGGCGGCGGCGATCTCGCTGGGCGCGATGTTCTCGCCGCCCGAGATGATGAGGTCGTCGTGGCGGCCCTCGACCGTGACGCGGCCGCGGGCGTCGATGTGGCCGCGGTCGCCGGTGACCAGGGTGCCCATGACGATGGGGCCGGTGATGACCAGGGCGCCCGAGGCGTCGGCGGTGACGCGCGCGAAGGGCAGCGGCGGCGCGCCCGGGGAGAGATCGCCGGGGTAGGAGGTCGCGACCTGCGACGCCGCCTCGCTCATGCCCCAGCTTATGGCGGCCGGGGCTGAGATGGCGGTCAGGCGCCGGCGCAGGGCGTCGGGCAGTGCCGAGCCGCCGATGAGGATCGCGCGTAGCGAGCGCGGGAAGGGCCGGTCCTCGCGGGCATCCAGCAGGCGCTCGACCATGGTCGGCACCAGCGACACGACGGTGATGTCGCCCGAGTCGATGCCGGCGTTGACCGCGCGGACGTCGAACTCGCGGTGCAGCACGGCGGTGGTGCTCTGAAACGCTGAGCGCAGCAGCACGGACAGGCCGCCGATGTGGTGGATGGGCAAGCAGCAGAGCCAGCGGTCGCCGACGTCCAGGCCCAGGCGCGTCACCGAGCCGAAGGTCGACAGCGCCAACTGCGCCGTGTTCAGGGTGATGGGGCGCGGGTTGGCGGTGGTGCCCGAGGTCAGCAGGCGCACCCGCGACTCGAGCAGGGGCCAGGCGCGCTCGGGGAGGCGGTCTGCGGCGAGCGGGATGTCCAGCGGCAGGGCTTGCCAGTCGCCGCGGGGCAGCAGAGCGGGCTCGGCGGCGAGGACGGCGTCGGGCGCGATGACCTGCAGATCTCGGGCTAGCTCGGGTCCGTCGGCCAGCGGCGCGACGGTCGCGCCAAGCCAGCCGATGGCGTGCAGGAGGCGGATGAAGGTGGCGTCGGCTTCGGAGACGACGGCCACCACGCTGCCGGGGCCGAGGCCGCGGGCCGCCAGCGAGAGTGCCGTGCGGGCGACGTCGTCGCAGAAGGCCGCGTAGCTGCGGTCGAAGCCCGAGTCCAGCGCGTAGGCCGGGTGGTCGGGGCGGGCGATGGCGCCGCCGCGGATGGGGTTTGGGAAGGCCATGGCGACGTCGACGGAGGCGGGGCCGGAGATGGCCGACGCGGCGTCGAGGCCGGAGGCGACGGCCTTCTTGGCGGGCAGGCACTCGGCGATCCAGCGGGCGGCCTGCCAGCCGACGGCGGACTCGAAGCTGGTGGTGACGATGACCTGGAGGCCGGCGCGGACCGCCCGGCGCGCCATGGCGAGGGTGCGGCGCGGGCCACCGATCAGCATGGGCTTGAGGACCACGGCGTCGACCGCGCGGGCGCGGATCAAGGCTTCGAGCGCGCTCAGGTCGCGGCAGCTCTCGTCGGCGGCGACGGCCACGCCGCTGGCCTTCCGGACGCGGTCTAGGACGCCGATATCGCTGCCGGAGACGGGCTCTTCGCACAGGGCGATGCCGTGGCGGGAGAGCAGCGAGAGGGCGCGGACGGCCGCGGACTCAGACCACGCGCGGTTGGCGTCGAGGCGCAGGGCCACCTTGGGGCCGACGGCGCGGCGGATGGCCTCGATGCGGCGGTCGTCGTCGGGCAGCGCGTCGCGCCCTACCTTGATCTTCAGGGTGCTGGCGCCGTCGGCCACGGCTGCCAGCGCGTCCTCGGCGTCGCGGATGAGGCGGTGGGTCGGGACCGTCGAGGGGCCAGGCGCGCCCAGCAGCACGGGCACCGGAAAACCCAGGCGTTGACTGGCTAGATCGAGGACCGCCTGCTCCAGCGCGTGGCGGGCGGAGGGCGAAAGCTGCCAGTCGTCGAAGCCCGAGAGCAGGCCCTCAGCGTCGTCGACGGAGAGGCCGACCAGGACGGGCAGCAGCTCGTCAAGCTCGCCGCGGCAGGTCTCGAGGCTCTCGCGCGAGAAGCCGGCCAGCGGCGCGGCGGAGCCAAGCCCCGAGCGGCCCGCGTCGTCGCGCAGACGCAGGATGAGGCCCTCGCGCCGCGCGCGCGCCTTCCCGCGGGCGGTCGCCGCCTCGGGCAGGTAGGCCACGTCGGCCCGGATATCGGCGGAGGCGATGCTCACAGCAGCAACCCCACGCTCAGCAAGGCCCCGAAGGCGACACCCAGGCGGGCGGTGAGGCCAAGCTCGGGGTTCAGCGCGGCGCCGTCGGTGCGCGAGACCGAGCGGACGCGGCGGACGGCCTCGGGTAGGGCGACCAGGGGCAAGAGCATCCCCGTCGGGGCCGGAAGCAGCGGGACGGCCAAGGCCACGACCGCGAACGAGAGGGCGACCACGGCGGCGTACTCCGCGCGGGCGAAGCGGGCGCCGAAGCGGACGGCGAGGGTGCGCTTGCCGGCGACGGCGTCGGTTTTGCGATCGCGAAGGTTGTTCACGACCAGAATAGCCACAGCCATCAAGCCAACGGGTAGTGACGCGATCCATGACAGCGGCGTGACGTTGCCGCACTGCACAAACACAGTCCCGACCACCGCGACCGGGCCGAAGAAGATGAAGACGAGGAGATCGCCCAGACCCATGTAGCCCAGGGGTTTGGGACCGCCGGTGTAGAGGATGGCGGCGGCGATGGAGGCGAGGCCGATCAGCACGATGGCCAGCCCGGCGACCGCGGTCAGGTAGAGGCCGGCCAGGGTCGCGAGGCCGAAGGCGACGGCCGCGCCGCGCACGACCTGCCCCTGGGTCAGCCAGCCGCGCTGGGTCGCGCGGGCTGGGCCGAGGCGCTGGTCGGTGTCGGCGCCCTTTCGGAAGTCCGACACGTCATTGGCGAGATTACAGCCCACCTGCAGCGCCAGGGCGCCGACCAGCGCGGCGAGCGCCGGCCCGGCGGAGAAGCCACCCTCGGCCGCCGCCACCGCGCTGCCCACGGCCACCGGCACCGCCCCCGCGCTCAGGGTGCGCGGCCGGATGGCCAGCAGCCACACGCCGACGGGCCCCGGACGCCCGAGGGCCTCCGAGGCCGCGACGGCCTGATGCGCGGGGGTGGACGCCACGGCTAGGGCAGCCGCGGGAAGCGGCTGAAGTCGGGCTTGCGCTTCTCGATGAAGGCGTTGCGGCCCTCGCGCGCCTCCTCGGTCATGTAGAAGAGCAGCGTGGCGTTGCCGGCGAGCTCCTGGATGCCGGTCTGGCCGTCGACGTCGGCGTTCATCGAGGCCTTGATGCAGCGAAGTGCGGTCGGCGAGTGGGCCAAGATCTCTCGGCACCAGCGCACGGTCTCGGCCTCGACCTCGGCCAGGGGCACGACGGTGTTGACCATGCCCATCTCCAGGGCCTCGGCCGCCGAGTACTGCCGGCAGAGAAACCAGATCTCCCGCGCCTTCTTCTGGCCGACCATGCGCGCCAGGTACGACGAGCCGAAGCCGCCGTCGAAGCTGCCGACCTTGGGCCCGGTCTGGCCGAAGATGGCGTTGTCGGCCGCGATGGTCAGGTCGCACACGACGTGCAGCACGTGGCCGCCGCCGATGGCGTAGCCCTTCACCTGGGCGATGACCGGCTTCGGCAAGGTGCGGATGAAGCGCTGAAGCTCAAGCACGTTGAGCCGCGGCACGCCGTCAGCGCCCACGTAGCCCGCGTCGCCGCGCACGCGCTGGTCGCCGCCCGAGCAGAAGGCCTGGTCGCCCTTGCCGGTCAGGACGATGACGCCGACCTGCGGGTCCTCCTTGGCGTCGGCGAAGGCCGCGCTCAGGTCGAACAGCGTCTGCGGGCGGAACGCGTTGTGAACTTCGGGGCGCGCGATGGTGATGCGCGCGATGCCCTCGGCCTTGTCATACTCGATGTCTTCGAACTCGCGCACGCGGGTCCACTGGATCGCATTGGGGTCGCTCACGGGGATACCTCCTTATGGGGTTGAGAGTCGGTCAGAGCGCTCTCGACGGCGGCGCGCGCCTGCTTGTGGCAGGCCAAGTCGAAGGCGCGGTCAATAGGGACGTGGACAATGGAGATGCCGGGCGTGCGCAGGCCTCGCCCCAGGGTCTCGGCAAGCGCCGCGATGGTCGCGGCCGACTCGAAGGCGACTGGCAGCCCGCGGGCGACCGACTCGGCGTCGACGCGGGGCCGCGTGATGAAGTGGGGCTCAAAGGCGGTCGGGTGCCGGGCGATGGGCAGGTGGTCGAAGATGCCGCCCCCAGCGTTGTCGACCACCACGATGACCAGCGGGATCTCGGGCGGCGGGCAGCTAAGCAGCGCGCCGACGTCGTGCAGGAAGGCGAGGTCCCCGACCACCGCCGCGACGGGGCCGGACGCCCACCGGTGGGCCTCGCCGAGAGCCGTCGCCAAGGTCCCGTCGATGCCGTTGGCGCCACGGTTTGCGGCGACGGTGACCCCCGCGCGAGGTGCGGGAGCGAAGGCGTCGTAGGCGCGAATCGGCAGGCTGGACGCCAGGTGCAGCAGCGCGCCCGCGGGCAGCGCCTGGGCCACCGTACGGGCGATGGCGCCCGACCAGGGCTCGACGCAGGGCTCGATGCACGCGGCCAGCGCGCGCTGCGCCTTGGCGTCGGACTGCTGCCAACGGGCCAGCCAGCGGGGCTCCGGCCGCGGCCCGATTCCCCTGATGGCGTCAGCTAAATCGGAGGCTAGCTGCACCGGGTCGGCCACCAGCAGCATGGTCGCGGCGTGGTCGGGGTCGGAGAAGCGGCCGTGGGGGTCGACCAGCCACGTCTCCGCCAGGTGCGGGCTGGCCAGCCACTCGGTCAGCGCGCGCGAGGTCGGGACCTGGCCGAAGCGCACGACGATGTCGGGGGTGACCGCGGCGCCCGAGCGCGTGCGGGCCAGGGCGTCGCCGCTGACCACCACGCCGGCGTCCGCCGAGCGGTGACCGCGCAGCGGCGAGGCGCCGTCGGCGAGGATCGGCCAGCTCAGGGTCTGGGCCAGTGAGGAGAGCGCCCGCCCGAGATCGGCTGCTGCCTGGGAGAGGCCTGGGCCGGCCACCCCGGAGTCGCCGGGGCCGCTGACCAGCACGCCGCGGGGGCGGGCGATGAGGCGCTCGGCGAGGGCGTGGATCTCGGGCTGTGGGAGGCGGGTCGGGCCGCGCACCACGCGGGGGGCGGGGCGAAAACCACCGGTGGGGGCTGGCGGATCGGCGAGCTCGAGCGGCTCGCGGTAGGGCAGGTTCAGGTGCACCGGGCCGGGGTCGGGGCCGAGGGCGGCGAAGACGGCGCGGGCGGCGATGGTCGAGATGTAGTCGAGGGAAACGGCGGGGTCGGGGGCGCCAGGGTCCACGGTCAGCCGGACGTAGGGCGCCAGCATCCCGACCTGGGCGATGGTCTGGGGCGCGCCGACGCCGTGGAGCTCGGGCGGGCGGTCGGCGGTGAGCGCGAGCAGCGGCAGGCCGGCGCGGTCGGCCTCGATGACGGCGGGCAGGGCGTGGGCGCCGGCGCTGCCCGAGGTGCAGCAGAAGAGCGTCGGCTGGCCGCTGACGCGGGCGAGGCCCAGGGCGAAGAAGGCCGCGGCGCGCTCGTCGAGGATGGTGTGCAGGCGAATCGGTTCGCCCTCGCGGTGGAGGCGGTCCAGCGCCAAGACGAGCGGGGCGTTGCGCGAGCCGGGCGAGATGACGGCGTCGCGGACGCCAGCGCCGACCAGGGCGCGCAGCAGGGCCTCGGCGGCGAGGCGGGCGGCGGTCCCGGCGCTCATCGTGGGCGCGCTGGTGGTCGGGCCGCTCACCGTGGGGCCGTCGCGCGGCGGACGCAGAGGGCCGAGCGGATGGCGCGCAGCTTGTGCTCGGTCTCGGCCCACTCGTCGGCGGGGGAGGAGCCGCTGACGAGGCCGGCGCCGGCGTAGGCCAGGGCGCGGTCGCCGAAGAGCAAGGCCGAGCGCAGGGCCACGTGGAAGACGCCGTCGCCGGCGGAGTCGACCCAGCCGACCGGGCCGGCGTAGGCGCCGCGGTCGAGGCCTTCGTGTGCGGCGAGCCAGGCCAGGGCCTCGTCGCGGGGGACGCCGCCGACCGCGGGGGTGGGGTGCAGGGCGGTGACGAGGTCCCAGAGACGGCCGGGGGATTTCAGCGAGGCGGTGATGGAGGTCTCGAGGTGGTGGACGTCGGCCAGGGAGCGCAGGTGGGGCCCTGCGGCGACGACGCCCGCGGCGTGGTCGCGGGCGTGCTGGGCGAGGGCGTCGACGATGGCGGACACGACCAGCTCGTGCTCGCGGAGGTCCTTTTTGCCGGCGCTGAGGGCGGAGGCGAGGCGGGCGTCGCTGTCGGGTGAGGCGCCGCGTGGGGCGGTGCCGGCCAGGGCGGCGGTGGTGGCGTCTTCGGCGGCGACGTGGACCAGGAGCTCGGGCGTGGCGCCGACGAAGGTGGCGCCGCCGGGGCGGCCGATGGCGAAGACCGTGCAGCCGCTGTGGCGGGCTCGCAAGGCGCGGGCGGTGGCGAGGGCGTCGAAGACGTGGCCGGCGGGGGCGCGCTGTTCCGACGCGCGCGCCAGGACGATCTTGGACAGCGTGTCGTTGCGCTCGAGGGCGGCGATGGCGCGGCTGGCGCGGGCTTCCCAGTCGCCGCGCTCCGCCGCGGTGGGCTCGCCGAGCCCGAGGAGGGCGCTGGCGGGCGCGGGGTTCGGGCGACGCGCGAGGGCCGCTTGGCGAGACAGGACACGGGCGGCGGCGTCGCGGGTGGACTCGGCGGCGGCGATGGGCTCGTGCAAGGTCGCCCAGGTCTGGCCGCCCTGGGTGGAGATCAGGAGGCGGGGCACCCAGAGCAGGCCGTCGCCGAAGTCCGCCCAGGGGCCGGGCAGCGCGCCGGGCTCGCGGTGGCGGAAGGCGAGGCTCGAGAGGATGAAGGGCGCCGATTCGGCCGAATCGTCCTTGTCGCCCAGGGTGTGGTGAAGTTCACGGACGTGTGAACACCACGCGGCCGCGTCGGCGAGGCGCGCTGGACCGGTGAGCAGGTGGGAAGCCGCCGTACCCAGGGCCGCGAAGGTCAGGTCGGCCGCGGGCTCGTGCCACGCGACGAAGGTCTCGTCGGCGGTGCGCTCGGGATCAAGCCACGCCCAGGGCTCGGCGGCGCTGAGGCGGTGGCGCACGCTGAGCAGCACGGCGGCACCCGGCCGGCGCACCTGCTCGATCTGCGCGCTGAGCGAGGCCAGGGCAGCCTCGTCGGCGTGTTCAGACAGGGCTGGAGAAGGTGCGACCGTCATTCAGAGTCTCCGCTTGGCTACTAGGTAGCACTGCGGAGATTGAAAGTTCAAGCTAGCGTGAACATAATGTCACTGGGCCCGCCCCACGCCGGGGGCGCGCTTGGAATTGCAGAGGGTTCAGGTACACAATCCGCCCATGCTCGAGACTTCACCCCCACCTGACGATCGGCTCACCCAGCGGGTGATGCACGTGGCCGACACCGTCGGGGAGTTCATCGCCTGGTGGGGCTTCAAGGGGATCTTGGGGCGGGTCTGGACCGTGCTGGCGCTGCGTGGCGAGCCGCTGTCGCAGGCCGACATCGCGAAGCTCCTTGGCGTGTCGCGGGCGCTGGTGAGCGCGTCGGTCGCCGAGCTGCTGGATTTCGGTCTGGTGCGCAGGGTGGGGCCGCACCACCACGCGCCCTACGAGGCGGTGCTGGACGTGTGGCCGGTCATCGCCGACGTGCTGCGGACGCGCGAGTGGATGATGATCGAGCAGGCGCGGGTGGCGCTGGAGTCGGCCATCGAAGAGGCCGAGGTCACGGCGGCCCAGGGCGTGGCGGTGCCGTGGAAGATCGACCGGCTGAAGCTGGTGCTGGGCCTCACGGACACCGCGCAGGCCTTTCTTCGCATCCTCGTGAAGTTGCGGGTGCCGAAGACCATCGACGCGTTGGGCGGCTGGCTGACCCGCGCGTCAGGGCTGATTCAGACCCTTCGGAACATCCGCTAGCGTCGCGGGCGCGCTGAGCGGGCCGCGGGCGAAGGCCATCAGCGCCAGCCAGGCCAGGGAGAGCGCGGCGCCCAGGGCGAAGACCGGCGGGTAGCCCACGGCGTCGGCCATCGCGCCGGAGAGCCAGCTACCGGGGGACTTGCCGATCACCTCGACCGAGGCCAGCAGGGTGAAGTGGGTGGCGGCGATGCGGCGGTCCACGCGGCTCATCATCAGGGCGAACATCACGGTGGTGAGGGCGCCGCCTGCGAGGTGCTCGGCGGAGGCGACGACCAGGACCCAGGTGGGGTCGGGGGCCGTGGCCGGCGCGCCGCTTAGGGCTGCCAGGGCCCAGATCCCGGCGAGGGGGACGACGCGCAGGGCGCCGATGAGGAGGAGAGAGCGCGTCAGGCCCAGGCGGCGGGCCGAGACGGCGCCGAGCAGCGAGCCCGCGATGGAGAAGAGGCCGGCGACGGTGCCGATGCTGAGGCCGATCTCGCCGCGGCTCATGCCGGCGTCGAGCAGAAACGGCTTGAACATGGCGTCGACCAGGGACTCGCCGATCTTGTAGGTGGCGACCACGGCGAGCAGCCAGGCGGTGCCGGGCAGGGTCAGGGCGCGCCGCAGTTCAGTGAGGAAATCCCTGGCGTTTCGAGGGGGGGCGGTCTCGGTGGAGGCCGGCGGCGACTCGCGCAGCAGCAGGAGGACGGCGAGCCAGACCGCGGCTGTGAGCGCCGCGCAGGCGATGAAGAGCCCGCTCCAGCCGATGCGGTCGCTGGCCCAGACCAGGAGGCCGCCGCTGACCTCCATGCCCAGCTTGAAGCCGACGATCTGCGAGGCGTTGCCTGGGCCCAACTCGTGCGGCTTGAGCAGGTCCACCGCGAGGCCGTCGACGGCGATGTCCTGGGTCGCGCTGAGCAGGTTCATGGCGAAGATGAGGGCGAGCAGCGCGCCGAGTGGGCCCTGGTCGACCAGCGCCGCGGCGAGGCCCATGGCGACGACCAGCAGGGCCTGAACCGGCAGGATCCAGCTGCGTCGTCGGCCGATTCGGGGCGAGCCGAAGCGGTCCACCAGCGGCGCCCACAGGGCCTTCAGCGCCCAGGGCGCGGCGAGGGCGCCCGCCCAGCCAATGGCGGTGAGCGTGGTGCCCGACTCGCGCAGGAGCAGCGGCAGGGCCTTGGCCTGAAAGCCGAAGGGGAGGCCCTGCACGAAGTACAGGGCGCCCAGCATGGCGAGGCGCGCGGGCATCGCCCACTGGTCGGTCGGTCGCCGGCCTGCGGTCGCGGTGCTCACGGGCGAGGCAGAGGGCGCCGGAGGTCCGGCGCCCGCGTGGTCATCCGCGGACGGCGGCCAGGGCCTCGCCGATGCCGGTCAAGATCGGCTTCCAACCCAGCAGCAGCCAGTCGCCCTCGGTGCGGACCTCGGTCACGCCAAGCACAGGCGCGGCCGTCGCGAGCAGCTTCCGCAGCGCGCGGTTGTCGCGGAGCTTCGGCACCTGCAGCAGGTCCAGCTCGAAGCGATCGCCCTTGGCCTCGACGATGATCGGCGGGCGCTTGCCGATAAAGTTCAGCATGTTCGCGGGCTTGGTCAGGTCCAGCGCACCCGACGCCAGCACCTGGGCGATGGGCGTGTTGGGGGTCAGCGCCTTGGCCGAGAGGTTCCGCACGCGCAGGACCAGGCCCAGGCTGTCGCCGCCGAGACGGACGCCCTCGACCTCGAGGATGGCCGAGGTCTCGAGCCGGTTGCCCATGAAGGACACCGTGGCGTCGAAGCGCAGGCCCGGCGGGACCGCGCGCAGGGTGACCGACTCAGGGGCGTTCTTGCCCTGGGGGATCTGCTCCAGCGCCCAGCGGACGGCGTCCAGCGGGATGGCGACCTGGCGGCGCAGGCCGTACATCGCGAGCTTGACGAGGGAGTCGGGGTGGCTGAGCACGTGGTCGCGGGCGGAGCGGACGGCTTCCAGGACGGGGATGGCCATGATGGTGAGCCTCGGGTACCGGTTTTTGGGGCTAGGTTTGGCGAGTGAGTGAGACGATGATCTCGGCGATGGCCGCGCGGCCGCCGCGAAAGACGGGCCAGCCGTCGCCGACGATGACGGCTTCAAGGTGCTCGAAGGTGAGGAGGCGCCGAACCGAGCCGTAGACGGCCGGGCGGTCGGTGAGCTTGGCGTCGGGCAGGAGGTTCAGGCGGCCGCCGCGCTGGCCGCGGATGAGGTCGCCGGTGATGAGCGTGCTGCCCTCGAGCAGGAAAGCCAGCTCGCCCGGGGTCTTCGAGCCGTGCATCTCGAGGGTGACGAGGCCCGGGACCAGCTCGTCGCCTTCGCTCAGCCAGCGCGCGATCTCGATGGGGAAGCCCTCGGACTCGGCGCTGGGGCCGGCGATGGGGGCGTCGAAGATCGCGGCGAGCTCGGCGGCGGCGCGCGTGTGGTCGGAGTTCGTGACCGCGATCTGCGAGACGCCGCCGAGGGATTTGACGTGCTCGAGGTCGTGCGGCGACAGCGGCAGCGGGTCGATGAGCACGCAGCCGCCCTCGCGCACGAGGCAGGTGCCGTGGAAGTCCACGTTGCGCGCCGGGTCGAAGACCGACCAGCCGAAGAGATCGTCGCGGTGGAGATGCTTCACGCGATCAGAGCCGGTTCAGCAGCCACTTGCCGTCCTCTTTGAAGAAGACGACGCGGCGCTGGTAGTCCCCGACGAACTTGAACAGGGCCTCGACGTTGCCGCCGCCCATCTCGCGGGTCTCGACCAGCTTCATGCCCTGGGTGCCCGCCTGAATGGCTTGCTCCAGGCCGCGGTAGAGCCGGTCGCCGTAGCGCTCGGTGCTGGTGAGCAGCGTGTCGCCCAGGCGCTTGGTCGAGGCCGAGCGCATGATGTTCATGTCCTTCTTGCCGGCGGCGTCCAAGAAGGCCCCGAAGGTCGTGTGCATCTCGCGTCGGGCCGGGCCGTCCAGCTCGACGACGGTGCCGGTCCCGGGGGCGGCGCTGGCGCGACCGGCGCGGCTGGGCGGCGCGGCGGCCGTCGTGGCGGGTGCGGGCGCTGCAGCGGGGGCCGCGGCGGGTGCGGGCGCCGGCTCGCAGGGCGCGCACTCGCAGACGCAGGGGGCCGGCGGTGGCGGGGGCTCAGAGCAGGCGAGGAGGCTGGCGGCGCCGAGCAGCGCGGCGCAGAAGCTGATGCGGTAGGCGGTCATGACGATCCCGGTTCGAGGCATGGACGGGCGCGGGCCGCCCTGTTCCTATTCCACACAGTGCCTCGCAGGCAAGCACCGCATGCCGTCCGTCGTGCGGCGCGCTGCGTCAGGCGGCGCCGTCGCGGGCCTGCGCGAGGACAGGCTCAAACGCGGCGCGCATGGCGTCGACGTTCTTCTCGCCGACCCCGTGCAGGGCGAGCCACGCGTCCTGGGTCGGCTCCGGCGGATCGGCGGCGATCGCCTCCAGAACTCTGTTGGTAGCGATGCAGTAGGCAGGCAGGCCGGCCTCTCGGGCCGCGGCGATGCGCGCCTCCTTCAGCGACTCCAGCAGGCCCCGCTCCTCCGGCGTTCGGTGCACCGGCGGCGTGCTGGCCGCGCCACCCCGCGCCTTGGCCTTCAGCGGTCGACCGAGCGCCAGCTCGACCGTCTTCCGTCGCCACATCACGTCATGGCCAAGCGGCGTCAGCGTCGGTCGCCGCCCCTGGGTGCAGCCGGCGTCATCGAGCGCCACCAGCATCGTCATCAGCGCCTTGTGCGGCTGGTCGGCCAAGATCCCGTAAGACTTGGTCTCCGCGAGCGGCGAGGCCAGGATCTCGGGCCGGCTGTCCCCCCGGAGCACGCGGGCCAGGTCGGTGCGGGGCATGCGCCCGGTCGACCGCGCCACGGCGCTGAGCACCTTCTGGACGATGACCTCCTCGTCCTCGGTCAGCTCGCGCGTCGGCAGCGCCAGCGTCTGGTTCTGCGCGGCGGTCGGCCCTGGCCCCTCGCGCGCCTTCTTCGGCTGCAGCCCCGGAACGCCCGAGTCGCCGGTGCAGTGGTCGCACGCCCCGCAGCCCTCGTCGCCGATGGTCAGCCGCTCGCCGAAATACCGCAGGATCGCCGCGTGCCTGCACCCCTCTTCGTAGGCGTAGCGCACCACCTGCTTCAGCTTCTGCCGCTCGTTCTCAGCGAAATCCGCCCGCTGCTCGAAGGGCAGATCCTCGCCGCCCTTCTCGATGAAGAACTCGTGGATGCGCGTGTCGGCGTAGGTGAAGAGCAGCACGCAGCGCGCCGGCGCCCCGTCGCGACCCGCGCGCCCGGCCTCCTGGTAGTAGGCCTCGAGCGAGCCCGGCACATCGTAGTGGACCACCGCCCGCACGTTGGCCTTGTCGATGCCCATCCCGAAGGCGTTCGTCGCGACGATGACCCTGTGGGTATCGTCCTGAAACGCGTCCTGCACCTCGCGCCGCGCGTCGTCGTCGAGGCCGCCGTGATAGACGCCCGCGGAGACCTTCGCGCGGATGAGGCTGGCGGCGACCTCCTCGCAGTGACGCCGCGTCGCGCAGTAGACGACCGCCGAGCCGTCGACGCCGGCGAGCACGCGCCGCAGATGCTCGATCTTCTCGGTCATCTTGCGGATGGGCACCACGGAGAGGTGCAGGTTCGCGCGCAGAAACCCGGTGATCGTGACGAAGGGCTCGCGCAGGTCGAGCTGGCGCACGATGTCGTTTCGCACGCGGTCGGTCGCGGTCGCGGTGAAGGCGGCGACGCGCGGGTGCCCAAGCTCGGTGACCGCGCGGCCGAGGTGCATGTAGTCCGGGCGGAAGTCGTGTCCCCACGACGAGATGCAGTGCGCCTCGTCCACCACGAAGAGGCTGATGTTCAACCGCTTCAGCGCCGCCATCGCCCCGTCGTAGCGAAAGCGCTCGGGCGCCACGTAGAGCAGCTTCAGGGCGCCGGACGCGGCGTCGTCGAGGACCTGGCGCTGCTCGGCCGGGTCCTGGGTGCTGTTGACGAAGGCGGCCGGGATGCCGAGGCGGCGGAGGCTGTCCACCTGGTCCTTCATGAGGCTGATCAGCGGCGACACCACCAGGGTGACGCCGTCGAGACACAGCGCGGGAAGCTGGTAGCACAGGGATTTCCCGGCGCCGGTGGGCATGACGGCGACGACCGGGCGCGAGTCGAGGATGGCCTCGACCACGGGGCGCTGGCCGGGGCGGAACTCGGAGAATCCGAAGTGCTGGGCCAGCGTGGCGTCGAGGGTCTGCATCGCCGGATGGCCATAGCGCGCCGGGATCGTTTGGACAACCCGGACCTTTGGCGGGTCCGGCTCCCGGGGCACCAGCGCGAGCGGGGACGGCGCGGCGGCCTCCGGCTGTGTCAGCGAAATCGAGGGGCGGGTCGGCATGAGGGCTTCCTTGGAACGCGGGGGGCTTGGTCGCGAGACTCGGTCCGACCGGAGCCGGGCCGGTCGACATCGGAGGCCCCTCTATAGAGATGTTGAGTTCGGTGCGTTCTCAGCTCGAGATTCTTACAACCCGATGAAATCATTCAGGCGAAATCGGTGACCCGGGCGCCCGTCCCCCCACAGGCGCCCGCCCTCTTGACGCTGCCTGTGGCGGCGGCCGAGCGGTCGCTGCGGCGGGCGAGCGCTAGAAGCCGCGGGCTGGCTGGCTGCGCTCGCGCGGAGATGCTAGGAGCACCGGGCAGGCCAGGAGGACCGGTGAACGAAGGGAAACGGCCACGGCGGCGGCGACTTCCGGGCACGGAGGCCGCGCTGCACGAGATGGCGCTCGGCTACCTGGAGCGCTTTCCCACGACCACCTCGCGCTTTCGGCGCTACCTGTCGCGGAAGGTCAGCGACGCGGTCGGCGACGGGCGCTGCTCGGCGCAGGCGTCGCAGGGCTGGACCGAGGCGGTCATCGAGCGCCTCACCCGCGCCGGCCTGCTCGATGACGTGGCCTACGCGGCCTCGCGCGCCCGGGTGCTGCACCAGCGGGGCCGGTCGCTGCGCTTCATTCAGCAAGACCTGCGCGGCCGCGGCGTGTCCGCCGAGCTGGTCGAGGCGGCGCTGGCGTCCCTCGAAGCCGAGCACACCGGCGACCTGGAGCTTAGTGCCGCCCTACGTCACGCCCGCCGCCGACGCTTGGGCCCCTTCGACACCACGGGCCGGCGCACCGAGCGCCGCCGCAACCACCTCGCCGCCCTGGCCCGCGCCGGCTTCTCCTTCGACATCGCGAAGACCGTGGTCGACGCCCCGGACGAAGGCGCCCTGCACGCCCTGGCCGAGCAGGCCTGAGCCCGGCGGGCACGCCCAAGCGCCGCCGCCCCGGACTTGCGTCAGCCCACCTTCGGCGGTGTGCGGCCCCAGAGCACGCCCAGATGAAGCGGCAGCGCGTCGAAGGGTTCAGCACGCACAGTCTCGTCACCGTGGTGGGTGCTGAGGACGCTCCAGTACCCGCCCCGCAGCGCGTAAACCTCCAGGGACTCGCCGACGGGGTCGATGAGCCACCCGTGAGCGACGCCGGCGCGGGCGTAGAAGGGCACCTTGAAGATGCGATCAGCCCGGTGGGTGCTGGGCGAAAGCACCTCGCAGACCCACTGAGGCACCTGGCGTACGCGCGCCACGTCGGGCAGCTCCGGCATGGTCTCCACCCGCCAACCGCCGAGGTCGGGGATCACCGGGTCGAAGTCGGGGTCCACCGCGAGGCTCAGCTCCGGCTCGTGTAGGATGTGCCAACCGCCCGGTCCGCCCAAGCCCACGCTGAACGGATTCTGGACCCACCCCATCAACCGCGACGCCGCCAGCGCGTGCCGACTCGCGGGGCGCGGGCTGACGAAGAGCTCCCCGCCCAGGATTTCGCCGTTCACGTGCGGCGGCAGCGCCTCGATGTCGGCGTAGGTCGGTCGATGCGTGGGTTCGACAGCCTGACTCATGCCCGAGAGCATAGCCGCCTCGCCCGCGCGGGGCCACCCTCGAGGAGCGTTCGTGGCGGGGTTTCTGGAGCTGCGGTAGGCTTCGCGGCGTCTTCGGGCCCGGGTGCAGAGCGCTATGGCGACGCCTTTCAATGTCTTGATCTCGTCGGCGGGGCGCCGGGTCGCGCTGCTTCAAACCTTCAGGCAATCCCTGGCGAATTTGGGGTTGGAGGGGCGGCTGCTGGCCGTGGACATCCAGCGGCTCTCGGCGGCATTTCACGCGGCAGACGAAGGGTTCCTGGTGCCTCGCTGCACCAGCGACGCGTTCATCCCGGCGATGCTGGAGCTGTGCAAGACCCACCAGGTCAAGCTGGTCGTCCCGACCCTGGACCCGGAGCTGATGGCCTACGCCACCCACCGCGCGGAGTTCGCGGCCATCGGGACCACCGTCGCCATCTCCAGCCCGCAGGTGGTCGCCATCGGGTCGGACAAGGCGCAGACCCACGCTTGGCTTGTGTCCCAGGGCTTCCCGGCGCCGCGGCAGGCCGACCCGCAGGCCGTGCTCGCCAAGCAGGACTCCTGGCCCTGGCCGCTCATCGCCAAGCCGATTCAGGGTTCCTCGTCCATCGGCGTCGTGCAGGTCGACTCGCCCGAGGCCCTGCGGATGGCGACGCGCTCCGGCGAGCACATCGTCCAGACCATCGCGCCCGGCAAGGAGTACACGGTCAGCGTCTACGTGGACCAGAAGGGGCGCTGCCACTGCGCGGTGCCGCGTCGCCGCCTCGAGGTGCGCGGCGGCGAGGTCAGCAAGGGCATGACCGTGCGCGCGCCCGAGGTCCAGGCCCTGGCCCGCGCCATCGCCGAGCGGCTGCCCGGCGCCTACGGGGTGCTGAATGTGCAGATATTCTGGGACGAAAAGACGGGCGAGCTGACGGTCATCGAGATGAACGCGCGCTTTGGCGGCGGCTACCCGCTGGCTTGGCAGGCGGGCGCGCGCTACTCGCAGTGGCTCATCGAGGACCTGTTGGGCCTGCCCTCGACGGCGTCCTGGGAGGCCTGGGAGGACGGTGTCGTCATGCTGCGCTACGACGACGCGGTCTTCGTCAAGCGCGAGGACGCCGGGGTGGACCGACTTGCGTAGGCAGCGGCCGGGTGGTCGCGGGGGAGCGCTGCACGCTTGGGCTTGGGCTGTAGCGGGCGCTCCCGTGGGGAGCCGGCGGCGGTGCGGGGGCCGCTGGGTTGAACCACGGAGGCACGGAGGCACGGAGCGCGGGCGCGGAGCGCGACGCGTGACCGACGCCCGCCCGTTCACTTCGGCGCGGGGGTTGGGAGGTGGCGCCGATGGCTGATTTTATCAAGCGCGGGCTGGATGTTTGCGGTGCGGCGGCCGCCCTGGCGCTGACCGGCCCGGTCATCGCCGGCGCGGCGGTCGCGGTGGCGGCGACCATGGGGCGCCCGGTGCTCTTCCGCCAAGACCGCCCGGGACTTCACGGAAAGACCTTTCGACTCGCGAAGTTCCGCACCATGCGCCACCCGCGGCCCGGCGAAGAGGGCCCCGAGGCCGACGCGGCTCGCCTGACCCGCACCGGCCGCTTCCTCCGCGCCACCAGCATCGACGAGCTTCCGACGCTCCTGAACGTGCTGCGCGGCGACATGAGCCTCGTCGGCCCCCGCCCGCTGCTGGTCCGCTACCTGCCCCGCTACTCGCCCGAGCAAGCCCGCCGCCACGACGTCCGCCCCGGCATCACCGGCTGGGCCCAGGTCAACGGCCGCAACGCCATCGGCTGGGAGCAGAAGCTCGCCCTCGACGTCTGGTACGTCGACCACCGCTCGCTCTGGCTGGACGCCAAGATCCTCGCGCTCACCGTCTTGAAGGTCGTCCGACGCTCCGACATCAGCTCCGACGGCCACGCCACGATGCCCGAGTTCATGGGCTCGGAGCCGCCCGCGCGCTGAGCGTTTCAGCCCGCGCCTTCGAGGAAGGTCTGCCAGCGCTCGGCGAGGCGGATCATGTCGTAGTGATCTCGGGCTGCCGTCTTTGCGGCGGCCCGGGCGTCTTCGAGGGCTTCGGGGTCGCTGGCGAGGGCCGTCAGGGCGGCCGCGAGCGCCCCCGGGTCGCCCGTGGGTGTGTGGAGGCCGCAGCGGTGCAGGCGGACCAGCTCGGCGAGGTCGGAGTCCTCCGGGGCGATGACGCAGAGGGCCTCGCCGGCCGCGAGGGCGCTGAAGGCCTTCGACGGGATGCAGGTCTTGCTGGCCTCGTCGCGCAGGGTCACGAAGGCGATCGCCGTTCGCAGCAGGAGGCGGGCCCAGGCGCGGTCGTCTAGCGGCGGCTCGAAGCGGATCTGGCTTTTCGGTAGGTCGAGCCACGCTTTTTTGAGCTCGTCGACGCCCGGGCCGCTGGCGGCGATGACGATGGCGAGGCGGGCCGCGGCGGGGTCGGCCAGCAAGAGCGGGACCGCGTCGCGCAGGGTGGCGACGTCGTGCATGCGGCCCATGTTGCCGACGTAGGCGCAGACCGTCCGTCCATCGCACCACCGCTCGAGATCGCTCTCCGGGGTGTCGGGGCCGGCCGAATCGGCGCATAGCTCGCCTTGGTCAGCGCCGGTCTCGATGACGGTCCAGCGCTTGGGCTGGCCGTAGCGGGCGATGGCGTGCCGCGCCATGCGGTGGCCGATGAAGACGACCCCGTCGGCGCGGGAAAACCAGAAGCGGTTGGCCGCCGCGCCCAAGCGGGACATGGGGCCGCCCTCGCTGGCGAGGCCGCCGGCTTCGAGGGCGTCGGGCCAGAGGTCGTAGACCAGGGGGACCACCGGGCGGCGGTGTAGCGGGCGCAGGGCCACGGCGATGAAGGGCAGCACGAAGGGGTTGGTGGTGGGCACCAGGGCCGCGGGGCGGTCGCGGCGGGCTCTGGCGACCACCGACAGGGGGAAGCTGATGAAGCTGTGCAGGCGCGCGGCGAGGCGGCCCCGCGTGCCCTGGGACATCGCGTTTCGCCAGGCGTCACCTGAGTATTTGGAGACCACCTCGGTCGGGGCGCCGCGCTCGGCGAGGCGGCGGGCGAGGCGCTCCATGGGGCCGCCGCCCACGCACGATGCGATGTGGATGGGGCCTTGCACGCGGGGGGTCAGCGCTGAAAGCGGGTGACGACGTCGAGCATACGTCGGGCGCCACGGCTGAGGTTTTCCGGGAGGTGGCGCAGGCCCAGGCGGCTGGTGTCGGTGTCGAAGACCGAGGCGGCGAGGCCGGGCGCGTCGTCGTAGAGCAGCGCCGTGAAGGCCATCATGTCGGGGCGGCGGAACTTCCGCTGGTCGGGCTCGAAGACGTCGGCGCGCGCGAGCCAGCGGGTGATGGCCTCGACCTTCCAGGCCGGCGGGCGCAGCTCGTCGAGGACCGACTGGGGGACCGGCGAGTCCAAGAGCGCCTTGGCCATGGCCAGCGAGAAGTAGACGGCGGTCTTGACCGAGAGCGCGGTGGCCATCGCGCCGACCGCGTGCCAATCGGGCGGCGTGAAGACGGCGAGGCGGTCCACATCGGTGTGCAGGCGCAGGCCGGGGGCGCGGACGTAGGTGTGCTTGGCGGTGTGGAGGCCGACCTGGATCATGTTGTCCACGGGGGCCAGCAGGCGGACGGCGCTGCCCTCGATGGGGACCGAGCGGGCCAGCAGCGCGTCGGGGTCGGGCTCCTGGTCTTTGCGAATCCAGCGGCCGGCGACGGGGCGCCACTGAAGCTCGAACCAGACCTCCTCGCCGCCGGTCTGCTTGATGTACTCGGTGCCGCCGGACTCCAGGCCCGCTTCGACGTCGGCGGGCTCGATGGCGGCGCGGCTCTTGAGCGTGAAGCCGCACTCGAGGATGAGGGCGTGGGCCTCGCGGAAGCGGTGGCGGCTGACCAGCACGTCCAGGTCGCCCATGGGGCAGAGCGCGGGGTCGTCGAAGATGCCGCGGGCGATGCCGGCGTTTTTGAGCGCCACCATCTTGAGGCCGGCGGTGTCGAGGCGCGCGGCGACGGCGTCGAGCTCGTCCATCATCACGCGCATGCGGCTGCCGGACTCTTCGTAGGTGCGGCGGGCGCGGTTTTCGCCGGGGAAGCCGCCGGGGAAGGCCTCGAGCAGGGCTTTGGCGGTGATGGGGCCGATGCGGTTGCGGTCGCCGAAGTCGAGGAAGGCCTCGGTGCGGCCCCGGCCTAGCTGGGCGATGCGCTCCAGGCGCGCGGGGCGGTCGGTGGCGGCCATGGCGTCCAGGGCCGCGCGGCGAAGGGTCGCGTCGCCGTGGCGGTTCACGAAGCGGTCTTGGGTGAGCTCGGGCAAGGGGACTCCGCAGCGTGGGCAGCAACTGACAGGGTGAACCATGACGCGGGCCCGCCTTGGAGGCAACAAAGGGCGGCCCGTGCTACCGTCCAGCGCGCCTCATTCGTGGAGGGATCCCGTGGGCCACGCTCGCCTCTTTTTCTTCGGTGCCGCCTTGCTCTTTGTGGGTTGTGTCACCGTGCAGCGCGCGCCGGAGAGCTCGGCGGTGGCCGGCGACGAGTCGCCGCGGCTGCTGGCGGTGGACCCGGAGATCGACAAGGACTGCGTGGTCTCGGCCGACGGCGGGATGACCCGCGACGCGGTGCAGTCCTGCATCCACGCCCGGCTGGGGCCCGTGCAGCAGTGCTACGTCAAGGCGCTGATGGCCGACCGCTCGCTGGCCGGCAAGGTCGTGCTGCACCTGACGGTGGCGACCTCGGGCGCGATGGCGGCGGTGGACGTGAGCACGCAAGGGTTCGCCGACCCGGCGTTCGACGGTTGCGTGATGGAGCGCGTGAAGGCCTGGCAGTGGCCGGCGCGGCCCGAGGCCGTCGGGCCGCTCAAGGTCAGCTACCCGGTGTTCCTGCAGACGCAGTGATTGCGTGTGGAATCCGGGGGGCGGTGGCGCTTGGGGGGCGGCTCTAACCACGGAGACACGGAGACACGGAGGAAGCACGGAGACGGGCAAGGTTGAGGTGCGGGCGAGGGCCGCCTCATGCGCCGGCCCTCGTGCGCCTGACTCCCTCTCCTCTCCGGAGATCTCCCCGAACCTCCGTCCCACTCCACCCCCTCCGTGCCCTCCGTGAACCTCTGTGGATCTCCGTGTGACTTCATGCTTCTCCGTCCCCCTCCGTCTCGCTCGGCGGACCGCGGCGGGCGCTGAGGGGGGATGGCATTGGGGTTGAACCACGGAGGCACCCCGGCCCGGAGAGCACGACGGCGACTCGGGGGGAGTCGCGTGGGGCGGGGGCGCTGCGTTCCTGGGGATTAGCCGCGGGCGGATTGCCAGGGGATGGCGGTCTTGCCGTAGAAGCGGACGCGGCGGAGCAGGACGTCGAGGAGCAGGAAGATGAGCGCCAGGTAGAGCGGGGGCTGCCAGCGGGGCTCGCGGCGCTCGGTGGTGCGGCCCTCGGTGTCGAAGAGCTGGGCGTCGGTGGGGGCGAGCACGCCGCCGGTGGCTTCGGAGAGGGCGCGGACGGCGCTGAGGTCGGGCTCGCCGAGGAGGTGCTCGGCGGGGAAGGGCCAGGCGAGCGCGGCGTAGGAGCGGTGGACGTCGGCGGGCTTGGCCTTGTCGTCGTCGGAGTCCGGGTCGGCGTCGGCCCCGGAGGCGCGCGGGGCGTGGTGGCTGCCGCGCACCACCCACGGGCCGAAGGCGTCGAGGGCGAGCTGGCCTTCGTAGCGGCCCGGTGCGGTCTGGCTCAGGGTGATGTCGCGGTCGCGCCCGTCGGGGCCGGTGACCGAGACCTGGCTCTGCAGGCCGTCGATGAAGCGGTCGTCCTGGTCGACCGCGTCGACGCCCACGGTCAGCACGCCGTCGGCGATATCGGTGAAGGTCTGCATGGCCGGGTCGGACTTCTCGACGCGCACGGTGTCGCGGACCAGCTGCCGCCAGAACTGCGCGTAGCCCGACCAGCCCAGCCAGAAGTGGGCCCACTTGTTCTTCACGTCGCTGGTCCACACGACGACCTGCCCCAGACCCAGGCGCCACCTCGCCAAAATCGGCTCGCTGCGGTGCGAGAGCATCAGGACCTCGGCGCGAGGCTTGGCGCGGGTGGACACGTAGCCGAGCAGCGCCGGGGCGCGCTCGATGCCGACGCCCTGGAACATCTGCAGCGAGCGAAAACGCTTCGACACCACCGGGCGGAAATGGTCCTCGACCAGCGCGCGGCGGGTGATCTCGCTGGTCTCCTTGAGGAAGAGCTTCGGGATGTTGTCGGCGCGGTCGGTGAAGTAGTAGCGGCCGCCGCCCTCTTCGGCGACCTGCATCAGCAGGGTCTGGTCGCTGTTGAGGCCCACGGCGACGGTCGAGATGGTGATCTTGTCGGCGTAGCTCTGGCTGACGAGGTCGAGGATGCCTGAGCGCGACGACTGGCCGTCGGTGAGCAGGATGATGTGCTTGGTCTTCGCCTGCGTCGTCGCCAGGGCTCTGTAGGCTTGGTCCAGCGCCGGGAAGATGTTGGTGCCGCCTCCCGAGCTCAGGCGCGCGAGGCTGTCGGTGATCTTCAATCGGTTGGCCGCGCGCTGCAGGCGCACGATGAAGGTGGGCGCGGCGTCGAAGGCGACGATTCCGAGCTTGTCCGACGGCTGCAGCACGTCGAGGGTCGCCCGCGCTGCCTCTTTAGCCAGCTCGATCTTCTCGCCGGTCATCGAGCCCGAGCGGTCGATGACCAGCACCAGGGCCAACGACGGGATGTCCTCCTTCTTCTCGACGTCCAGCTCGACCGGCAGCACGTGCTTCTCCAAGTAGCTGCCGCCGTAGCCGCCCGGCCCAAACGAGTTCTCGCCGCCGGCGATGACGAGCCCGCCCCCCTCGCGGACGTAGCTCTCGAGCGCCTGCATGTGCTGGCGCGTCATGAAATCCCCGCCCGCGCCTGAGGATTTGGGGACGTCGCTGATGAAGATGAGGTCGAACTTGCGCGCCTCGGCCGTAGTCTGCGGCAGGCCGCGGGCGTCGCGCATCTCCACGTCGAAGTCCCGGCCAAGCGCCGCGACGAGGTTCTGCCGGAACTGCCGCTCGCCCTCCACGTACAGGACCTTGGGCAGGGTCTTTATATGGATGGGGATCTCAAAGGCGTTGTTTGACGCGAAGCGGTCGTCAGTCGCGAGCTTGGGCGCGCAGCGCATGGAGAGCCGCTTGTCGCCGCCCTCTTTGACCGAGGTCTCGATGGCGACCTCGGTGTCGCCGGACGCGAGCGACACGTCTTTTCCTTCGGCGAGGACGGCGTCCACGAAGAGCTCGCAGCGGGCCTCGATGGCGGCCGTGGCTTTGACCGTGGCGCGGGCGACGAAGGGGACGCGGGGCTCAAGCGAGTCGGGGGCCTCCAGCCCGGTGACCATCAGCTCGGCGGGGCGGGCGGCGTCGGTGAGGTCGAGGTGGTGGACGCGGATGGCGAAGCGGCTGGCGGTCTCGCGCTCGTCGGCCAGGGAGCCGCGGGTCTGCAGGCCGTCGGTGACCAGCACGATGCGGGCGAGGCGGCCCTCGGGGAAGAGGGACTCGGCGAGGCGCAGGCCGGCCTGGACGTTGGAGGTGCGGCCCTCGGTGCCCGGCGGGCGGGGGATCGGCGGGAGGGTGCCTGCGGGGGGCTCGGGGGCGCCGGTGGGGTCGGCGGGGGCGGTCGCGGCGACGTCTTGGGGCGTCGTAGCCTCGGTGGCGACGAGCGGGATCTCGCGGGCGGTCTCGGCGAAGGTGACCAGGCGCACCTCGTGCTGGCCGCGCTTTCGCCAGGAGGCTTCGACGCGCTGCCGCGCCGCCTCGAGGGCCGCGTCGGGCACGGACTCGCTGGTGTCGACGACGTAGACGGTGGCGGTCTTGACCGGCTCGTGGGTGACCTCCTCGAGGCCGACCAGGGCGGCGGTGACGGCGAGCACAAAGGCCGCGCGTAGCAGGAAGGACAGCCCCTGCTGGACTCGCGGCAGGTCTGACAAGGAGTGGGCGCGCAGGACCAGCAGGGCCGGGATGGCGAGCAGCGCCCAGAGGTAGCGGGGCTCGGACAGGATCAGGTCGTGGGCGGCGAGCCGCGCGGCGATGGCGGGGCCGAAGTGCTGCAAAGCAGCAAAGCCCGAGATCCCTACGACCAGAGCGGCCACATAGTGCGCGAGGGCGATGGCGGTGCGGCGCGTCACAGGGTGAGGCTCCGGTGCCAGGTCAGCCACTCGACGACCGACACGCCCAGGGCGATGAGCAGGAGCGCGCGCCAGACCGTGCCGGGCCAGGGCGGGGCGGCCGGGGTCCAGGGTCGGGGCGGGGTCCACGCGGCGTAGGTCCCGCGGGGGCTGATGGCGCTTTCGTCAGGATCCATCAGGTTGATCGCGACGAGGAGCGGCGACTTGGCGTCGGGGGTGCTCAGCTCGTAGATGCCGATGCGGTCGGCGCGCAGCGCGATGCGGTCGGCGAGGCGGCGGGCCTCGATGGCGCCGGCCTCGGGCGGGCCGACCGCGGTGATGCCACCTTCGGGGAGGCTCGCCGGCAGCGAGAGCGTGCGGCCGGCGCGGTGGGTGGGGATGAGGCCGCCGGGTTGCGGGGAAAACCAGTTCAGCGCGTTCACGACCAGCAACGGGAAGGCGTAGTGGACGGGGAGGAGGCTCTGGTTGAGGTCGAAGGGGAGCACGACGAAGGTGCGCTGGGTGTCGGGCTCGACCCGGGTGAAGAGGAGCGGGGTGCCGTCGGCGGCGCTGGCGACTACGCGGTCGGTGGTGTGGCGCTCGTAGCGGGCGGCGCTCTGGATGCCGAGGTCGGCCAGCACGAGGCCGCGGGCCAGGGGGTGGTCCTTGTCGACCTTGGCGACGGTCGGCTCGGGGGTGGCGCCCGTGATCCGGAAGGCGTCGCTGGGGGCCGGATCGATGAGGAAGTAACGGCCTGGTTTGGAGATGTCGACGTCGGCGCGGTCGACGATGGTGACGTCGTAGCCGTCGGGGCCGCGGTAGTCGGCGGGGGCGACCACCTCGAAGTCGACGTTCTCGCGGACCAGCAGGGTGGCCTGGACGAAGAGGTTGCCGGCGCCGACGAGCTGGACGCGGAGGCGGCGGCGCTCGGGCACCAGGGCGAAGGCGGTGTCGTCGCGGGGGAAGGGGTCGGCGGTGGCCTCGGCGGGGTCGATGGCGACGCGGGCGGCGAGGCGGCTGCCCTCGAACTTCAGGTCGCCCATGACGTCGCGGACGACGCCGTTCGCCGGGAGGGCCAGGGCGATGGAGGCGACGATTTGGCCCTGGCCGCCGCCCGGGGAGATGAAGTCGGCGGGCGAGCGGCCGGACTCGTTGGCGTAGAGGTAGAGCGTGGCTCTTAGCGGGCGGGCGGCGGTGTTTCGGACGGCGTAGAAGAGCGAGTAGGTGAGGCTGTCGTCGAGGTAGGGGCGGACGTTGAGGGCCTCGATTCCTACGTTGTCGCCTGGCTCGCCGACGGACTCGACGGCCAGGGGGAAGGCGGCGGCGGGGTCGGGCGGCGGCTGGGCGAAGGCGGTGTCGGTGACGAGGACGGCCTCGGGGTTGGGGCGGTCGCGGAGGATGTCGGAGGCGAGGGCGAGGGCGCTGGGCACGTCGGTGGCGGCGTCGCGGGGGCCGCGGGCGAGCCAGGCGTCGACGGCGGTATGGGCGGCCTTGCGGTCGGTGGTCCAGAGCGTGAGCGGGCGCAGGTCGGTGTCGACGGCGGCGAGCATCAGGTGGTGGGCGGGGTTGTCGCCAAGCTGGTCGATGAGGGTGTGGGCGCGGGCGGCGGCGCGCTCGGTGCGGGTGCGGCCGCGCTCGAAGGTGGCCATGGACGCTGAGCTGTCCAGCAGCAGCAGGGTGTGGCGCTCGGGCGGGGCCGCGGGGGGCTCGAATCCGCAGCCGGTGCCTGAGGAAAAGCGGGGGTCGCCCATGGCCAGGACGATGAGGGCCAGGATCGTGAGCTGAATCAGCAGGCTGAAGAGGCGCTTGAGGCGGCGAAAGAGGGCCGAGGACTGGCGCTCTTCGACGAGGCGGGCCCACAGAGGCGCGAAGGGGACCTCGACGCGGCGCCGGCGCAGCTTGAGGATGTAGAGCAACACCATGGCCGCGGCCAGCGCTCCGAAGAGCGTCAGCATCTCGGCGGCGGACATGAGGGCGAAGCTCATCTTAGGAAGCCGCCCGCCCGGAAGAGGCCCAGGACGAGGTCCTCGAAGGGGGTCTGGACCGGCGCTTCGAAGTAGCCGATGTGGCGCTCGGTGCAGAATCGCTCGACGCCGCCTCGCCAATCGGCGTGGGCGCGGCGGTAGCGGTCGAGCAGGCGCGGGGTGATGGTGACCTCGCGGACGAGGCCGGTCTCGCAGTCGACGAGCTGGAGGTCGCCGCGCAGGTCGGGCGTCAGCTCGCGGGCGTCGGTCAGGTGCAGCACCAGCGGCTCGAACTTGTGGTAGCGCAGCACGTTGAGGCCGGACTCGAAGCCGTCTTGGGCGTAGAGGTCGCTGAGGACCACCGCGAGGCCGCGCCGCTTGGACTGGTGGACGAAGGTCTGCAGCGCGCGGCCCATGGTGGTGGGGCCGCCGGGTTCGATGGCGCGGAGGAAGTCGAAGACCTTGAAGATCTGGGCCTTGCCGCGGACGGGCAGAAAGCGCGGGCCGAGGGTGTCAGAGAACGACACGATGCTGACGCGGTCGAGGCCGGCGAGGGTGACGTAGGCCAGGGCGGCGGCGAGGCGCAGCGCGTGGTCGAGCTTTGAGCGGTCGCCGACGGCCATGGACGCCGAGGCGTCGATGAGCAGCGTGACGGTGAGGTCCTCTTCTTCTTCGTAGAGGCGCAGCAGCAGCTTGCCGAGGCGCTGGTAGACGTTCCAGTCGACGTGGCGGAAGTCGTCGCCGGGGGAGTAGCGGCGGTAGTCGGCGAACTCCAAGCCCGCGCCTAGCTTTTTGGAGCGCCGCTCGCCGCGGGCCGAGCCCGAGAACGCGCGCTTGGCGACGATCTCGAGGTACTCGAGCTTCGCCATGAACGCGTCGTCGAAGAGGGCGTCGCGAGACGGCGCGGGGGCGCGCTTGCTGGGTCTATCGCTCAACAGCGACACGCTCAGGCCTTCTCGGGGGTGGCGCGGAGGATGTCGTCGAGGACGCGGTCGGTGGTGATGCCCTCGGCCTCGCCCTCGAAGTTGCGGATGATGCGGTGGCGCAGGGCCGGGCGGGCGACGTGGCGGATGTCGTCGCAGGAGACGGCGAAGCGGCCGGACAGCACCGCGCGCACCTTGGCGGTGAGGATGATCGCCTGGGCGCCGCGGGGGGAGGCGCCGTAGCGGATGTAGCGGCGGGTCACGTCGGGGGCGGATTTGCGGTCGGGGTGGGTGGCCTCGACGACGCGGACGGCGAAGTCCTGCACGTGGCGGGCGATGGGGACGTCCATGGCGAGGCGGCGTAGCTCGAGCAGCTCGGCCTTCCCGAGGACCGGCGAGATGGCCTCGTCGTGGCCCTGGGTGGTGCGGTCCAGGATGGTGTGCAGCTCGTCAGCGCTTGGGAAATCGACGTGCAGCTTGAAGAGGAAGCGGTCGAGCTGGGCCTCGGGCAGCGGGTAGGTGCCGTCCATCTCCAGCGGGTTCTGGGTCGCCAGCACGAAGAAGGGGTTCTCCAGCGCGTGGGTGGTGCGCCCGACCGTGACCGAGCGCTCCTGCATGGCCTCGAGCATGGCGGACTGGGTGCGCGGCGTGGCGCGGTTGACCTCGTCGGCCAGGACGACGTTGGCGAAGATGGGGCCGCGCTCGAACTCAAGCACCGTGCGGCCGCCCTCGTCGTGGATGGCGACCTTGGTGCCGGTGATGTCCGACGGCATCAGGTCGGGGGTGAACTGGATGCGCGAGAAGCTCAAGTCCAGGGCGTCGGCCAGGGTGCGTACCAGGCGCGTCTTTCCAAGGCCGGGGACGCCTTCGAGGAGCGCGTGGCCGCCGGCGATGAGGGCCATCAGGACGCCCTCGAACACCTCGGTCTGGCCTACGATGACCTTGCCGACCTCGCGGGTCAGGCGGCTCGTCGCTTCCTCAAACGCGCGGACGCGTGCTTCGACATCGGATGGCATGGTGCGGGTCTCCAGCGGGGGTCAGCGGGGGCGGATGAGGTCGAAGTAGCGGCGGACGTAGCGGCGCTGGCCGGCAGGGATCTCCTGGCGTTCCAGGGCGTGCTCGACCACCTCGCTGTAGTCCTGGTGGACGGCCTTCCACGACTGGGTCGCGAAGCCGCGGCTGGCGGCCGAGCGGATGACGCGGCTCTCGGAGGGGCCGTCGGAGTCGGCGCCGTGGACTTGGTCCTCGATGCCGGCGGCGCGCTGCTCGGTGCGGGCGCCGAAGAGGCGCGGGTCGTGCCCTTCGCCGACCCCCTCGGCCGCGTCGCCCTGCCTGGAGCCGCCACCGCCGCTGCCTGGGCTCGGCTGGCCCGCGCCAGACGATCCTCCAGGCTTCGGCGGGCCCCCGGCCTTGGCGCCGCCGGGCATCAAGAGCGTGACCTCCTCGCCCTCGCCTTTTCCCTGCCCGTTCTTGCCGCTTTGGGGATCTTGGCCGCCTGCGCGGACGAGAAAACGCTCGAGCTGGCCTTTCTCGCCCTTCTCGCCCTCGCCCTCGCCCTCGCCGTTCTTGCCCTGCCCGCGCTGCTGACCCGCGCGCCGCATCATCTCCTCGAGGTCGACAAGCCGCCCCTGCGCCACGCGCATCTGCCGCTGCCCCTCGGTCATCTCACCCAGCCGCCGCATGATGTCCTCGGCTTGGCGCATCTGCTCGGCGGTCTGCTGCTGGGGCTGCCCACCCCGCCGCGCCAGGTCCTGAGCCGCCCGGTCCATCTCGCGCTGGAGCCGCTCAAGCTGCCGCCGCGCCTCGCCCGCGCTCTCCGATTCCCGCCGCAGCTGCTCAAGCTGCCGCTCGGTCTTCTTGAGCCGGTCGCGGTCGCGCGCGGCGAAGCGGTCCTTCTGCGCCTCCTCCTTCTTCTTGAGCCGGTCCCGCTCCTTCTTCAGGCGCTCTTCGCGCTGCTGGGACTCGGTCTTCAGCGACTCCGCGAGCGCCGCCAGGTCTTTTTGCACGCCGCGGGCGTCCTTTCCGCCGAGCTCGCCGCGCTCGGTGCGCTCGCGCAGCTCTCGCATCGCGCGCGCCGCCGCGGCCCACTGCTCGGCCCGAAGCGCGTCCAGCAGCGGGCTGGTCTCGCGGTGGGGGCGCTTGACCGACTCGGCGGCCTTCTTCGCGTGCTCGGCGACCTCGCGCACCTCGTCGCCGACCCGCTCCGACCACTCCTCGCGGGCTTTTTGCAGTCGGGCGATCTGGGCGTGCGCCTCCTCGGGCGTGATGCGGCCCTCTTGGAGGGCGCGGACCAGCTCATTGAGCTCGGCGATCCAGGATTTGACGTCGGGATCGTCGATGGCGGCGGCCTGGGTGGTGAGCCGGGCGGCCTCGTCGGCGAGCGCGGCGCGGTCTTCGGGGCGGAGCAGCACGCGCTCGGGCTGCGGCGGGGCCGGGAGACGCAGCGCCGCCAGGGCCCGACCCTCCGCCGACCCGACGGGGAGGACCAGCAGCCAGGCGCCCGCGAGTGCCGCCGCCAGCGCGAGTAAGGCCAGCCCGCCCCGCGGCCAGGTCAATGGGGCCGCAGCGCGGGGGTCGGCGCGGTCGACGTGGGCCTCGGCGTCGCGGATCGCGGCCAACTGCATCGGCGAGGGCGAGGGGGCGGCCCCGAAGGCGATGGCGCTGCCGAGGCGGTCGTGGAGCCCCGCGGCGCGGTCGAGGTGGCCGGCGGCGTCGAGGTCGCTGATGCGGCGGACGAGCCCGCTGAGCAACGCCAGCGCGAAGACGGCTCCGGCGGCGAGGGCGGCGACGGAGAGCGCCGAGGTGTCGATGAGGCGGAGGCGGGCGGCGATGAGCACCGCGAGCAGAACGGCTCCCGCGGCGAGTCCGGCGACGACGGCGCGCGACAGGGCCGACCGCCAGCGCAGTCTCCAGCGCACGCGCCGGCAGAGGGTGTGGATCTTGGAAGCCAGGAGGCGCTCCGACGTCGAGGAACCGTGCAGCCACCGCCCCCGATGATACGGACGTGCGGGGACGATGGCGAAAACGGGCACCTGGGGCGCCGCATTTCACAGGCTGACAAGACGGGGGCGAGGCGCTAGCGAATCAGCCGGTCGAGTCTCGCGAGGGCGCCGCGGCGTGGTGGCGGCGGGCGTCGGCGAGGGTGCGCATCAGGTCGTCGTGGCCGACCGGCTTCTGAAGGAAGGCGACGTCGGGTTGCAGGATGCCGTCTTCGCCCAAGCGGCTGGCGGTGTAGCCCGAGACGTAGACGACCGGGGTGCCGGGGCGCATCCGGGCGACGCCGGCGGCGAGCTCGGGCCCGCCGACGCGCGGCATCAGGACATCGGTGAGCAGGATGTCGATGGGGCCGTCGTGCTCCTCGCAGATTCGGAGGCCCTCGACGCCGTCGGCGGCTTGCAGGACCTCGTAGCCGCCGTCTTCGAGCATGCCGATGAGGACCTCGCGGACGAGATCGTCGTCTTCGGCCAGCAGGATCGTGCCTCGCCCGGTCGGCGCGAGCTCCTCGGGGCCCAGGTCGCGCACGGCGACCGCTGCGG
>JAWKRR010000047.1:0-60806 GCA_041389525.1 Myxococcota bacterium | reverse complement strand
TACCGGCGGCTGCCTCGGGTGGCCGCCGTCCACCACGTCCACACGGTGGCCTCCACTCTCGCCCGCCCACTCGACGGCGCCGTCCCCGGCGCGCTGCGCTTCCGTGATCTCGAGATGATCAAGGGCTGGGGACTGTGGGAGCCGGGTGTCGAGGCGTGCCTGCCCGTCCTGGCGAACCACCCGCACGTGCCCGATATCGCTCGCGATCTTTCCGAGTGGCTGAGCGAACCACGCGCGGTGCCCGCGATGCTGATCGCGGGACACGGCCTGACGGCCTGGGGCGACACCCTCGATGAGACGCTTCGGCACGTCGAGATCACCGAGTTCATGTGCCGCCTCGCCCGGGCGAGCGCCTAGCTAGCTGAGCTAGCTTCGAGGCGCGGAGGGCGGCTGGGTCGAGCACGCAGCCCAGGCCCAGCGCCCACCGATGAACCGCGCTCGGCGCCCGGCCCGGATCCCCGAGCGCGGCGCCGAGCAGGAGGTCGACTACTTCTTCTTCTTCGATCCGCCGTCGTCGGCCTTGGCGTCCTTCGCATCGGCCTTGGCGTCGGCCTTCGTGTCCTTCGCGTCCGCCTTGTCGTCCTTCGCGTCCGCCTTGTCGTCCTTCGCCTCTGCCTTGGCGTCCGCCTTGTCGTCCTTGGCGGGCGGGGCCGCTTCCTTGGCAGGCGCGGCCTCCTCCTTCGCCGCAGCCTTCGGAGCCGGTGCCGGAACCGCTTGGCCCGTAGGGGCGGCGCCGAGACGTGTCCACACGCCCTCCATCCGATCACCCAAGGTGGCCAAGGCGTCGACCAACAGCTGCACTTCCTTGTCGCTGTAGTCTTTCTGCTCGGTCAGGCCCGCGGCAGCCGCAGCCTCGCGCGCCACCGTGCGGGCAGACATATGGTCGAAGCGCGCTTCCAGGCTAGACACCACTTGGTCAAAACCGCTGCTCATGACGTTCTCCTAGGGCTCCGCAAACTTGCTACAGAGTCCAAGTCACCGGAACTGTGTGGGAAATGCGGAATGTTCGCACGGGGCCGGATTATAGCAGTGCGCCCACGGGGGTCAACCGAGCCCCAGACAGCCAATCTCGTCGTTGTAGCGAAAGGCGCACGCACCTATACTCGGGCTCTGGCGTGGAGACCGCGCCGACCGCCTTGGAGTGTCCATGAAGTCTCGACTTCACGTCATCGGCCTCGGTCTGCTCGCCGCGCTACTGGTCACGGCCTGCGGCGACGAGAAGATCATCGCAGTCGGCGGTGGCGCCCTCGACGCGGGCGGCCTCCCTGTGGGCGACGCCAAACCCCTCGACGGCGTCAACGCACCCGACGACTCGGGCCCGACGATCCCAGGCGAGATCCATCGCGAGATCGTGCTTCTACACGACACCAGCGGCGACACGCAGACCCCGATCCAGAGCCAGTTCTTCATCCGCGCGAAGGTCATCGACTACGCCGTCTCGGGGCCGGCCACCGGCGTCACCGTGAAGTACGCCATCGTCGCTGGCGCAGACCAGGGCGACGCCCACCTGAGCTCCTCCTCTGCGACCACCAACGCCAACGGCGAGGTCGGCGTCACCCTGCTCACCGGCGCCACGGCGAACGTCCACTACGAGATCGAGCTTACGGCCGAGGGCGCCAAGCCCGTTCGCCTCCCGCTCTTCGTCATCGACTCGCCGAAGGGCGATATCCGCGTGCAGCTGGCCTACGAGGGGCCCATCGCGGTCAAGAACGTCCACGTCCGGCTCTTCCCGTCGACTTACTCGTGCGGCCTCTACAACCCCACGAACGTCGCCACCGACATCATCATCGCCGACGTCATCAAGCCCGGGATCTCATCGGGTCAGGACATCCTCTGGCAGGATCTCCCCGAGGGTGAAAAGTACACCATCGCAGCGACCGCCCTCTCGCCATCGGGCTCACTCGCCGCGTCGGGCTGCATCGACGGCGTCGTCGTCATCGGCGGCCAGGAGAACAAGGTCACCCTGACCATGTTCCTCCTGACCCTGAACCCTGCGGGCAACTACGACTCCACCAGCGTGCTCGACTTCACCGGGGCCATCCCCGGTCAGCTCGGCGACATCGTCGACCAGATCGTCCTGCTCTTTAACAACCCCGGGAAGTTCCTCATCGACGCGGTGAAGGACCTCGTAAAGAGCTGGGTCCCCGCCATCATCGTCGACCCGATCTTCTCGCTCTTCGAGAACCAACTCGCGTCGATCGTGACCGACTGGATGCTCAACAAGTCGCCGGGCTGGATCCAGGACATCTTCACCATCGGGCAGGACCTGACCCAGGTGGTGAACAAGCTCACGATGCTCGCGACGCTGCAGATCTCGAAGCTGAACAACAACTACTACGTTCAGGGAGTTCTGCTCTGGAAGGGGCTCGTCCTCTACTGGCACTACGGGTGTCCGAAGGTCGGCCAGCCCGGCTACGACCCGGAGTGCGGGGCAAACAAGTTCTCAATCGAGGACTTCGCCTCGACCGGATTTCCGCAAGACATCATCAGCGGGAAGTTCACGGGCTCGATCATCGACTTCGACAAGCTCGACATCGACAACCACACCATCAAGATCAACTACGGGAAGCTCATCATCTTCGTGCTCAACGAGCTGATCCTCCCGGCGATCTCCGGCAAGAACAACCTCACCGACGCCATCCTGTCCTTCGTGAACTGCGGCTCGATCGCCGACGGCTTCACCAGCGGACTCCTGGGCAGCTTGGCGAGCCTGTTCGGCATCAAGAAGTCGGACCTCGAGAACTTCTGCATCGACGGCATCACCCTCATCGTGAGCCCCGTCGAGGCGATCCTCGGCAACCTCGCCCTCGACTCTCAGCTTCGCCTGCAGGGCAACGCGGTGCTGATCGACTCCTCCCAGAACCTCATCGTCGATCACATCATCGACGGCATCTGGGTCGGCAACGTCGAGTCGGACGGCCAAGCCGGTCCTCAGTTCGACGGGACCTGGTTCGCTGACCGTATCGTCCAGCCCTAGAGGTTCGTCTCGCCAGGCCGCTTCAGCACCTCGGGCTGGCGCTTCACGCCCAGCGCAGGACCGATCGCGCTGCGAGGCGACGCGAGCGGCCGGACGACTTCGCGTTGACCGCGCGCGGCCCGTGACCCAGGATACCGCGCCATGCTCAACGCCCGCCTATCTCCGCTCGTTCTGGTCCTGCTCGCGCTGACGGCGCTGACGCCCGCGGGCGTCTTCACGGCCTGCGCTCACCCCCAGATCGTCCCGTTGATCGGGGAGGAGCCCGAGATCTACGAGCTGCTCGGCCAATCCCCAGAGGACGATCCGCGGCTCTCCCCGCTCGGCGCCGCACGGCGTCTGCACCAGGCCCTGATTCAGCAGGACGCCGACATCGCGTGGTCGCTGCTGGCCGAGACGACGCAGCGGGCCCTCGACGAACGCGCCGCCGCCATCGGGGTCAGCGGCCGCGAGCTGCTGGACGCGTCCACCCTCCCCGGCGCCGGCGGCACGGTGCTGAAGGTCCGCTACGAGGTCATCTTCTTTGGCCCCGGCCTGACCGACCTGCGCCTGAACGCTCCGGTCGCCGAGGGCGCGGACGAGGCGACCGTCGAGGCCGTCAACACCTCGGGCGACCGCCTGCCGCGCACCTTCATCCGAACCCGCGACGGCTGGAAGCTGCACCTGCTCGAGTTCTAGCGGGGTTCTCACCGCCCGCGCTCGCACGCGCTCGGCCCGACCGCACGTCTGAGCATAGCCCCTCGACCGCGCCCTACCTCATCGCGAGCGGCGTCCAGACCGACCGGAGAGTGCAGCCGGCGAGGCCATCCCGCGCCGGGCGCTCCACGTGCTCAGTGCATGGTCCGGTACAGGCCGGCGACCACGCCCAAGATCTGCGTCTCACGGAACTCATCCGCGCGGACGTAGATCGGCGCCATGTCCGGATTGGACGGCTGAAACCGTATGCGCTGCCCCTCGGGGAAGTAGCGCTTCACGGTCGCCTCGCCGTCGATCCACGCGACGACGATCTCGCCGGCCGGAGCGTGGTTCTGCTTCTTCACAAAGATGAAGTCGCCATCGTGGATGCCGTCGCCGATCATCGACTGTCCGACCACGCGCAGCGCGAACAGCTCGGTCTGACGGCCCAGAAAGAAGCGGTCGATCTTCACCGTGTCTTCCACGTTCTCGACCGCGAGGATCGGCGTGCCGGCGGCGATTCGCCCGAGCAGCGGGATCTCGACCATGCTGTCGTGTAGCTGCACAGGCTCGACGTTGCGCTGGCGTGAGTCCTCGCGACCCGGGAAGTCCACGGGGACCACGGCGCGAGACTTCGACTCCTCCCTCGTCAGATAGCCCTTACGCTCCAAGGCTTTGAGGTGGTCGTTGACGCCGTTGGTGGAGCGAATCCCTAGCTCAAGCCCGATCTCTCGAATCGTGGGCGGGTAGCCGTCGCGATCGATGGAGTTCTGGATGATGTCCAGAACCTGGGCCTGCCTTTGGGTCAGTTTGTCGCGCGTACGGCCAGCCATCGACGCCTCCTCGGAGCCCTGAGATCAGGAAGGGTGGTGAGTCTTTCCACCTGGGGTGAGGAGCACACGATACTGAACACGCGTTTCGCGGTCAACTTTGTTCAGTGATTCACACCAAAGCGCCGGCCAGCCTCGGTCGGAACGCGATCCGAGACCGCGAATCGGGCCAGCTCGTCCGCCTTTTCGTTGTCCGGTACGCCGGAGTGTCCGGGCACTTTGATGATGCGAGCGTCCTTAAAGGTCGCGAAGAGCGCGCGCAGCTCGGCGATCAGCTCCTGGTTTGCCTTTGCCTTCCACCCCTGGGTCAGCAGCCCTACGCAGTAGGCGGAGTCCGTCATGACGTCCACGGCGCGGTCACGGTCGGCGACCAGCTCGAGTCCCCGCAGAATCGCGGCTAGCTCGGCGATGTTGTTGGTCCCGTGGCCCAGGTACTCCGAAAGCTCTTGGACCGCGTCGCCGTCGCGCATCAGGACGCCCAGCCCCGCCGGCCCCGGGTTCCCCGTGCACGCGCCGTCGGTCCACAGCTGAATCGCGTCACCGGGTGGGCGCATCCCCCCCTTGGACCCACGACGCGCATCAAAGGGCGTCCGCTTGGCGCTCGAGCCACCCGCAGGGCCCTTGGGAGTAGCGGGCGTGCTCTCAGCCAGGCGCTCAGGCGCGGCGCCGTCCACAATCGCGAGCCGGTCGGCCCGCGTGGTGTAGTTCTTCCCAGTCGCCTTGTAGCGGATGGTGACCAGGCCGTTGCGCACCTTCAGCGCCCCGGTCGACGGATCGACCTCCGCGAAGACGACGTCGTCGCGAAACTGGGCGCGGATGAACTCGCTCATGACCGCCCCCACGTGTACCGCGACCCGCCGGGCGCCTCAGGGCGCGACATCGACCTGCACTTGGGCCGGCTCGGAGTAGAGGTAGTCCGAATCGGTCGATGAGAAGACCACCAGCTCGAAGCGATACGCGCCGGCCTTGTCGGGCGTCACGCTCACGATGGGGCCGCCGATCGCGTTGAGCCCGGTCTGAGATCCGGCCGGCTTCGACACCAGATTCCAGATGTATGGCGACTCCTTGGTATTGAACTCGTAGGCCCCAGGCTGGCTGCCGCTGCCGTCGAGTAGGATGGGCTCACCCACGACCGCGCCAGCGTAGTCGGAGGTCTGACCGGCGTTCGCGACCGGCAGCTCAGCGCCCATGCTGTCGCGGGCAACGAGCTGCCAGTTCTCGGTCTGGTTTTGGGCGGTGAAGGGGTCGTAGTACACGACGGCGAGATTCTGCTTGGGCTCTTTGCCCGGCTTGATCTTGGAGGAGTCCCAAGCGATCTCCACGAGCAACACCCCGTCCGGCGCCACCGTCAACACCTCCGTGGGTGGTGCGACCAGACTGAACACGTCGCCTGACGGTCCCGAAGACCCCGTCCCCACCGTGATGCCGTGGATCTCCAAGACACCGTTCCCCTCGTTGTAGATGAAGAGATTCCGCTTCCCGGTGTCACCGCTCGCGGCGTCGCCGCTGATGGAGATGTTGAGCGAGGCTGGACCGATTACGATCTTCGGCTTGGGCGCGCCCGCAAAGAGCGGCAGACGAAGCAACTCCTGCGCAGGGGTGTCCAAGGGGATGACGAGCTCGCCATTGGAGGGCTCGGTGCCGAGCGCGGGCGGCTCGAAACACACCTCGCAGTCGATGCTGGAGCCGTTGACCAGAGCCTGCGGGTACTTCTTCGTCACGCCGTCGATGGCGACGTCCTCCTCACCCGGCTTGGTCGCCGGCTTGTAGCAGACAAACGAGAAGGCCTTCTTTGCCTCGTCCGGCGAGATGTAGGGCTGGCGCATCGTGATGGGACCCGGTCCCAAGGACAGGATGTTGGCCTTGCGGCAGGCCTTCGCGTTCACGTTGGTGAAGTCGAACTTCTTCGCGGGCTCGAAGTACGAGATCTCCCAGCTACCCAGCAGGGTATTGCTGCTCAGCGGCACAATGATCGGCTCGGTAAAGACGTCGGTGTAGACGCGCACGCGGATGGTCGCGCCCGAGCTCGAGCTCGACTGCGGGGTGTAGGTGATGTCGAAGGTGGTCTCGCTGATCTGCGGCTGGCCGGGGATTGGCGCCTCCAGCACCTTGGGCAGCGACGGGAGGTTGGTGATGGCAAACTCGTTGGAGACCGCGTCCAGGTCGATGGCGGTCACGGTGAAGGGCGCGGTCCCGGTGTCGGGGTTGTTCGAGATGGTGAACCGCTGGGTCTGCGGCTTGGTGGGGGTCGCGTTGCTGTAGGTGTAGTTCGGCGGGTTGACGATGGGCGCGGCGATCTTCTGGGGCATCGTAAAGCTGACGACGACCTCCTCGATGGGGGCCGAGCCGTCCTCGGTGCGGGCGTCCGAGCGGATGACCAGGACCGAGGGGCGGAAATCGTCCAGGGGCTTATTGAGCGGCGGGCTGTACACGACGTCGAAGATGACGCCATTGACGACGTCGCCCGCGTTGATGGTCAGCGGAAAGGACGACTCGCCATCGACCAGACCTCGCCAATCGAGCTTCACGTAGGGATTGACGTCCCGAAGCCCGGTGGCCTCGTCGAGTCGCCAATCGATCCCCGTGATGGTGACCTTCTTGCTGCCGGGGTTGATGAGCTGAACCTGCTTGCGCACGGACAACTGCAGCGCTTGCCCGAAGGAGACGTCGCCCGCGGCCTCCGTCTGAATCGGCTGCTCATCGGCCAGCACCTGAATGCGCGGGAACGCGCCAGTGCTGTAGTCGTTACCGCAGCCGACCGCGATCCCGCTGAGCGCGAGGGCGCCCCCGAGGATGACCGCTAGGCCGCGACTTGCTGCGTTCCCACTCGTCCGATGGCTCTTCATGCTCGCTCCTCTCAGGCTCGATGCCGCGCGCAGTCTACAGAGCGCACCGCCGTGACTCAACGGGCAAGCCGACGGACGTCTCGCGGCCCGCGCTTTCCACATCGCCGCACCCAGAACGACAAGAGGCGCCGCGGCGGTCGGCCACGGCGCCTCCAGGAGTCTTCGTCAGGGCGACCTCGACAGGGCGCCGCCTACTCCAAGTAGCAGATCGTGTCGTACTCGATGCGGATGGTCTCGCCGGGCTGGGGCATGCAACCACCCAACTCGTTGAAGACGATCGAGTTGCTGGGCTGATTGTAGGTCCAGTTCGCCCCGCCGTTGGTCAGGCACGGCGCGCCGTTGACGGTGACGGCGATCGACTGCTGCTCGGCAGGCCGCGACAAGAAGAACTGTACCTTCAGGCCGAACGCGATCTCGCCGATCGACTTCAGCGCGGTGGCGAAGTTCGACTCGCAGATGCTCGCGAGGTTTCCGCCCGTGCTCTGCACGATGTCGCGGTAACGCAAGCCGGCGCCCGCGTCACCGTTGGAGGACGAGCACCCGCCCGGCGGCCCGACGATGGCGTGGATGTGGAGCAGGTTGTCGTTGAAGAGCCCCTTCAGGCTCTTGAAGAAGTTCAGGTAGAACACGAGGTCCGACGGCGACTGGTCCTCTTCGTCGCTGACCATCACGATCTCGAGCGACGCGTCCTTGCGCAGGAAGCCGCGATTGGGCCCGCCGCAGAACCCGTCGTAGCAGCCGTCAGGCGACGAGCAGTCGGCGTCCTTCGTGCAGGTGATCGAGCTGTCCGAGGTGTTGGGCAGGCTCAGGGCGAGCTGCGCGGCCAGCAGGCCCTGCTCGGTGCCGGAGCCGTTGGTGCCGACCTTGATCGAGTTGGCGAAGCTGCCGATGTTCGCCTTGGTCAAGAAGCGGGGGCTGCCGACGAAGCGGCCGCCCTCGGACTCGACGTCGGTCGTCGTCACGGCGAGGTGGTAGTCGTTGTTCCAGGTGGCGGCCTCGCCGATGAACTTGCCGAAGTTATTCGCGAGGTTGCTCTGCTCCTCACTCATGGAGCCGGAGTTGTCGACCACGAAGAGCACGTCCACGTTCTGACCCGACAGCTGAACGTACTCGTCGACCTGGTGGGTCTCGAAGGTCCCGGCGCCGGCAAGCGGCACGACGGCGCTGGGGCTGTCCGCGTCGTTGGAGGTGATGGCGAGCTGGCAAGCATCCCCGCCTGCGTCCTGAGGCGCGTAGACGATGTCCCAGGTCACGCCCTCGCCCGCGTTCAGGGTCGTCGGCACGCCCGGCGAGTCCTTGACCTTGAACTCGACCGAGCAGCCCTCGAGCTTCCAGCCGGTGAGGTCCAGCGGCGCGGTGCCGACGTTGAACGCGCTGACCGTGAGGGTCTGGCTGTGGCAGCCGATCGTCGTCAGGCCGAAGTCGATCTCGTTCGGGAACACCGAGAGATCTGCGATGCCTGAGCGAGCGTGCAGGTTCGCGGCGAAGGCAGTGGCGCCGCCGGTGGCCTTGCCCGGATAGACCTCCACGACGGTCGGCGTCGCGCTGTACGGATCGAACACGCGCACACCGAAGAACCCGGCGTAGTCGACGAACTCGTCACCGAAGAGGGGAGCGGTGTCCGGCGGCCGGAAGGTGATCTCGATCTGGTAGATCTCACCCGCCTTCAGGTTCTCGGGGGTGGCCAGCGGAGGTCCCCAGGAGTAGCCGCCAACCGAGTAAAGCTCGCTGTCACCGTTCTGCTTGACGGTGTTCGCGGGGTCCGGGCAGGCGGCGCCGAAGAGGCCGCCCGAGCAGTCGTTCACGAACGCGCTGTGGAAGGAGCAGTTACCCGACCCGATGACCTCAACCTGGGCGGCCAGAGTCTTGGTGAACCCGCGCGGCACGATGCCGAAGTCGAGCTGGCTTGGGACCAAGCGGATGTCGCAGTCGGGCGCGCCGGTCCGCTGGGCCTTGAGCTGAACGGCCCAATCAGGCTCGGCGGGGAAGTTCGAGTGCACGACGATCTCGCCCCACTCGGTGCCGGCGTCGGTGCCCAGGTTGGTGAACGTGATCTGGACCACGCGGCCCTCGCCTGCGGCCAGCACGCCGCTGGTCGGCACGGTGGCCGTCGGCCCCCAGCTGTCATCGGTGACCAGCTTGAACTCGACCTTGCTGTTGGTGTCGGTCTCGGTGAGCGAGAAGCCGGTGACCTCGAGGGGCGCCGAGCCGGCGTTGAAGAGGTTGAGCTTCCGGGTCCGCGCGTTCTGCTGCGCCACGAAGCCGAACTCCAGCAGATCGGGCGGATTCACTTGGAGGACGGGGGACTCGGCGCGGCCGTAGATGCTGACGACGGTGACTCCGTCGTCCTTCGGGTCGTTGGACTCGATGATGACGCCGCCCAGCGGGGCGCCCGTGAGAGGCAACGCGGCCGTCGGCGTGAAAGACACCTCAAGCGAAAGCGGCGCGTCTTCCGGGGCGATGGTGAAGGGCAGCGTCGGCAGACCCGCGATGGCCACCTCCGGCAGCGACCAGCTCGCCAGCGAGAGCGCAGAGATGACGAGGGGCCGGGTGCCGGCGTTGGCGATGTTCAAGGGCAGCTTGTGGGTCTCACCGGTGGCGCGCCAACCGAAGTCCACGGGGTTCGGGAAGATGGTCATCTCCGGACCGACCTCCTCACCGCGGAGGAGGACGTCGAACTGCTGGGAGGCCCCGCTCACGGTGGCCGTCACGGTCAGGAACTCGCCGTCAGGGCCACCGCCGGTGGGCGTGTAGATCGCCTCCAGCTCCATGATCTCGTGCGGCCCGATGGTGTAGGGGAGCGCAGGCGGGTTGGCGACGGTGAAGTCCGTGAACGCGCTGCCTGCGGCCACATCGATGGCGGTCACCACGATGTCGAGGCCACCGGTGTTTGTGAACTGAACGGTACGCGGTTCGGAGTCCCCGGTGCCGACCTTGCCGAAATCGACGGGGTTCGGCACGGCGATCAGCGTGCCCGCCCCGCCGACCAAGTTGATCGGGATCGTGAGCGTGAGCGTCGTTCCGCCGGTCGTCGCGATGTTCGTGGCGACGATGAGCTTGCCGGAGCCACCGAGGGTGGTCTTCGGGTCGTAGTTGACCACCATCGTCGTCGACTCACCCGCCTCCAAGCGCGTTCGCTCGGGCTGGGAGATCGACAGATCGGCGTTGGAGGTCGGATCCAGCGCGATCGAGCGGAGCTGCAGGGTCCCGCTCTTGCCGATGTGGGTGATCGTCACGGTCTTTTCGGTGTGGCCACCGAGCGACACGTTCTGAAGCGAGATCGGGTCAGGAAGCACAGAGATGAGAATCTCAGCACCCTGGCTGATTCCGCCACCACCACCACCGCCGCCGTCGTCGCTGCACGCGACGAAGGGGGTCAGGAGGGCCAAGGTGGCGATACTGATCCAGAGCTTCCGCATGGGACTCACCGTGTGGTCGGGGGAGAGCGGGGAGGTTGCTCCGGCGCCGTGACGGCACTGAGTGACACCAAGAGCCGCGCCAGCCTATACCAACCCACTCGCTCGATGAAACGGGTTTATGCAACGGGGCGTATCGCGCGCCGTGCACTCGCGGTTTCCGGCGGTCTGCGGCCCCAAAAACGATGCCCCGGCAGGCAGGACCTGCTGGGGCATCGGACCAACGCGAGGTCGTCCCGGTCGCGGCTAGGGCGAAGGGAAGAAGGGCGACTTGTAGTTCGGGATGATCCGGTAGGCTCCGCCCGGCTGCGTGATGAGGGTGACGTCACCGCTCGGCCACGCGACCGTCGCGACCTCCCACATCGCCAGGTTCACCAACTCGACATTCGCCGCCTCGAAGGTGAGCGATGAGTAGATGTAGATACGAACGGTCGCCTTGGACGGGCCGAAGTTGTGGTCGGACCAGTAGTGGACGCCGACCTTATAGGTCAGCCCCTCTTCAGGCAGGTTGAGGTTCATGTTCTCCGGGCCGGCACCGTCGGTGTCGTCGCGGTCCAGGCCCGGGTTGTCGTCCACGGTCGGGTTGAGCGAGCCCCAGTTCGGGTGCGCGTTGAACCAGAAGCAGTCGAAGGGCTGATCGAACCAGCCGTCCAGCTTGCCGTCGCCGTCGACGTCCTCGCCCGTGGCGAAGGGATGCGCGAAGTGAAGGTCCAGGTCGGCGCCCGCCTCGGGGCCTTCGTCCGTCTGATTGGGGTCGCCTTCGGTGTCCCAGACCAACTCCACGTGGATGGCCTCGTCGGGAACCACCAGCACCCGGTACTCGGCGACGTCGCAGGACTCCTCATCGTTCTGGTCGAACACTTTGAGACGGAACACGTACTCGCCGGCGACGTTCACCTCGAAGGTCGGGTCGGGCGCCAGGAAGCTCGGGAGGAAGACCGACTGCGAGCCCACAGGCTGCTGCGCGGTCCACTCGTAGCGCTTGATGCCGTTGGAGGGCAGGCTCTGCGAGCCGAGGAGGTGCAGCTTGGTCTGCGGGATGACCTCCTCACCCTCCTGCACGATGATGACGGCCGTGGGGCACTCGACCGCCACACCGTAGCCGCTGACCTCGACGGCCAGCTCGGGCACGAAGGTGTTGGACTTCACGTGAACGACCCCGAGATCGGGGATGGGCTTGCCGCCCACGTCCAGCGCGTTCACCTCGTCGGGCAGATAGGTGACCGTGAAGCTGGCGGTCTCGTTGATGGCGAGCACGATCGGTGAGTCGCCCGGCCCGATGGCCCCGACTCCCGGCTCGACGACATTGCCATTGGCCAGCGGCATGCCGCCGAGATCCACGGTGAAGTCGCCCGAGCTGCTCGCGTCGAGCACGAGCTCGTTGATGACGAGATCCGCCGCCACACCCTCGCCGCACGACTTCACCTCCACCTTGATCGGGTGGACGTTGCCGACGAGCTTGCCGCCGAAGTTGATCTTCTTCGGGCTCAGCAGGATGCAGGGACCCGACTGATTGCCGACGAGCGGGACCTGAAGGCCGCTCTTGTGCAGCGGGTCGTTGGTGAAGAGCACCAGCTGAGCCTGCGCGCTGTCCGGCCCGTTCGGGCTGAATCGCGTCGTCAGCACGGTGGACGCGGTGCCGGCCGGGATGATGATCGGCTCGCTGAATTCGACGCGCTGCATAGTCTCGACCGACACGGGCCACTCGCCGACCGTCACGTTGGCGTCATCGGCCTGCAGCAGCGCAAAGGTCGGGCTACCCGAGAGGGTGAACGCCGACACCTCAAGATCTCCCGCACCAATATTAAGGATGGTGAGGGGCTTCAGCTTCACCTTCGATTCGGCGACGTTCTCGAAGTTCACCGGGCTCGGCGTGACCTGGATGGCCGGCGCGCCGCCCTCCACCTTGATATCGAAGGTCAGAACGTCGCGGCCATTGAGCTTGCTGTTCGAGCGTATCGTGATGGAGCCGGTCGGTACGGTCTCCGAAGCCGGACGGGTCATCATGAGGTCGACGAAGAAGCGCTTGGTGCCGTCGGTCGAGGAGTTGAAGGGCTGGACCTCGACGACCGCGCCGGACGCGGGGAGCGCCAGCGAACCTTGGGGCACCAGCCGGAACACGTCCGCAGGCGTCCCGACGACGCTGACCTCCGAGAGCCGAAGCGCTGCATTGCCGAGGTTCTCGATCTGCAGCGTCGCGACCCGCGCCTCCACACCGATCTGCAGATTCGCGACGCTCAGGGTGAGGGCCGATCCGTCGTTTAGGCTGACGCCGCCGGACTGAACCTCGATGTTCGGCTGCTCGCCCTGGCTGACGCCACCGCCGCCACCGTCGGAGCCACTGCCGTCACCGCACGCTGCGAAGACAAGACCAAGACTCGCGACCACCGTCCAACCGCACCACGTCTTCATGTTCACTCCTGCGCGACCCGCGGCGCTGTGGACGCCTGACTGACGCTGATTCAACTAACTGTGCCCAGAGGGGGATGTCGGTGCCGGCCCTCGGGGACCTGCCAACAGGACCAGCGCAGCAGCCGCTAGCGCGCGTTACACGCCGCATGTCCGCGCCCCGCTCTTAGGGGCGGAAGCAGGCGAATGCTATGGGGGCCGCCATACCGAGTCAACCAAGAGATCGCGCAGCATGTTGCGCATGTACCCGCGACCAGTCGTCGTAGCGGCAGGCGCGGGGCCGACCGAAGCGGAGGGACGGCGGGCGGCGCCGTCTGAAGTCCGCGGCGCGGCGCCAATCCGGCCAGCGAGGCCGGGTAGAACCGCCTTGACAAGCGGGGGACGCATCCGAATGATTGTGGCCCTTTCGCGGCCTGAGCAGCCCCCGCTGCCAAACGCGAGACCACCCGCGGCCAGACTTGCTCGCCGCAGCGCGATCCCCCAGCGACGCGAGGTTCCAGCCCTGATGCTGCACACACCCCCACGCCGTACCCTTCGCGCGCACGCTGGTGCCGCGGTGAGTCGACGACTCCGCGCCACCTGCTTGGTCGCCCTGACCGCGATCGCGCTCGCCCCGACCGCGGCCTGCGATTCCACGGCCACCATCTTCCCGGTCACGATCCTCTTCCGAGAGCTGCAGGTCGTGAGCGCGTTCCCTGCCAAGCAGAACGCCAACGGGTCGTGGTCGCGCCAGTGCACGGGCACGGACGCCGACGGCTTCCTCCTCAACACCGCGTTCGTTTCGACGACGCGAGCCATCAAGACCAGCAGCGACGAGGCGATCGATAACGACAACAGCATTCGCCCCGGCGACGTCGTGAGCTTTCGTGTCGTAGCCCGTGACGGCGACGCCGAATCGATTCAGCTCACGAACGAGGAGAACTTCTCGCTCACCATCGACTGCCTCGACCCCCTGCCCGATGGAAGCGGCGCGCCGAACAACGCGTGCTCGGGCGCCAGCGGCGGGATCAACGAGAGCGTCGTTTTCAACTCGTTCCAGGTGAACAAGAGCAATCAGTCCCGCGAAGACGCGCTGAAGAACGGCCACAACATCATGCTGATCATCGACCAGAGCGGATCAACGCAAGGTCTGGTCGATAAGGACACCTTCCGCGAGGGCGATCCTCAGATTGTGGGCGCCAACATTCCGAGCAACTTCGGCGCCGTCGCCTCCGACCAACCGAACCTTCGACACTCCGCGGTGAAGAGCTTCATCCGGACCCTCAATGAGAAGGACCAGGTCGGCGTCATCGCGTTCGGCGAGGGCCTGCCGGGCAACCACCTCACCGTGCCGTGCGCGTCGGAGCAGAAGCTCGGCAACGTGACCGACGACCTGAAGACCTGCTTCGGTCGCAATCACCAGTTCTGGACCGACGAGGCTGGAATCAGCGCCCTGGGCGGCGGAAAGAACGGCCGCGCCAACCTCTGGCAGGCGGTCGACCGCGCCTACGAGTTCCTCGTCGAGAAGGCCGACTTGGTCCGCACCAATCACATCATCGTGGTCACGGACGGCCCCGACACCTGCACGTTCAGCGCCGACTTCACCGAGTGCCAGAGCCCGTGCAGCACGACGGACTACGAAGACATGCTCGCCAGAGTCGCGGCCAATCAGGGGAACGCGAACGGCGTCCCGATTCACGTGCACTTCGTCCAGTTTGAGTCGAAGGGTTACCCGGGCCGCGACGCCCGCCAGGTTGAGCTCTCGTGCCTGACCGAGGGTCACTACCAGTACATCAACACCAACGACCTCTCCGACTCGCAGACCGATGCGCGCCTGCAGCCGCTGGATCAGGCCATGGCCAACATCCGGCACTCGCTGATGGGCATGTGGCAGTTCGCGATCGACTCGGCGTCCTACGCGTCCAATAGCGCCCCGCCGCTCGGGACGCCGATGGGCTCCCTCTACGCGATCAACGGCACGATCAACGTGCTCGCCTCTTCGCAGATTACGAGCAACGGCCAGAACAAGCCCGTCGCGTTTGGCGTCGGCCTCGGCGACGGAGCGTCGGCCGCCCCCGCGTGGGACCGCCGCCCTACCCTGCGTAAGCCCTGCGGCGGCGCCGTCGACTGCGGCGCCCCCGGCGAGTCCGGCAACTCGTGTCAGGTCATCTGCTCCGCGGAGACCCTGCTCTGCCCCGGCGCGGCGGCCGGGGTCTCCATGCCGGACACCGCGACATGCACGCGTGGCGACGGCGGTACCGGACAGTGCTGCGGTGGCACTTGCGAGCCCGCCAATCAACTCTGCCCCGCCTGCACCCCGTAGGAGCGAGCCGCCTGCGGCCCCGCCTGAGCCCACGGCTCATCGCACGACGCTCCTGCGACCCACGGTCTGACGACCGGCCCGCAGAGCGCGATGAGCAGCCCGAAAAACCAGTTTGCCCCTTGCCACCCCGCGAAGCTCTCGCGTCTCCGTCCACAGGAACCCTGCACATGCTGACGCCCAAGAAGCTCGTCCTTGCGCTGCTCGGCGCGAGCGTCCTACTCGCCGCCCCAGTCGTACCGTCCTCCGTCGCCTATGCCGCGGATGAGGAGGTGGCGCCGACAGAAACCGGAGCCGTTGACGAGGCTCTCGACCTCTACTGGGCCAAGAAGCGCAAGGTCGTCTCGATCCACGAGCGGCGCTTCCTCAAGCAATCACGCCATGAGTTCACGCTCTTCGGCGGCGTGATCCCCAACGACGAGTTCTATACCTACATCCCGCTGGGTGGCCGGTATAACTACTACTTCAACGAGGACATCGGCGCCGAGGTTTGGGGGTCCTACATCCTCAAGCGGAACAGCGATCTCAAGGACTTCCTCGAGGGCGACCAGTTCAACAACTCCTTCGTCGTCTCCATCCCGCAGAACCTGCTGTGGATGGCCGGCGTCGACGTGATCTGGAGCCCGATTCACGGCAAGTTCGCGATCTTCAAGACGAAGCTGACCCACTTCGACATCCACCTCGCGTTCGGCGTCGGCGCCATCGGCACCGAGGTTCGCGAGATCGGAGCCGACAAGAAGAAGGTCGACGTGTCCGGCAACCTCGGCCTCGGCTTTCGCTTCTACCTCAACGATATCGTGACCTTGCGTCTCGACTATCGTCAGTACTTCTTCTCCGCCGAAGGTGGCGGCCTGTCCAAGCCCGCGGAGTTCACGCTCGGCGTGAGCTTCTGGACCGCTTCGCCCAAGTGAAGTCGGTCTCTCTGCTCCGCCCGCGTGTGTCCCTACGGAGGTTGTCGCCCATGACACAGAACCGACGGCTATTCTCGTCGATGGCCATTGCCGGACTCGCCCTCGCGACGGTGCTCACTTCCAGCTCGGTGGCCCAGGCCATCACGCAGGACGAGGTCATCACGCTGACGAAGCTTGGGATCGCGCCCGACGAGATCATCAAGGCGATCGAGAAGGACAAGACCATCTTCAACTTGGCCGTGGCGGAGATTCTGTCGCTCAAGAAGGCCAGCGTCGACGAGAAGGTCATCAAGTTCATGCTCGCGACGCCGCAGCGCTTCGGTACGTCGCCGAGCGGTAGCCCGGGCGGACCCGCGACCTCGGCCCCGGTCTCTCAGCCCGAGCCCACGCAGCGCGAGGAGACGCCTGAGGAGCGGCAAGCGCGCGAGGAGGAGCTCCGTCAGGAGGCCTTGCGGCTGCTCGACGAGAAGCGGAAGGCCGAAGAGGCGCAGCGCGAAGCCTTCGCCAAGGGTGTCCTCGCCAAGGGCCGCGCGCTGGCGGACAAGGGCGAGTTTGTCCAGTCGATCCAGGCCTTTGAGCAGTTCATGCAGCAGGGCGGCTACCCGCCCGAGTCCGACGAGGCCTACCTCGCGAAGTTCGGCATCGCCAACGCGCTGGTGAAGGCCGGGCTCTACCAGGCCGCCGCTCGGCAGCTGGTCGAGATCCTGCTCGCCGGTCCGGAGAAGCCCTTCTTCAAGACGGCGTTTGAGCAGCTTCGCGAGCTGCGCCGCAAGGTCAACTACGCGCCTCCGGACCTCGAAGAGCTGACCCGTTTCTTCGTGGGTGAGTTCAGCCAGAGCTTCCAGGACGAGTTCAACTACGTCCTGGGCGAGTTCTACTACGACTACAACAACTGGTCGAAGGCGCTGACCTACCTCGACCAGGTGAGCCCGGCGTCAAAGGACTACGCAAAGGCGCGGTACCTCAAGGGCCTCGTCGAGGTTCGCAACCAGCTCTACAAGTCGGCCGTTCAGTCCTTCCAGGACGCCATCGTGGCCACGGAGGAGAACAAGTCGGACTCCGAGATCGCCGACCTCGCCTACATGGCCTTGGCCCGCGTCGCGTATACCAACAACGACTTCGACGCCGCGATCTACTACTACCGCAAGGTCCCGGCGGGCTCGTACAAGCAGGCGACCGCCCTCTACGAGAGCGCGTGGGTGTACTTCGTCAAGGGCGACTCCACTCGCTCGCTGGGCACCTTCCAGACGCTGCACAGCCCCTACTTCGCCCACCAGTTCTACCCGGAGCTCTGGATCCTCGAAGCGACCGTCTACATGAACATCTGCCGCTTCGATTACGCCGAGGAGGCGCTGGGGCGCTACCAGGCGGACATCTCGCCGCTGGGCATCCCGCTGAAGCAGTTCCTGCTGAAGACGAACCGCCCCGAGGACTACTACCGCGCGCTGGTCGACACGGTCTCCGGGAAGGAGGTCTGGGGCTTGCCCAAGACGCTGACGGCCGAGGTGCTCGCGGACGTCGAGTTCTACAACCTGTACCGGACCATCAAGCAGATCGAGAAGGAGCTAGAGATCGTGCGTCCGCGCGTGGCGGAGCTCGGTCCCTTCGGCGCCGACCTCTACCAGAAGCTCGAGGCGCTCCGGGCTGACCGCGTCCGTGAGACCGGCATCAAGACCCAGCGCGTGCTCAAAGAGACCGAGGCGACGCTGGCCGACTACGAGCTCAAAGTGAAGGAGATCGAGGTCGACCTCCAGGACCAGAGGTTGCTTGAGGAGGAGCGAAAGCTCCGGAGCCTCGGCGACGGCGGAGACGAGGTCGACACCAAGAAGGTCGAGAAGGGTGGCGAGTCCGCCATCGTCGGCTCGAGTTCGTGGCAGTGGCCCTACGAGGGCGAATTCTGGCGGGACGAAATCGGTAGCTACCGTGGTTTCGTCACTGACGCCTGCGCCCGCGAGTAGTCATCAGACCCCCCAGTCCTCCGCCACGTCGTCGCTCTCCAGGAGATAGGATTCCCATGCGCAGTTGGACTAGGCATATCGCCGGCCTCACGGTGTTCGCAGCGGGCGCCATCGCCCTCCCCGCGAACGCCCAGACCACCGGGACTCCGGATCCGGCGGCGCCGGCGGCCCCCGCCGCTCCCGAGGGCGAGAAGAAGCCGCTCGCGGGCAAGGGCGCCTTCAGTCTGGAGCAGTTCGAGTCGTCGCTCTTCGATGACCGAGCCAAAGAGATCCAGGCTCGGATGAGCTCCATCCGGAAGAAGAAGATCGAGACCCTCGAATCGATCATCAATTCGCCTCGGCCGTACCAGAACAAGGCGGACGTGCTGTTCCGGCTGGCCGAGGCGTACTGGGAAGAGGCCAAGTACGAGTACCAGCTCGCCCGCGTCACCTACGAGAAGGCGCTTGAGTGCTTCGAGCAGAAGCGCTGCACCGATGAGCCACCGGAGCCGCAGGAGAACTACGAGGTCGCCCTCGGCTACTACCGTCAGATCCTGCGGGAGTACCCCGCGTACGAGCGCATCGACGAGGTCTATTACTACCTCGGGCGGGCGGCGCTGACGGCGGGCAAGGCGCGGCGGGACACGGTCCTTCAGAAGGAAGGTGTGAGCCGCCTCAACGACCTCGTGCAGAAGTACCCGAAGAGCCGCTTCGTCGCGCAGTCGCACTTGGCCCTGGCCGAGTACTTCTTCGAGACCGACTCGCTCTTCTACGCCAAGACCAACTACGAGAAGATCATCACGAACTTCTCAGACAGCCAGATGTACAACTACGCCCTGTACAAGCTGGGCTGGGTCTATTTCAACCTGACCGAGTACGAGAAGACCATCGAGACCTTCCAGAAGGTGGTGGCCGGTATCGGCGAGGGCAGCAACCGCGCGAAGATCGAGTTCCGCGACCAGGCCCTCAACGACTTGGTTGTGGCCTGGGCCGAGCTCGACAACGGCTGGCAGGACGCGCGCCGCTACTTCTTGAAGGAGATCGGCGAAGAGAAGACCTACGACAAGCTCGAGAAGATGGCGGGCCTGTTGGTCTCCAAGGATCGCGACGAGGACGCCATCGCGCTCTACATGCACCTCATCGAGCACGACAAGACCTCGCCGAAGGTCGTCGAGTTCTACGACGCCGTGCTCGAGATCAATCGGAAGCTGTCGGACGCGCCCGAGACCGAGCGCACCATCAACGAGATCGTCGCGTTCTTCGACCACAAGGGAGCGTGGTGGCTCGCGAACAAGGCGAACACCGACGTCGCCACCCGCGCGGATGACCTGGTCGCGACCAACCTGCTGACCCTGGGCACCACCTATCACCGCGGGGCGCAGAAGCTCGACGAGCAGCGGAAGAACGCCGACGTCGAATACGCGGCCGCGTCGAAGTACTACAAGATGTTCCTGGATCGCTTCCCGGAGCACGAGCAGTCGTACGTCATCAACTTCTACTACGCCGAAATCCTCTACGAGAAGAACCCGAAGGAGGACGCCGCGCAGTGGGAGCTGGCAGCTCAGCAGTACGAGAAGGTGCTCGCGAAGGACAAGAAGGGCGAGTTCGTCGAGGACGCGGCGCTCGGCATCATCTACGCCATCGAGAAGCTGATGGTGTCGGAGGGACTGCGCGAGAAGATCTCGAAAGACGTGGAGTACGTCGCGGAGGAGAAGAAGGCTGACCTCAAAGATGAGGAGTTGAAGCCGATTCCGCGCACGGACCTGCACCCGCTCGAGCAGCGCTACGTGAGCGCGGCCGACGCGTACGTGGACGTCCTCAGCTCGGCGCTCAAGGACGAGGAGTTCCGCAAGAAGTACCCGAACCGTGGCGAGATGATCCCAGAGATCATGTTCATCGCGGCGCAGACCTTCTACAAGCACGGCCAGTTCGCCGAGGCGGTCAACCGGCTCATGGTCATCTTCGACCTCTACCCGAGCCACAAGATGGCGAACATCGCCGTCAACACCATCATCGACGCTTACGCCCGGTTGAAGCACTGGGAGAAGATCGAGGAGTGGGCCCGCAAGCTCATCAAGGCCAACAACTTCCAAGTGAAGTCGCGCGCCGAGCTCGAGCAGATGATCGCCATCGCGAAGACCGAGCATGCGCGGGACCTGACCAAGCAGCGCCGGTTCGACGAGGCCATCAGCGTCCAGCAGGAGATCGTCGACGAGTTCGGCAAGAAGAACAAGGTGTTGGCGTCTACGGCGCTCTACAACATCGGCGTCATCCACGAGAGCGCGCGTCGCTTCCCCGAGGCGGTCGAGACCTACGAAGAGGTCATCACCCGCTACCCGAAGGAAGACGTCGCGGTGCAGGCGCAGTTTGACATCGCCGTGCTCTACGAGAGCCAGACGGAGTTCGAGAAGGCCGCGCAGGCCTTCATCAAGATGGAGCGCTTCAAGACCCACGAGAAAGCTGGCGACGCGGTTCGGAACGCGGCCCTCATCTACGAGGCGTTGGAGCAGTACAGCAGCGCGCACGACACGTTCGAGCGCTACCTGAAGCTCTTCCCGACCAAGGAGGACGGCCCGTCCGTCGCGTTCCACTCCGCCGAGGTGCTCGAGAAAGAGAGCGACCCGAAGGCGATGTTGGAGGCGGCGAAGACCTTCGAGCGAATCGCGCGGAGCTACGGCAAGAAGGACGGCCAGTTGGAGCTGCGCGCCACCGCCGCAGCAGCCGCTGCCTACAAGAAGGCCGACAAGACGAAGAACCGCCGGGCCGCGGAGAAGCTGTTCAGCGCAGCGCTGAGCATGTGGAACAAGCTCAACCCGCAGCCGGTGGCGCGGTCGACGACTCGACGAAGGCGTACGCTGGCATGGCGGCGCTGGAGCTGGCTGAGTACGCGCAGCGACGACTACGCCGTGCTGAAGATCGAGGCCGTGCACTTCGCCGGCCGGCATCAACATCTTGAAGTAGACCCCGTGACTGCGAAGGCGGAGGCGTATGGGGAAGAAGTCATGAGAAGGCGCTCTTACGCGGTGCCGCCTTCCAGGACCCGGGCAGGCGCCGCCGCGGCGGCCTTCCGCGAGGGGCAGCTGCTCTACGAGTTCGCGGAGAGCCTCTTTAACGCGGACACCTGCCGGGTGCTGAGCGAGGACCAGATCGACGAGTACCGCTTCCAGCTCGAGGAAGTGGCCGCCTCATCCAGGAGAGAAAGCCCTCATCGCGTTCACGCTCGCCCGCAATGCGCTGGACAAGGGCGTGTACAACAAGTGGTCGCGGTCACGAGTTCGCTGCGAAGGTGAACCCGGACGAGTTCCCCATCTCAATGTTCGATGAAGCCGGACAAGACCAAGGACACGCTCAGCTCGACCAGCTTCATCAAGATTCTCGTCAGCCGTGGCGATACGGTGGCCGACTTCAGCGGTTCGACTGACGAGAAGGCCGACGCGCCGCCGACCGTGGAGACGCCCTCTAATGTCCAAGACGTATGACGGGACAGAGCCTGCGGGCCTGCGTTGGAGTCGGAGTGCTGGCGGCCGGACTGGTTGGCGCTGAGCGCCAGGATCGTCGAAGACGGTCAAGACCGACGAGACCGGGCCGACCGGCACGACGCAGGTCAGCACCGTCGGCGATCCCGGCCGCGCAGCCGACCGACGACGATCAAGCGCCGCGAGATCGAGGAGGTCAAAGCCCTGACCCACTTCCAGGGTGGACCGCGACGCGCAGGACGACTTCCGAGTGGGCGTGAAGGCGGCGCTCGCCTCCTCCCGCTACGAGCTGGCCGTATGGCTTAGTTCCAAGAGGGCCCTGACGAAGGACCCCGCGTTCCTCGAGGCGTACTTCAACCTCGGACAGGTGCACGAGCGTCAGGGCAAGCGCGACATGGCGCTGCAGGTCTACGAGAAGGCGCTGCAGAAGTTCCCAGACGACCCGTCGGCCGCCTATATCGCTGGGCGATCTACCTGGGCAAGGCCAGCAGGCGCAGCACCAGGGCAAGCCGGCGGAGTCGATGCAGAAGTGGTTCAGCGAGGCGAAGGCGCTGCTGGACCGGGTGTGGTGGCAAAGGCCCCCGAGAACGAGACCGCTAACAACGCGATGGCGCTTTACTTCCCTGGCGCGAGAGACCTCGACACCGCCGAGCGCTACGCAAGAAGTGCTCTACGTGGACCCGTCCAATGTGACCGGCCTCAACACCCGCGGGCCATCAACCTGGTGCCGCGGGAAGTTCCTGATCGCCGAGTGGATTCAAGAATGCGTACACTGCCGAGGACCTCAACTCGACCGAGGCGCTGACGAACCTTGGCTACACCTACGTGCAGCTGCAGCAGCGGCCGCTGGCCATGCGCTACTTCAACCAGGCGCTGGAGCAGGACCCGGACAACATGGAGGTGCGCATGAACATCGCCGCCATGTTGCTGGAGCACCCAACTACCTGAGCCTACAACCATTGCTACACTGGCGGTGCGCGAGGCGGCAGCCGACGAACCTGGAGGCCCATGAGGGACAGTGCGATGCCGAGTACGGGCTGGGCGGCTCGGCGAGCGATTCGAAGGCACAGTTTCAGAAGGGCATCGACTGCTACATCGCCTACATCGAGCGCGTGCCGACGCGGGCCAACCTGTACAAGCGCATCGCGGAGACCTACCAGCAGAAGCTGCAGGACCTCGACAACGCGGGTGAAGTACTTCGAGCTGTACTTGGAGAAAGTGAAGCTGAGCCCGCCGAGGTCTACCGTCAACAACATCGTCACGGTGCTCAAGGAGATCATCGCCAAGGGCGGCCTGGAAGGCGATGGAGATGCCCATGGACGGCGAGATGCCCATGGACGGCGAGATGCCCATGGACGGCGAGGGCCCTGCCAGCCCGAAGGTCAGCCTGCCCCGGCGCCCGAAGGTGAGCCCGCCCCGAGGCTGCACCGGTTTCCCGAGGCCAGCGCCGGCCCCGGCGCCGGCTCCCGAAGCCTGCCCGCGCCGGCGGCCGCCCCTGAGACGCCCCCTGAACTCCCGCCCCCTCTTGACCCACAGTGGCCGCGACGCGATGCTGGCTGCTCGGTTTGACTCGCCACTAGGAGCTGACGAAGCGATTGCTGTCCGTATCTCTCCTGGCCCTCGCAGGTCTGGTTTCATCGCCCCCTCGACGGCGTCCGGCTGCAGAGCCGAAGGTTCTCTGATAACAGCCTATCGACGGCGAGATCGCCAGCCGCAGGAGCTGTACACGGACGCTCGGCTGAAGGTGAAGTTCGACCGCTCGCTCAGCCTCAAGAAGAGCTTCGTTCCTTCGCTGCTACTCACCGCCAAAGAGCGCGTGTTCAAGTAGTCCGCGCCTTCTCCCTCGACGAGGAAGGTTTCCACAGTCCCACCGGGCTTTTCTGCGTCCGGGACACCGTTCGTCTCGGCTCCGGCGTCCCTTGACCACCTCGCGAGCCGCCGCTAGAGTCGCCTGCCTGACCATCTGTTCAGGCACCCAGGCACACACGGCACGATGTCGACTCGTTCTGACCAGGCGCCGCGGCCTTGACGACACCGGTCGCCACAGCCTGGTCACGCTGTCTTCCACGGCGACAAACTGTTCACGGGCCATTTCGTGACCCCCGCCGCGCCTGCCGCGCCATGCAGCTCCCGCCGACGCTGCACCTGAAGCCTGCGACAAGCTCACCGCCCGCGGGATCCAACGCCCGTACACGCACCAAGCCGCTGCCATCGACGCTGTGCTCAGCGGGCGCCACATCGTGCTGACCACGCCCACCGCCCGGCAGCAAGACCTCTGCCACAACGTCCCGGTGCTCGATCAACTCCTGCGGGCGCCCGAGTCACGCGCGCTCTACCTCTTCCCGAATGTAAAGCCCCAGCCAGGACCAGTACCGGGCTCCAATGAGCTCATCGCGACACAGGCGCCAAGGTAGGGACCTTCACGTTCGACGAGACACGCCGCCAGACGCTCGCAACGCCGTGCGAGACCACGGTCAGGTGGTGATCACTAACCCCGACATGCTCCACGCAGGGATCCTCCCGCAGCAACACGCGCTGGCCAGCGCCTTTCGAGAACCTCAAGTTCATCGTCATCGACGAGCCCTACACCTACCGCGGATCTTCGTTTTCACGGCGTCGCCCACGTACTGCGGCGACTGCTCCGTATTTGCGCGTTCTTGCTGGCGCCGCACCGCAGCTCATCTGCCGCTCTGCGGACATCGCCAACCCGGTGGAGCTGGCTGAGACGCCTTCACCGGGGTCAAGCTCGACCTCGTCAGCGACTGGGGGCGCTGACGGGCGAACACTTGCCCGTTACAACCGCCGGTCGTGAATGGGAGCTTGGGATTCGCGCCGGTGTAGTGCGCACGAGCTATCGGCTGGCGAGCTGATCGAGGGTGTCTCCACCATCGTGTTCGCCGGGGGCCGGCTGCAGGTCGAGTTGCTGAAGTACCTGCGCGAGGCCATGGTGGCCGCCTGTACCAGCCCGCGGATTTCGTCCAGGGCTATCGCGGAGGATATCTCCCCCTGCACCGTCGGCGCATCGAGGCGGGCCTGCGCAACGGCAGCGTGCGTGGCGTGGTGGCGACCAACGCCCTCGAGCTGGGCCTGGACATCGGCAGCCTGGACGCCTGCATCATCGCCGGATATCCCGGCTCCATCGCGAGCTTGCGCCAACAGAGCGGGCGCGCCGGCCGGCGTCAGGGCAAGTCGCTGACCGTCTTCGTCGCGCGCTCGTCGGCGCTGGACCAGTACCTCGTCACGCACCCGGACACCTTGGTGGGCGCGTCGCCCGAACACGCGCGCACCAACCCCAAGAACCTGTTCGTCTTGGTGGACCACGTGAAGTGCGCCGCGTACGAGCTGCCCTTTGAGCCGGGCGAACGCTACGCCGACCTCACCGACGAGGAGACGCTGGAGGTGCTCACCTACCTGGCGACTCACGGCGTGGTCAACGAGAGCGCCGGCCGTTGGCATTGGACCGAGCGCGTCGTCCCGGCGCACCACGTCAAACTGCGAGGCATCCCCGAGGAGAACTTCGTGGTCATCGACGCCGCCAAGGACAAGGTCCTGGCCGAGGTCGACTTCCGCAGCGCGCACATGACCCTGTACGAGCACGCGATCTACAACCTCGACAGCGACCAGTACCAAGTGGAGCGTCTGGACTACGACAATCACAAGGCCTACGTCCGGCGGGTCGAGCCCGACTACTACACGACGGCGCTCACCGAGAGCCGGGTCAGCGTGCTTGACGAGGACGGGGTTCGACCGGCCGGGCCGATCTCGCTGGCTCACGGCGAGGTGTTGGTCTCGCTGAAGGTGGTCGGGTTCAAGAAGATCCGTTTCCACACCAACGAGAACGTCGGGTACGGCGACGTCGTGCTCCCGGATCTCGAGATGCACACCACGGCGTTCTGGCTGAGTCTGCCTGACGCGGTCCTGGCAGACCTGCCCGGGGATCGCGAGGCGGCCATCGACGGGCTGGCGGGGCTGTCCCACGCGCTGCACACCACCGCGTGCGTCGGCCTGATGTGCGCCGAGCGGGACATCGGCAGGGCGGTGGGTGACCGCAGCGCCGGCATCTTCGTGCCGCTAGAGACGCGGCCAGAGGCCGACGACGGCGCGCCACAGTCGGATTTCGCGCCGACCATCTTCCTGTACGACGCGATGCCCGGCGGCGTGGGACTGGCGGAGGAGATGCACCGACGCGCGCCCGAGCTGATGGCGCGGACCCTGGCACTGCTCGGCGGCTGCGGCTGCGCGAACGCGGGTTGCCCTGCCTGCTTGGGCGCCCTCCCCGGCTACGACGGGCGCGCCCGAGCCGCCGCGGTCGCCCTCGCTGAGCTTCTGACCCAGGCGCTCGCCGCATGAAGTCCCTCGGCGACCGATTGCGCCGCACCGTCGGCGTAGCGCAGCCCGAGGCGAGCACGGAAGACGACGAGATGGGCCAGGCGCTCAAGCGCTACGGCCATATTCAGGCGCGCGCGGCGTCGGCGGCTCGCGGCGAGCTCGGTGACAGCGTCACCCTCGAGGAGGTCAGCGACGGCGGCGTCATCGAGACAAGCCGCGGGCCCGCGTGGGTGGTGGATACGCGGTTCGACCTGGATTACGTGCACGGAGCGCGGCGCGTCGGTGGCTTCTTCGGGCAAGATCTCGGGCACTTGCCCGCGCTTGTGGCCGACGAGCGGCTGGTCGGCCGCGGTGCGGGCCGGGCGCTCTTCCTCGACATCGAAGCGACCGGGCTCGACCACGGCGCGGGGACCCACGCCTTCCTCATCGGGTGGGGGCGCCTCGACGGCGACGGTTTGCTGGTCCGCCAGGTGCTGCTGCGCGAGCCCTCAGAAGAGGAGGCGGTGCTTCAGCTGCTGGTCGACGAGCTCGAGGATGACCCGCTGCTCGTCTCGTTCAACGGCAAGAGCTACGACCTGACCGTGCTCCAGGCGCGCTTGATCATCCAGCGCTTCTACCACCGCACCGATTGCGACCTGAAGCTGCGGCCGCACCTGGATCTCCTGCACCTGGGCCGCAACCTGCATCGCGGGCGCTTCGCCGACACGCGCCTGGGGACCCTCGAGCGCGAGCTGCTTGGCTTTCACCGGGTCGATGACGTGCCCGGCCACTTGGTGCCGAGCTGCTGGTTTCACTATCTGCGAACCGGAGACGCGGGCCCCCTGGGCGGCGTGCTTCTGCACAACCTGCACGACGTGGTCTCGATGGTGACCCTGGCTGAGCACCTCGCACACGACGCATGCTACGGCGCCGACCCCACGCGCGACGTCGCCGTCTCAGGGAATCTGGCGAGGCTGATGCTGCGTCGCAAGATGCCGTCAGAGGCGAGCCAGGTGCTCGGGATCCACCCGCTCGAACACCTCGACGCAGAAGACCTTCGCGCGCTCGTCACCGCGCGAAGACGCGACGGCGACGGCGACGGGTATAGACGGGCGCTGGAGGCCCTGGTGCAGAAGGCCCCGGACGACCCCGGCGCCCTGGCCGCCCTCGCCCGAGTCCTCGCCCGCGAGGACGGCGACTTCGCTGCCGCAGCAGACCTCGCTGAACGTGCGCTCATCGTCGCCCCCGACGGCGTGGCCGCGAGGCGCTTGGCGGCGCTGAGACGTCGCGAGGCTGCCGCCGGGAACGCAGGCGAAACCACCCCAGATTGAGGTAGTCTAGGCCGATGGAAACCCCTCGTATCGTCGCCCTCACCTCCGCGGGTGTCCCGCTCAACACCACCTTCGCGCGCTTGGTCGACGCCCTGCGCCGCGCCGGCGCAGAGGTGCGTCCAGTCCCGGTGCCGTCGGGGCCGCACTCCGCCGAAGACCCGCTGCCACCGCGGCTCGCCGATCTGAAAGCGGGGCTTCAGTCCCTCGCCCAGCAGGTCGGTGACGCGATTCGAGGCGTCGCGCCACCCGCCGACACGACGGTGGACTGGCTTAGCTCGATGCTCGCCGCGGTCGAGGGACCGGTGACCGGGGTCGTCGCGACCGACCCGCGGGTGGCGGCCCGCGTGTTCCCGACGGCCGGTCGAGTCTGGCCGGCTGCGGTGCGCATCGCGGTGGACGGCGACTTCCACATCGATCCTGAGTGGGCCCGGGTCGAGATGGACGAGTTCATCACCCCCCATCCGACGCTGGGGGCCGATCTGGCGCGGGTGCGCGAGCGCCGCGCCCGCCTCTCCACCGGCGGTCCGATCGTCGGCGGAGCCAGCATCCAAGCGCGTCAGGTCGACCCCGCCCTCGCCCAGCTGGTCGTCAGCTTCGCGCGCCTGGAGGCCGGGGACGTCGACCCGCTGCTGCTACAGCTCTCGTTGGTGCGCCCCGGAGGCACCAGCCTGCTCTTGCTGCCCTCGGGTCGGCCTGGCATCGATGAGCTCGTGCGGACCCGCGCCGGCGGCTACGGGCTGGTCGGCCGGCGTCCTCGCGCGGGTGCAGACCCGGAGCCGTGGATTCGCGGCGCCGCGCTGCTCATCGGTCGCCCCTCGCCCCTGGAGGCCGCGGCGGCCGTGGCGGCGCGCGTGCCGCAGGTCTTCTTCACTCAGGGCGCGCCCCTCGACGGCGGCGACGCGTTCCTCGTGCAGCACGGGATGGCGGTGCACGCCAACGCCGCGATCACGGTCGCTGTGGAGGCCGAGGCGCTCTTGCCGGGCGGAGCGGCCAGGGCGGCCTTCGACCAAGCCGCGGCTTCGCTTGAGCTGGACAGCGTCGACGGCTGCGCGACCGCCATCCTCTCCGCGGCCGCGGCGGGCCGACCGAAAGCGCCGGACGTCTCCGCGCTCCCACCCACGCCCGAGAACGAGGAGCTGGAGATCATCGGCGGCGAGACCCACGCGGCCCCGGCCGCGATGAACGATCGGGTTCGGCGCGCCTATGTCCGCGAGATCATCCTCCAACAGCGGGATCTGGAGAAGCAGCTCATCCGCGCGCGCTCGGGGCGCGACACCTGGAAACGACGGGCCGTCCTGGCGTCACAGGCCGGCGACGCGGAGCTGCAGCGCGCGGCCTCCACGCGGGCGGAGGGCCTTGAGCGTATCGTCACCCGGCTCGGCGAGCGCCTGCGCGACGTCGAGGGGCTGCGCGAGCGCGTGGCCGGCCGCCACCCGGTCTCGGCGGCCGACCGCGAGGCGGCCTCGCGGCTGCTCACCGCAGAGACCGTATCGGCGCTGGACTCCCAGCATCGCAGCGCCGAGAACGAGGCCTTCGACCGCCTCGAACTCAACGATCAGCTCGCGCGCCTGAAGCGCAAGATGAACGAGGATTCATAGCAGGTCGCCGCGCTCCCCCCAGGGACCGCCCGACCACACCTCTCCGCCCCGAAGGGCCCGACCGCCGGCGCATTCCGCCCCGCCCCGCCTCCGTGATTGACTTCAGACCGAAGCCCTCATTAGGTTTCGCGTTCATTTTTGCCCCTGTAGGCCTGGAGCCCCCCTTGACCGCGGCGAACCCCTCACGCGCTCGCAGCGCGAAGTCCGCAGCGCCCCCTGCGCGCGCCCGGACGTCGGTGTCCCGCACGCTGGAGGGCGTGAGTCCATGACGCGCCTCGTCATGCGGACCCTCATCGGGCTGGCGATCGGCGCCTTCTTCGTTTGGCTCAGCGCGCGCGGCTGGCCCATGGATCGCCTGATGGGCGTGCCCGGATTCGACGGGACCAGCCTCGTCGTCGGTTCCGCCAACCCGGAAGCCCTAGACGCGGCGTGGCAGGCCGGCGACCAAGCCGGGCTGCGCACCGCGGCGGGCGAAGGCTGGGCGATGGACCTCGCCTGGATGCTGCCCTACCTCCTCGTCCTCACGCTGATTCACTTGCTCCGCGTCATCCGCTGGAAGCCCCTCCTCGATCCCATCGTCGAGCTGGATTTCAGCACCCACAACCGAATCGGCGCGGTGGGTTTCATGGCGATGTTCATCATGCCGCTGCGCCTGGGCGAGCTGGTGCGGCCCTACCTGGTCAAGCGCGCGACCGTCGGTGTCCGCATGACCGAGGTCCTCTCCACGGTCGTCGTCGAGCGAGTCGCCGACGGCGTCACGGTCTCGTTGGTGCTCTTCGGAGTCCTGTTCGCCCTGCCCTCGTCCGACCCCTCGACCACCCTGGCGCTGCGCGGCGGCGCCGTGGCGGCGCTGGGCGTCTTCGTCGGCGCCACCGTGCTGCTCGCGGGTGCGCGCTGGCAACATCAGCGCACGGTGCGCCTCGTCGAGCTGACGCTGGGCCGCCTGATGCCCGGGCTCGCCCACCGAATCGTCGACATCCTGGACGCGTTCCTCGGCGGCCTGCGCTCGCTCCCCACGGTGCGCGCCTTCGCCTGGTTCATCTTCCTGACCCTGGTCTATTGGGCGGTCAACGGCATCGGGGTGTGGCTGATGGCCCGCGCCTTCTGGCTGCCGGTCGACCTCGTGGGCGCCTACGCCATGATGGCCTGCGTTGTCGTGGGCATGATGATCCCCAATTCCCCAGGAAACGTCGGGAGTTTTTGGTACTTCCTCATGCTGCCCCTCGCGCTCTACGGGAGCGGTCACGGCAGCACCCAGGCCATCGCCTTCGGGATCACCGTGTGGCTCCTCCAGCTTCTACAGCAGGGCCTCTTCGGCGCCTGGTACATGGTGCGAGGGAAGATCACGTGGCGCCGCGTCCTCGAAGCCGCCAACGAGGACACGTCGAGCCTCGCTGTCGAGACCGAGGCGGCGCTGCTGTGAGCGCCTCGCCCCAGCCGGCCGAGACCCTCGTGTTCGCGCACATCTCGGATGTGCACGTGCTGGATCTCGCTGGGGTCTCGCTGGCCCGCTACTTCAACAAGCGCTTGAGCGGCTTGCTCAACCTCGCCCTCAAACGCCGCAACGCCCACCCCATCGCGCTGCTCGAGGCGGCGGTCGACGACATCATCACGCGGCCCGTGGACCACGTCCTGCTCACGGGTGACCTGACGAACCTCGCGCTACCCAGCGAGTTTCGCCGGGCCCGCGAGGTCCTCGACCCCATCGCGCGCCCCGAGCACCTCTCGGTCGTGCCTGGAAACCACGACATCTACACGCGCGGCTCCGCACGCGAGCGCCGCTTCGAGAGCTACTTCGGCGACCTCATGTGGACCGGCGTGGACGTCGACCACGCGTACCCGTGGCACAAGCAGGTGGGCCCCGTACACCTCGTAGGGCTCTGCTCAGCCGTCCCGCGCCTGCCCTTCGTCGCGACCGGCGAGGTCTCGGCGACTCAGCTGACCCGCCTGACCGAGCTCGGGCGCGAGCACGACCTCCGCCGAGACTTCACCATCGGGATGGTGCATCACAACCTGCACGTCCGGGGGCGGCGCAAGGACCTGCTGCACGGGATGAAGAACCGCGTGCAGGTGCTGGATGCGTGTGCCGAGGCGGGCGTCGACCTGCTGCTACACGGTCACACGCACGTGGCCAATCGGTTCCAGCACGGCGCGATGCGGGTGCTGGGCAGCGGCAGCTCCACCTGGGACGCCGTCCACCCCGATCACCACGCGCGCTACAACCGCTATCACGTCGGTCCCCGCGGCCTCGAGCGCATCGAGATCTGCGTGTGGGACAGCGCGACGCGCGCCTTCGTCACCCAGACGGTGCTGGGACTCGAGAGCATCTGAGCCGGATCGGCTGGAGAGCCGACCAGCGCGGGCTAGGCGCGTGCCGCGCGCGCGAGGATCGCGGGACTACCGCCATAGCACACACGCAACAACGCCCGGACCTGGATGGCCCGAGCGTTGTTTGAGAGCGTAGCGCCGACCCCCTTCGCTGGCGCGCGGCCAGCGCGGGGTGACGAGCGCGGATCAGCCGCGGCCTTTGGCCTTGGCCTTCGCCTGACGCCGCAGCGCCTTACGCAGACGTCGCTCAGCCTCACGGGCCTTGCGCTTCTTGCGCTCCGACGGCTTCTCGTAGAACCGGCGCTTCTTCAGCTCTTTGTAGATGCCTTCGTTGGCCATCTTACGCTTGAGCTGGTTGATCGCGCGGTTGATGTTCTCGCCGTCGACCTTCACCTCAAGGGGCTTCATGTCGCCGTGAGGGCTTCGGCTGCGAGCGCCTGGGGGGCGCGGTCGAGTGGGTCGCGTGTGCAAAACCGTTCATCCTTCCGGTCTGGGAACGAGGGCGGGAGGTTAGCGGCGAGTCTCCCGGGTGTCAACGCCAGAATCCACGGAGGGAGTCGCGAGGCGAGTGCAGCGCAAAGGCTTGCCGCGGCAAGCGAAACCTCGATTTCTTGCGACACCCCCGCCGGACCCCGACACTGCCCGCGTGGTCGCGCGTGCAGAACAGACTGGCGGTAGACGCCTCGCCGCCGCTCCTCCGAGCCGGCGCCCGCAGAAGAACACCGCCCGCCCGTGGTATCGCGCCTACCTCCACAGCAGCAGCCGCCCGGAGGGCGCCGCGCTCGCGGTGCTGCCGCTGCTGCTCGTGTACGGCGTCGGGCTGCTCTTCGCGTCGCCGGAAGCCCGCTCGGGCGTCGACGTCATCAGCCACGCGCTGCTCGACCTCTTCGGCCTGCGGACCTACGTCGGCGTGCTGGCCATCGCGGCGCTCTTGGTCCTCCTGGTAGCCAGCCTTCGTCTTGGCGGTCGCCTCGGTTCCCACGCCCTGCTCGTCGCCCCGGTGGCCGCCGAGGCGACGCTCTACGGCCTCGTCATGGGCACCCTCATCCTCGACCTCATGGAGTGGCGCGGCCTGCTCGGCCCCCTGCTCGTAGACGCCACCTGGCTCGAGCACGTCGTCATGTCCGCCGGCGCGGGGCTCTGCGAGGAGACGCTCTTCCGCCTCCTGCTCATCCCGGGCTTGACCCTGCTCCTCCACCGCGGGCTGGCCATGCCTCGGGTGATGGCGCTCGCCACCGCGGTGGTCGCCACCAGCGTCGCCTTCGCCGCCGCCCACCTGCTGGGGGGCGAACCCTGGGACGCCTTCGCGTTCACCTACCGGACGATCGCGGGCGGCGCGTTCGCCACCCTCTTCTTGGTCCGCGGGTTCGCCGTCGCGGCTTGGTCACACGCGGCCTACGATCTCTACGTTCTCTCGGGAATGAGCGGCTGAGCGCGGCGGCGCGCCAGCGCAAACCCGGCGAGCAGCAGCAGGGCCAGGCCAAGCCCGCCCCCGCCCGTTGAGCCGCCACCCGCGCAGCCACTCGAGCTGCTGCCCGTCTGGATTCCGCCGGTGACGCCGGGCCCGCCGATGGGGCTGGCCGTGCACGCCTTCGCCAGCTGGTTCCAGTAGGTTCCGCTCGGGCAGGCCTCGCCGGAGGTCGCGTCAGCGCCGCCCCCGCCCACACATTGTCCGCTGCCCGCATCGCAGCTCTCGCCGGCGCCGCAGACGCCGCACGACGCCCCACACCCGTCGTCGCCGCACTCGCGTCCGGCGCACGAGCACACGTCGGGGCTGTTGGACCCGGTCACGCAGGCGCCAGAGCCGTCGCAGGTCAACCCCGCGGCGCACACGCCACAGGTCCCCCCGCACCCGTCGGAACCGCACGCCTTGCCAGCGCACGCGGCCACGCAGCCTGCCTGGCACCGCGCCGAGCCATTGCAGGACTCGCCGACCTCGCACTCTCCGCAGCTCCCGCCGCAGGAGTCCGAGCCGCACTGCTTGCCGGCACACTGCGGCACGCAGGTGTTCTCGCACTGACCGTCCTGGCAGGCCCAACCGACGGGGCAGCCGCCGCAGGTCCCGGCGCAGCCGTCGGAACCGCACTCGGCCCCGGCGCAGTCGGGCACGCACTCACCGGACTTGCAGATCCCGCCCTGGCAGGTGGTCCCGGACAGGCAACTCCCGCACTGGCCGCCGCACCCGTCGTCGCCGCAGTTCTTCCCGATGCAGCTCGGCACGCAGGTCGGCACGCACTGAGCGAACTCACTGCAGACGGTGCCGGGCGCGCAGGTTCCACACACGCCGCCGCAGCCGTTGTCGCCGCAGGCCTTGCCGTTGCAGTTGGGGGTGCAGCTGCTCACACACTTCCCGAAGTCGTCACAGGCGGAGCCCGACGCGCACACGCCACACTGACCGCCGCAGCCGTCCGGGCCGCAGGCTTTCCCGGCGCACGAGGTCACGCACGACGGGATGCACTGGCCTGCGCCGCTGCAGATCGTGCTGCCGCTGCAGTTCCCGCACGTTCCCCCGCAGCCGTCGGGCCCGCAGGTCTTGCCCGCGCACGACGCCACGCAGGTGGACGCGCACTGCCCCGCCGCGTTGCAGGCGGTCCCGCCCGGACACGAGCCGCAGAAACCGCCGCAGCCGTCGTTGCCGCACTGCTTTCCGGAGCAGTTCGGCACACAGTTCGCGACGCAGGTGCCCGCGGCGTTGCAGGTGGATCCCACGGTGCAGGTGCCGCATACCGAGCCGCAGCCGTCGGGCCCGCAGGCCTTGCCGGAACACACCGGCGTGCATGGCCCGCTCTGGCAGACGCCACCCTGGCAGTTAAGCCCCGCAGCGCAACTCCCGCAGGAGCCGCCGCAGCCGTCATCGCCGCACTGCTTGCCGGCGCACACAGGCGAGCAGACGCACTGGCCGGACACGGTGCAGATCCCATTGCCCGTGCAGGCCCCGCAGGTCCCGCCACAGCCGTCAGTTCCGCACGCCTTTCCTGAGCAGCTCGGCACGCAGGTCACGGCCTCGCACTGGCTGGCGGCGTTGCACGCGAACCCTGGGCCGCAGCTTCCGCACGAGGCGCCGCACCCGTCGTCTCCACACGCCTTGCCGGCGCAGTCGCAGGCGGGGGTGCACGAAATCGGGAAGGTCCCGGAGGGCTCAGCCGCGCTCACCGTGGAGCAGTCGTAGCCCTCGAGGCTCTCAGACCACCCGCACATGTTGGACGGCCCTGGGCAGCCGGGGTCCGGCGAGCAGGTCCCGCAGCCCAGCGAAGCGACCTTCGCGACGCAGATCTCGTCCCATTCGTTGTTGCAGCACCACGGGTCATCGGCGCAGACGCAGTTCTGGATCTCGGTGTCGCAGCAGAAGGGCTCCTCGAAGGGCGAGGTCTGACAGCACGACTGCAAGGTGCTGGCCTGGTTGTTCGCGCACTTGATCTCGCAGGCCGCATCCCCCTCGCACCAGCGAACGGTGGACTGGTCGAGGCAGCAGCCCTCGAAGCCCATGCCGTCTTCGCAGGCGCCGATGGTTTCGCCCGCCGAGCATTGAGCCTGGGCGGGGCCGCTGGGGACCAGCGCGAGGACGAGGAGCGAGACGGCGAGGAGGATCGGACGCATGGGCACCTTCCGGCACGGGGGGGAGCGCGGAGGCGCGGAGTATAGAAGAGCGGAGGCGTTGCTATCAAAGGGGATTCCGTTTGCTGCGTATTTCGCGGTCGCGGCGGGCCTGAAAACGGGCCAGTCTGCGAGCCGCCGCGGGCCGCAGGCTCTGGGCGCGAGCTAGATTCTGCGCGACGGGCGGAGCGCGGGTAGAATCGCCCGTCCTCTGCGCGCGTTGGGGGCGGGGGCGGTGCTCTCACGGGCACCGCGAGGCTTAGACAGGCTCGGAGGATCATGGCGCGAGGGTGGTCGAGAGGAGCGAGGTCGGCGTCGGGGAGGACCCACCGGCGTTGGCCGTGGTTGGTCCTGCTCGGGCTGCTCGCGACGCTCGCGCTGGCGGCGATGGGGCTCTCGGCGGTCGTCCTGGGCGGCCGAGGCGAGGTCGAGGCGCGGCTGAGCCGATGGGCCCAACGGCACGGTCTCCGCGTCTCGGTGGGCAACGTCGCCGCGTCCCTGACCGGCTCGCTGCGGGTCAGCGCGTTGCTGATCGAGGGTGGGCCCGGGGACGGGTTGAGCGCGCGCCTGGACGCCGTGGACGTGCGTCTGGACCTGCTGGACGCCTGGCGCGGCCGTCCGCGACCGCGGGACGTCGAGGTGCACGGCGGCGAGATCACGCTGCGCGTCGACGACGCGAGCCTTGACGCGTGGCGGGAGGGCGGCGACGACGAAGCGGCAGAGCGCTCTACGAGCGGGACCCGCCTCCCCGACGCGCTGCGTTTCGACGGGCTGCGCTTGGGCCTCTACGCGGCGGCGCGGGGCGTGGCGCTGCCGCCCCTGGTCATGAACGGCGCCGCCGGCAGCATGGTGCGCGGCGACGGCGGCTCCTGGCGCATCGAGGCCCGCGGCCAGCTCGCGCTCGAAGGCCGCCCCAGGACGGCCGAGCTCACCCTGACCACCGGCGAGTCCCCGGCGATCACCATCGCGTTCGACGGGCCCGTCGAGATCGCGACGACCCGCGACGGGCAGCCCGTGGCGCTTCGCGTCAGCACGATCCATCGCGACGCCCGCGGCGTGACCCGCGTGGAGGGGCTCGAGGGCGTGCTCGGCGATCTCACCTTGGCCTGCGGTGTGCTCGAGGCGTCGGACGCCGGAGGGCTGGTCCCCGACTGGCGGCAGATCCGTCGACTGCGCTGTGACGGTGTCTCCGTGGGGGCCGGGTCCGCGCGGGGCGAGGCCAAGCAGATCACTGTGGAGGGCGAGCGGGCCGCCGGCGATCTCCCGGAGCCACGCCGGATCGAGATCGAAGGCCTGAGCATCCACGGCGGCGAGGGACGGCTCGCCGCGGCGGCCAGCGGCGTGCGGCTCGAGCTGGGCGTGGGTGCTGTCGAGCACGCGCTCGCGGGGCGGTGGAAGGACGCGCTGGTGGCGGTCGATCTGCGCGGGCCCTCCCTGCGGATCGAGGTGCCGGGCGGCGCCGGGCTTGGCGCGCTGGCGAAGCTGGACGTCGCGGCGGCGGCGGGCGGACCGCCAGATGGCGGCGAGCCTGGCGATGCGGGCGAGCCGGGCGACGCCGACGGCGACCCCGAGGCACCACCGCCCGAGATCGCGCCCGTCCCCACTCCCAAGGTCAAAGGCTCGAAGGCCGCGGTCGTCGAGGACACGTCCCCGCTCTCCCACTTGGGGCCGGCGCCGCTGCAGCTTCCGCGTGGCGCGGCGCTGGTGGAGCTGCTGCGCGGGGTGCGCCTGACCTTGGAGCGCGGACACGTCGTCGTCGACACCGCAGAGCGCGCGGCAGCGCTCCGAATCGACGATCTGTCCCTGGACGTCTCGGCGGGCAACGACGGCGGCATCCAGGCGCACGTGGCCGCGGCGCTGAAGCGCTCGGAGGGGCGCGCCGGCAGCTTTGACCTCACCGCGGAGGTGGACCGCAGCGGCGCGATCCAGACCGCGCGCGGCACCGTCGCTGGCGCCGACTTCGCTCACGTCCTGAGCAGCTCGTCGGACTACGTGACGGTCGCCCCCGAGGCGTGGGTTCAGGTTGATTTCGTCTATGGATTCGAGGCCGTCCCGACCGCCACCCACAGCCTGCGCGGCGAGGTGCGCTTCGAGGATTTCGGCTTTCAGGCGTGGCGGATCTCCCACGCTCCGGTCAGCGGCATCGAGGGGCGATTCCGCTACACCGCCGCGTGGCGGCCCTCGCGCCATCACTTGGAGCTGGACGTCCCGGAGTTCGCGCTAGGCGAGGCGCGCTTCGCCGGCAGCCTCGCGGTCACGCGCCAGCCCGGACAGCGCGCGAAGTACGGCGTGCGGGTGACCATGCCGACCCAGGACTGCGGGGCCATGGCGCGCTCGATCCCGGCGCCGCTCTTGCCGCGATTGACCGGGATGCGCCTGTCGGGGCGCGCCAACTTCGACGCCAGCCTCAGCGTGGATCTCAGCAAGCCGTATGACCTCGAGCTGCGCGTCGACGGCGACTTCGACCGCTGCAACGTCGAGACCCTCGGGACCGAGATCAACCTGCAGGCGCTGCGTGACCCGACCTTCGTGCACCACCCCATCGAGCCGAAGCGCGGGCGTCTCGAGGACATCGCGGTCGGCCCGGGCACCAAGGAGTGGGTGCCCTCGCGCCTGATCCCGCCCTTTGTGAAGTCGGCCGCTGTGGTCACCGAGGACCGGAACTTCTGGTACCACCGCGGCGTGCGCTGGGAGCTGATCGCCCGCGCGCTGAAGCTGGACTTCGACAAGGGCCGCTTCGTCTACGGCGGCTCGACCATCACCCAGCAGCTCGTGAAGAACCTGTACCTGACGCGCGAGAAGACGCTGTCGCGCAAGCTCGAGGAGCTCTTCATCGTGTGGGCGATGGAGCGCGAGTTCGAGAAGGACGAGATCCTGACGCTCTATCTCAATGTGATCGAGTACGGGCCGGACCTGTACGGGGTGAAGAAGGCGTCGAAGCACTACTTCGCCAAGGATCCGTGGGCGCTGTCGCCGGCTGAGGCGGCGTTCATTATGGGGCTCAAGCCATACCCCGCGGCCGGGTACAGGCAGTGGCAGAGCGGGACGCTGAACGCGTGGTGGACCGCGCGCGTGCAGCACGTGCTGGAGATGATGCAGAAGCGCGAGAACGCCATCACCGAGACCGAGGTGCTGGCGGCGGCTCCCTATCAAGTGCGCTTTCGCGCGCCCGATGAGCCCACGTGGAGCGACCGCGCGTATGTGCGTCCTGAGGCGCCGACGGGCGGTGGGCACGCGGTGCGAGGGGCGACTGACGACGCCGACCCGACAGGCGCGCCGCTGACTCGGTAGACGGGAGCGGGCCGATCGCGGCTCGAGGCGCTCGGCGTTGAGCCGGTCGGACGCGCTCCGCGTGGCGGGCTGCCGGCTCTGGCCGCGTGCGATGGCGCGGTGCTATAGCGAGGGTCGACGAGGGCCGCGGCGACGGCTCAGCGATGGCTTGGCGAGGAGCTTGAGCGCGCATGGACAGACGAGTCCTGACGAAGACGGCCTTGGCGCTGGCGGCGGTGGCGGCGGTGGCCGGTTGCCGGACCTCGGACCGCGGTGAGCCGGCCCCCTTCGTGGCGACCGCGGCGCCGGCTGTGTACGAGGCGCCTCCTATCGAAGAGGCCGCCGCGGTGCCCGCCCCGGTGGCTGGTGGCGAAGACTGCGGCGACCACATCTATGGGTGCGACGTCTTCCCGTGCTCGGGCCACCCGGTCTGCCAGGAGGCCGCACCCGCGGACGGCATGGTGCAGGTGTCGCTGGGAGGCGCGGAGTTCATCGACCCGAGCCTCGTGCACGAGTCGGCGGGCACCTTCATCGTGCAGGAGATCTACGAGGGCCTGCTGAGCTTTCCGCCGGGCAACGGGCCGCCGATCCCGGGCGTCGCGGAGACCTGGGAGCTTGGGGAGGACGGCAAGACCTGGACCTTCCATCTGCGCAAGAACGCGCGGTGGTCCAACGGTCGCACGGTGACGGCGCACGACTTCGTCTACGGCTGGACACGAAAGCTGCTGCCCGAGACGGCGTCGCAGGCCGCCGAGCACCACTTCTTCATCAAGAACGCCAAGCCCTTCAATGAGGGGAAGATCACCGACGCGGCCCAGATCGGGATGCGGGCGACGGACGATTTCACGCTGGTGGTCGAGCTCGAGGAGCCGACGCCCTTCTGGCTGGAGTACGTGCAGAGCGCCCACTACATGCCGGTGCCGCGCGAGGCGGTGGAGCAGTGGGGCAAGGACTGGACGCGCCCCGAGCACATCGTGACCAACGGGCCCTTTCACATGACGGAGTGGCGGCCGCGCGACCGGATGGTCCTCAAGAAGAGCGACACCTACTGGAACAAAGACGCCATCCGGGTCAACGGCGCGGTGATCTGGCACAGCGAGAGCGAGACCGACGATCTGCGCCGATACGAGGCGGGGCAGACCCACTTCCTGCAGTCCTCGATCCCGGCCGAGAAGATCTCGCTCTTCATGGAGCAGCAGCGGCCCGACCTCTTCATCGATCCCTACCTCGCCTACTATTACTACGCGTTTCGCGTGGACCGGCCGCCCTTCGACAACCAGAAGGTGCGGCAGGCCGTGGACATGGCCATCGACAAGGAGCGGCTGGTCAAGCACGTCACCCGCGGCATGCAGGTGCCGGCGGATGGGCCGGTGCCGCCGTTCTTCGTGGCGACGATGGGCTACCCCAAGCCGCCCGGGCGGGCGTTCAACCCGCAGGCGGCGCGCGAGCTGCTGGCGGAGGCGGGCTTCCCCAACGGCGTGGACCTGCCGAAGATCACGCTCATCTACAACACCTACGAGATCCACCGGCTCATCGCGGAGTTCGTTCAGCGCTCGCTGAAGGAGAACCTGGGCATCGAGATCGCGATTGAGAACATGGAGTGGAAGTCGCTGCTCAAGCAGCTCCGCTCCGGTGATTTTCAGATCGCGCGCTTCGGGTGGATCGGCGGCAAAGACCCCTACACCTTCCTCAACTCGTTCCGGCACGACAGCCCGAACAACGAGATGGGATATAAGAATATGGCCGTCGATGCGCTGCTCGACGAGAGCCTGCGCGAGCGGGACGAGCCGGCGCGGCTGCGGCTGATGGCGAAGGCGGAGGCGTTGATCCAGGAGGACACGCCGATAGCACCCATCTACTATTACACGAGGGTCTACCTGAAGAAGCCCGTGCTGCGTGGGGTGGAGCAGGAACTGACGAGCGTGCATCTGATGCGGCACATGTACTGGGGCGACACGTCGGAGGTGCGGCCATGAGGTGGGCGATCGGGCGCGGAAAGGCGGCGGCCACGGTGGTGGCGGCGGCCGCGGCGTTGTGGGCCTCGGGCGCGGTGATGACGGGGTGCGGCGATGACGGCGTGGTCTTGCCGTCGAACATCAACACGCTGAAGTTCCGCAGCATCTCCATCGCGCCGAACCTGAAGGCCGAGGCGCCCGTCGACAAGGTGAAGCCGCTCAACGGCATGCAAGGCGCGCCGCTGCCGATCGTGCCGGGGGACCCCAGCCTGAAGACGGCCTACTGGGGGCGGCTGGCGGGCACGCAAGAGCAGGACGGGGCGCACGTCGGGATGGTGCGGGTCGGCAGCGACACGACCTGCGGGATCAGCCTCGAGAGCATCTTCCCTAACGGGACGGCCGATCCGAGCAAGCCGGCGAACTACAACTTCGCGACCTTGGACACGCACATCGGGGCGGTGAAGGAGCTGAACACGGCGACCGTGCTGTGGCAGGCGGCGTTTCGGCCTGGGACTGGCGGCGTGTGCGACGCGACGAGCCTCGGCAAGCAGCAGGGGAGCGTCATCCCGCCGGGAGCGCAGGGCGAGCTGTGGGCGCAGGTGGCGGCCAACACGCTGCGCCACCTCAACGGCGGCGCGTCGTGGGATCCGGCCGGCAACAACTTCAACGTGCGCTACGTCGAGTTCATGGACGACCCGACCGAGCGGCTGGGCTACACCGATGACGCGCTGCCCGGGCTCTTCTCCATCTACAAGCGCTTCGCCGAGCTGGCGAAGGCGGCCTTCCCCGACGACCCCACCGAGGGCCCGGTGGTGCGTCTCGGCGGGATCAGCTTCACGCTCCGCAGCCTGGACGACCTCAGCTACACCGTGGCCGCCGACAAGCACGGCATCCTGCGCTTCATCGACTTCTGCGCGGACAACGGCGTACCGCTGGACTTCCTGAGCTTCCGCACCCGCACGCGACAGCCGCACGAGGCCTACGCCATCGCGGCCGAGCTGCGGCGCTACCTCAACACCCATCCCGCCGACGCGGCCGGCCGCCTCGAGCGCACGGAGCTCATCGCGGCGAGCGTCGAGTTCGACCGCGACAACCCGGAGCTGCTGGCCCGCGGCATCCTCGCCGAGCCGGTGCTGGAGAGCACGTACTTGGGCGCCTTTCAGGCCGCGACCCGCATCTTCATGCAGGAGATCCCGGTACACCAGATGATCGCTGGGCGCGGGCCGCGGGTCTTTCAGGACCTGGCCACCCACGCCGGCGTGGATCCAGCCTCGGTCGCCAACCTCATCGTCGACAGCCTCTACTTCGACGCGGCGGGCCGAGCGCAGCCAGCGTTCATGTCGCTCTTCCCGTTCAGGCAGGTCGCGGGGCACCGCCGTGTCAGCGTCACCAGCGGGGCGGACGGCGAGGGGATGGCGATCATGGCCAGCCACGACGCCAGCTCCGACCGCGTGCTCCACGTCATCGTGGCCAACGCCAACGTGCTGACGGGGGCTGGCGGGTTGAACGCCGACATCACCTATGACCTGCGGCTCGAGAACTTCGTCCCGGCGACGGTGCCGATCGTCCAGTACAAGCTGGCCGTGCTGGACCGAAACGCGGTGGGCGTCGACAGCTTTCACTTCTCGGAGACGGGCGTGCTCGAGACGATTCGCAGCCCCACGCAGACCAGCACCGCGCAGGTCAGCTTCGTGCACCAGATGGCGGTGCCGTCGGTGCACTACATTCAGTTCTTGCGGTGAATCCGGGCGCGAGCGGCCAGCGCCGGTTCAGGTACGCGCCGACGCCCACGCGCGAGCTGCACGTCGGCAACGGGCTGGCGGCGCTGATCGGGTGGGCGGCCGCGCGCTCGGTGGGCGGGGCCTTCGCGCTGCGCATCGAGGACATCGATCGGACGCGGTCGCGACCCGAGCTCGCGGCGGCGGCCCTGGATGATCTGCGGTGGCTTGGCGTGGATTGGGACGAGGGCCCTGACGTGGGCGGCGCGTTCGGGCCTTACGTCCAGTCCGAGCGCATGGCGCGCTACGACGCGGCGCTGGCCGAGCTCGACGCCCGTGGGCTGGTGTACGCGTGCCAGTGCAGCCGAGCGGACGTGCGGGCCGCCATGAGCGCGCCGCACCTGCAGCTCGGCGGTGAGGCGCCTTACGCGGGCACCTGCCGCCCCACCCACGACGGGCCGCGTGCGCTGGCGGAGGACCGCGGGGGCTACCGGCTGGACGTGGTCTCCCTCGGCGACGCCGCGGTGGTTCAGCTCGAAGACGCGTGGCTCGGCCCGGTGACCGAGGACGTGCGCGAGACCTGCGGCGACTTCCTGCTGGGCCGCCCCGACGCGCCGACCTACCAGCTCGCCGTGGTGACCGACGACATCGCGATGGGGATCACCGACGTGGTGCGCGGCCATGACCTCGCGGGGTCGACGGCCCGTCAGGTGCTGCTCTATCGCGCGTTCGGCGGCGCGGTCCCGCGCTTCGCCCACCACCCACTCCTGGTGGACGAGCAGGGGCAGAAGCTGTCGAAGCGCGACGGCGCGTTGGCCCTGTCCGAGCTACGAAAAAGCCAGATGGCGCCAGGCGAACTGCGCGCTCGTCTGGGTGCTGCCGTCGGCCTCTGGGGCGCCGATGTACGTCGCGCGGCGGCCCGCGACTTCATCGAGGCCCTGCGCGAGGTCGGCCCGGCCGGCGGCCCCGAGCCCACGGTCGACGGCCGGCCCGCGAGCGGCGAAATCCGTGCCGGTGCGTGGCACGACGGCGCTTGGCCAACCTGAGCGAGACTTGGCCTGAACGCCCGGTCCTGTCACGATGGCGGAGCCGGGGGACGGACGGCTGACACCTTAGCCGCCGCGTGGCCGACCCCCGCAGGGAGCAGTTTCCCATGCGCGTGTTCCTGACCGGCGCGACCGGTTTCGTCGGCAGCCATGTCGCGCGACACCTCGTGGCGGAGGGGCACACCCTGCGCGCCCTGGTCCGCGAGTCCAGCGACACGGCCGATCTCGCGCGGCTCGGCGTCGAGCGGGCGGTGGTCAGCCTCAACGACGCCCAAGGGCTCGCCGCCGCGCTCGAGGGGTGCGACGCCGTCGTTCACCTCGCCGGCCTCATCAAGTCGCGCTCGGAAGCCGAGATGCTCGAAGTGAACTCGCGCTGCACCGGCATCCTCGGCCACGCCGCGGCCAGGGCCTGCCCGGACCTGACCCGCTTCGTCTACGTGTCGTCGATCGCCGCGGCGGGCCCCGGGCCAGCGGATCTCCGCCCGATGCGCGAGCAGGATCCGGCGCACCCGGTGAGCGTCTACGGCCGCTCGAAGCGCCTCGGCGAGGAGCAGCTCTTCCCGCTGGCCGACCGCATCCCCCTGACCATCCTGCGCCCTCCCGTCGTCTACGGCCCGCGCGACCGCGAGATGCTGAAGGTCTTCCGCATGGTGAAGGCGCGCCTGATGCTGGTGCGTGGCCGCGGCGCCGCCCGCGTCTCGCTCATCTACGTGGAGGACCTCGCCCGCGCCATCTCGCTGTCGCTGTCGACCCCGCACCCAAGCGGCAGCGTGTTCTTCGTGGAAGACGGCCAGGCGTGGTCGTGGCCCGATCTGGGGCGCGCCATCGGCGAGGGCTTCGGCAAGACACCGCGCACCGTGCGCGTGCCCGACTGGACGCTGGCCGTCGCCGCGCGCGCCACGGTGGCCTACGGGCGCCTCACCCGACGCGCCGTCTTCTTCACGCCGGACAAGCTCGTCGAGATGCGGCAGTCCAACTGGGCCTGCTCGTCGAACTCCATCCGCGAGACCCTCGGCTGGCGCCCCCAGACGCGCCTCCCGGACGGGGCGCGACGGACCGCCGACTGGTACCGCGAGGCCGGCTGGCTATGACACGCCCGTGAGAGTCAGCGCGACGACGCGGCGCGAGAGACGCCGTCCGGTGGTGACCGGCGACCACCTCCTCGCGCCCGATCGGCGGCCGGTGCCCGTGCCGACCGACGAGGCCAGCCCGGACTCCAACGTGGTGCCCGTCTGGCTCGCCGTGTTCGTGCTCGCCGCCGCGGTCCTCGGCGGCGTGGTCTACCAGCAGGTCTGGGTCGACGCCGGGGGCGAGGTGACCCGCCTCGTGCCCGCCTCGACGCCCGCGTTCATCACGATCCCCCGCCCCTTCGAGCAGCTCGCCCGCGCCCGCGAGCTTGACCGCTTCGCCGACCCGGCGGCCATCGAGCACGTCGCCCAGACCGCCGGCCCCTTCGCCGACGGCGCCGCGGGCTCCATGGCCGGCGTCCCGCTCTCCGTGCTGCGGAGATTGCTGACCAGCGCCGACGCGCTGCGGGTGGTCACCCAGGCCAGCCCTGGCGGCACCTCCGTCCTCCTCTTCTTCGAGATCACCAGCGAGCGCGAGCGGCGGGTGCTGAAGGGCCAGCTCGCGTCCGTGCTGACGACGACCGGGCGCACCATGGGGCACCCCATCGAGAGCTTTCGCGCCGACGGCGGCCCGCTCCCGTGGACCGACGACGCCCTGCGGACGCGGCTCGTGGAGCTGGAGCCTCACATCGTGCTCGGCTTCGGAACCGTCGAGGGGGTCGAGGATCTGATCCAAGCGCGCGTGACCGGGCGCAGCCAGCCCATCGCCCGGCGCGACGGCTTCGACGCGCGCGCGGAGCAGGCCGGCGAGCCGCTCTGGGCCGCGCTGGACCCGGCCTGGGTGGCGGACCTGGCCCGCCCGCTGGTCGACCGCGCCATCGGTGACCCGGTCGGGTTTCGCCTCTCTGTGGTCGAGCGTGTCCGCGCGGTCACCGTCACCGACGCCTTCGACGACCGCGAGGAGCGGCTGAGCCTTCAGCTACAGACCCGGGAGGGCGCGCTCACCGAGTCGGCCCGCCCTGCCCTGCGCGGCTCAGCCCACACGCTGTTGCGGTCGCTACCCCTGGTCCCGAGCGTCGCGTTCAGCGTCTCGCTGGAGTCGCCGGGGGCGGGCTTGGCGGCCATGACGAGCCTGCTGCCGCGCGCGGCGGCGATGCTGGTGGACGCCGAGGCGCCGGGCGAGCGCTCGCTGGTGGCCCGGTTCACCGCGGTGATGGCGTCGGTGGAAGCCGCCAACCTCGAGCGGGCCTTTGCCGGCCAGGCCGTCTGGGTGATCCCGCAGTCAGAATCCCCTGATCCGAACTGGCTATTCGCGGTGGAGTTGGTGGACAGCGCGGTGGCCGAAGGGGTCATCGAGTCCATGGTCGCCGCGGCGCTCGGCCCCGACTGGCGATTCGGGACGATCTTCGGCGAGGGCAGCGCCTGGCACGTCGCCGAGCCCGACGACGGGGACGACGGCGCGGTCGCCGAGGCCCGGCTGGTGTGGCGGGTCCTCGACGGCATCGTGGTCTTCGCCCCGAGCGTGCCGGCCATCGAGGCCGTGGCGGGCTGGGGACGCGACGGCGCGCCGCCGCTCGTCGCGGTAGAGCGCGCGCTGCGTCCGCTACCACCGCGACCCACCGTCGTCGCGCTTGGTGACCTGGCGAGCCTGAACGCGGTGGGCCCGCCCGGGATCGAGGTCGTGACCGCGAGGCTGCGCCCGGATTTCCTGACGGCCGCCAGCGTCGAGCTGAGCCGGGACGCCATCCGAATCGTCAGCAATCTCGGAGCCTTCACGGCCCTCGGCGCCTTCGCCGGGACCGCGCGGACGGACCTGGACGCCGCCGGGGGCGCGGAGCTGCCCGAGGGCTGCGCCGGCGCGATGCAGGTGCTGTGCCGCAGTCGCCCGCTGGCTTTTCTCTGTGAGCCCTTCGCCCCCGGACGGCGCGCGCTGCTCGCCGACGCCTGCGCTCGCTCCCGACCGATGCCGCTGCCAGGGCCGCCGCAGCCGGAGTAGCGCCGCCTCGAGCCAGTCCCCACCGCCCCGACGCCCCCCGTCGGCGACCGGCGTCGAAGGTCGCCTGAGGAGACCGCCGGCGACGAGGTACACACCCAAGCACGACGGCGCCGATTGCTGGTTGCAAGCGCACGCCTGCGAGGTTAGATGCCGTGAATGCCCTGCCCCGTGTGCCACGTATCGCTGACCGACGATGCGCGATTCTGCTGGGAGTGCGGGGCCCCGCAGCCGGACAAGCACGGACCTTCTGCGCGGCTCGAGCACGCCACCGCGATCTGCGTTCATGTGGTCGTGGGCGGCGACAGCTCGCTGACGCACGGCGCGTTGGGCAGCGCCGAGCACGTCCAGAGCCTGGTCGACGAGCTGGTCGAGATCTACGTCGAGCGCGGGGCCGAGCAGGTCATGGCGGACGTGGAGGTCGCCGACGGCGCCTTCATCTTGCTGCGGCCCAACAAGGCCCTGCTTCAGGACGTGCTCGAGGCCGCGATGATGGCGTCGGTGCGGGCGCGGGCGCGGGTGCGGCAGCAGGCCAGCCGCGCGTGGGCGGAGGCCGGCGTCGCCGTGGAGCTTCGGGTCGGGATCAGCTCGGGCCTCGTCTGTGTGGCCGGCTCGAGCCCGGCGGTCGGGCGCGGCCTTCCCTTCGCGATGGCAGCGCGGCTCGCCGGCAGCGCGGGCCCCGACGACATCCTCATCGACGAGGCGACCATGGTCGCGGTCGGCGGCCGGGTCGCGGTGGTCGCCGAGGACCCGCTCTTCGGCACCTCGGGGTCGCTGACGATCCCTGTGTGGCGCCTGGACGTCGAGGCCCTCCCCGTCACCGCGCCCCCGCCGCAGCTGGTCGGCGATCGCTCGTCGCGTCAGCTCATCGGGCGGGACACCGAGGTCGCCGAGATCCGCCGCCAGTTCCGCGGCATGATGCAGGACGGCCACATGCGGCGCGTCCTGGTGGCTGGCCCGCCCGGCAGCGGCCGCACGCGGATCACCCGCGAGGTCATCGACCTCCTTCGCGGCACCCACACCGACCTGCGCGTGGCCGAGGTGGCGCTGCACGGTCGCGACGTCCCCGGCGCCCCCTTCGGAGTGCTGGGCGGCCTCGTGTCGTCCGCCCTGCTGCTCGAGCTGGGCATCAACGAGGAGGAGCGCCAGCGGCGTCTCGACGTCGAGCTGGACGCGCTGTCGGAGAACTCGCCGGAGCTGAGCGACCGATTCCTGCGCGCCCGGCTGGGCCAACTGGCGGCGCTCACGACGGAGAGCGAGGGAATTCCTACCGATCCGGAGCACGCGAGCGTGTCCGCCTACGCCGCGACCCTGTCGCTGCTCGCGGCGCTGTCGACGCAGCGGCCGCTGCTCATCGTGGCCGAGAACGTCGCCGCCGGCACCCCCGACCAGCAGCAGGCGCTGCTGCACCTCGCCGACGGGCTCCGCGACCGCTGCGCGATGCTGCTGATGACCAGCCCCGAGTCGGAGGGCGATGGGGAGGCGTGGCCACCGGCCGACGCGGTGGACCACGTCGTGCGGCTGGGCCCGCTCTCGCCCGAGGCAGGTCGGGTGCTGCTGGACCAGGTGCTCGGGCGACGCGACGCCCTCCCCCGCCCGGTCGCGGACGCCATCGTTGAGCACACAGGCGGCATGCCGCTCTTTATCGAGGAGGCGGTCAGCTCGCTCATCGAGGTCGGGCTGCTGGTCGAGGTCCCGAGCACCGGGGCGTGGCGCCTCGTCAACGGCACGCTGCCCGCGGGCTTTCCGCGCAGCCTCAGCGGGCTGATGCAGGCGCGGCTGGACCAGATGCCCGAGCTGGAGGCCGAGGTGCTTCGGGCGGCGTCGGTGGTCGGCGAGCACTTCTGGAGCGGGCTTATCTCCGAGCTCGGGGAGCCCCAGGCGGCGCTTCAGCTCCGACGCTTGCAGGAGCGCGGCATCATCGCCCGCGACTATTCTGACCCGCTCGCGGGCCAGTCCGGCTACGTGTTCACGCACCGGGCCGCCCGCTCCATCGTGCGCGCCGAGGTCCCCGAAGCCCGCGCGCGCCTCGTGCACACGCAGGTCGCGCGCTGGCTCGCGCGGAACGCCGGCGAGCAGTTTCACCCGTGGTTGGCGGTGATCGCGTGGCATTTCGCAGGTGCTGGCGAGGAGGCCAGGGCGGCGTCCTACCACCTCGAGGCCGGCCGCTGGGCCCGCTCCCGCGGCGATCTCGGGCAGGCGCTGGACCAGTTCGAGCGCGCCCACCGGATGGCGCCGAACGAAGACACCCGGATGGAGGCGGCGCTCGATCTCGCCGAGGCCCACGTGATGAGCGGGCGGCACGCGGAGGCCCGCGAGAGCCTGGACGCGTTGCTGACGTGGGCCAGCGCGCGCCGCGACGTGCGCGCCATGGCGAAGTGCATCGTCCTGTCCGCGCGCGCCGCCAACGGGCTGGGCCGCCCCAGCGACGTGGACGCCTTGAGCGACCGGATGGCCCCCCTCGCCGACGCCCTGGGCTCGTCGCCGCAGCAGGCCTCGCTCCTGCTCGAGATGGCGCAGGCGGCGCGGCGGCAGGGGCGCACCGAGGACGCGCTGGCCAAGGCGGCCGCGGCGCTGAGTATCGCTGACGGCGCGGGCGATCCGCTGCGGAAGGCCCAGGCGGCGGTCGTGCGCGCGTCCACCCTCGTCGACGCGTTGCGGTTCGGCGACGCCAAATCGGCGCTCACGGAGGCGGCGACCTTGGCGCGCGAGGTGCAGCATCCCGCGCTACGGGCCGCGGCCTCGCTGAGCCGCGGGTGGGCCGCGTGGGCCGATGGGGCGCTCGTCGACGCGGAGCGCGCGATGGTGGAGGCCACCGACACCGCGCGCTGGCTGGCAGAGGCGGACGTGCGCATCGAGGCCGGCCTGGGCCGCGCGCTGATCGCCGTCGACGAGGAGCGCTACAGCGACGCCGCGAACTTCGCGTCGGCGGCCGTCGAGGATGCCGTCGCGGCCGGTCGCGCCGCGCTCGAGGCCTTCGGCCGCGTCGTCATCGGCGCCGTGTACGGCCGCGTCGAGGCGGCGGGCCACCGGCTCAAAGCGCGCGAGCTAAGCGACGCGGCGATTCGCCAGGCGCGCACGGACCGCCGCGCCCACGTCGCCGAGGGACGAGGGACGCTGCAGAGGCTTGGCGCCCCGGTGCTCTGGCAGGTCACGGCGGCGCTGGCCCACGCGGAATCCCTGTGGAGTGCCGACACCCCGAGCGCCCAGCGCGCGGCGTCCGACGCGCAGGCGCTGCTGGACGAGGTCACCGACGGGGCGAGCGGGCTCTTCGCGTGGCTCGGCCGGCTGACTCAGCCAGAGCGCGCCGCTACTTCGTCGTAAACGACCAGTCGAAGGTCTGCTCCTGACCGTCGACCTGCCCGCGAAAGCTCACCGCGTATCGCGTCCCGGCGGCCAGCGGCGAGTAAGCGTAGAGCGCCCACGTGCTGTCGAGGTAGGTGTCGTTTTCCGGCGACTGGACCTGCACCGCGACCGCGGCGCCGTCGGGTCCGTTCAGGGACGCCGCGGACAGCTTCAGCGAGACCAAGCGTTCGAACGTGATGGTCACCACGGGGCCGGACGGATAGCTCTCGCCGGGCGGCAGCGGGGGCTTGGGGGACTCGAAGCCGTTCCAGCGGGTAGCGACCCCGACGGCGTTCGGCACCGGCCACATCGCCGGCCCCTTCGCGTCGGTCGACGCGTTGATCGAATCGATGACCTCGGCGCGTGCGGTCCCGGCGCTGGCCAGCCCAAAACCCCAGCGGGCGAGGTTCGGACTCACCAGCGGCTCGCGGTGGTAGAGGGTGTCCATCCAGCCGTCGATGGCGCCCTTCGGAGTCCCGCTGAAGGCCATCACCTCCGCCCAGTTCCCGGCCGACACCCCCTGGAACTTGAGCCGGTCGCCCGCGCTCTCCCCGGTGAACCCCTCGGCCCAGTCCGGGTTCTCAGAGTGCGAGCTGAGGCCTGCCGACTGGTAGGCCGCCGCGTGCGTCACGTAGTACTCGGCGTGGGCTTGGGCGGCCGCGTTGATGCCCTCGATCTGCTCAGGCATCGGCAGCCCGATGAGCGCGCGGACCTCCGCGAGCAAGGTCGCCGCCTCCTGCTGCGCCGCGCTGGCGCTGGTCGGCACCGTCGGCTCGGGCACGATGACGTCGGGCGTCGGACCGATCGCATCCCCCTCGCCCCCCAGCGGCCCGCCGTCGACGGCCGAGTCGGGCGCCGCATCGACGTCGACCGGGACGTCGTGACCACCGCCGTCGCCCGTCGCGTCCGGCTGCACCGGGTCGGCGACGCGCGTCGCGGTCCAGACGCCGTCGACGACGCAGGCCGTCCCGTCAGGGCACGCGGCCTCGAAGCGCCAGGTGCCGGACGCCTGATCCGACCCGACGGTGCCTGAGAGTTCGACGCCCTCGACCTGACCCGCGAGGACGCCGCCTGAGACCGGCACCGCGCCCGCGGGCAGTCCGGGCGCGCGCACCAAACACAGCGCGACCGCCGAGTTCAGCGGGTGGGCCACGCGGCACTCCATCCCGGCGAAGCGGAAGTCCGAGGCCTCGCCGTCGGCCAGCCGAAACGACACCTGATCGCCGACGAATCGACCGCTGCTCGCTGGCCCGCCCTCGCCGGCGCCGGGCTCACAGGCGGCGATGCCCGCGACCAGCAAGGCGCAGCACAGGACTCGGGCCCTCGACTCGTATCGCTCTGTCACGCAGCGCCTCCTCAAGAGCGCTGACGTTGCCGGCGCGCGGCGTCCAGGGCAAGTCTGCGGCCGGCCCGAGCCTTCAATCGCGGCGGGGGCGCACCCGGGCGACGATGTCACCGACCGAGCGCCGCAGCCGCTCCAGCGTCGACTCCTGCACCAGCGACCCGTCGCCCGCCGCAGCGCGCGCGGCCTCGAGCTCTCGCGCCAGCGCCTCGCCGTGCGCCGCCCGCATCCGCGGCTCGCGCGAGAGGGTCCGGTCCACGACCTCGACCACCGCGCGGGGCAGCCCGCGGGCGACCACACCGACGCTCAACACCGGCAGGGGCTTCCGCGAGCGCAGGCAGGTCAGCGCGCCGCCGGGCGTCGGCTCCGGCGAGTCCAGCGGCGACCGCCCCGCGAGCATCTCGTAGAGCAGCACACCCACAGCGTACACGTCGGTCTGCGCCGAGGTCCCGCCGCCGCGCGCCTGCTCGGGCGCCATGTACCGCGGGGTCCCGACCTGCGAGCTGTCGCGTCCGCTGCCGCGACCATCTGGCTCGTAGACAAAGCGCGCCAGCCCGAAATCGATGAGCTTCACCCGCAGCTTGCCCTCTCGGCCGAGCCGCACCATCGCCCGCGCCGGCGTCAGGTCCCGATGCACGATGCGGCGCTGATGCAACCCGCCCACGGCCGACGCCAGACGAATCGCCACGTCCAGCGCCTCCGGCCACGGGATCGTCCCGCGATGCCGCAGCTCCTCCTCCAGCGTCATCCCCTCGGCCAGCTCCGTCGCGACCCAGTAGCGCCCGTCCGGCAGGCGCCCCGTCCGGAACATCCGTATGATCCCGGGGTTATCGACCAGCCGGGAGACCTTGGCCTCTCGCTCGAACGGGTTCTCCTCGACGTCCGGCGTGACCGCGAGACGCCGCCTTCGCGTCTGCAGCACCTTGAACGCGACCATCCTGTTGTCTTCGGCGCTGTCGAGCGCCTGATAGACCACGCTGGTTCGGCCGCGGGCGAGCTCGCGCACCACGACGAAGCCGTCGATGACTTGCGACTCGAGCGGTTCGAACTGGTCTTGCGCAACTTCCATCGGACCGAGACGACCCCAGGAAACGCGGGGGGAGATGGGCGGGTCCCGCGCCACCGAGCATAGTCCCTGCGAGGCTCGCCGCAAAATGCGCGCGTGAAGAGAGCATCCGGTGTCTTACCGGCCTCCGGGGGCCGCCTGGGCGCCGTGGCGCGAGCTCAGCACCCGCCGGCGTGTTCGGGGTCGGGCGCATCGACCGGCGCCCGCTCACCCAAGGGGTCCGACCGGGACGCCCGAGGTGCGACGGCGCGTGCGATCACGCCCGTGGGTCCTTGCAACTCACCGGTCGCGCAGTATGCTTTCAGCCGCATGGTGGGCCGCAAAAAACGAGGCGCATCCAGGCGTGCCAGGGCCATGAGGTTCCGGTTCGATTTCGCCGGCGAAGAACACCGCGCGATCTCGACCAACGTCAGCGCTACGGGCGCGTTTCTGAAGTCGTCGCAGGTGCCCCCCGCTGGCACCGTCGTCACGTTGCGCGAGGTCTCCAGGGGGCCCTCTGAGCGCGCGATCCGGGTGCGCGGCGAGGTGGTCTGGTGCCACGCCCGGCCCACGCTCGACGAGCCGGAGACCGGGTTCGGCATGCAGCTTGTGGCCGCGTGGTCGCCCGTCGGTGACGAGCAGCACCTCGCGGAGTTCCTGCGCGCCATGGCCCCGCTGGCCGACACCGAGCTGATGACCAAGGAGCGGGACGGCCACCGCGTGACCGTCTACCGGTTCGCCACGCCGGAGGAGCTGGGCGCCAACATCGAGGACGAGGAAGCCGAGAACACCGAGTTCGAAGGCATCGACATGGAGCGCGCGCTCGACCGCTACGAGACGGACTTCGAGACCGGCCCGCGATCGGTGACAGCGACCGACCCCGGCTACACCCAGGGGGGCGTGTCGTCTTCAGCGGCCTCGCCCGCTTCAGTCGACGAGGAGGCGGCGGCTCCGCCTCGGGATCGCGGGGGACGGCCGGCGCTGCTGGTGCGGCCGCGATCCCAGGTTCATCGGACCGGGCCCGTGCCGCCCGCCCCCGAGGACGTGACAGGGCCCGAGGTCGTCAGCTCTAGCGGCGAGACGGCGCAGGATAGGCAGCGTTCGCAGACCAGCGCGTCGTTCGGGCGGCGCGATCCCGGCAGACTCTCGAACCCGCCGGAGGCGGCCCCGGGGACCAAGCCCGGCCAGCCCATCGCTCGCACGCAGACCCGCGCGCGCGTGGACACGCGACCCGGCGTGGCGCCCCGCACCCAGCACCGCCTGAGGGTCGACACGCCGGCGGTGGAGGGCGGCGGCGATCCGCGCCCCACCCAGCCGGAGCCTGAGAAAAAGCGGACCTGGACCGGCCTCTTCGACACGATCATGTCGATCGGGCGCGAATCTGGGCTGGGCGGCCTCGCGGGGCCTCCCACGTCCGGCGAGCGCCCCGGTGGCCTCCCTATCCTCAATGAAGAGGTGATCCCGGGGATCGAGCGGGCCGACGTGATCATCACATGGAAGGACCAGCGGGCCGGCGGACGGGTCGAGAAGATCTCGGAGACCATGCTCTCCGTGGTGACGCCCGCCCCCGGCCCCGAGTACTACGAGCGCGTGCAGATCGTCCCGACCCACCCCGACGACGCCGACGCCGAGTTCGTGATGTTCGGCACGGTCACGCGCATCAAAGACGCGGCCTCGGCCGGCGAGCGACTCCTCGGCATCCGCTTCACCACCGTGGACGAGCGCGGCCAAGCCGGCGTCTTTCAGACCTATCTGCAGGCCTTCATGCGCGGGCCCTGAACAGCGCGCGGGCCCGGCCTCGGCGCGCTCCGGCGCCGGTCGCGGCGCCGACGACGTCGACCCTGCTTGTGGCAGCCCGCCCCGCGGTGTAAGCACGGCCCATGCAAGGCCTCAACGCGCGTCTGACTCGCACTTTTACCTTCGAAGCGGCCCACCGGCTCCCCAACGTGCCGGCGGACCACAAGTGCGCTCGCCTCCACGGGCACAGCTTCTCCGTGGAGGTGGCCGTCGAGGGCCCCATCGGCGCCGACACCGGCTGGGTGATGGACTTCGCCGACGTGAAGATCGCGTGGCAGCCGCTGCACGAACAGCTCGACCACCGCTACCTCAACGAGATCGCCGGGCTGGAGAACCCGACCAGCGAGCTCGTCGCCGTCTGGATCTGGGAGCGGCTCGCGCCTCGTCTGCCGGGTCTCGCGCGCGTCACCGTCATGGAGACCTGCACCGCGCGGGTCAGCTACGCGGGAGGCTGAGGTGGAAGAGCAGTTCGCGATTCGGGTCTACAAGCAGTACTTCAACTTCGGCTCGGCCCACTTCCTCATCTTCGGTGACGGGTCCCGCGAGCGGCTGCACGGCCACAACTACCAAGTCCAGGTCCGCCTGGAGGGCGCGTTGGTGGCGGGCGACATCGTCGTCGACTTCATCCCCTTCAAGCCGCTGGTCAAGCGGCTCTGCGACGCGCTGGACCACCGCACGCTCCTGCCCAGAGACAACCCGCACCTCCGGGTCACCGAGTCGGACGGCACCGTGGAGGCGGTCCACGACGACGGCAGCCGCTTCGTCTTCCCGGCGGCCGATGTCCTGGTCTTGCCGCTCCCGAACACGTCCACCGAGATGCTGGCGCGCCACCTCGCCCACGCGATCATCGACGCCATCCCGCTTCAGGTCCCGGACGCGCAGGTCCACGCCCTCGAGGTCCAGGTCGAGGAGAGCGGCGGGCAATCCGGGATCTGTCGCCTCAGCTTCACCTGAGCCTGAGCGAGGCTCCGGCCGCGCGGACGGCCCCCGCGTCGATCGCCCGCCGAGCGCGGGAAGCTGCGGCGGCCGAGCGCGCGGCGCGTTGCGATCCCGCGAGTTGAGACGACTCACGCCGGGGCGTATCTTGGTGGGCATCGCCATCCCCGACCACGCCCGGCGTCGCTCCCACGACGCCAACCCGCGGAGGATCCTCATGGACCGCCTTTCGCCCACGCTCCCCCGAGCGCTCGCCCTCTTGGCCGCGCTCACCCTGTCGCTGTCTGCGTGCGGGAAAGGCGGGAACTCCCAGGCGGGCCCCCAGCGCGAGTTCCCGAACGCGCTGCCCGAGGCGCCGGTCGCGCTCACCGCGGACGCGCCCGCGGCCTGGACCTCCAGCCGCGCCCTCGCCGTACACGACGACACGCTCTACGTCGCCGACGACCTCAACGGCGCCCTGGTCGTGCTCGACCGCGCCACACTCACGATACGCCGCACGGTTCCCGTCGGTGCGCGCCCCAGCCACGTCGCCGTGGGTCCGGACGGCGCAGCTTGGGTCGCCGTGCGCGGCGCCGGCACGGTCGTCCGCGTGGATCCCGGCGCCACCAGCCCCTCCCTGAGCGTCACCGTCGGCGGCGAGCCCTTCGGCATCGTCCTCTCCCCGGAGGCCGACCGCGTCTACGTCAGCGACCACGCGGGCGGGCGCCTGATCACCCTCGACGCCGTCACCGGGCAGCTCCTCGCCGCGTCCCCCGTCGGTCGCCTCCTGCGCGGGATGGCGGTGCTCGGCGAGGCCGCGACGCAGCGCAGCCTGCTGGTGGTCCAGCAATCCGGCCCGGCCCTGCAGATCCCGCTGGAGTCCGCTGACGGCCTCCCGCGACCGGAGTTCGCCGCCGCCTCCTCGCTGCGCCGCGCGCTGCCCAGCGACGCCATCTTCAACCCCTCCCGCGCCGCGGGCCTCGTCGCCTCGCGCGCCATGGCCGCCACGGCCCTCCCCGGGAAGAGCGCCGGCCTCGTCGTGCACCTGCTCGCGGAGACGGGGACCAGCGACGAGGCCCTCGAGGTGGCCGCCCGCGAACGCTTCGACGAGGTCGAGGTCAGCGACGGCTACGGCTCGTCCACGCGCTCGGAGTCGGGCTTCCAGTTCGGCGTCCCGAGCCGCCCCGTCGACGCGATGGTCTCGCGGGTCAGCCCCTCGGCCGACAGCGACGCAGGCGCCGCCAAGCTGCCCGTGGTCTCCCCGGTGAGCGGCGAGCCCATGACCGCGCGCCTGGCACAGCCCTCCGACGCCAACCACCACCCGACGATGTCCCTGGTCTTCGTCACCGGCGAGGGCTCCGACAACGTGGTGGTCTTCAACACCGCCAGCAGTGACGCCGACCCGATCGCCCACCCCGTGGCCGAGATCGCCGTCGGGATGGCCCCGCGCGCCATCGCGTTCGCAGCTGACGGCACCAAAGCCTACGTCCTCAACGGTCACACCCTCACGGTCGGCGAGATCGACCTGAGCAAGCTCCTGGCCATGGAGCCGGTCGACCAGCGCACGGTCGCGTTCGGCGACGACCACGACGCCCCGCCCTCGGCCTTCTTCGGTGGCTCCTCCGACTCGGGCTTCGCCATCCCGCCCTCGCCCCAGGCCGACCCGGCCTCGCCAGAGTTCGAGGAGTTTCAGGAGATGCCCGAGGCCCCGCGCGTCTCGACGCCGCCGGCCTCCACCCGCTTCGTCCACCCGCTGGCGCTCCGCCAAGCGCGCGAGGCCTCCTACGGCGTCGACCCCAGCCCCGAGGCCGTCCGTCGCGGTCGCCGCGTCTTCATGAACGCGCGCAACTCCCGACTCAGCAAGGAAGGCCAGTTCGCCTGCGCCACCTGCCACCCCGACGGCACCGAGGACGGCTTGGTGTGGTTCATCAAAGACGGCCCGCGCCAGACCATCGCGTTGGCGGGACGCCTCGCTGACACCGCCCCCTTCAACTGGATCGGCACCAAGGGCGAGCTTCAGAACAATATGGAGCAGACCATCGCCCGCATGGGCGGGCACGGGCTCAATGGGTCTGAGCTCGCCGATCTCGAGCAGTACTTGCTGCACGGCCTGCAGGCCCCTCGCAGCCCCTACCTCGCCGCGACCGGCCTCGACGCGCAGCAGCAGCTAGGGAAGCAGATCTTCGAGGACCCGGAGGTGGGCTGCTCCAGCTGCCACCTGGGCGAGGCCTTCACCGACGGCAACCTCTACGACGTCGGCGCCACGACCGACGTGGAGTTTCGTCTCGGCCAGATGGCCATGGACCCCGATGGAGAGCAGCCCGAGATCGGCCTCTTCAATACGCCGTCGCTGCGCGGCCTCTGGTACTCGGCGCCCTATCTGCACAACGGTCGCGCGGACACGCTCTACGACGCCCTCGAGCTGACCGCGGGCAAGATGGGCGCGACCGCGCACCTCGACTCGACCGAGATCGACGCGCTGGTCGCCTATCTGCTGACGCTCTGAGCGCCGGCGGCGCGGTGAGCCTCGGCGCGTTCAGGCGCGGGCTCGGGGCCGACCGCAGGGACTCGCACACGCTGAGCGATGACGCAGCGTGACGCGCCCGGTGATCGCGTCACGCTGCGCCAGAGCGCGTCACGCGGTGATTCGATCGCGACCCGTCGTCAGCGCGGCCGGTCTCTGGCAGGCTCTCTCCCGTGAGTGAAGCCCGCCAGTCCCGAGCGCGCCACGGCCAGCGAACGCGCGCCCTGCTCTTCGCCGGCGCCGCCACCGCCTACGCCGCGACCGCCACCCCGGGCGCCTTCTGGCTCGACTCGAGCGAGCTCGCCGGCGCCGGCGTCATCCTCGGCGTCCCCCACGCCCCCGGCCACCCCCTCTACGTCATCCTCGCCCACGCCGCCGCGCTCATCCCGATCGGCACCGTGGGCTTCCGCGTCGCCATGCTCAGCGCGCTCTGCGCTGCGCTCGCGGTGGCCCTCACCCACGCCTTGGTCACCGAGCTGACCGACGACGACGCCCCCGCCTGGCCGGCCACCCTCGCCGCCCTCGCCGTCGCGCTCAGCCAAGCCGTGTGGCTGCAAGCCGTGCGCGCCGAGGTCTACACCCTCGAGCTGGCCCTGGCCTTGGGGCTGCTGGTCTACGCCCTCCGCTGGGTGAACGGCCCCACGCCCCGCCACGCCGGCGTCCCCCTGGCCGCAGCCTTCGCCGTCGGCCTCGGCGCCGGCAACCACCACCTGCTCCTCGCCTTTCACCTCCCGGCCCTGGCTCTCCTCCTGGGCGCCGACCCCGGGTTTCGCCGAAACGCCATACGCCGCCTGCCTGTTTTGGTGCTCGCGGGCCTCTACGGCCTTGCCGTCTACGCCCTGCTCCCCCTGCGCGCGGCCACCGGCCCGCTCATCAACTACGGCGACCCCAGCTCCCTCGCCCGCCTCGTCGACATGATCACCGCCCGCGTCTTCATGCGCTCGGTGACCGCCGCCCACACCCCGATGCTCGACAACCTCAGCGCCGCCCTCGACATGTTCATCTTGGCCCTGGGCCCGGCCCTCCTCGTGGCCGCCGCCGCCGGGCTCGCGGTCCTCTCTCGCCGCCGCCCCCTCGCCGCGCTCGCCCTGACCCTGGCCTTGCTCGGAAATTTGGCCACCAAGGTCACCATGGACCTCGACCCCACCAACCCCGACGCGGCCGGCTACTTCGAGGTCGGCATCGCCATCACCGCCACCCTCAGCGCCGTCGCCTTCGCCGCCGCCGCCCGGTCGCGCCAGCCCGTCGCGCGCCTGGGGAGCGCGCTCGTGGCCGTGCTCTGCCTGGGCCTGCTGCTCACCGACGCCGCGCTGCGCCTCCCCCGCACGGACCTCTCCGACTACCGCACACCCCAGAGCCTCGACGCGGCGCTGGTCCACCGCGTCGAGCCCGACGCCCTCGTGCTCAGCTCCTTCTTCGCCCTGCACTTCAACCGCCTCTACCAGCAGTCGGCCGAGGGCGTGCGCCCCGACATCCTCGCGGTACACCAAGGCTTCGAGGACCATGTGGAGGGCGGCCGCCCCCTGGTCGAGCGCCTGCGAGCCCGAGATCCACGCCTCGCCCCGGTCTTGGACCAGTTCCTGGCGACCCAGGCCTTCCCGACCCAGGCGCTCATGGCCCACGCCGACCAGCGCCCGGTCTACCTCGAGCCCACCGTAGCCCTGCCGGTGCCCGCCGATCGCCTGCAGTACGCCGGCGGGCTCTTCCGCGTCCTCCCCAGCGGCGTCGCCCCGACCCCCGCGCTCGACGAGCAGGCCGCCGACCAGGCGCTGCTGCTGCGCCTCGCCAGCCCGGAGCTACGCGGCCAGCGCGAGGCCCGCACCACCCTGAGCATCCTGTGGCTTCAGGTCGCGGTGGTCCGGCTTCAGCAGGGCGTCGGCGCCGGCGCACGGCTCGCCCTGGACCTCGTCGAGGAGTTCAGCCCCGGCCTGCCTCAGCTCGCGACCCTGCGCCCCATGGCCGACGCACTCGCGGACGCGCCAGGTCCCCGCGAGGCCAGCCAGGTGCGCGCCGCCATCGCCCGCTTCGACTTCGCCAGCCTCTTTCGCTGACTCGGCGGGCCGGCGCGCGTCAGTAGGCGTGGCTCACGGCCGCCGAGACGGTCCACACGACCCCGCCATGGCTCAGATCGCCGATGGGATCGCCCGGCGTGTCGCGGACCACCGTGCGCCGCGGCAGCACCGTCATCATGAAGCCGAGATCGAGCTGGATCGGGTGGACGTGGACCTTGAGCGGGTCCTGAAAGACGAAGCCGGCGCCCAGCGAGACGATGTGCGCGTCGTTGTCGAGGTAGGCGCTCAGCCCCGTCTGACGCGGCACCGGCGTCGGTCGAAACCCGTAGCCGGTCCGGAGCAGCAGCCAGCGACGCGCCTGCCACTCGAACCCGACGCGCACGCTGACCGTGTCGTGAAATCCGGGCTTGGTGCGCGGCGTCTCGGTCGACAGGTCCAGCGCGTCGCCGAGCCCCAACCCTTCGAGCAGCGACCCGCCGATGTCGCCGCGGATCAGCGTCGACGGGTCCGGCGCCTGCGACCAGAGCGCCAAGCTCGCGTCCAGCGCCAGGGTCAGGTCCAGGCTGGGCACGAGGTACGAGAACCCCAGCGAGAGCTGGTGCGGCGAGTAGAGCACCGTCTGGCGCACGTCGAAGTTCAGGGTCAGCGACTCGCCCTCGGTGACCGTGACCGGCAGGGCGAAGCTCACGGCGTTGGCCTGGCGATACGCGAAGCCGATGGCGAGGCCCTCCACGGGTCGCACGTGCAAGCCGGCCACGGCCGAGATGGTCGGCGTCAGCTCGACCGAGATCGAGCGCCTGGCGAACCTGCCGTCCACGACGTCCAGATCCAGGCGCGCCGTGCCGGCGAGGTCCGCCAGGATCTGCGCGCCGACGCCGAGGGAGACGCCCGGGAGGATCTCGCCAGCCACCGAGGCGTGAAGCAGCAGCTTGTCGTGCAGGCTCTGGTACAGCGTGAAGTGCGGCACGACGGCGTCGATGGCCTGAACCCGCGCGAGTCGCTTGGCGGGCAGGTGCAGGCTGACTCCCAGCGCGAGCCGGTCGCGGAAGATGCCGCCGAAGGAGTAGAGCCACCCGAGGCTCAGCGCGACGTTGGTGGGCGGCAGGATCTCGGCCGCTTCGGGATCCGGGGCGCGCCGATCGATGTAGAGCTTGGGCCGGTTGAGCGTGAAGGTGAGGCCCAGCCGCGCCTCCTTGTCCGCGGTCAGCGCGCCGGGGTTGTAGTAGGTGGCGGTGTAGTCGGTGGCGGCCGCGGTCATGGCCCCCGCCATCCCGATGGCGCGCGGGCCGAAACCGTAAATCTCGTAGACGTTGGCTGGCGATTCGGGGGCCGCGGTCAAGGCGAGCGCGAAGGCCAGCGCTGCGATGAGCTGGCGCCTCACGGTGCGCACGAGCGGGTCGCGAGGGCCGAGAGGACCTGGGTGATCTCGGTCAGGACGCGAGCGTCGAGGAAGCGCCCGAGATCCCCGAGCACCGCGGGGGCGGCCTGGGGTGCGAGCGCCGCCTGGAGCACGACCACGAGGCTGCGGCGGGCGAACCCGTCGACCTGCAGGCGCGCGAGCGCGGCGTCGGCGATCTCGAGGAGCAGCGCGCTCAGGATGGGGCCGCGGCTGGGGTCGAGCAGCTCGAGGGCGCCGGCGAGATCGAGGGCGTCATCGGTGAGCAGGTCGAAGAGCAGGTCGCCCAACGCGAGGTCGGGATCGGCCTGGAGCACACACGCCGACAGCCCCGCGATGGCCGCGCGCGAGGAGGGATCGTCGAGCAGCCGCCGCACTCCCGCGATGGTCGGGCCGAGCGGCGGCGCCTCGAGATCGGTGACGAGGCCGAGCAAGTCCAGCCACGCGTC
>JAWKRR010000046.1:0-62031 GCA_041389525.1 Myxococcota bacterium | reverse complement strand
AACACCGTCTACGAAGCCCGCGTGCAGTGCCTGTCCGAGATCTTCGAGCGCGCGGTGAAAAAGCAGATCATCCTCGAAGAGCTCACGCTGCCCGATGTGCCCCGGTCGGTCCTCGAGCGGTTCCCGACCATCCTCGAGGGGATCGAGAAGCTCGAATCGCAGGGGTTCCCCGTGTTGGTCAAGGACGCGTCGCTCGGCGGCAGGTTCCCGGTAATGTGCGTCGCGCTGATGAACCCACGGACTGGCGGCGTCTTCGCCTCGTTTGGGGGGCATCCCAAGTTCGAGGTGGCCCTCGAGCGAAGCCTGACCGAGCTGACCCAGGGCAGAAGCTTCGAGGGCCTGAACGACGTGCCGCCACCCACCTTCAATCAGCTCGCCATTCGCGAGCCAAACAACATGGTGGAGCATTTCATCGACTCCACCGGCGTGGTCTCGTGGAAGTTCTTCGGCGAGGCGGCCGACTTCGAGTTCGCCCACTGGAACTTCTCGGGCTCCACGGAGCAGGAATACCAGTACTTGATGGGCATCCTCAGAGACCTCGACAAAGAGGTCTACATCGCGGACTACGAAGAGCTCGGCGCGAACGCCTGCCGGATCCTGGTTCCCGACTACTCCGAGATCTACGACGCGCAGGACCTCGTGTGGGACAACACCAACAAGGCCCTCGCGTTCAGGTCGGACATCCTCAACGTCCACGCCCTCGATGACGACGCGCTGTCGGGCTTGCTCGACAACCTCGAAGAGAGCGAGCTCGATGAGTACACGTCGATCCCAGAGCTGATTGGCGTGGCGTTCGACGAGAACTCGCCATGGGGCAAATGCACGATCGGCGAGCTGAAGGGGCTCATCTGCCTAGCGCTCGGAAGGCATGAAGAGGCCAAGGAGATGGTCGCCATGCTCTTGCAGTACAGCGACAACGTGCCCGCTCGGAGGCGGTTCTACCAGGTCCTGGACGTCGTGCTCGACATCGCCCTGAGAGACGACCTCGAGCTCGAGAACTACTTGCCCAACCTCACGCGGATGTACGGCGAGGAGCTCCTCGGCCACGCGACCGCGAGCGTGTCAGGAGAGGTACGGTTCTTCGGACTGACCCCGACGAACATGAAGCTCGACGGGATCGACAAGCACCTCAAGCTCATCGAGAGCTTCGAGAAGCTCCAGGTCGCGAGACACCGGCACCACGCCAACGCCGCCGCGTGACCGCGAGCCGCGCGAGCTGGGCTGAGCACAGCCGCCGCACTCCGCCGCTCCGCGCGAGCTCGCCGCAGCGGTCGGGGGGGCGCTGGCTCAGCGCGTCGGGCCGCCGAAGTCGTCCAGGTGGACGTACTCGATGCGGTCGCCCAGACGGCGAAACGCGGTGTCGTTGCTGACCAGCGCTGTGCAGCCGAGCTCGATTCCGGTCGCCGCCACGAGGGCATCGGCCAGCCGGAGCGAGCACTCCGCCCGCAGGCCGGCCGCCCGGCGCGCGATGGGGCGTGTGAGTTCGTGCAGACGGAAGTTCACCGAACCGTTCAGCAGCGCGTGGACCGTGCTCACCGCCGAGGGGTCGCCCGCCCGCAGCGGCGCGACGAGAAGCTCCGCCTCGGTGATCGCCGAGATGACGAGCTCGAGCTCGCCCGACGTCGCCGCTTGCAGGATTTCACGCACGTGCGCCGCCCGCCGCGCGTCACCGCGCAGGAAGTAGATCAGCGGCGCCGTGTCCAAGACGACGAGCCGGTGGCGCGCGCCGAGGATGCTCATGCGTCGCGGTCGCTTCGCATCTCCCGCATGTACGCGTCCGGATCCCCGTACAGGCCCGCCAGGGCACCCTCCAGCTCGGCGAGGCTTCGGTCGATCCGCTCAAGAATCAGGCGGCCATCGACGACACGCAGCGACACTCGCGCGCCGGGCTCCAGATTCAGCTCTCGGCGGACCCAAGCGGGAACGGTGAGTTGGCTCTTGGACGAGAGCTTTGCGGTGCTGCTCATGTCGGGACGATAGAATCGCGGTGGACGGGGGTCAAGCGCGAGGTAAAGCGCACTCGCGGGCCTGTCGGCGGGCGGGCCACTCGCTTTTCCGGCCGCCATAAAAAAGTGACTTGTCACGTTTGTATTGTCGCGCTAGCCTGCCGGCCATGAACGACCTGACCCCCACCGACCCAGCCCTCGCGGCGCCGCTGCCCGCTCCCAAGCAGGCGCGCGCTGTGCTGACGCGCCAGAAGCTGCTCGAGGCGACCATCACCTGCCTCGCGCGCCTCGGCTACGCGGGCACCTCGACCACCGCGGTCGTCAAGGAGGCCGGCGTGTCCCAGGGCGCGCTCTTTCGCTACTTCCCGACGCGCACCCAGCTCATCGGCGCCGCCATCGCCGACCTCTTCGAGCGCTTCGTCCGCGACTACGACGGCGCGTTTCAGGCGGCCGTCCGTGCGGAGGGCGGCGACCGCGTGACCCTCGCCCTGCGCCTGCTCTGGACCGTCTTCACGGCCCCGCCCATGCACGCCGTCTTCGAGGTCTACCTCGCCGCGCGCACGGACTCCGACCTCGCCGCCGCCATCGCCCCCGCGCTCCACCAACACCGCGCGAACATGCTGGCCGAGGCCCGCGCCATCTTCCCCGACCTCGCCGCCATCCCCGACTTCGAGCTGGTCATCCTCGGCGTCATCGCCACCCTGCAAGGCGTCGCGCTCCAGCACGCCGCCCTCCGCGATGACGCCGCCGCCGCCAGCGAGCTGCAGTTCGTCCACCGCATCTGCGCCCGCGAGCTACGCGGCCTGCGCGAGGAGGCCGCCGCCCGATGAACGCCATGATCTACTGGGCCATCCCGTTCTTCCTCGCGACCATGCTCCTCGAGTTCGCCCTGCTGCGGCACCGCGGCGACCTCGTCGGCTACACGCCAAAAGACGCCGCCGCCTCCGTCAGCATGGGCCTCGGCAACGTCATCATCTCAGCCGCCTTCCGCGTCGTCAGCTTCGGCTTCTTCTTGTGGCTGTGGGAGCACCGCGTCTTCACCCTCGACGAGTCCGCCTGGTGGTTCTTCCCGGCCCTCTTCGTCCTCGAAGACCACTGCTACTACTGGTTTCACCGCGCCGGCCACGAGGTCCGCCTCTTCTGGGCCGCCCACGTCAACCACCACTCCAGCACCCACTACAACCTGTCCACCGCGCTCCGCCAGTCGTGGACCTCGCCCCTCATCGGCGTCATCTTCTGGGCACCGCTGGCCATCATCGGCTTCCACCCCACCTTCATCCTGCTCGCCCAGGCCATCAGCCTCCTCTACCAATACTGGCTGCACACCGAGCTCATCCGCACCCTCGGCCCGCTCGAGTGGGTCTTCAACACCCCCTCGCACCACCGCGTCCACCACGGCCGCAACCCCGAATACCTCGACCGCAACTACGCCGGCATCCTCATCATCTGGGACCGCCTCTACCGCACCTTCGAGCCCGAGCGCGCCCCCGTCGACTACGGCCTGACCACCAATATCGGCAGCTACAACCTCGCGGTTATCGCGTTCCACGAGTGGCGCGCCATGCTGCGCGACGTCGCCCGGGCGCGCACTTGGCGAGGCCGACTCGGCTACCTGCTCGCCCCGCCCGGCTGGCGAGAGGACGGCACCAGCAAGACCTCGCGCACCCTGCGCAGCGAGGCCCTCGCCACCCGCTGAGCGCCCGCCCGCTGAGCGTCGCGGGTCAGAGTGACGCCAGCCCGAGGTTCGGCCCGGAGACGCCAGCCCGAGATCGAGCCCGGTCCAGCGTTACAGAAGCCTGGCCGAGTCCGATCTCGGGCTGGCGATTCACCAGCCGCAGCCCTGGGCGAAGAAGTCGTCGTCTGACGCGCCGAGCAGGTCGAACCACGCGTCCCACATATCTCGCGCGCGGAAGACGAAGTCGGCGACCTCGGCGTCTCCGGCGGCCGCGGCCGCCATCCACTCGCTGTCCAGGTCGATGCGCCCCGTCGCGTTGCCCAGGCCGGGCACGCGCGTCGACAGGCGGTGCACCCCTTCGCCCTTGGCTCCCTCCGCGCCCTCGGCCCAGCGGTCGGTGGCGTCCGCCGTCGCGTTCAGCCCGGGGAGGTCCGACCACGCCTCGATGAAGGTGGTCTCGCCCTGGTCGTTGAAGGTGAACTCTTCGTAAATCGGGCAGGATCCGTCTGCGTATTCGAAGCTGACGTAGCAGCGCGCGAAGGGCTGGACGGCGAAGAAGCGGCAGTCGCGGACGGGCACCGTCGAGGGGTCTCCCACGCGCAGGATCTCGGCGGTGTCGAGCATCACCTGCCGCTCGTAGGCCGTCAGGAGCAGCCAGGGCGGCCACTCCCAGCGCGCGACGAGGTCGGAGTACGCGGGGATGCGGTCGCGGTCGGCGTCCACGTCCAGGGTGTCGAAGTACTTCAGCGCCTCGTCGACGTAGTACTCGGGCGCTCGCGTCGCGGTAAGGCAGCGGGAGGTCGCGCCTGCGGTGCCGGCGTTCTCGCAGCCGGCGGGTGGCGCGACGGCGTCGGGTTCGGCGTCTGTCGCCGTGTCTGCGGTGTCCGTCGTGTCTGGCGCGGCGTCCGGCTCAGCAGTCGCCGCAGCCTGCCCACCGCACGCGGCCGCCGCCGCGGCCCACGCGAGCAGCACGGTCGACGCGCCTGCCAACAACCGCCGGCGCGTCGTCGCCATCATCGTGCCCCGGCCCCTCAATTACCCGCGGTGCCCTCGAAGTAGGTCACGGCCTTCGCGAACGCGTCGGCGCCCACTAGGCTGCCGAGCGCGCGGCCGACGAAGTCGTCTGGTCGGATGTGGATGCCGCCCCACAGGCGCGACTGCCCCGCTTGGTCGGCCGCGTCGTAGTACGTCGCCCACTGAAGGCGGACCTCCTCGCTCGGCCCGTCCTCAAAGACGAGGTAGTCGCCCTTCGGCGCGACGAACTCGCCCATTCCGCCGGGGAAATACGGGCTGCCCGTGATCATGGTCAGGACCTCAGCGCCCGCTCGCGAGAAGGTGCTGTGGCCGGAGATGAAGCCGGGAAACGCCGGCGTCACGAAGGTGCGGCGCTGGTAGGGCAGCCACTCCACGCCGCGAATCCAGCCGACGCCGCCCTCTTCGTTGGCCCGGTCGCCCGGCTCGCCCCGCCACGAGAAGACCGCGATCTCGCCGATGTTGCGGCGCAGGTGGGCGTGGCGCTGGCCGTCCGCCGCGCTCTCGGCCGTGACGAGCTCAATGGCGCCGGGCACCAGCGGCAACCCGTCGGCGTGGTAGTGGGGCAGGGTGGGGTCCGAGCTCTGCCCCAGGCCGGCCATATATCGCACCAGCGTAATGGGTCGCGGTCCTTGCGAGACACGCTTGACACCCCAGGCGGCGATGGCGGCGTCGTGCACCGCACCGTTGACGGCGAGGTACACCTTCACGTCCCACTCCAGGGGCGACAGCGCGTCGCCCTGGCCGGCGAAGTGGCGCTCGAACCCGGGGCTGTCCGCCGTGGTGTTTGCCAGGGTGTTCCAGTGTCCGGGCGGGGTCTCCGAGTGCGGGCCGTCGGCCCAGAACTCGGCCAAGACGCGGGCGAAATCGCCAAGGCGTACGACGTTCGGCGCGTAGGGCTTGCCAGTCACCTCGTTGAGCGGCCGCCCTTCGCCGTCGTTGCTGCCCAGGCTGTTGTTGCCATAGGCGCCCGGCGAAATATCGATGGTTTCGGGTAGGGCGGGGTCCAACTTGCTGTGCTTGACCACCATCTCGACGGCCCAGTCCTTCATCTCGGGGTCGTCGAAGCGCGGGAATGGCCCGGGATCGTGGAAGAGGTCGCCGGCGGCCTCGCGGGTCATGGCGAAGGGCGTGACCTCGTTCCAGTTCGAGCCGATGTAGGGCTGCACGCCGCTGGTGGTCGGGATGCCGTTCTGGGTCTCGGCCTCGGCGATGTTCAGGGGCTGCCAGATCGAGGGGTCGACGACGGTCAGCTTACCGCCCTCGACGACCAGGGGCGGGTTCACCGACTTCCAGCCGGTGGTGTCGGCGTAGTTGGCGGCCTCGTTGGCGCCGTCGTCGGCTGCGGCGGCGATGACGGCCGCGGCGATGCGGTTGCCCAGCGCGCGCGGTGCGCTGCCGACCGCCGACTGGTCGCTCGGGTCGTAGCCAAGCTCGCCCATGAACTTGGTGAAGCAGTCCTGCGACAGCGCGCCGCTGACCGAGAGCTTGGGCTGGTAGCGGTGCATCAGCACGCGGTAGGCCGCGTAGCTGATGGCCTCGTCGCGGGCGGCGGCGATGTCGGCGCTGGTGGCGCTCTCGTCGACGAAGACGCCCTTGGCGGTCGCGTCGTAGGCCGCCCACGCGTCGTACATGGCCGCGGACAGGTGGTAGAGGTTGCGCGCGTGCACGCCGGGGCGCGGCACGTCCTTTCGGATCGCGTTGAGGATCTGCTCGTTCCAGCGGCGCGCGACACTCTTGCCGGGGGCCGGAGCGACCTCGCCTGCGGGGCAGGTGGTCGGCGCCGGGGGAACGGGGGCCACCACGGGGGCGGCGATCGCGTTGGCCCCGCGCCGCACGATGACGCCGCTGTCCAGCGAGCTGAGCACGTTGCCGCCTACCGACCAGACGCCACCGGCCGGGTCGACCCACACCGCGTGCAGCGACTGCGCGGCCACGGTCAGGCCGGTGTCGACGGCTTGCCAGCCGGTCTCGGTGCGCTCGAGCAACGCGCCGCCCTCGCCGCTGGCGTAACCGACGCCCGCGTCGTTGAAGGCCACGCCCTGCAAGAGCCCAAGGTCCGCGGGGTCGTCGTGACGGAAGCCGGTCTCGGTCTCCTCCAGGACGACGGCCTCAGCGCCGCCGCCCACGATGACGCAGCGCCCGTGGTGCCCGGCGACCGTGAAGAGCGTCGCCTGCGTGTCGGTGGGCACGCGCACGAAGGCCGCGCCGTCGGTCGACTTCAGCACCAACCCGCGCGCGCCGACCGCCCAGACGTGGCCCTGCTCGTCGCCCCAGACCTTGAAAAGCCCGGGCGCGTCGCCGTCGACCACCGGGATGTCGTCGGGCAGCGGTAGGTCGTGGAAGGTGGTGCCGTCGTAGTGCCAGATGAAGCCGTTGGCGCTCCCGGTGCTGCCGACGGCGTAGAAGTCGCTCGCTGACTCGCCCCAGAGGCCGAACACGGTGTGGCGACCGAGGCCGGGGGTCGGCAGCCGGGTGAACGCGCCGTCCTTCCACAGCAAGACGTTGGCGTTGGCGCCGCCGAACACGGCCTCGGTCGGCCCGAAGGCGTGGACCCACCACAGCGACCCGCGCTGGCCGGTGGGGACCTGGGTCCAGGCGCTGCCGTCGAAGTGAAGCACCAGCGGGCCCTGCCCCTTGTCGGCGCCGACGGTCCAGACGTCGTCCGCGCTGGTGCCGCCGACGGCCAGAAGCGCGGACGGCAGATCGCTGGCGACCAGCGACCAGCTGGGCTGGTCGTCGCCCTTGGGATCGGTGGTGCAGGCGGCGATGAGGAAGGCCGCAGCGATGGCGGGCATGCTGAGGTGGCAACGCATGAGGTACTCCGGCAGGTGGCAGCGACTTGATTGCGCCGTTTTACCTGAAAGCAACGGTCTATTCCAGGTCCGGCGGCGGGAAGGCCCGCCCCTGGCCCGGGTGCCGCGAGGTCCGGCCCGGGGGGCGGTTCTCCGGCTCCGATTGCCCGGCTCTGCTGCCGAGCCGTTGCCGAGCGCGACGGGGTCTGCGAGCATTCGCGAAACGAGAGGAGGCGCGCATGAGGGCTTGGACACGCTTGATCTTCGCCGGGGCTGCTGCCCTCGCGCTGGCTGCGCCTGGCTGCACCCCTGGTGACGGCGACGACGAGGCCGACGCGGACGTGCTCGTGGTCCCCGACGCGGTGGCCGACACCGCCGCGGACACCCTGAGCGACGTGCCCGCCGGGTCGCGCGTGTACGCCGGCAACATGAACTTCCGCGAGGGCAGCCTGACCTGCAACGTCGCGTTCGCCATCACGTGGGATGGCGAGAAGTTCGAGGACGTCCAGGCCTACACGGCCGCCAACCCGAACGCGGAGCACTGCGACGTCGAGGCCACAACCGGCGTCAAGGTCCCCATCGACCAAGTGACGCTGCGCTTCGGCCGCTACGATGACGTCGACAAGGTGCTGAAGGGCGGTCTCGAGCTTGAGTTTCAGTCGGGCGGCCAGACCATCACCAGCAAGCTCGCCTGGGAGGGGCCGCTCCCGTCGCCGGCCACCGGATTCGCCGGCAGCGTCCTCGAGCCCTTCAAGAACTTCACCGACATCAGCTGGCACGTCGGCGCGCAGTAGCGGTCGCTTCGGGTCCTCGCCGTTGCTGCGTTGCGGTGGCGGGTAGTATTGGCCAAGCCCGCGTTCTGTGTTGCGCCGCAGCGGGCGAATCTCACAGCGCGGCGATCCGGATGGGCGGCTGTCGCGTAGCTCCCTCACAACGCCGCGAGTCGTGGTGTGGGTGCGTTTGCGTGAGCTCCTGCGGGGAAGCGGCGCGGCGCGCATGTGCGCTCTGGATGGACTGAACGCGTCCGGGCTCGCCGTCAGGTGGCTCGGGGTGGCGGGCGGTCGTCTGCCAATCCGACCGACGAGGAGCCGAACCGTGAGACTCACTACCATCGCTATGGCGAGTGCCAGCCCAAAGAGCCGATCCACAGACCTCCCGTCGCGCCTGCTTGGCCGCGCGGCGCATGGCGGCGTTGCACCTCGTCGCCGTGCTACAGCACGACTCCTCGCCGCGTCTTGCCATACACCACGGGGCCAAGCACTCGCTCGGTCCGCTCTGTTGATCGGCTCTCTAGCGCTGTTTGGAGCCTGCGCCGGCGGCGGCGGGGGCGGCGGCGATGCGGGGGACGCCGGGGATGTCACGGCCGACACCACGCCGGTGAGCAGCCCGGAGGTGACGCCGGCCAGCGCGTGGGCGGTCTCGGTAGGCGAGACAGCGACGTACACGGTGTCCGGGCTGGACGACGCGCAGGCCTACCGCGTGACGCTGGTGGTGGCGGGCAACGTCACGACCGCGGGCGGCGGCGTCGGGACCTTTGTGGACGCTGACGCAAACGGCGCGGCCGACGCGGGGGCCTCGGAGGCCGTCGCGCTGATCACCGCGGTCAACGGCGCGGAGGTCTCGGGCGCGAAGACGGTGCCCGCGGGCAGCGACGACCCGGCCAGCCCTAGCGGCGTGTTTCCAGTGGGCGGCCAGCTCAGCGTGACTGTGACGGGCGTCGGCGCGGGCGCGGTCTATCCGGTCGCGTACACGAACGCCGGGGCCTCGACCTTCCTCGAGCTGGACTCCGCGGGCGCACCGACGGAGCTCTACGGCATCGGCGGGCTGCTGACCGTCGCGGAGGCCGTCGTCGCCACGCCGCAGGTGACCCCGCTGACCGCGCGCACCATCGACGCGGGCGCCACCGCCGACTACATCATCGACGGGCTGGACGACGCCCAGGCCTACCGAATCACCCTGGTGGTGGCTGACAATCTGACCGCGGCGGGCGACGGCACGGCCACCTTCGTGGACGCTGACGACAACGGCGCCGCCGACGCCGGTGCCTCCGAGGCGGTCGCCCTCATCACGATGCTCAACGGCATCCCGGTCCCGGGCGCGAAGACCGTACCCGCCGGCACCGACGACCCCTCCAAGCCCCTTGGCGTCTTCGCGATCGACGGCAAGATCACCCTGACCGTCACGGGCGTCGACGCCGGCACCGTGCACCCGGTCGCCTACACCAACGCGGGCGCTTCGACCTTCTTGGAGATCGACGCCAGCGGCGTCCCCGTCGAGCCCTACGGCGTCGGCGGCGCGGTGACTGTCAACGAGGCCGGCGCGAAGGCCCCGGTGGTCGCGCCGGCGGCGGCGCAGTCCATCGCGGTGGGCGCGACGTCCAGCTACACGATCTCGGGCCTCGACGACGCCCAGGCGTACCGTGTGACCCTGGTGGTCGTGGCGAACTTGGTGGCCGGGACAGGCGGCACAGGGACCTTCGTGGACGGCGACGCCAACGGCGCGGCCGACGCGGGGGCGTCTGAGAACGTCGCGCTCATCAGCATGGTCAACGGCGCGGCGGTCACGCCCGCCAAGACCATCCCAGCGGGCAGCGACGACCCCGCCGAGCCGAGCGGCATCTTCCCCGTCGCGGGCCAGATCACCATCACGGTCAGCGGCGTCGGAGCCGGCGCGGTCTACCCGGTGGCCTACACCAATGCGGGGGCCTCGACCTTCCTCGAGCTCGACGCCAGCGGCGTGCCGACCGAGCCCTACGGAGTCGGCGGCCTGCTCACCGTGACGAGCGTCGCCGTCCCGGGCCCCCCGAACGTGCAGCCCCACGCGGCCGCCGGAATCCTCGTCGGCGACGAGGTCACCTACACCATCGACGGGCTGACCGACGCGCAGGCCTACCGCGTGACCTTGGTGGTCGGCGCGAACCTCACGTCCACGGGCGCTGGGACCGCGACCTTCGTCGACGGCGACGCCAATGGCGCGGCGGACGCCGGCGGCTCGGAGAAGGTCGCCCTCATCACCGCGGTCAACGGGAGCGCCGTCACCGGCATCAAGACCGTGCCCGACGGGACCGACGACCCGGCCAGCCCCAGCGGCATCTTCCCTGCGAGCGGGCAGATCACCGTGACCGTGACCGGCGTTGGCGTCGGCACCATCTACCCGGTCGCCTACGAGAACGGCGGCGCCTCGACCTTCCTCGAGGTCGACGGCGCGGGCATGCCCACCGAGCTTTACGGCGTCGGCGGCGCGCTGCACGTCGGCGCGGGGCCGCCCCACGTGCAGCCGCTGCTCACCCAGGGCCTGACCGTCGGGGGCGTGGCCAGCTACACCATCGACGGCCTCGACGACATGCAGGCATACCGCGTCACGCTGGTCGTCGGCGCCAACCTGACGCCCGCCGGCGACGGCAGCGCGACCTTCATCGACGGCGACGCCAACGGCGCCGCAGACGCCGGCCCCTCGGAGACCGTCGCCCTCATTACCATGGTAAATAATCAGGTGGTGACTGGCGCAAAGACGATCCCCGCAGGCACCGACGATCCCGCGAACCCCTCGGCCATCTTCCCCCTCGCCGGCCAAATCACCATCGAGGTCACCGGCGTCGGCGTCGGCACTGTCTACCCGGTCGCCTACACCAACGCGGGCGCCTCGACCTTCCTCGAGGTCGACGGCAGCGGCGTCCCCGTCGAGCTCTACGGCGTCGGCGGCGCGGTCAGCGTCACCGGACCCCCGCCAAACGTCGAGCCCATCGACCCCCAAGGCGTCTTCCCCGAGGGCAGCGCCACCTACACCATCGACAACCTCGACGACGCCCAGGCCTACCGCGTGACCCTGGTGGTCGCGGACAACCTGACGTGGATGGGCGACGGGACGGCCCTCTTCGTGGACGGCGACTCCAACGGCGCCGCCGACGCCGGACCGTCCGAGTCCATCGCCCTCATCAGCATGGTCCAGGGCGCCGCCGTCACCCCCGCCAAGACCGTCCCCGCCGGCAGCGACGATCCGGCCAACCCCAGCGGCATCTTCCCGGTGGGCGGACAGATCACCGTCACCATCACCGGCGTCGGCGCAGGCACCGTGCACCCCGTGGCCTACGAGAACGGCGGCGCCTCCACCTTCTTGGAGATCGACGCCGCCGGCGCGCCCATCGAAGCCTACGGCGTCGGCGGCGCGCTGGTCGTGGCCTCGGGCATCCCCAACGTCCAGCCCTCCGGCGACCAAGGCGTCGTGACCAACGGCACCATCGTCTACACCATCGACGGCCTCGACGACCTGCAGGCCTACCGCGTCACCCTGGTCATCGGCGCCAACCTCACGCCCGGCCCCGGCGGCACCGGCGTCTTCGTGGACGGCGACGCCAACGGTGCCGCGGACGCCGGCGCGTCGGAGACCGTCGCCCTCATCAGCATGGTCAACGGCGCCGCGGTCACGCCCGCCAAGACGATCCCGGCCGGCAGCGACGACCCGGCCGACCCCAGCGGCATCTTCCCGGTCGCTGGCGTCATCACCGTCGAGCTCACGGGCGTCGGCGGCGCTCGGTCTACCCGTGGCCTACGAGAACGGCGGCCTCTCCACCTTCCTCGAGGTCGACGCCAGCGGCATCCCGCTCGAGCGCTACGGCGTCGGCGGCTCGCTCTTCGTGCTGCCGTAGCGCTAACGCCCGCCCGAGATCGCGCCCGGCCTCCACACGCCGTCGCCGTCCCCGTCGATACGCACGGGGTTGGCGATGGCCCAGGTCGGCCAGAGGGTCGCGGGCGGTGTCGGCGGGCCGCCGCGGTGCCAGACGGTCACGCGGTGGTCTGAGCCGCCGATCTCGAGCGGGTGTTCCCACTCGACGCGGCGGGTTCGGCCGGTGAGGGGGGCGTCTTTCACCGACTGCTCGCGCACGACCTCGCCGTCGATGTGCAGGACCAGGGTGTCCAGGTTCATCCAGGCTGGGGCTTCGAGCCGCACGCGGACGACCACGGATTTACCAGGATCCGTCAGGGTCTCTCCGACGGTGGCGAGGCGGCCGTTGAACGCCTCGACCTGCACGTCGAGCATGGGCCCGGCGCTGGCGACGGCCCGGCCCGCGCGCAGGGCGGCCTCGACGTCGGGGCCGCTGAACTGGCCCGGGCGGTCCAGGGGCAGCCCCTGCGGGCCGAAGCCTACGCGCACCAGGGTCCGCGCGCCGCCCACGAAGTCGCGGGTCTCGTGGGTGTCGCTGGCCCCCGTCGCGGTCAGGCGGACGCCCGCGTCGTCCAGGGCCAGCCAGTCCGCCAGCACCTGCGCGGTCTGCTTATTCGCGATGCCGTTGATGAGCTCTACCGCGTCGCAGCGATATCGCGCCGGCGTGATGCCGTCGTCCAGCTCGGTCACTTCGAAAAATGCTGCGTACCCGCCGTTGAAGCGGGGGTGGTTGCACTGCACCACGCCCTCGGGCACCAGGGCGTGGACGCGGTCCAGCCAGGCGTCCAGGTCGTCCTCGTACCAGTTCGGCGCGCCCATGCCGGCCCGCTCGGGGTCGGGCTGTAGCGGCCAGATGTTGTAGTGGCCCAGGCGCATCGTGCTGGACTCGACCCCGGCGCGGACGACGAGGCGGTCGCCCAGGCCGGCCCGGGCCAACCACGGAGCCGGGTCGGAGACGAAGTCGTGCTCGGTGCTGACGAGGTATTCCAGGCCCTCGGCGACCACCTCGACCAGCCGGCGCTCGTAGGGCACGCGGCTGTCGGTGGAGTTCTCGCTGTGCAGGTGCAGGTCGGCCGCCACGTAGCCGTCGGTGTCGACGACCCGCGGCAGGACCGCGGTCAGGTCCAGGGTCTGGCCGGCCGCGACGGTGATGGTCTCGTCGTGCAGGTCGCGCTCGGGGCCGCTGGTGACGACGACGCGCCAGGTGCCGGCGGGGACCGCGAACTCCGCGTCGCCGGCGGTGTCCGCGCTGTTGCGGGCTGGGCGCCCGGAGGCGTCGGCGGCCAGGAAGACCGCGCGGAAGGGCAGGGGCTGCGCCTCGCCGTCGCTGGCTCGGAGGCGCACGCGCGCCGGGGGGACGGCCGTGAGCGTGACGGGCTGGCCTTCCACCACCGCCGCCGTGTGCGCCGCGTCCAGGGCCAGGGGGCCGTTGTCGGCTGCGCCGCCGTGACCGTCGCCGCGCGAGCCGGCCGCCAGGGTCGTCGCCGCCGCGGGGACCGGGCAGTCGAATCGCGCGTCGCTGCCGACCGCGCAGCGGGCAAGCTCGCGGCCGGCGGCGTTCAGCGCGACGACCTCGACGCCCGAAAACGCCAATTCCACTGCTCCCACCACGCGAATCGACGCCTCACCGAGTGCCGCGCCCGCCGCCGCGAGGGCCCCGGCGAGGTCCTGGGCGCCGCCCTCGCCGCCCACGGCCAGGTAGCGGGACACCTCGCCCTCGCCGCCGGGCATGGGGATCGCCTCGTAGTTCATGGCCAGCACCGGGCCGACGGCGAGCAAGACCCGGGGTGCTGCCGAGGCGAACGCGGCCGCCGGGACGCGGGTGTCGCCGCGGGGCGAGGTGAACGCGATGATGGGGATGTTGCCGCTGGCCGACAGGTCGAAGCCCGCGTTGGCCGGCAGCCAGGACGCCGAGTCGCCGCCCCAGAACATCAGGTCCATCAGGGGCGCGGCGATGGTCCCCGAGCCGGGCAGGGCCGTGAAGCGGGTCCGAATCTCCAGCACCGCGCTGTCGGGGCGCAGGATGTAGGTCTGGCGGACGCGGACCAGGGGCTCCTCGAAGGGCAGGACCTGCAATACCGTGACGAAGGGGGTCAGCGGGCCCTCGGCGACGACCCGGGCCTCGCCGCTGTCGCCGTCGGTCTCGACGACGACGGTCTCGGGGTCCAGGAGCCAGAAGTCCGAGGCCGCCGTGAGCTCGCGCAGGCCGTCCTCGCCGATCTGCTGGCCGTCGGCGCCGATTCGCACGGCGTCCACCAGGCTGCCGCCGCGCATGCCGAGCATCACGAACCCTTCGTCGCGGGCGCGGACGACGAAGCGCGCGCGGTCGTTTTCGAGGACGAGGTCGCCGGGGAGCCCCGCCGCGAGCAGGCCCGCGGGGCGGTCGGCGGCGCAGTCGCCGAGGGTTCGCGCGCGCACGGTGCCGGGGGCGGCCGGCGGGGGTGGGCAGGTGGGCCCGGCGACGTCGGCGAGCGCGTCCGTCGCGTCATCCGTGTCGGACGGCGCGTCGGAGAGCGCGTCGCCGCCAGCGTCCGAGGCGTCGCTCGCGCCGCCAGCCCCGCCGCACGCTGCGAACGCCAGCGCGCTCATCGCGAGAACGCAGGCGGCGACGGGCCCGCGGGCGCGGCTCACCACTCGCCGACGCTCGGCATCGAGGTCCACGGCTCGCGGGGCTCCTGGGCGTCGCCGCGCTGCAGAAGCTCGACCGAGATCCCGTCGGGCGAGCGCACGAAGGCCATCCGACCGTCTCGCGGCGGCCTGGAGATCGTGACGCCGTGGGCGATGAGGCGCTCGCAGGCCGCGTAGATGTCGTCGACCTCGTAGGCGAGGTGGCCGAAGTTTCGCCCGCTCGTGTAGGGCTCGGTCTGGTCCCAGTTGTGGGTCAGCTCGAGCTCGGGCTGGCCTTCGGCGGTCGCCAGGAAGACCAGGGTGAAGCGGCCGTTTTCGCTGTCGCGGCGGCGCGTCTCAATGAGCCCGAGGCCGGCGGTGAAAAATGCGATCGCCCGCTCGAGATCCAGCACGCGGATCATGGTGTGTAGGTAGCGCAAGGTTCTACTCCGGGGCGAGGAGGTGCTCGGGCGTCAGGAAGCCCGGCGGGTCGGCCTGCTCGAGCAGCTTGGGGCCGGGGGCGTCGGAGAGGGCGACCCATCGGGGAAGCAGGTGGCGCCTGTGTAAATCGGGCCACAGGCCGCGCAGGGTCTCGACGGAGAGCAGGCCGCGCTCGACGAGGTCGAAGGCGCTGCGGAGCAGGCCGAGGGGCTGGCGGTCGGGGCGGTCGAGCAGGGCGCGGGCGACGTCGGCGGCGGTCTGGGCGCTGACTTTGCCTTCCTGGACCAGCATCAGGGCCATCTGGAAGGTGTCGTAGCAGGCGACGAGGCGTGGCCCGAAGGCGTCGAAGGCGGCGCGGGGTTTGCGGGTCTCCATGTTGATGTAGACGCGGTGGACCAGCTCGGCGGTGGGGAGGTCGCGGCTCAGCTCGTCGATGTAGGCGGCGTCTTCGAAGTCGGTGCCGTTGCGGCGTAGCGTCCGCACGAGGCGCTCGCCGCGGAGGCGGCCGGCCACGACGTCGGCGTAGAGCGCGTAGATGAGCGCGTCGGACTCGCTGTCGTCGCCAAAGAGGGTCTCGCGGACGGTCCAGGGGAGCTCGGCGCGGTTGAGCAGCAGGGCGGCCAGCTTGTAGCCGACCTGGGCGGTCAGCTTCTGGACGCGGCGCAGGCGGACCAGGGTGAGCTGGTCTTTGAAGGTGATGCCGTCGAACTCGACGCCGTCGAGGACCATCTTGCGTTCGAGGACGGCGCGGAGCTGGGGCGGGCTGGCGGAGACGAAGTAGATGGGGTTGGAGGCGTAGCTCCCGCCGCTGCTGGGGCCGCGGCGCAGGGCGCGGAGCAGGACCTCGGTGCCGGCGATGTTGAGCTTGTCGACGCCGCGCTCGAAGGGGATGCGGACCACGGCGCCCAGCGAGTGCATGTCGGTGGCCAGGTAGGTCTTGTCGATGTCCCAGACGTAGAGGTCGCCTGTGAAATCGGCGGCGTAGACGCGGTCCTGGCTGCGGTCCAGCGGGTAGCGCCAGGGGGCCGCTTCGGCGGGGGCGCCGGCTCGCCGGATGCGGTCGAAGATGCCCATGGTCAGTCGGTGCGTCGCGAGACGGCCGCGGCGCGGGCGGTGTCGACGACGGACTCGGAGACCGTCGCGCCGCGGTGAATCAGCGAGTCGAGGTCCTCGTAGCGGCTGGCGCGCTCCATCAGGGTGGTCAGCGCGCTCTCGGGTGTCGCGCCCTCGAAGAGCATCCGGTGAACGGCCTCGGCGATGGGCATGTAGATGCGCTCGCGTCTGGCGAATTGGTGCACGACGCGGGTGGTGTCGACGCCCTCGGCCACCATGCCCAGGGAGGCGACGATGTCGTCGAGGTTGCCGCCCTCGGCGAGGAGGCGTCCGACGGTGTGGTTGCGGCTGAGGGTGGAGGTGCAGGTGGCGATCATGTCGCCGACGCCCGCGAGGCCCTGGAAGGTCGATGGATCCGCGCCGAATCGGGTGCCGAAGCGGCCCATCTCGGCCAGGCCGCGGGTGATGAGCGCCGACTGGGTGTTGGCGGCGAAGCCCAGGCCGGCCGCGACGCCGCCCGCGATGGCGTAGATGTTCTTGAGCGCGCCGGCCAGCTCGACGCCGACGATGTCGAAGTTGCCGTAGAGGCGGAAGCGCGGGCCGCTGAGCATGCGCTCGGACTTCGCGATGACCTCCTCGAAGGCGCTGGCGACGACGGTCGAGGTCGGGTGGCCGTTGAGGACCTCCTTGGCGAGGTTCGGGCCGGAGAGCGCGCCGATCTTTCGGCAGCAGGTCTCCTCGCGCAGGATCTCCGACATGCGCTTCATGCCGTCTTCTTGGAGGCCCTTGGTCGCGCTGACGAGGATCTGGTCGCCGGTGACGTAGTTGCCGAGCTCGAAGGCGACCTCGCGAAAGGCTTTGGAGGGCACCACGATGAGGAGGAGCTCGGCGTGCAGGGCCGCGCGCCGCAGGTCGGTGGTCGCCTCGACGCCGGGGTCGATGGCGGCGTCGCCGAGGTAGCGCCGGTTGGTGCGCTGGGTGTTTACCTCGAGGACGGTGTCTTCGTTGCGCATCCACAGCAGCGTCTCGTAGCCGTGGGTGCCCAGGATGTGCGCGAGTGCCGTGCCCCAGGAGCCGCCGCCGATGACTGAGGCGGTGCGCCGCGGGTCGCCGCTGGCGTCGTTGGGGGTGGGTGTGGGGGTCTCCGTCGCGGTCGTCATCGGCTGGCCACCTCACGGGCCTCGCCGGCCGCGGCCGACTCCAGCCCGTAACCCGTCAAACGGTTGTGGTAGTAGTAAAGCAGGTTCATGTCGCCCGCGAAGACGCGGTCGCCGCGCCGCACGATGACGGGGTTGCGGTGGTAGCTGCCGTAGTGCCGCAGGGCCGAGCCGATGAGGCGCGCGGGGTTGCCCTCGAGGACCGTGTCGGTGGCGTGCACCTGGCCCGCTTCGGTCTGCTCGCGCACGGCGACGGCCACGGCGCGGACGCGCTCGGCGAAGACGCCCATCTCGATGCCGGTCCCGTCGCCGCCGGTGCGCAGCAGCCGGTAGAGGTCCATGGTCGGGTGGCGTGCCTTGAGGAACTCGAAGAGGGCGAAGGCCACCAGGTTCGTCGCCAGCACCACGTTGTGCTCGCGGAAGGCGCGGGACACGGCGGCGCCGGCCTCGCGCACATAGACGCGGTCGCGCTGCGGGATGTGGGCCGGGCGGCCCGTGTCGTCCAGGACGTAGCGGCTGATGTCGACCCGGCGGCCGCGGGAATCGATGGACTCGCCCTCCTCGTCGACGCGGTTGCCGAAGACGTCCAGCGTGTCGGCCACGCGGAGCACGATGCGCCCGTCCATGGCGAGCACGCTGCGGAAAAATCGCAGGATCTGCTTGGGCTGGAAGGACTCATCGTCGGTGATGATGTAGCGCGACTTGCCGACCAGCTTGAGGTGGTCTTCGACGAGGGTCTCGGCCTCCAGCACGACCTCGTAGCTGGTGGTGCAGGGGACGACGAAGACGCGCGGTCGGGCGCGCCCGCGGATGAGGTTGTTGATGTAGGCGTGGACGCCGCTCGAGAGCAGGCCGAGCTTGAGGCGCTGCTCGATGAAGCCTGAGCGCGCGCGGGTGCCGCCGGGAAAGAAGAGCTGCGACTGGCCCATCTCGAGGGTGACCGTCGCGTACTCCTTGAGCACATCCTTATATAGGGGGGCGGTCTTGGTGCGGTCGACGCGGTAGGCGCCCAGGTTTCGCATGAAGAACGAGAGCACCGGGTTCGCGAAGAGGTTGAGGCCGGCGCCGAAGGTGAAGGGCTTCAGCCCCATCGCGTAGAGGGCCCAGCCGATGACGACCGAGTCCAGGTTCGACACGTGGGTCGGCGTGAGGATGACCGTGCCGAGGCGTTCGGCGCGGCGCAGGCCCTCGACGTCGCCCTCGATGCGGATGGTGTCGCTGAGGTCGGGCATGCCCTTGGACAGCAGGCGCTGCGGGCTCATGGCGTTGAGCAGGACGGGGAGGGTGCGGGGCAGCACGGTGGTCGACAGGCGGTAGACCGAGTCGCGGAAGTTGCCGAGGACCTCCTGCACGAAGCGGCCGACGATCTCCTGGAGCAGCCGCCGCAGGTCCGCCTCGCCCGCGGTGCCAAGGCGATGCTTCACCTGCCCCCAGAAGGCCAGGTCGGCGTCGCGGTCCGGCGCGCTGGTGTAGATCTCGAGCCGCTTCTTCTCGTGGTAGAGCGTGTCGTTGACCAGCACATCCAGCGGCATCCCGCCCGGCACGACCGCCTGGTGCAGGCAGGCCTCCAGGATGCGCGACTGCACCTCGGTGACGACGGCGTCTCGGATTTCGTTGCGCATGCGTCCTACCCGCGCTCAATGCGCTCGACGGCGAGGGTGAGCTCTTCGACCACGGTGTCGGTGCCCTTGCCGTCCATGGTCATGCCCTTCCACTTGGTGGGCCAGGCCTCGAAGAAGTTGTAGCGGACGATCTCCGAGCCGTCGTCGGCGCAGATGATGATGGAGCCCGAGCGCCGGTCGACCTTCCCCGCGATGACTGTCTGCCGCCACGCCCACAGCTCGGGGTTGTTGGTGTAGCCGCGCTTTAGGGTGATCTCGGTCCACTTGGTGCGGCCGGGTCGCTTGCGCTGGATCAGGTCGACGGAGCCGCCGTAGGTGATGATCTCGGTCTCCGACCCGATGCCGTCCATCGCCTTGAACGAAGCCGACGTCAGCCCCTCGATCTCGATGCGGAAATTGAAGTTCCCGATGTGGTCGTGGCCGCGGCCCCAAAAGCCCATCGCGCCCGCTCCGGTCATGGTTTCAAACTGCGCCGGAGTCTACACGAGGCCGCCGACGCCGCCCACCCGTCGCCGAGCATCGCGATTGCGTGGGGTCGGGCCGCTTGCTACCGTTCGCGCGCCTTCAGGAGGAATCCATGCGTCGTCTGCCGGTTCTGTGCGTTGTGTTGGTCGCGGTCGTGGCGGGGTGGGGCGCCTGCGGGGACTCGGGCGTGAACAGCGGCCTCGGTCAGCTGGGCGACACGGGCGGATTCGATGGCGCGGGCGGCGACGTCGCGGGGGATGGGGCGGTCGACGCGCGTCCCGACAGCGCGCCGGGCGATGACGCGGACGCCAGCGACGCCGTGAGCGACGCTGAGCGCGAGACGGGGCCGGCGGAGGACACCACCGTGGCGCCCGATTCGTCAGGTGCGACCTGCGGAAATGAGGTCTGCGAGCCCGGCGAGAACGCGCTGACCTGCCGAAAGGACTGCAAGGCGACCGGGGCGCTGCTCTGCCTCGCGACGGACTGCAAGAGCGCCTTGGACGCGTGCTTTGAGCTGCCGAGCTGCGTGACGACGGCGTCGTGCATCCTGGATTGCACCGACGAGGCCTGCCGCGAGGCGTGCCAGGACGGGCTGGCGGGGGCGACGAGCTTCGTGGTCGACGGGCTGGTGGGCTGCGGCGAGGGCGCGGAGTGCTTCGCGTCGGCGGGAACCTGCCCGGGCGCGTGCGGCGACTTCGTCGAGGGGGCGACGTGTCAGTGCCAGGAGGACTGCGCGGTCTTCAACGACTGCTGTGAGGGCTACGAGGCCGAGTGCGCTGGCGGCGCGACCTGCGCCGAGGAGAAGTGCCCGACCCAGTTCGCCGCGTGCGGGGCGCTGCCTGAGTGCAAGGCCGCGGTGACCTGCGCCGCTGCCTGTGCGGGCGACTCGGGTTGTGTCGTCGGCTGTGTCTCCGGCAAGGGCCAGGCTGTCACCACCGCCTTCAACGCCCTGCGGCAGTGCGCCGGAGCCCAGTGCGCCGCGCCCGGACCCGAGTGCGGCGACGGGACGTGCAACGGCACCGAGACCGCCGCGACCTGCCCCGCCGACTGCAAGGCCGGCGGCCCCGTGTGTGGCGACGGCAAGTGCGAGACGCCCGAGACCCCCGCGACCTGCCCCGCGGACTGCAAGGCGGGCGGCCCCGAGTGTGGCGACGGCAAGTGCGAGACGCCCGAGACCACCGCGACCTGTCCCGCGGACTGCAAGACGTCCACGTCGCCGCTCATCACGTGCATCGACGAGCAGTGCGGCGCTGAGTTGGCTGCGTGCGTGGCGAACACCGAATGTGTGAAGGCCGTCACGTGCACCGAGCAGTGCGCCGCCACCGACCAGAACTGCGTCACAAGCTGCGCGCTCAAGGGCGGCTTTGGCAGCGAGGCGGTCGGCTTACTCACGTGCGTCCTGGGTTCGTCGTGCCTGAGCGGCGGCCAGTCGAGCTGCGGCAATGGCACCTGCGGCCAAGGCGAGAACACGCAGAACTGCCCCGCCGACTGCCCGCCTGGACCTCCGGATTGCGGCAACGGCACCTGCGACGCGGACGAGACGCCGAAGAACTGTGGCGAAGACTGCGCGCCGTCGACCGCCGCGGAGGTGGTCGCATGCATGAGCTCCGCATGCGCGAAAGAGTCTGCCGACTGTCTGGCATCCCAGCCGTGCGCCGACGCACTTACCTGCATTGCAGGCTGCGCGACCCCAGATTTCAACTGCCTCAGCTCGTGTGCAGGGAGCGCCGCCTTCCAGCCCGCTGTCGTGGCGCTTGGCAGTTGCGGCTTCAGCGAGGGCTGCCTCGCCGCCGGACCCTAGCCGCCACCCGGCAATCCTCAGGATTAGAGCAAGCAGTTCGGCAGCGGCGCGAACTCCGTCCGCTTCATCAATCGAATCAGCCCCTCGCCCGGCTGGACCTCGTCGCAGAACACCGCGCGGCTGGGGTCGAGCCGAGGATTTATACAGGCGCCGGCCAAGTCCCAGGTCGCGAGACTCAAGATGTCGCCGTCCGACGTCAGCTGGCCCAGGAAGCGCATGATCTCCTGCGGTGTCGTCGTGAGGGAGTAGATGGCTCCGGTCGGCGCCTGGACGGCGTGGCCGAGCCCCAATGCCAAGGCCGTGCCATCCGCCTCCCAGGACGCCCTCGGTAAAGCCCGCAAATTCGTCGCAGTGGATGGGCCAAATCCGTTGCCCTGCCGGGTTGAGTCGAACCGCGCAGTAGGGTGGGAGCAATGGACTCCAGGAGTTCGCAGACGCACCGGCTGTGGCCCCCGTACCGTCCGTGACGGCGATGCCGTGGAGGGTCGCTGCGAGCACGAGCAGTCCGCTCTCGGCCCTAAACGCGACACCCCCCACTCGGGCACCGATCGGACCATCGATCGAGGCCACGTAGACCGCCATACCGTCCGCGGTGAAAACGCCGACGAGCACTCCGTCGGTTGACTTCGGCGTGGCCGGGACCGCAAGCGGGCCTCCCAACCAAGAGGTATCGTACGCGTCCAGGGCCACCGCGAAGCCGCCGCCATCGGCGCCGCGCACCCTGACGACGGACTCCACTGCGGCGTCGCTGAGACCTCCGATGCTTTTCATCGCTTTGAGCTGCCCCGAAATCGCGCTCCAGCTGAGTGCGCCGAGGGAGGTGCCGACGGTCGCAGCCGGCAAGACCAGTTGGACCCCCGCGGGCTGGGTCGCAGCCGCGTACTGCGCCGTGTGGCGGACCACAGCTCCGACGCGGGGATCCTGGCCCCCGCTGTAGAAGAGCGCTGCCGCGTCCAACTCCGTCGGGATGGGCAGCGCCCACATCAGCTCACCCGTCGACGAGATCGCGACCAGCGCTTGGCCGGGCTTCGTCCGAGCCGCGAACAGCTCCGAAATCGCAGGAAACGCTCCCTCGAGCGTCCCCGAATACTCCACGAGCAGGAACGCGTCCCCGGTAGGGCTAAACGTCGCGTCATTCAGGCTCAGCTTCTCGCTGCCCCCAAGTGTGCGCTGCCAGACCAGCGCGCCCGTGCCGTCGAGCATCCCGATCCACAGCCCGCCGACAAATGCGCCCCCGCCACGCTTGGTCTGCGGCGCAGCGGCGATCCACTGCCCCTCCGAGAACCCGAAGAAGAATGGGGATTCGACCTCGACGACAAGGACGGCACCGCCATCGGCCGTCCCTCCTCGCAGCAGCGCGGCTCCAGGCGCCAAGCCTTCGAACTGCACTTCCCACGCCACCGACAGCGTGCTCTCCAGGACGCCGGCGCACGCCCCGGCGTTGCAGGAGTCCGCAATGGTGCAGAGGTCGCCATCGTCGCACGCGCTTCCGTTCGGCAGCGGCGCGTGCACGCACTTCCCGCTGGTGGCGTCACACGAATCGCTCGTGCACTGCTCGCCGTCGTCGCAGCTCTTGGGGCCTCCACTGCATGCCAAGCCCTGACAGGAATCGCCGACCGTGCAGGGGTCGCCGTCGTCGCAAGGGCTCTCGTCGGCTTTCGGCTCCGCCACGCAGGAGCCGGTCGCGGCCTCACAGCGTCCCGCGTGGCAGGGCGAGTCGAACGCGGAACAATCCACCGGTTCGCGACCAAAGCAGGTGAGATTCTCGCACGCTGCGGGCAGCGTACAGGGGTCCTCGTCTTCGCAATCCGCGTCCTTCTTGCAATCGCAGCCGGCCACGCCGTGCACGCACTGCCCGCCCGGGGCGCAGGAGTCGGTGGTGCACGCGATGGCGTCGTCACAGTCCTTCGGCGCGCTGATACAGGCCCCATTCACGCACACGCCCGCGACCGTGCACGCGTCGCCATCGTCGCACGCCGGACCGTCCAGGGGCGCGTAAACGCAGGTATGGCTTCCGGAGTCACAGACCCCCGCTCCCCGGCACGGCGCTGGGGCCGGGCAGTCTGCGAGCGTCTCGCACGGCACCGCTGGTTCGCCTGAGCCGTCCACGTCCAGCCCGTCTGTGGCGTCGACCTCTGCGGGCGCGTCTCCCAGCGCTGCAACGTCCGCGTCGGACTTCACCGGCGGCAAGACGGGCGGCCTGGGCGGTGGGCTTACGCAACTATGTAGCAACGCAGCAGTCAGTGCCGCAACGCATCCGCTCGCATGTTTCACCGAAGGCTCCTGAGCGCTCGTGTCGCCGCGCGGCATTGCCCAGCGCACAAGCCGAACTACAATCGCACACCGGGCCGCCTTGAGGTAGCCCGCGACCCGCAAGCTCGCTCGCGCTCAACCGCTCCAGCGAGCGGTCCCATAGGTGCTCGACTCGACTCGAGACCGCTCCTTGCTCGTTGGTGGAGCGCCGTGCCGGACCGATTGGCTTGCGACGAGGGCATCGCGGGTGGTTGAGACTCTGTGCAACGCCACCCGGGCGAGGCGGGTGCTGCGCGGGTTGTTGCAGCGCGATCGGGCGCCGCAGGCCGCTCGCTAGATCGCCGGCGCCGGGTAGGAGACCTGCAGCTTCGCGCCCGCCGGGGCGGCCGTGTTCAGGGTGATGTTGGGTTGCCCGTCGCACTCGGGGGCGTCGATCACCACGGAATATCCGTCAGCGCCCGCCCCCTGCGTCAGCGAGCTTGTGGTGCCGTCGGCGCGCTCGAGGGTGACCTGGACCGCGGCGGCATCTGCGACCGTGGCGGGCACGCAATAACGCATCGGCGTGCTCGCGAACTTGGCGGCCACGCGCCCCAACGCGCTCGGGATGGCCTCCGGCGCGCAGATATTCTCGAATGTGCCGTTGTCGCCGAAGCCCGCCACGAGCTGCTGGTATCGCTGACCCCACCGCGCGGGGCCCGTCGGTCCGTCGCAGGTCGTGCTGGTGTGGTGGCAGATAAACTCACTCCCCACGGACTCAAGATAGCACTCCCGCGCGGCCTCGACCTCGCTGAGGTTCCCGGCCGCCAACTCCGCGTAGATGTCCTCGCAGTAAGGCTTTCCCATCACCGAGCCGACCTTGGGCGTGTAGGTCGACCCGGCCAGGGCATCGCCCGCGACGACGGCGACGTGCACCTGCGACGGCGCCGATTTCGCGCTCTTGAGGGCCTCGGACACCTTGGAGACTGCCATCAGGGGGCCGCCAGCCGTCTCGTCCGCGAGCAGCATGCAGCGGTCCCTCTCCTCCTCGGGGATGTCCGCCACCGAGGAACAGTCGTCCTCCGTGGAGATGAACGCCACCAACAGCGCCGCCTCCGGGCGCAGGAATCGCCTGCACTTTCCGGCGGCCTCGTCGGCAGGGGCGCAGGCGATCGAGGCCGCGTTGGGGCCGGCCGGCATGAGCGCGACCGCCGCGCTCCGCATCCCCTGCTCGTGGGTCCAGCAGGCCGCTTGATTCACGCCGATGGTGGCGATGCACGGGAACTGCGCGAGGTCGTCGCCGCCGAGCACGGGGGGCAGGCTCGCGGGGCAGTCGGCGGTCGAGGGCGGCAGGATGCAGCCCCAATCCGACGGGCTGCGCGAGAGCTTCTGGCAGACGTAGCGCGGGTCGCCGAAGAGCTGCTGGCATTCTGCGTCGGCGGTGCAGGCCCGGCGGCACGTAGTGTTCAGCGAGCCGTTCGGGTTCTCCACGCACGAGGCGTTCTGGGCCTTGCGACAGGCCCAATCACCCTGCGCGTCGCATGCGCCAAAGAGGGTGCAGTCCAACCCCGCGCAATCTGCGTTGGTCGTGCACGGCCAAGGCCTCCGCTGCTGGCAGCCGGGTGGGAACGCCGCCGCCGCACCCTGGCTGAAGCGGCCGGAGACGGGGGACGTCACGCCCGAAGCCTGCGTGCACTCCATATCCATCGACACGACGGCCGTCCGCAGGTCGATCGGCGTCTGGACCCGAAGCGCGTCGACGAACCCGCCGAACGCGTCGGTGAGGGCAAGCTGCTCCTCGCACATCGAGTTGGAGCCGTCGATGACCCAGAGGATGTCGAGGGCGGCCGGTTCTCCGGCGAGGGTCACCGTGGTGCGGGCGGGCTCGCTCGCGTCCACGTCGGCGCTGGTGTCGCTCGCGTCCGCGTCAGTGTCGTCGCTGTTGCCCTCGCAAGCGAGTGCAGCGCAGCAAGCTAGGCCACAGCAAAGGGAGAGATAGATGATAGACCGCATGGGGGGGCTCCAGTCGGTTGGCTGCGTGATTCTGAGGGAGCAGAGAGCATACACTCCCCGTCCTCGGGAATGCCAAGCTCGCGTGCCGTTCGTCACAACATGCTGCGATGCGGTATCGTCCGCCTCGCGAAGTCCCCGGCCGTCGCGCAGCCTGTCAGCGCTCCGGACAGGTCGCGATCGATGGGTCTGCACCAGCGCAAACACAATCCTCGCGGTTTCCCTCGAGGGTGACCGTGCCGCCCACGACCGCGCCCGATAGCGTCGCGTCGATGCTGCACTGCGGAAGCAGCGGATTCCCTGAGACATCCACGTTCCCGGGGACCGCGTTGAGCAGCGGAATTGAGAGAGCCGTCAGCGCTTGGTTCTCCGTGACGCGCAGCCCGCCGGCGCTGACGAGGGCCGGCAGCGCGAGGGTGGTGGCGGCACGTGTGGCTGCGATCTCGAGCGCGCCTCCGACCGCGGCCAGCAGCGGGTAGGGAAAGCTGGCTTGGCCGAGACTCTCGAAGCCCTCGCAATCCCGCTCGAGACACGGCGTCGGACGCAGCGTGAGGTCACCGCCCACCGACTGAAGCGCTGGGAAACCGCCGTGGGTGTCGAAGGGCCCGGCGAGGTGCTGGTAGACGCCGCCCACGTGGGCGAGCTTGGGCGCGCTCATCGCGGCGAAGTCGCGCCCGCCGATCCGGAGATCGCCGGTGACCTCGGCGAGGATGGGCGCGTCGAGCCACGAGAAGAGCGCCCCCCCAGCGTCGATCCGGCCCGCGACGGTCAGCGCGTCCAGCACCAGCCTGTCGGTCGCCGTCCCCACCGCGCTGATCCGGCCCACGGCCGCGAGGTCAGGTACCCGCAAGGTCTGCGCGCCGCTCTGGCCGCCCAGGTTCAGCGCGCCCTCGATCCGGACGACCCCGCTGAGGGTGAGCTCGACGGCGAAGTTGTCGATCTCGAGCGCCAGGTCGCCCTCCACCTCCAGCGCCGCGACGGCCAGCTCGGCCGGCCCTCGAAGCGCCAGCGACAGGCCAACGACCCTGCGCAGCGCGGGCAGCGACACCACGTCGCCGGCGTCGAGGCAGAGGGTGACTGACTCGGCGGTCTCCTCGAGGTCGGGGAGCGTGACGGTCGTCGCCTCGCCGTCGCAGCCCTCGATGGCGAGCCAGCGCACCATCTTGCACCGGTCGAAGGCTGACACGTCCCCGCCAAGCACGACCTGGCCCTTGTCGCAGTCCTGCGCAGGCGCTGTGTCGGAGCCGCCGTCACCGTCGATCACGCCCGCGTCGGGCCCGGACGTGTCGCCGGCCTCGGTGGCGTCGACCTCCGCTGCGTCGATCCCGTCGGAGTCTGAGTCCTCCGCCGCGCCAGGATCGGGCCCCGAGACGGCGTCCACCAGCGCGGCGGCGTCGAGCTCACCGGCATCGGCCGCGTCGTCGGCGCGATCGCGACCGCCACCGGTCGAATCGCCGCACGCGAGCGCAAGCCCGCTGACCACCAGCAGCCAATGGAGCCGGGCGCGCGTCATCATCCACCTGCCGTTCGTGTCTTGTGCCACCACTTCTAACCGATCCGCCGCGGCGGCCGCCAGCCGTCAGGCCCTCACGAAGCGCGCGAGGCTACTCCCACAGCGGATCGAGCGATTTCGCGCGCAGCCCTCGCGAGCCCGCGGCGAACGATCTATGCTCACCGCTGCCAGGAAATGAGGCCGTACGCGGGCCTCTGTTCTTCCTCGCGTCTTCCGGCCTGCATCCGAACTTTCGCGCGGGCTGGCATGGGATACGGGCGACCACCCGCTCGTGGTCGGTTCCCCTAGCAATTCGCGCCACAGGAGAGAGCGATGAGTGATTCGACCGATATCCAGGCCGCACAGCCGGCGTTGCAGCTCAATGGCCCCGTCCCGGACTTCAAGGCGAAGTCCACCGCTGGTGAGATCCACCTGTCGGAGTGGGAGAAGGGCAAGTGGGTGATCCTCTTCTCGCACCCGGCGGACTTCACGCCGGTCTGCACCACCGAGTTCATGGCGTTCGCGCAGCTCGAGGATGAGCTGGCCAAGCGCAACGTCGCGCTGCTGGGCAACTCCGTCGACAGCGTGTTCAGCCACATCGCGTGGATCCGGAACATCAAGCAGAACTTCGGCGTCGACATCCGCTTCCCGGTCATCGCCGACCTCGACATGAAGGTGTCGAAGGCCTACGGGATGATCCACTCAGCGAGCTCCGACACGGCGGCGGTCCGCGCGGTGTTCTTCATCGATCCCAGCGCAACCTGCGGGCGATGATCTACTACCCGCTCAATGTCGGCCGGAACTTCGACGAGGTGCTGCGCGTCGTGGACGCCCTGCAGACCGTCGACAAGCACGGCGTGGCCTGCCCGGCGAACTGGAAGCCGGGCGAGAAGGTCATCGTGCCGCCGCCCGGGACGGCCGCCGACGCTGAGAAGCGGCCGGGCCGCCGAGTTCGAGGTCACGGACTGGTACTTCTCGAAGAAGTCCATCTGACCCTCGTGAGCCGTGCGGTGGGACCGCGGCGGCCGCATCGCGCGGCTGACGCGGTCCCCTGCGCGCGACTGGCGCGGCTGACGCGGGTCAGAGCTCGGCGCGCAGTCGCTCGAGCAGCGCGACGCCCGCGGGGGCCACGCCGGACGCAGTGGCCAGGACCTCCGCGGTGGTGCGCGCCGTGCCGAGCAGCGCCGACAGCCGCGGCTGGACCTCGTTCGACCAGGGCGTGTCGGCGAGGGCGCGCAGCCAGCAGATCGCGCGCACCTCGGCGTGTAGCTCACGCAAGAGCGCGAGCGCCGGTCTCGGGTCCGGGCGCCACGGGACGTGGCATCCTGACCTGTTGCGGAACGGGCTGAGTGAATTTCAACATCACCGTGGGCTGCCTTCCCTGGCCCTATCCGCGCCCGCAGAAGTGGTTCGGGAAATATACTTGTGATTTCCGTAAGTTATCGCGAGAAGTTTGCAAGTCGGTTCCTGACCCCTTTCCTCCTTTCCTCTCGGGCGTGGGTGATGGCGCCCGTGTCATGGCAGGTATGGGATCTCCCACGGGACATAGGTCCCGACCTTTTCATAGCCGGTATCCGTGAAGGGTTGGCCCCAGCAACGCACCCGTCCATCGGCGATGACGGCGCAGCCGCCGTAGGTGAAATTGATCCCGACGGCGATGGCCGAGTCGATGAGTTCGACCTCGAGAATGTGGGCGAACTTGTCTGGGTCCGTCGCGCCGAACCAAGTGGCCCCCCCTGGATCGGAGGTGCCGAGTTGATGTTCGTTCCCGAGCCGCCCCCACGTCTGTACTCGACCATTGGATCGTACGCCAGCGAGTAGCCACCAGCCGGAACCGGCAAGGCGTGTCACATCAGCGAAGCCGGTGAGCGCGGTTGGGCTGAGGACCCAGTACTCGGGCATAGGGTTGAACAGCGACGTATCCCACATCCAAACCCTACCATCACCGCGAATGCTCAACGTGGCTCCAGTGAGTTCGACCGCTAGGACGCGGTCGATGCCGGCTTGGAGCGTGGGGTCGTCGGTGGGCGTTTTCCACCGGCGCAGCACCCCATCCGCCGAGAGGAAGTAGCGGTTGCCTGTCGCGCCGATGACGTGTGACGCATCGCCGATCAGAAGCGGCACCCCCGACATACCGGCGTCGACGAACGGGACAATGATGCTGCCCCAGCAGAACAGCGTCCCATCACTACGACCCGCGCATGGGCCCGCGGACGCAGACGCTCCTCGACCCACGACCAAGCCGAAGTCTATACCTAGCACATGGATCGGAACTGACGGGGGGCCGCTTGGCAGGGCACCGGGTCCGGCCCCGAGCGAGCCGGCGAAATTCGATCCGAACGAACGCAATGCGCCAGCGGCCTCCACCGCGATCGCGGTGGCGGACGCGCCAAAGACTGAGACAGCCGAGTTTATGTCTCCAATTGCCACGGGTATCGTGTCGAACAGTGGGTACGTCCCGCTCGGCGGCGGAGGCCCGCCAAATGGGTACCAATGATCCCTGCCCCAACAGCGAAGTGTGCCGTCTGAAATCAAGGCGCAGTAGAATTCCCCGCCTGACGTGATGTCGATGACCCCGGCGGTCCCAACGAGTCCCTGGATCTCCTGCGCTGCTTGGCCCGACTCTACTTCCGCGCCGGGACTCCAGCACACGATCCGGCCATGGCCCGTCCGGGCACAACTCGTTGAAGGTCCCGACTCAACCGAGGCGGCGAGTGTGAGTCCAACGACGGCGGCCGGCTCGCCTGGACCGCCGCCCCAGCAGCGTACGGTCCCGTCACCGATGCGGCCGCAGGTCCGTGTCCCCCCAGCATCGATTTGGGAGACGCGTTCGACGCCAGGAGCCAGAACCGGCAGCAGCACGAGGCCCGGAGCGTCGCTGCCGAGCTGCCCCTCGTCGTTGGCCCCCCAGCAGGCGATGGTCCCATCCCCGATGCGCGCGCACGAATGCGCGCTGCCCGCCGCGACGTTCGTCACAAGCTGTAACGCCTCGATCACGGTCCAGGTGTTCTTGTCCTCTGCGTCTCCGTAGCCGAGCTGCCCCGAGTCGCCCCGGCCCCAGCACGCGACGAGGCCGTCTGCGGCGACCGCGCAGGTGTGCTCGTCGCCACATGCGAGGTCCTTTGCGAAGGCGGCGCCTGACACTTCGACGGGCATGAGGCTATCCCCGAAGGTCCCGTCGCCAAGCTGGCCGTGCTCGTTGGCCCCCCAGCAGCGCATCGTGCCGTCGCCGAGAATCGCGCATGTGTGGCCGTCGCCAGCCGACAGCGCCTTCACGAAACCGAGCCCCGATACGACGACCGGCAGCGCGGAGTCCTCCGCGGTGCCATCGCCGAGCTGCCCGCGGTCATTGCGACCCCAGCAGCGCACCGTGCCATCGGCGATCGCGGCGCAGGTGTGCTCGGCCCCGGCCGCGATGAGCTTCACCAGTTCAAGCCCCAAGACCGGCGCGGCCACCTCCCGTGAGACGCTGGTCCCGTCGCCGAGCTGCCCGAAGTCGTTGTCGCCCCAACACCGCACTGTCCCCCGAGCCAGAAGTGCGCAAGCATGTCCCGCGCCCACGGTGACGGCCTTCGCCGCCTGGTCGCCCGGCGTGAGTGCCGTGGCCTCGACAAGGTTTCCGTCGACATTTCCAGCCTCATCGCGAGCCCGCACGACGAAGAAATACCGCGTGTTCGGCTTGAGGCCCGTCACGATATGCTCGATGACTCCGGGAGCGCTCTGGTCGCCGACCACCCACGGCTGACACCCCCCGCGCCCGACCCGCACCACGGAGACGCAGACCTCGTACACGATGGCCTCCACCGGCGACAGGTCATCCTCAGCGGCCTCCCAGAGCAGGCGCGCCTCGGACACCCCAAGCGGCTCGGCGCTGACCACGCCGCCAAACGCCGGGGGGCTGATATCGCCGTCGCTGACCTCGGAGCCCGCTTCGGCCTCAGAACCAGAGTCCGCGTCTGCCTCCGCGTCCGCGTCGGAGACTGAATCGGGCTCCGCGTCGGAGTCAGGGGCCGAGTGCGCGTCCAGGTCTGGGTCTGGGTCGGGGTCGGGGTCGGGGTCGGGGTCGGGGTCGGAGACCACGGGCAAGTCCGGGTCCGAGTCCAGATCGGAGGCCGTGTCCGGCTCGGCGATTTCGACCAGATCCGAAATGCTACCCAAGTCGGACACGACATCCGATTCCGTGTCTTCGTCGGCTTGCGAGAGGGTTTCGGTATCCGAGGCCGAGTCGGCGTCCGGCGGCCAGACCGTGTCGGCATCGACGACGGGCTGCGCGTCCGCCTCCACGTACGGCTCCTGGTCCAACTCCGCGTCGGTGTCGTTCTCGCTCGCGTCGAACTCCGCATCCGCGTCAGGGCCCAGTTCGAGGTCTGAATCCGAGCCTGCCACCCCGTCACCGGCCGAAATGGCGTCGGCGTCTGAGCCAGTCTCCGTGTCGTCGTCGGCTCCAATCTGGGCAGAAGAGCAGCCGGCGCTGAGCGCGAGCAAGCCCGTGGTCAGCACAACGAGACGCAACCCGCGCGAGCGACGGGGCTCGCACGCGCTGAAGCCGCGTCCCCGGTTCGGAGATCGCTCAGTCACTGGCCTTGCTCCGCGCGTTGGCCCTCACCAAGCCATTGCCTGTGGTGGGTAGTGACCACAGCACGAGCTCGGATACTCCCACGGACGCGCTCAGGTCGTCGGCGGCCAACGCCGCCGGCCGTTCTGAGGCCGAGTCCTCGAGGATCCACGGCGCCGTCCAGTCCTCGCAGCCCGCGCCCGTCGGGGTACAGCGGATGTAGGTCATCTCGGCCTGGCTGGTGGCCCAGGCGGCCCTCACCCCGATGTGCACCATCCCGCGGAAGTAGGCTGCGAAGGGCCGGCGGTCGATGGCCGGGGCGAGCGTTGCCGGGCCTGACGGTCCATCGACCATCCAGCGAGAGATGCTGCCGCTGCCCGGATTGCCGGGGACGAATTCCCAGAGCGCCGTCTCGGTCAGTCCGCTCGCCGCCTGGGCCCCAAACGCGACAAATACCCGGGTCGAGGGCGGCGCATCCGCGATATCCGCCGCCCCGAACGCCGTCGAGAGGCCCGTGACGGCGTCGACCCCGGTCTTCGTCGCCACAAGTTCCCATGTCGCACCGGAGGTGCCCGGCGACGCCAACTTCAGCACCGCGATGTCGCCGGGCGCCCCAAGCGTCTTGTAGAACAGATACAGGTCGTTGCCATCCGTGGCGAGGGCCGGCGCGGCGTCGGTGAAATGCCCAGCAGGCGTCGGCCCGGCGGTCATGGTGGCGGAGACGTCGACCTGCATGACAGTGAGGGCGCCGGACTGACCGCCAAACGCCACATAGACCGTGTCGCCGAGGGTCACTGCAGTTGGCCCGGTCGTCACCGAAACAGGGTGATCGATCACACCCCCGACACAACTCTCGGCGAACCCGCAGAGCTTCGCGTGGTAGCAGAGCAGGCTCGGGGTGGCAGCCCAAAAGGTCAAGTGCATGGGCCCGCTTCTGGCCGAGGCCAAATCCTCCGACGGGGGGACGTCGGCACCCACCGGCCGAGACGTGCTCCACAGGCCAACGGCGTCCGCGGCGGCGCGAACCATCTTGAGAATCGGCAGGGCATCGACGTCTGGAAGCGTCTCGGTGAGTTTGTCGGCTTGGTGCAGTAGCTCTTCGCGCAGCCGGTCGAGCCGACCCGAATCGAGCGCCTTCAGTGTGTCCAGGAAGAGCCGGGTCAGGTCCTCGTAGGTCCATCCCACGTCCGCGACGTGCGGCACGGCGATCCCATGGTGCGGCGTGGCGCTGCTGTCGCCCATGAGTTGGGCGAGCTTGGTCAGGATGAAGGCGTTGTGACTCGGGCCACAGGTCGAGCAGATCTCGGTGAGGTGCATCGGCGTCGGCACACCACCTTCCTGGCCGTTCGCGACGCTCACGCCAAAGGGCGGTGACGCGGGAGCCCCGCAAGGACACTCCTCCACGCTGTGACACTCGATAGCCTTGTACCAATCGGGGCTCGGGTCGGCGTCTTCCCTGCGCTCGTACGCTTGGCGAAGGACTCCGAAGGTGTCGGCCAGCCCCTCCCGAACCGTCTCTGCGGTGGGCGCCGCTCCCACGCCGGCAATGTCTCCTTCGGCAAAGTCGATCCCGTGGCTCGTCTCGTGGGCCAGCGTGAACTCGAACGCGTCGTCGTCTATGGGGTCCCCGGCCCCGTTCGTGAGGAGGCCGGCGGCTATGACGATGAGGCTCGACGCGTCGTCGGACCCGCGAATCCACTGGGCCGGCGACGGCGCGAAGGGCAGTCCCACCGCGCAGGACTGGACGTTGTCAGCATCCGGTATCTCAAAGTCGGTCAGCGCGCGGAGTCGGTGGAGAGCAGGCTCTGCCGGATCATCGGAGATGATCCAATCATCCCATCCGACGCGCCCGGTCCATTCGTAGTAGAAGGCCCCGACGCCAATGAGTGCGTCTTTGAGCCGTTCGCCGTTCGGCGACCACGTGGTGGCACGACACTCTTCGTGCCCCTGCGTACACTCCGTGGGCACGCCGGAGACATCTGAACAGTACGTGGATAGCCGAGGAGGTTCAGAGGTCGCCGTGCTCACGAACTCGCACTGATCGGCCGCCCCCACGGTGAGCTGTATGAGTGAGGAGTACTGCAGCATCTCGGCGGAGACGTGCGGCGGCAACAGGTCGATGTCGGCCGGAACAAGTGCTCCAGGATAGGCTGTACACGTTGGTTCGCCGCCACCCGATGTCGTGCATGGTTCGACGACTCGGGCGTAGGCCTCGACGTGCCGCTCGGCCGGCGTGAGTTCGCCCCAGGTCATGGCGGCCGTTCGCGAATCGATGAACAGAACCTCGCCGTTCGAGCGAGCGACATAGACCTGGGGCTGAGCGACGGCCCCGAGGACTGTGCCGCGCCACGCTCGGACGGCGAGGCGGTCGCTCTGGCCGCCGGCGGCGGGGTCGTAGATGCCCTCGATCAGCGTGACGCCGTCTGCCGGGTCGGCGGCGACCGCTTCGGCGGCGACCGTCTTGGCGGCGGCCTCGTCGACGGACTCCGGCAGGCTGGCGACGGCCCACGGCGGGGTGAGGTGGCCGCCGGCGCGGGTGACCTTGCCGTTGGCGTCGATGACGATGCGGAACCGCGACGTGAAGACGGGCAAGCCGTCGATGGTCTGGGTCAGCCTGACGCGGTCGGTCCCATCGCGTTCCTTGTGCACGTGGACGAGCGGCAGGGTCACCCGAGTGCCGAAGTCGTTCGGGACCATGCCGAACAGCTCGGCATGGTCTTCGATGAAGGCCTGGGCAATGGTCTCAGGGGCGGCGCTGGTATACGCCGAGGTCGAGAGCGCCATGCGGCATGACGCGATTGACGTCAGGAGGCCACGCGGGTCGGTGGTGAAGGACGGCAGGGCGCCTGGGAGTCCCACGGCGCGACAACGTGCGCGCAGGGCATTGGCGTCTGCGGTGCTGACTGGCGGGCTGGTAAGCGTGGACCACGAGTTCGCGATCCCCGCCGAGATTGTGTCGAATGCCTGCGAACGGGCTTGGGCAATGGTGTCGTCCCGGTCGAGCGACGCGGTCAGTTCGTCCTGCGAGCGAGCGCCGGTCTGGGCGTCGATGAGGCGGAGGTGGACCTCAAACGCAGCCTGCGGCGTGAGGCCCGGAACCACGACCGTGGTCACGTCGAGTGGGTAGACCCGACTGAAGACCTCGGCGTCCTGGCGGTCGTCGCGGGTCGCTGTGAGCTGAAAGGCGTAGCGGCTTGAGGCCGTGACGGGGCTCCAACGGACGACGACGTCGGAGGCCGGATCGCCGCGCTCGGCGGTGAGCCAGGCTCCGGGCGGCCAGGCGCCCTCTGGGTTCTCGAACCAGTAGGGCATCGTCACCGTGGTCGTCAGGGGCACGTCGCTTGGGTAGTAGTACTCGTCACGCAGGACGACCGTGACCTCGTACGTTGCGCCGGGGGTGAGGTTGGTGACGGTTGTGTCGGTGTAGGGCTCGGCGAATTGCCGGTAGAATCCGCCGGGGGTGGCGGGGTCCAGCGGGGTGACGGTGACCTCGTAGCTCACCCAGCGGTCGGGGGAGTAGCCGAGGGGCCAGTCGAGCCACAGGTCGGTCTCGCTTGTGGGCGTGGCCGTCACCTCGGGGGTGGTGGGCTGCCAGATCGCGGTGGGCGGGTCGGTGGTGACCGAGAGCGTCGGGCCGTCGGTGGATTCGTTGCCCCACCAGTCGTAGGCTTGTACGCGCAAAGCGTATGTGGTGGCGGGTTCGAGATGGTAGACGCCCATCGTCGGAGAGGCGCCGCGACAGAGGTAGTTCAACACACCGAGGCAATCGCCGAGCAGTTGATTGCCACCGGCGTAAATTCGGTAACCCATGACCCCGCTTGCGTCGGTGGCGGACGACCAACCGAGCTGCAGCGAGCGCGGGGTCGTCGCGGTCACGCTGAAGCTCGGGGCGGGCCACGCGGGCGGGGTGCTGTCGGCCACCAAGCCGGCGAGCCCCAGGGACAGCGGGTCCGGCGAGCAGCTCTGGGACGTGTAGCCATCGCACGGGAAGACCATGACGCCATAGTCCGTCGCGGACGCGACCGGGAACAGGTATGGGAAGCTCACGGGCTCTTGGACCCAGGCGCTATCGGCGAAAAAGCCGTCTTCATACACGACGACGTAGTAGCTGAGGACGGCCACGTCGTCGGTGGCGCCTGACCACGTGAGCTCCAGGCCGCCTGAGGAAACGACGCCCGAGATCTGGCCGTTGTCCCACGTCGGACGCGACTCATCGGGCGGGGTGAAGTTGGCGGTGATCGGGTCCGCTCCGGTGTTTCCCGCACTGTCTTCGGCGGTGACCGCGACCGCGTAGGATTGGCCAGCGGAGAGTCCGGTGAGCGTGAAGCTGGTCTGGGCGATGCCGTCGCCGCTGACGGGCTCGCCGTCGAGCGTGACGTGGTAGCGCAGCACGCCGACGTCGTCCCACGCTGGCGGCCAGTCGAGCGTCACCGAGGGCGGGTGGGTGGCGTCGGAAGGCGGGTAGGCGACGCCGAGGAATGGCAGCGGCCACACGGGCGGCCACTCGTCGCTCAGGGCGACAGGTGCGGAGGAGAGCGGCTCGGAGTGGGTTCCGCTGAGGTCGACGGCGGTGATGGCGAAGGTGAAGGTTTCGCCCGTCGGCAGGCCTGCGACTCGCCAGCTCGTCTGGGGCGCGGTGACGACGGCGATGAGCGTGCCGTTTTGGCGGATCTCGTAGTGCGATACGGTGGTCTGGGGCTCGGCGGCGGTCCAGGCCAGCGTCAACGCGGTCGAGGAGCGGTCGTCGATCGGGATGTAGGCATATTCGGGAAAGCCGAAGGACGGCCCGCCACAGCTCGCGATCGCGTCGCTGAGGCAGGTACCGCTTAGGGTGTCGCAGCTATCGTCGGTGCAGGGGTCGCCGTCGTCGCACTCGCCATCGGGTGGGAGCCGGCCGAAACCGCAGGCGGCTCCTGGCAAGGTGAAGGTGCCGAGGTCGCCGGTCTGGGTCCACTTCGCGAGGATGCGTCCGCGGATGAACGCGTTGTCGCCGAAGCGAATGGTGCCGTAAGGGGCCCAGATCTGCGTGTTGAGAACGGCGTCATCGCCGAACGAGACCACGGGCGGGTCGTCGCCCAGTGCGCCGGTGGCGCCGTTTTCGCCGAGGACGAGAACGCCGGTGTCCTGTGCCAGGACGCCCTCGCCCCATGAGGCACCGATAGCAGCGTTGTTGGCGGCCACGAGCCGGCCACCGACGAGCACCATCGCCGCGTGCGCGAACTCAAGGCGGCTGTGGGCCGACAGGGTGAGGCTGCCGAAGAGGTAGTTCTCGCCGGTCAGGCGGAGCACGGTCGGCGATTCGGCGGTGCCGGCGTCAAGGCTGACGGCGGCGTAGTTTCCGTCGCCGAGATCCATCTCGGCGCTCGACACCACTGTGATAGCCGGGTCGGGAGTGTCGGTCGGGAACTCGGGCGGCGCGAAATCCATGAGTTCGAGGGGGAGCGCGAGGGTGTCGTCGAGGGCGCCCGCGGCGAAGGTGGACGGAGCCGGCGCGACGGAGGTGAGGTAGTGGACGACGCCGTCGATGTCGGGCGTGCCGCGGATGCTGATGGCGTCGCCCCAAAGATGTCCGTAAACGGTGGTGCCGGTGCCGAGCGTGATATCGGCGCTGTCCGCGAGGCACGGGGCCGCGGTGGGGTCCTGGGCGGCCACATCGCCGACGACCAGCGAGCCGTCGCCGATGAAGAGGCTTCGGTGTGCGGCGACCACCCAGTCGGGCCGGTCGTCGGCTCTGGCCGCGCGGGGCAGCATCGCGAGGGTCAGCGCTGCCGCGGCGAGCACCAGGGCTACGACAAGCGCCAGGCGCTTTGGCCGCTGGACGTCGGACCGGGGGGGGCTGGGCGAATGTTCAGTAGTTTAGCGGCGCGGGCAGGGTGCATCACGTCTCCGAGTGGCTGTGTCGCGTCGGCAGCGCGCGAGGTGGACCAGCGATCGGGGACGTTAACTGAGTCGCGCGGGAATAAAATCGAAAAACGTCGTGGGGATGACGATTACAGGATCGGGATCTTGAGCTGTTGTTTTGCGTTGCACATGGCCGCGGGAGGAGGCATGGTCCGGGATTTTTTCGGGGCGGACCTGGCGGCGGGGCGGGGAGGTGGCCGGGTGGTTTTGTGGTCGGGCGGTGGCTGCAGCTGTCACACATATCGCGAGACGCTGTGACAGTGTGAATCACGGGCCGCGGAGCGAGGAGAACGAGTCGAATCCGTCTGATGGGTGTAACGAAATTGTAACAGAATGACGCGACGCAGCATGTCATTTCGTCGACGCGTTTGCGAAATCTGAACGCGCACCTGCCGGCGGAGCCTGCGAGCCGTACTCGCACTGTGATTTGATTGATTGCGACGTCACCCCTCGCGACCCCGCTGCGAACGGTCTATGCTCGCGACTGCCAGGAGACGAGGCCGTACGCGGGCCTCTGTTCTTCCTCGCGTCTTCCGGCCTGCATCCGAACTTTCGCGCGGGCTGGCATGGGATACGGGGCGGCCACCCGCTCGTGGTCGGTTCCCCTAGCAATTCGCGCCACAGGAGAGAGCGATGAGTGATTCGACCGATATCCAGGCCGCACAGCCGGCGTTGCAGCTCAATGGCCCCGTCCCGGACTTCAAGGCGAAGTCCACCGCTGGTGAGATCCACCTGTCGGAGTGGGAGAAGGGCAAGTGGGTGATCCTCTTCTCGCACCCGGCGGACTTCACGCCGGTCTGCACCACCGAGTTCATGGCGTTCGCGCAGCTCGAGGATGAGCTGGCCAAGCGCAACGTCGCGCTGCTGGGCAACTCCGTCGACAGCGTGTTCAGCCACATCGCGTGGATCCGGAACATCAAGCAGAACTTCGGCGTCGACATCCGCTTCCCGGTCATCGCCGACCTCGACATGAAGGTGTCGAAGGCCTACGGGATGATCCACTCAGCGAGCTCCGACACGGCGGCGGTCCGCGCGGTGTTCTTCATCGATCCCAAGCGCAACCTGCGGGCGATGATCTACTACCCGCTCAATGTCGGCCGGAACTTCGACGAGGTGCTGCGCGTCGTGGACGCCCTGCAGACCGTCGACAAGCACGGCGTGGCCTGCCCGGCGAACTGGAAGCCCGGCGAGAAGGTCATCGTGCCGCCGCCTGGGACGGCCGCGGACGCCGAGAAGCGGCTGGGCCAGGCCGAGTTCGAGGTCACGGACTGGTACTTCTCGAAGAAGTCCATCTGACCCCTCGTGAGCCGTGCGGTGGGACCGCGGCGGCCGCATCGCGCGGCTGACGCGGTCCCCTGCGCGCGACTGGCGCGGCTGACGCGGGTCAGAGCTCGGCGCGCAGTCGCTCGAGCAGCGCGACGCCCGCGGGGGCCACGCCGGACGCGGTGGCCAGGACCTCCGCGGTGGTGCGCGCCGTGCCGAGCAGCGCCGACAGCCGCGGCTGGACCTCGTTCGACCAGGGCGTGTCGGCGAGGGCGCGCAGCCAGCAGATCGCGCGCACCTCGGCGTGTAGCTCACGCAAGAGCGCGAGCGCCGGTCTCGGGTCCGGGCGCCACGGGACGCGCAGGCGCGGCGGGTCGGCGGATTCGACCAGGGCGTGAGCGTCGTCGACGAGCTGGAATTTCCCGTGCGCGGCGGCCTGGAGCAGGGACTCGGCCACGAGCAGCGGCTCCTCGGGGGCGGGCAGCCAGATGCAGCCTCGCAGCGAGGGGCTCGTGGCGGCTTGGCCTGCGGGAGTGGCCTGGGCGATCGCGACCAGGACCGGCGAGAGCGCGGCGGCTTCGGCGAGCGCGCGTGGCGCGGTGTCGGTCAGGATCTTGATGCCCGCGGCCAGGGGTTTGACCGCCGCGAGGGAGTCGGCGCCGGTGAGCGCACGCACGGCAGGGGCCCGCCCGCCCTCGGCCGCGCCATCCGCCAGCTCGAAGGGCCCCACCTGCAGCGCCGCGCGAGTGTGGGTGATGAGCTCGCCCTGCCGCACCTGGGCTCGCACCGCGCGGGCGGGCGGGCCTTGCAGCATCCGCCCGTCCATCGGGATGCGCGCCAACCCCGTCGGACCCAGCGCCAGCGGCACGTCGAGGTCACCGCCCTCGCGCATCGCCACCCCGACCGCGAATCGCGGCAGCAGCCCCAAGAGCGCGTGAATGCCGGCGTCCGGGGCGCCTGCGGCCACCGACTCCTCGACGCCCGCGGTCCACCGCGCCAGCGCCGGGTCGCTCGCCAACGCCTCGCGCGTCTGCGGGGCCGCGCGCACGACGCGCTTGGCGATGGCCACAAGGCCAGCCCGCCTCGACGCCTCGGGCGCGACCTCGTGCAGCGTCCGCACCGCCCCCGCGAACCGCTCAAAGAGCGCTGGCAGCCAGTATTTTGCTAGCTGTTCGCGTGCCGTGGGCGCGTCCCAGAAGTCCAGGGCGTCATCGGTGACCGTGTCGGCCGGCGAGCTCATGGCGCGGGTGGAGGCTCCGTCGCGGGTGCGGGCGCGGGCTCCTGCGCTGGTGCCGGCGCCGCCGCGCGCGCGCTGACGCGCCCGACCCCACCGCGCTCGACTCCGACCAACACGGGGCCCGCGGGCCGCGACTCGTAGACAAACGCCGCGTCCGGGCCGCTGACCACGCCGACGGTGCTGGTGGCCCGCGTCGAATCCGCGTCGGCCATGACCTTCGCCAACGCCGCCGCCACCCAGTGGCCCTCGGCCCACACATCGCCAGCCGAGTAGGTCGCCGTCTGGACCCCGTCGTCGCGCAGCCACACGAAGGGCGCCATCTTCTCGCGCGCGCGGTCCTCGTCCCGACCCAGCAGCGCCTTCTTCAGATCCTCGTGCGCGGCGGCGAAGGTCGGCGCCGAGGTCAGCTCGCACGCGCCCGAATCCAGCGCCGACTCGCCGACCAAGCGCCACACCGGTGCCGCGCCGCCTTCGCCCTCGAGGGGGCGCTGCACGACCAGCTCGCGCCGCGTCTCCAGGCACTCCGCGCCCGCGGCCGCCCGCTCCTGAAACCGGAAATACACCGTCAGCGACGGCCCCGCGTCGAAGCGCGCCTCGACCGACCCCACCGAGACCGACGAAACCCCGGCCACTGGGGGCTTTCGCGCGGCGGCCCAGGCGTCACGGCCGGGCGCCTCGCCGATCCCAGGCGCCGTGCTGCCGATGAAGCGCTCGTCGAGCAACGCCGTGAACGCGGCGGCGTCCCCGGCCTCCAGCGCGCTGAGCCACGGTCCAGCGACCAGCGACCACGCCGCGCGCAGGTCGGCGGCGTTCGGGTTGTCCGCGGGCGGCGGCACCTGCTCGACGTTTCGGTCGATCAGCTTGGCCGCGGGCGGCCGCTCCCCAGTCGGGACCTCGGGCTCCACCCCGCTCGCGCCGGTCTCGATGCCCGCGCGCTCTCGACGCGGCGCCCCCGCCGGCGCCGGCAGCGCCTGCCCGGCCCCCGCAGCAGCCCCAGCCTCCGAGCCGCGCGCACCAGCGCTCGGCGCCGGCTGCTCCTTCGCGCAGCCAGTCCCCAGCGCCACCATCGCCGCTACCGTCAGTCCAAACCACCGCATGTCCAGCCTCCGCGCCGCTCGAATGACCTTCGACCGCCTGTGCCCCGCCGTCAAGGGTACGCGCCGCACCGCCGATCGCCGCACCCCATCCGCGCCCGTGACTTGGCAGGCCCGCTGGTGTAGACCCTCGGCCATCGAGCGATCCGGGAGGACGAGATGGGATTGACGTACCGCGGTGCCGGGGTGGACATCGACGCCGGGAACGAGATGGTGCGGCGCATCGGCCCCCTCGCCCGCGCCACGCGACGCGCAGGCGTCATCTCGGATATCGGCGGCTTCGGCGGCCTCTTCCGCATGGCCGACGCGGGCTACAAAGACCCCGTGCTGGTCAGCGGCACCGACGGCGTCGGCACCAAGCTCGACATCGCCGTGGCCACCGGCGTCCACGACACCATCGGCATCGACCTGGTCGCGATGTGCGTCAACGACGTGCTGACCTCCGGCGCCGAGCCCCTCTTCTTCCTCGACTATTTCGCCACGGGCCGCCTCGACCCCAGCGTCGGCGAGGCGGTGGTGCGCGGCATCGCCGAGGGTTGCCACCAGGCCGGTTGCGCCCTGCTCGGCGGCGAGACGGCCGAGCTACCCGGCATGTACGCCGACGGCGTCTACGATCTCGCCGGCTTCGTGGTCGGCGCGGTCGAGCGCGACGCCATCCTGGGCCCCGACCGCGTCGTCTCCGGCGACGTGCTCCTGGGCCTCCCATCGAGCGGCCTCCATTCTAATGGATACAGCCTCGCCCGAAAGGCGCTGCTCGAGGTCCTCGGGCTGGCGCTCGATGCTCGGCCACAGCCCCTCGAGGGCACCCTCGGCGACGCGATGCTCGCCCCGACGCGCATCTACGTCCGCCCGGTCCTCGCCGCCCTCAAAGCCTTGCCCGGCGCCATCCACGCCATGTCGCACATCACCGGCGGCGGCCTCACCGAGAACATCCCGCGGGTCCTGCCCGAAGGTCTGAAGCCTCACCTGCGCTTCGGCGCCTGGCCCGAGCCGCCGATCTACGCGCTGCTCCGCCAGTGCGATATCGCCGAAGACGAGCTACGCCGCACCTTCAACCTCGGCCTCGGGCTGGTCCTCGTCGTCGACGCCGCCCAAGCTGACGCGGTCGCGGCCTGCCTCCGAGACGCGGGCGAGACGCCCATCGTCGTCGGCGAGGTCGCCCCGTGACACGCTTCGCGGTCCTCATTAGCAGCCGCGGCAGCAATCTGAAGGCCATCCTCGACTTCTGGGCCAACCCGCCCATGAGCTACCCCGCCCACCTCAGCACGGCGGCGCTGGTCGTCTCCAACCGGCCCGACGCCGGCGGCCTGGACTACGCCCGCGAGGCTGGGATCCCCGCCGAAGTCGTCGATCACAAAGCGTTCTCAAGCCGCGCGGCCTTCGACGAGGCCCTCGACGCGGTCCTCCGCCGCCACGAGATCGAGTGGCTGGTGCTCGCCGGCTTCATGCGCGTGCTGACGCCGGAGTTCGTTCGGCGCTGGAAGGGCCGGATGATCAACACCCACCCAGCGCTGCTGCCCGCGTTCCCCGGCGCCCGCGGCCCCGCAGACGCAGTCGCCGCCGGGGTAAAGATCTCGGGCTGCACCATCCATTTCGTCGATGAGGGCGTCGACACCGGGCCGATCATCGCCCAGGTGGCGGTCCCGGTCCTCGACGCCGACACCCCCGACGCGCTGGCCTCGCGCATCCGCCGAGTCGAGCACCGCATCTACCCGAAGGTCATCGCCAAGGTGCTCGCGGGCCAGTTCCGCGTCGAGGGCCGCGTGGTGCACCTCGAAGGCGGCGGCCCGTAGTGGCGGGCGGCAACCGACTGGCGGCGACCTACCACGTCCTCGTGGTGGGCTCCGACCTCGGCGGCCTGATGTACGCCGCCCTCGCGGCCCGCGCCGGCTACCGCGTCGGCGTGCTCGGCCACGGCTCCCGCCCCAACGTCTACCGGCACCAGGGCCACCTCTTCCTCCGCGAGCCCGAGCGCTTCTACGGGTTCACGACCTCCCCCATCGTCAGCCGCGTCTTCGGCGAGCTCTCCATGGGCATGGAGATGAAGAACCGCCCGAGATCTCTCGACCCGACGCTCCAGCTCGTGATGCCCGACCGCCGCCTCGACGTCACCCGCGCGCCCGACCGCTGGCGCCGCGAGCTTGAGCGCGAGATGTCCGACGAGGGCGAGACCATGCTGGCCTTCGAGCAGTGGGCGCAGGAGCAGACCGCGGCCTGCGACCCCGCGCTCGGCAGCGACATCGTCTTGCCGCCTACCGGGCTCGGCGCCGCCCAGCGCTATCGCCGCGCCTTCGCCGATTGCGCCGACCTCGTCGACGGTCGCAGCAGCGGCGACCCGCTCATGCGCGGCCAGGACGGCGGCGTCGCCCGCGCGCTGGTCCACGGCGCCGTCGGCCACCTCGTCAGCCTCACCCCGCGCCCGCTGCCCCCCATCGCCACCGCCCGCCTCTGGACGCACCTGCGCGGCGGGCTTCAGCGCGTCCCCGGCGGCCTCGACGGCATGCGCGACCTCTTCATCGCCAAGCTCAAGGAGCAGTGCGGCGACCACCGCCCCGACGCCGTGGTCGAGCGCGTCATCATGCGCCGCGGCCGCGCGGTCGAGGTCGTCCTCGCCGACCGCGGCGAGCGCCTGGGCTGCGCCATGCTGGTCGCCAACACCGAGCCGCGCCGCTTCGCCCACCTCATCCCCGCAGACGGCCGCCGCGACGGCTTCCACGGCGACCTCTCGTCTCAAGAGCCCATCGCCTGGCGCCTCACCGTCAATCTCGCCGTGGACCCGGCCATCATCCCCGCCGGCATGGGCTCCGAGGTCCTGGTCATCCGCGACCCCCGCGCGCCGCTGGAGGGCGCCAACAGCCTCTGGATCACCCGCCCCACCGTCGGCGCGGTCACCGTCGGCGACGGCCGCCCCGGCCCCGGCGTGCTCACCGTGACCACCGTGCTGCCCGCCCGCGGCATCGCCCCCGGCCCGCTGCTGGTGCGCAAAGCCATGGCCGAGGTCGTCGACGGCCTGCGCAGCGTCATCCCCTGGCTCGACGAGCGCCTGCTGACGGTCCACACCCCCGCCCTCGTCACCGACACCCGCACCGGCATCGAAGACGTCGACGTCTCGGCGCTCCAGCCGGTGATGGGCCGCGCCCTCGACCTCACCGCCGACCTCAGCGCCGTCGCCGTCGAGACGCCCTACCCGAACATCCTGCTCACCGGCAGCGCGCTCTTCGGCGGCCTCGGCTTTGAAGGTACCTGCCTCGCCGCCGTCCAGACCTTCCGCGCCACCCAGCGTCTGCTGCGCTTGCGCACGCTGCGCCCCGGGATCGGCGGCTAGACCCTGTGGATCGACCGGCTCCGCCCCGGGTTTTCCGTTGCACCTGCTCGTCCACGGGCCCTCATCACGATTGACCCGGCCGGGCCTCCAGTGTCCAATGCCCGACCGACGGGAGGCGCTCACACCTTGCAAATCGGCCGTATAATCCTGGCGATTTCCGCGATCGTGGCCACGCTCGGCCCGCCCGTGTCGGCCGCCGAACCCGCCGGCGTCGTCGCCACGGAGGCCAGCCCGCCCGACAGCGACCCGCCCGAGATCCCGCCCGGCCCCAAGGTCGAGCGCATCAGCTTCGAGGCGCTGCTCTCCGAGGTCGAGCGCACCAGCCCGCTGATGGAGGCCGCCCGCGCCGGCCGCGGTATCTTCGAGGCCAAGCTCGCCCAGGCGCGCGCCGCGAAGTTCCCGACTTTTAAGCTCGAGGCAGGCTTCGCACCGTCGCCCGCCATCAACGGCGACGACAACGCGACCTTCGGCGTCTCCATCGACCTGTCGAAGTGGGGCTACGTCTACCGGGTCAGCGTCACGATGGTGCAGCCGCTCTTCACCTTCGGGAAGCTGCGGGCGCTGCGGCGGGCGGCCGACCACGGCATCGACATCGGCAGCGCGCAGACCGACGTGGCCCGGTGGGAGCTGCGTTATCGCGTGGCGCAGGCGTGGTACGGGGCTCTGCTGGCGCGCGAGATCGGGTCGATCGCCGCCGACGGCAAGAAGTGGCTCGACAAGGCGGAGGCGCGCATGGAGCGCCTGCGCGACGAGGATTCGGTCGACTACGACCAGATGGAGCATCTGCGCCTGAAGACGCGGGTGGCCGAGTTCTACGAGCTGGAGTCGAAGAACCACGAGATCGAGACGGCCTCGCGGGAGGGGATGCGGCTCTTGCTTGGGCGATCGGCGGACCACCCGGTCGAGCCGGACGTCGACGGCCTCGAGCCCATCGAGCTCGAGGTGCTGCCGGTCGAGCGCTACCTCGAGCTGGCGCTTGGGCGAGCGCCGCAGATCCGGTCGGCGCGCTCGGAGGTCAAGGCCCTGGACGCGCTGGCGGATGCGAAGTGGGACGACCTCTGGCCCGAGCTGGCCTTTATCGCCGACGCGCGCATCACCGACAGCAACGTGCTGGGCGACAACGTCGAGATCCTCGGCACGGAGACCGTCGGCGTCTCGGCCGGCTTCCTCTTCGCGCTGCGCTGGCGGCTGGACGTCCCGCAGAAGCTGGCCGACGTCCGCGAGGCGCGGGCCAAGACCAACCTGGCCAAGAGCAAGTTGGACATCGCGCGGACCAAGCTCGAGCTCGACATCCGCATGCTTCACCAGAAGCTGACGGACAAGAAGCGCCTCATCGAGGTCTACGAGGGCTCGCGGAAGGCCGCCCAGGGCTGGCTGACCGCGACCTGGGACCTGTACGACGGCGGGTTCGGCACCTTCCGCGACGTGATGGACGCGCTTGTGCAGTTCTACACAAAGAAGCTGGGATACCTGCAAGCCGTGCACGAGCACGATATCCTGGTCTTCGAGTTGAGCCGGACCATCGGCGCCGACATCATCGAGATGGCGCGTCCGGCGCAGGCGCCGACAGGCCCGCAACCGCCGCCCGAGTGAATGCCGCGCGCCTGGCTGCGTCTGAGGCTGACGGTTCGCAAAACCCGGAGTAGCTATGAGTTTCCGCACTGTCCTCGTCACCCTCTCGCTTCTGCTGCTGGGCGCGCCCGCGCTCGCCGCCGACCGCGCCGCACCCGCCGCCGAGGCTCCCGCAGCGCGCCCGGCCGGTGACCCGCGCGAGGTCGTGGCCAAGACCTCCGGGCAGATCGTGACCATCGCCCATCAGGCCAAAGACCAGGCCTCGATGCTGGCCGAGATGACCAAAGTGCTCGACGTCATGCTCGACTACGACACCTTCGCCGAGAAGACGCTGAAGGGCACCTGGGACACCCTGAGCCCCCAGGACCGCCAGCGCTTCATCGAGAAGTTCAAGCAGCTGATCATCAAGGTCTACGCGAAGCGCTTTAAGCCCGGCGTGCAGTTCACCGTGACCGACCGCGGCCCGACCAACTGGAGCGACGCCGACAAGCGCGAGGGCGAGGTGAAGACCGTCATCAGCGGCAACCGAGTCACCGCCGACGTGGACTATCGCTTCGGCGTGGCGCGGGCCGACGGAAAGAGCGAGTGGCGCGCGTCGGACATCGTCATCGACGGCGTCTCGATGATGCTGAACTGGCGCTCGCAGTTCCGGACGGTCATCCAGAAGCAGGGCTTCGAGGCGCTGCTCGCGAAGATCGACAAGCGCATTCAGCAGAATGACTGAGTGATTTCACCGGGTTCCGCGCGATTCTTGCTACCCGCGTTCATGGTCCTCTGGGCTGTGGGCGCGGGTTCTTGCGTTTCGGCGCAGGACACCTTCGCGGGCGCGCGGCTCGAGGACCTGTGCAACGGCGCGATCCCGGCCTGCGACCTGAAGGCGAGCTGTGTGCTGGCGGAAGACCGGTTCATCCGGCGCACCTTCCCCGGCGGCGAGCGGCTGGTGGTGCGGACCGAGGTCCCGAACCAGCGCCTGCGCGTCCGGCTGCTGCTGGGCGACCTCGTCAGCCCCGGCACCGAGCTCGTCGTCGAGGCGCGCTCGCCAACTTGCGTGGCGTCCGACCGCCAGCGCCTCGTCGACGTCGACCTCTTTCAGCTCGCTGGCGACGACCTGACCTTGGACGTGGACCTGGACCTGCCGGAGGCGGGCGACCACCTCGTCGAGCTCTTCAGCGACATGAGCGCCAGCTACCTTCTGGTCGTCGAGATCGACGGCTGAAAGCCGCGCCCGAGCGGGCCGCGAGATTCTCGCATCGCCCCGCAATGAGCGCTGTAGCGCCGCCGCGATTCGACCGATGAAAAGAGCATGGCTCACCTGCTCCATCGTTGGCGCGACGCGCAACCTCCCTGGTACATCCTGGCCGGGGTCGTGGTGGCCGTGGCCCTACTCCCAGGCGGCATCCCGCTGACGACCGCGCTGACGCCGGTCTACCTGCGGCACCGTCAGCGGATGCTCGCCCGGACGACCGCCGAGGCGCTGCCGGCGCCGCAGTAGGACGCCCCGCGTGGCCTCGGCTCAGGTCGCGGCGGCGCGCTCGATGAAGCCTCGGATCCACGCCATGTTCACGCCGTGGCAGGCTTCGTCGTCGGTGACCGTCGTGGTCTCCAGGGCCGCGCACCAGCGCACCCCGCGCCGCCAGAAGTAATCGGTGATCGAGCCGTCGTGGTAGTCGACCAGCCCGTCGGCGTCGGTGCGAAGCTGCATCGGGTTGTCGACGATGACGCCGGAGACCAGCGGCGCGAACCCGCGCGACTCGCGCACCATCGACTGGAAGCCGTCGTGGTCGCCGAAGACGTAGGCGTAGGTGCCCGGCTCTTGGTGGTAGGGGTCCTGGTGGATGTCCAGGGCGGCGTCCGGCGGGGCCTGGGCCTCGAGCTCCGGGATGAGCGCGTCGGCCTCGTGGGCCCCGGCGGTCGTGCGCAGCCGCCAGCTCTTGAACGCTTGACCGGGTGCGAGCTCGCTGTGGACGTGGCGACCCTCGATCTCGTAGCGCAGGAAGTCGTTGTTGGGCCGCTGCCCCAGCCGATTGTAGCGCGTGAAGTCCTCGAAGCCGGTCGGGTTGAGGCAGGGGTACACGCGCAGCCCCACGCCGCGGTGCCGCGCCCAGGCGACGATCTGGTCCATCGAGCGCAGCAGCGTCCGCGGGCCGGCCTGCTCGTCGCCGTGAAAGCCCGCGGTGATGGTCAGCCAGCGCGGCCCGTCGACCACCAGCCGCAGGTAGGGGTAGCGGGTGCCCTCGTGGACGAGCTCGCCGTAGCTGCTGAGTTCGCCAAGAGATGCCCACTGGGAGAAAGCCTCGACGTACTCAGCGTACTTCATGGCGCGGGTCCTGGGTCTGGAGCGAGTGTGAGAGGCACGTCGAAGTCGCCGCTGAGGCCGACCTCGGTCAACCCGGCTTGAAAGCGGGCGCTGAAGTGTCCCCTAACGGTCGCCCCCTCCTCGGCGCTGAAGCGGGTGAGCCGCAGCGTGCCGGCGGTCAGGGCTGGCAGCGGCGTGCCGGCGGTCGCACCGGTGACGTCGCCCTGGGTCGCGAGGTCGGCGTCGACGCCACGCTCGGGCTCGAGCTCGGAGCGGCGCAGGCTCACCCGCAGCGCGACCTCCTGGTTCTCGCGCACGTACTCGACGGCGAGCTCTGAGCTGTAGAGCCGGGCGCGCACGGTCGAGAAGCTCAGGTCGTGGAAGGTCGACAGGCTGCCCTTCAGCCCGTTGCCGTCGGTCTCGCAGGCCCCGAGCAGCGCGATGAGGCAGATGGCGACGAGGTGTTTCATCGGCTTCCCACTACGGCAGCACCTTGCGCAGCGCCGCGCGCACCTCGGTCTCGAGCACGCCGCCCACGAAGGTCGTGCACTGGTACGTCACCCAGGCCCGCCCGTCGCTGGCGAAGGCCAGGTTCGGGTAGGCGCCGCACGGCCCCGGGCCCTCGCCGCCGTCCACGACCTCGCGCCGAAAGCTGCCGCCTGAGTCTCGCCACGCGAAGACCACGCCGTCGACGCTGGCGTTGCACTCACCCTCGGCGTCCGAGGCCCGGGCGCACCGCGCGTAGGCCAGCGCGAGCCGCCCGTCGGGCGCGAAGGCGAGGCTCGGGTGCTCGCCCTCGTCGTAACCGTGGTCGCCGATCTCCTCGACCTCCCAGGCCTTCGCGTCCTCGAAGTCCGCGTCCGCGGGCAGATGCGCGAGGTAGGGCAGGCGGTTCGAGGTGTCGTACCAGGCCACCCACAGGCTGCCTTCGGCCGGGTCCACCACCAGGGACGGCCGCTCGGTGGTCGCCCCGCCGTACAGCCGCACCTGCTGCCACGTGCTCCCCTCATCGGCGCTGCGGTAAAGCCACAGCCCGCGCTGGCTGACCGTGGCGTCGTCGCGCGGGTTGTAGGCCGCGATGACCGGGTGCCCTGCGCCGTCGAAGACCAGCCGCGTGAAGTGGCCCGCGCCGCGGCCGACGTCCACCGGCAAGGCCTGCCACGCGCCCCCGCGGCGCCAAGCCAGCTCGAGATCGGCTCTGCGGAAGTCGTCGGACTGGATGCTGCCGGAGTGGACGTCCTTGTAGGCGATGACGGGCTGGCCGTCGCCGTCGAAGGCCAGCGAGGGCCAGTAGCCGACCACGTCCCCGTAGTCGCTGGCCGGCTCGCCGCTGACCGCCTCGCCGCTGGTCGCCACCGCGGTCGCGACGCTCCACGAGCCCGCCGCGGCGCGGGTGTAGTAGCCGACGTCGCTGGCCCCGCAGTAGCGGATGGGGACCACCGGGTCGCCCGACAACGTCGCGATCGCTGAGGCGCCATCAGGCTGAATGACGAGATCCAGCCCCACTGGGGTGCCCACCAGCAGGACGTCGGCGACCCGCTCGACCTGGAATCCGGCCGCGCCCGGCTCGGCGTACATCAGGGGCCAGCTCACCGCGGGCGGCGGGTCCGGGGCCAGGGCCTCGCACGGGCCCGTCGACTCGCCCTCCAGCGCGAACCACGCGACCCGCGGCCGGTCGTCGGCGCCCAGCGCGAGCCGCACGTGCCGCCCGCCCTGGCCGGCTGCGACCACCTGCACGGCCCAGGTCGGCGAGGGGGTGGCGGTGTCTTTGACGGCGCCGTCGCTCTTGGAGACGTCCGCGTCGGCCGTGTCGCCACCGCCGCCACCGCACGCGCTGCCGCACACGGCGACGCACCCCGCGAGCAGCGCGAGTCGCCAGCGGCCAGGCGCTCTAGGGCTGCCCACAGCCGTCCGGGTAGAGCTTGCACGGCGCCAAACACCCATCAGCCACCTTCTCCACGCACACGCGATAGCGCTGGTCGGCACTCCACTCGCGCACGTCGGCGAGGTCGCGCACCATCAAGTAGTAGGAAAACGGGTCACCGGTGTGGCCCTGGTACGAGTAAAAGCACGACGATCCGGCCGAGATGCCGCCGAAGCTCTTGTCCAGGGCCGGCTGCGCGGGCTCCTCGGAGGTGACGTTGAGCGTGTCGTACCAGAGCGATTTCTCGCGATAGACCGACATCACGGCGTCCACCGGGCCCGGGTCGATCTGAAAGCGCACCCGCAGCATGCAGTCTTCGCCGGGGCATGGGTGCGAGTAGCGGTAGAAGTCCAGGTCGTTTTCGTAGGCCAGCGATCCCTCGATCCACGAGGTGTCATCGCAGCAATCGGCGGGTGGGTCGCGCTCGAGGACCGGCTGAATGCAGCGGTGAACCGGGATCGAGGTCGCCAACTGCTGGTGCAGCCCCACGGGGAACTCGCTGAGCAGCGAGGTCGCGTAGACGTTCGACGGCTCGTGGGTGTCGGTGTCCTTGCGGACGCGGACGCGGAGGCGATAGCTGACCGTCGCGTCGGCGCCGTTGGCCTGGAAGTCGGCCACGCGAAGCCACAGGAACTGCCCGGGGCCCAGCGGTGCGGCGATCTTCGCCTCGTTCGGGGGCGGCGGCGTGCTGGTGTCGGCGGGGATGGACGAGCTCTGGTGGTGGCGCTCGAGGACGTTGGCGCCGCAGTTCTTGGTCGGCAGGCAGACCGCCGCGCCGGCGCACAGCCCCTCGGCGAGGCAGGTGTTTCCGTACCCCGCGCAGTCCCAGTCGTCGCCGCAGGGGCGGCTGCTGAGGCGCTGGCAGTCCGCGTCCACCTTGCAGGCGGTCTTGAGGTCCGAGCGCACCAGGGTCAGCGACGCTTGCACGTTCTGCTGCAGCGTCCAGGCGGCCGCCGGCGACAGCGGCGTGGTGATGAAGGCCGCGGTGGCCTCGATGATGCCGCCGTCACAGCCGTTGACCGGCAGCACGTACCAGTCCGCGTCGCCCTCGGCGGCGATGCTGCCGACGCGCTCGAGCATGGGTGACCAGTCGTCGCCGCACGGGGTGGTCGAGGGCGCGAGCGCGGTGGCGACCGAGGGGTGGTGGTTCGGCTCGTTGGGGTCGCTGTCGGCGACGCGGTCCACCGTGAGCTGGTAGCCGACGGCGGGGTCGGCGTCCTCGCCGTCGTCGTCGGACAGCACCACGTAGTAGGTGCCGGCGCCCGGGACCACGGCGAAGCGGTCCACGGCCGTGGCCTTCACCGTCCCCCCCAGGTTCGTCTCGCGCAGCAGCAGCTCGCCCGCGGCGTCCCGCAGGCTCAAGGTCAACTGCAGGCCTCCGGCCGGCGCCGCGAGCCGCAGCCGCAGAAACTCGCCCGCCGCGACCTCGACCGAGAACCAGTCCTCGTCGCCGCGGCACGCGATGGCCCCCGAGGCGGGCGTCGCACCCACGGGCGTCGCGCCGGCGGAGTCGTCGTTTGGCTCGGCGGCGTCTGGGTCTTTGGAGGACGTGACCTTCAGCCCGTAGGCGCGGCGCAGGTCCTGCGCGTCGGCACCATCGTCGCGCACGACGAGCAGGTGGCGGCCCGGCGCGACGCAGTGCACGACGTCCAGGGCGCCGCCGAGAAACTCCGGTGGCGGCTCGGCCACCACGCGGTCCGGCGCGCCCGCCCCGTCCACCGACCACACGGCGTAGCTGGGCTCGACCGGCGAGAGGTCGCCCTTCATCTCGAGCTGGACACGCAGCAGGTGGTCGCCGGGCGCCATCTCGAAGGCGTACCAGTCCTCGTCCTCGACCGGGCACAAGAAGCCCTCGGTCTCGGCCGACAGGGTCAGCGGCGCGCTGGACGCGGGGTCGCTGCTCTCGTCGAAACTGCAGACCGCGCCTGCGATATCGGGGCCCGCGGTGGCGTCAGGGCTCGCCGATTCGCCGCCGCAGCTCACGGCCAACACACACGCGAACACGATGATGGCGGCGCGACACAATGCTCAGGGCCTTTTGCAGTGGGTGTCGGGGTCGAACTCGCCGATGTCGACGAAGTCCGCCTCGACCAACCGCATCTTACCAGAAGGCGGGTTCTTGAAGGCACCCGCGGGGTCCCAGCGGGCCTCCACGCAGGCGACGCGGTAGCGCGCGAAGCTCTGCGCGTCGTCGAAGGAGACCTCGCCGGCGTAGATCAGCACGCGGTTGTAGCCGTTGCCGGGCCGAGCGGCCGCGAGGTTCGGGCGGGTCGCCATCAGCGTGATGTTCTCGACGCCGAAGCTGTAGCAGGTGCGGTCGCCGAAGAGGCCCAGGGTGTCCAGCGAGTAGCGGTACGCGCCGCGCGGGCGCAGCGGCAGGTCGGCGCAGAGCGGGTCCGACGCCCCGGCGACCTCGAGGCCGTTGAGGGTGTCGTCGAAGTCGATGTCCTGAAAGCCGTCGCTCTCGACCGCCGACGTCCGAAAGCGCACCTCGACCGGGTCGGGCAGCCCGTCGGCGTCGGAGTCCACGCCGTTCTGCGAGGTCCCGTAGAAGACCTCCTCGCAGTCGCGCAGGCCGTCGCCGTCCTTGTCGCCCCAGTCGCACAGGCCGTCGGCGTCGAGGTCCGGGCAGTCGCAGCGCCCGTCGGCGTCGAGGTCCAGGCAGTCGTGGCCGGCGTCGTCGGCGCAGGGGACGTCCAGGTCGGTCACGCAGTCGCACACCCCGTCGCCGTCGGAGTCCGCCACGCAGTCGCAGGACCCGTCGTCGTCGTCGTCGACGCACAGCGAGGGCACGAAGCAGCCTGAATCGTCAGGGTTTAGCGGGTCGAGGCCGGCGGTGCCTTGGCCGGCGATGCGCCCGAGATCCCACTCGATCCGGTCGCCCAGGCCGTCGTCGTCGGTGTCGCGGGCGTAGAGATCGGTCTGCGCGTAGAGCTCGACGATGTCGGCGAGGCCGTCGCCGTCGGTGTCGGTCAGCGGCTCGCCGCAGTCGAGCAGGCCGTTACGGTTCAGGTCCGAACCCACGCCCGGGACCGCGGGGACGATGCCCAAGTCGAGCGCGGTGAGCTGGGCTGAGTCGACCACCGCGTTCGAGTTCACGGCCACCAGCGAGCGCAGGGTGAAGACCCGGCGGACGACGGCGAAGTCGACGAAGAGGAAGTTCAGCTCCTCGCCCGACGGGAAGCTGCGGAAGGTGCCGCCGCCGAGGCCGGCCATCTCTTCGAGCAGGGCCTGCGCGCCGACGTCCTGCGCCGGGCCCTGACCCGCCGACAGGTAGGCCGTGTGCATGGCGAAGTCCCCGACCCGAAAGAGCTTTGCCAGGTCGCGCAGGGAGCGCACCGCGTCGCGCACGTTGTCCAGCGACGCGTCGGCCGCCTGGCTGTCGTCCACGTCGGGCAGGCCGTCGGACAGGAAGACCACGACGTACTTCGAAAGGGGCAGCGACTCCTGGCTGGCGGCCAGAAGCTCGGTGCGCAGCTCGAAGTGGGCCTCGCTCAGGGCGTTGATGTAGTTGGTGGTGCGGTCGGTGGTGCCGAGCGCTGCGGTCGCGGCGCTCAGCGTGGGGGCCGCTGACGTGAAGTAGGACTCGGGGATGCCGTCGCCGTTGTCGTCGACGACGGTGCGCGACTGGGCCTCGGCGGAGAAGCGCAGGATCCCGACCCGCACGTCGTCTGAGCCCTCGGCCAGGAGCTTGGTCCACGACTCGCGCACGGCCCGCTCGCGCCCGGTCTCGCCCGTGACCGGGTCGGCGGGGTCGGTGACCCGCATGGATTCGGAGGCGTCGACGACGAAGAGGATGCGCACCGGGAAGGACAGGGTCTTCGGCGACAGCGTGCACAGCTCGCCGGACACGGCCAGCTTGTCGTCGCGCAGCTTCTCGGTCTGCGGGATGCGCTCGAGCCCGGCCTTGGTGCAGCCGAAAAGGCAGGTGGCGCCTAGCAAAAAGGCGACTATTCCACGCATGAGTCCACGCAGATCTCGGGCGGTGGTTCGGCGAGTCGGGCGAGGCAGGGGGCGCACTCGGACTCCAGCAGGGCCAAGAAGCCGTCCAGGGTGGCGAGGTCGGCGGTGCGCACGCAGTCGCGGTCGGGCTGAAAGCTCTCGATGGGCACGAAGATGCGCGTGCCGACGTCGGGGAGCTGGTAGCTGAGGTCGCCGGCCACCGCCGCGCTGAGCAGCGTCAGCATGTCGTCGCGGGTGTAAAGGATGCGGCCGATCTGCACCTTGGGCGGGACGCACTGACCGGCGAGGTCGACGATCTCGGCGCGGGTCAGCGGGTAGGGCTCGGCGTCCGGCTCGGCGCGGGTGTCGACGTCGGGCTCTCCGGGGCCGCCCACGCAGGCGCCGATGGCGGCGAAGCGCGCGCTCAGGTCCTCGCGGGTCGCGGTCCAGAACGCGTCGCGCAGGTCCAGGACGCCCGACTCGGGGATCTTGTCGGTGGGGCCCTGGTAGGTCACCTCCGCGCAGGCGACGTGGCCGCGGGTGGTGGCGCCGGCGAGCTGAAAGGGCTTCTCGAGCGTGTAGATCAGCACGCGATTTCGACCGCGGGCGGCCGCCAGATAGGGCGTCACCAGCGGGATGTCGGTGACGTTGAAGTCGTAGCAGTGGCGCTCTTCGGTCTTGGCGCCGTCGACCGTGGGCACCGCGAGGTTTCCGCGGTCTTCGATGTCGTAGCGGATGCGCGCGCTGCGCCAGATCTCGGCGTCGGGGACCAGCGGGTCGGTGCCGCCGCGGAGCTCGTCGCGGTTGGAGACGCCGTCGAAGTCGAGGTCGCGCAGGCCGTCGTTCACCAGCGGGTCGGTGCCGCTGGCCAGCTCCATCCAGTCCAGCAGGCCGTCGCCGTCGGTGTCCGGCGAGCGGCGGTCGGTGCCCAGGGCGTCTTCCTCGCAGTTGCGGAGCCGGTCGCCGTCGAAGTCCTTGGTGTCGGCGCAGGCCACGGCGGGCAGGGCGGGGTCCAGCGGGTCGAAACCCGAGCCGGCGAGCGCCTGCTCGAACAGGTCCGTGTAGCCGTCGCCCTTGGGCTTGTCGGAGTCCACGGCGTCGATGGCGGTGCCCAGCGCCTCCTCGGTGAGGTCCGCGAGCCCGTCGGCGTCGCTGTCCAAGACGATATCGCCAGCCCGCTTCGCGTTCAGGTTGGTGACCGAGAGCTCGGTCATCCACTGCTCGCTTCGGAGCGAGGTGAAGTCGAAGCGCAGGAATTGGTCGTCCTCGACCTGGATGTTCACGTCGCGAAACGCGCCGCCGCCCGCCTGCGCGATGGCCTGCAAGAGCCCCTTGGCCGCGTCGTGGTTGTAGCCAAACTGGGTCGACGCCCCCGGGCAGACGCCCTCGACCACGTCCTGCGGCGAGAAGAGCAGCACGGTGTGCATCGTGACGTTGCCGGCCGAGTAGATGTCCTCGAGCTCGAGCAGGCTCGAGACCCGCGACATGATCTGCTCGGGCTGGTTGTAGGCGGGGCAGAGGCCCGCGTAGTCGACGTAGATGTCTTCGGACACCTCTTGGCGCGTGTTGCAGACGCCGTACAGGTTGTCCGGGTGGGTGGCGAAGTCGTCCACGCCCACGCAATCGGGGTCGCTGCCGTCGACGATGCCGTCGCCGTCGTTGTCGACGCCGTCGCTGCAGGCGGTGAGCTCGTCCTCGCACCCGGCGTTGCAGCGCGGTTCGGGCACGCCGTCGCTGACCATGATGACGACGTAGCGAGTGCGCGCGCGCGTCGCGGGGCCGATGTCGACGAGGTCCTGCTCGACCATGCGGATCGCCGTGGCCAGGGCGCCCTGATAGTCGGTCGCCGGGCCCAGGCCGCCCGCCGGGTCCAGGAAGGGATCGATCTCAGACTGTTTTCGCGTGAAGGTCTGCTCGCGCGACCACGACGAGAAGCCGATGAATCCGAAGCTGGTGCTTGGGGATTTGCGCAGGTCCGAGATGAGCTTCGCCAGCGCGGCGTAGCGCCGATTCTGGCTGTCGGTGCACTGGAGCGACGCCGACTGGTCCAGCAGGAAGAGCACCTTGACCGGGAAGACGACCTCTTCGGCCGGCTCGGTGCAGTAGGTGCCGCGAATCTGCAGCAGCGCGTCGAAGGGCTCGGGCGCTACCTTGGGGATGGCCTGAAGGCTCGCCTCCGAACATGCGGCCAGCGTCAGCGTGAGCGCCAGCGCCAGCCGCTGACGGCTCAAGCCGTGCGCCGCCGGAACGCGAGCAGCGCCAACGCCAGGAGCGACGCGAGCAGCCCGCCGCCGGCCGCGCCGCCACCCGCGCAGCCACCGGAGTTCACGCCCACCGTGGTCGCGGCGCCGTCGACGGTCAGGATCGCCTCATAGCTGGCGTTCGCGTTGACGATGCCGCTGACGCGGTCTTCCCAGACGGTCGTGACCTCGACGCGCACGCGGTACTCGCCGGGCAGATCGGGCTCGAGCGCGGCGACCTTGTCCTCGAGGTACCGGTACTCAAAGGGCGTCGACAGGGCGACGGTGCCGCGCGGATTGTGAAGCAGCGCCTGCGAACCCGCGGGCGCGCTGACCAGGGTCCAGCGGTAGGTGAAGGCCTCGCTCTCGCGGTTGGCGAAGAGGCGCAGCCGCACCGGATCGCCAGTCCGCGTCAGCATCGCCGGGCTGTAGACAGCCAAGGGCGCCGCCGGGTCCAGGCAGTTCGCCTGGTCACCCAAGACCACGTAGCAGTAGGTCGCGTCGCAGCCGTCGCCCTTGCCGTCGCGGTCCAGGTCGATCTGGTCGAGGTTCTTGGTCCCGGCGCAGTTGTCGATGGCGTTGGCGACGCCGTCGCCGTCCATGTCAGGGTCGCAGGCGTCGCCGATGCCGTCGCCGTCGATGTCGCCCTGGTCGGGGTTGAAGACCGTCGGGCAGAGGTCGGGCGAGACCTGATCGAAGTCGCCGAAGCCGTCGCCGTCGGAGTCTGGGAAGCACACCGCGAGCTGGTCGCTGCTCAGGGTTCCGGAGACCGCCGCGTTGAGCGGGCAGGGGTCCGACAGGTTGGTCAGGCCGTCGCCGTCGATGTCCGAGTCGCAGGCGTCGCCGACGCCATTGCCGTCGAGATCGCTCTGCCCGCTGGCGCCGGGGGCGGCGGGGTTCGGCATGCCCGGACAGTTGTCGGAAGCGTTCGGGACGCCGTCGCCGTCGAGATCGGGGTCGCAGGCGTCGCCGATGCCGTCGCCGTCCAGGTCGAACTGGTCGACGTTGCCCTGCCCGATGCAGTTGTCGCAGGCGTCGCCCACGCCGTCGCCGTCCGCGTCGCCCTGGTCGACGTTGTCGACGCGCACGCAGTTGTCGAAGGGATCCTCGAGGCCGTCGTCGTCGTAGTCGTCAGCGAACTGATAGGTGTCGCCGAGGTCGGTGTTGTTGATGAGGATCGAGCCCCCACCACCGCCGCCGCCGCCACCGCCCGATTGCTCAGGCGTGCCGCATTGACCGAACTGGTCGTCGCACTCGAAGGGCGGGTTCGACGGGTCGCTCTGGGCGAACGCCGAGCCCGAGGCCAGGGTCATCGCTGCGACCGCGAGTGGCCGAACCAACCACGCGATCGTCCAGCCCACGCTGCCCGACGGACCGCCAGAGACACTGCCCGCGCCCGCCAAGTTGATACCCTTCATAGTCCACCTCCCCTGCGGCGCACGATAGCAAGCGGTCGCCCAGCCTCCAAGCACGTGACACCTTTCGGTGAGATTCAGCGCTTGAAGAGGCGTTCGGCGTCGCGCAGCACCGCGGCGCAGTCGGCGTCGCCGGCGACGCGCTCGGTGCGGAACCAGCTGCGCGCGCGGTCCTTGTGCGGCGCCGATGGGGGCGAGGTGCGCAGGAAGAGGTTGGTGGCCTCGAGGATGCTCTGGTCGCGCGACCAGCTGACCAGCCCGTCGATCCGGTTGAGCGAGCGGACGAGCCCACGGGCGGTCGTGCGCAGCCGCTGGGCGAGCCGGATGGAGCCCTCGACCATGCCGCGGATCTCGATGGTCATGCCGGGGTGGCCGTCGCGGTCGATGTCGCGCACCCGCGCGTCGTGAGCGTCGGTCGGGAGGGGGTCCGTGGCCGGCTTCGCAAGCTCGGCGCCGTGCACCTCGACCAGCTCATCAGCCCGAAATCGCCAGCTGTTGCCTCGTTTCCGCAGCCGCGCGTGCCGTATGACCTCGGGCGCGCCAGGGACGAAGCCATCGCTGAGCGCGACCTGGGCCGCGTCCTTGTCGCTTTCGAGCCGGACGCCGCAGAGCCGCTCGGTGAGCGTCAGCTTGCTGCCCTCCTGCGCGATCTTGAGCAGGGCGATCGCCCGGTGCGTGGTCGTGACCTCGCCCACCATCGGCACTTGTGACACTTCAGATGTAACTTCGAGCCGCGCCCAGGTACCCGAGAGGTCGGGGGCCGCCTCGACGGCCAGCGCCGATCCACCGAGCAGGGCGAGCGTGCAAGCCAGGACGGCCGGAACGCCGTAGATGTGGGTTGAAACCGAGCGGTGCAACAGCATCCCCGCATCCTACCGCGCCCACCCGTCCAAGTCACCGCCTCGGCCGGATGTAGCCCCGGGCCAACCGTTTGCGCGCCCCGCCCAAGTGTGCACAATCGAGAAAACTGTAACTGTGACAGTCCGTGTTTCACCTGAGCAGATCGCGCCCGGATCGCGACCGGGAGGGGCCGAGTTCTTGTCCGTCCGCACGGCCATCATTGGGAGAGACAGCGCCCGCGTGAGCGCGGTCGCGGACGCCCTCGCCGCCCCTGCGCGGCCGCTCTTCACGGCCGAGTCCCTCGACGCCGCCGCCGGCTGGCTGGTGGGCAACGATGAGGCGGTGGTCGTGCTGGTGGAGCCGGAGCGGGAGTTCGCGCTCGAGGGCATCGCAGCAATGCGGCGGGCCTGTGGCGGGCGAGTCGCCGTCTTGGTCATCGCGAGCGGCGAGGTGTTAGAAGCCTGGACGCAGACCCAGGACCTCCAGCCGGTCGACTGGTGCGATGCAGCATCCGGGCCGGCCGAGTGGGTCCGCCGCTACGACGCGCTGGTGGCGCGCATGGCCGCCCACGGCGCCGAGGTGGAGCGCTTGGTGCGCGAGCTCGAGCAGGCGCGGCGGATGGAGTCCCTGGGACGCCTCGCGGCCGGCGTGGCCCACGACTTCAACAATCTGCTCACCAGCATCATGGGGAACCTCGATCTGCTCGCGCTGCGATCGCCCCAGATCCCCGAGGTCGCCGAGCTCCAGATCGCGGCGGACCGGGCCGCCGAGCTGACGCGGCAGCTGCTGAGCACCAGCCGGCGCCCGAACGGCGAGCCCGAGGCCGTCGAGGTCGACGCCGCCATCGACGAGTGCGCGCGCCTCTGCTCGCGCCTCATCGGCGAGGACGTCGAGGTGCGCGTCGCGCGCGGGCCTGGGCTCTGGCATGTGCGCGTGGCGCCCGGTCAGATGCAGCAGGTGCTGATGAACCTGGTCCTGAACGCCCGGGACGCCATGCCGGAAGGCGGCGCGCTGACCTTCCGCACGCGCAACGTCGTGCTCGAGGGCGGCCCCGACGACGGCGCGCCGGGCGGGCTGACGCCGGGCGAGTACGTGCAGGTCACCGTGGAGGACACCGGCCACGGCATGGACGCCTCGACCCTGGCGCGCATCGGCGAGCCGTACTTTACGACCAAGGCGGAGGGAAAGGGCACGGGCCTGGGCTTGGCGACGGTCATCGGCATCGTGCGCCGCTCGGCCGGGGATTTGCTGGTGGATTCGCTGCCGGGCACGGGGACCCGCGTGCGGCTGTGGCTTCCGCGCGCGCGGCGCCCGGGGCAGACCGGGCCGCATGTGCGCGTGGCCAGCGCGGCTGGGCGCGGCAGCGGGACGCTCTTGCTGCTGGAGGACGACGAGCTGGTCCGCCGCTTCGCCGCCCGCACGCTGACCGACGCCGGCTACGACGTGCTGGTCTGCGCGAACCCGACCGAGGGGCTCGAGGTCTGGTCTCAGCGCAGTCAGTCGATCTGCGCGCTGGTGACCGACGTGGTGATGCCGGTGATGAGCGGCCCCGCGCTGGCGGCGCGCCTGCGGGGGGCTGTCCCCGACCTGCCGGTGGTCTTCATGTCCGGACACGTCGACAAGGACGTGGCGTTCGAGGGCGGCGAAGGCGCCGCCGACGTACTCGCGAAGCCCTTCAGCGGCGCGGCCCTGGTCTCGCGCGTGGCGCAGGCGCTGGGCGCGTCGACCTGAGGGGCCGCGGCCCTTGGTATTAAGCCAGCCCGCCCCGCGTCGTCAGAACTGAACGTTTCATCGCGCGCCCAGTCGCGGATCTGAACGTCCGCCCCGGTGCGCCGCGTCCACGGCAAAGCCGGTGTCGGACCGGATTCGCGCAGATCTCGGGCTGCTGGCACGGGTCTTGCGCATGGGTTCCCTCGCCCCGACCTGCCCCGGGGCACAGGAGAACTCGATGCAGTACACGAACACTCAGTCGCGACGCCGTCGCCTACGCCGCCGGATGCCCGTGCGACTGGGCCTCGTGCTGGCGTTGGTCATCGGTGTGGCGACCACCGTGGACACCAGCGGGCTCCACTCGCCGGCCTCGGTTCGGTCTGCGCCCGAGGTCACGACCCACCGCGCTCGGCACTCGGTCGACGACATCAAGCGCCGCGCGCTGCGAGGCACGGCACGTCCGATCGCGCCGCGTTCGGCCTTCAACCAGCCGGGCCCGCTGCCGCCGCGTGTCGAGCAGGCGCGCTGGGTGACCCACGCCGGGCGCACCGTGCTGGCCGAGCCCGACCAGCTGATCGTGCGCTTCCGGCACGAGGTCGACACCGCCACGCGCGACGCCTTCGTCGCCGAGCTTGGCGGCCGCATCGTCTACGCGAGCCGCTACACCGGCGCCACGCTGATTCGCCTGACGGATCCTGACGATCTGGAGGTCGCCCTCCACGCGCTGGACCGCTCTGGGCTCGCGCACGACGCCACGCCGAACGCCGTCACCATGGGCGCGGCGTGGTCGTGGGGGTGGCCGTCGAGCACGAGCAAGTCGACCAGCTCGACCTCGACCTCGAGCAAGTCCAGCAGCTCGGCCTCGAGCAGCAGCGCCTCCAGTGGCGGCAGCTCGTGGTCGTTCTCGTTCGGCAGCAGCTGGAGCTCGGGCAGCTCCTGGGGCTCGAGCAGCGACTGGTCAGCGTGGTGGGGCAGCCCCGGCGACTGGAGCGGCTGGTGGAGCGGATTCAACTGGTCGAACTGGAACGCGTGGAAGGATTGGTCGACCGGCGTCGACTGGGCCAGCGGCACCTGGGGCCAGGTCCCCGACTCGGTGGTCCCGGACGCGCAGGTGAGCTTGCTCGACGGCGGCGCGACCACCGCGGGTGCCGGCACCGTCAGCGAGAAGTGGGACGCCTCGGGCCTGACCATGGCCGTCTACGTCGGGACCACCGGCCCGACCTCGAAGCCCTACTACCCCTATGAGTGGCACCTGCACCGGCAGTTCGCTGCGTCCGGCTGGGAGCGCGCGCCCGACATGGGCAAGGACGTCCGCATCGCCATCCTCGACAGCGGTATCTCGAACACGCCGTCGCTGGGTCAGGCGCGCATCCTCCCCGGCGCGAACTTCATCGACCCGACCAAGGGCACCGCCGACGACAACGGCCACGGCTCGCACATGGCCAACGCGGCCTGCGGCAGCGGTCGGATCGTCGGCGTGGCCCCGAAATCCCTGATGATCCCTGTCAAAGTGCTGGACGCGGACCTCAGCGGGACCGAGCTGGCGCTGGCTGAGGGCATCTACTTCGCCGTGGACGACGCGGGCGCGCAGGTCATCAGCATGAGCCTCACCTTCCCGGCGGGCTACGTGCCGTCGGCCCTGTTGGCCGAGGCGATCACCTACGCGGCGGAAGCTGGCGTCGTGCTCGTGGGCGCGGCCGGCAACGAGGGCTCGGACACCGTGGCGTACC
>JAWKRR010000045.1:0-64383 GCA_041389525.1 Myxococcota bacterium | reverse complement strand
CGGCGTCGGGGGAGCGCCAGCGGGTGACGGCGAGGCGGCCGTCGGGGAGCAGCGCGAGGCCGCGGGCGTCGGGGAGATCGCCGATGAGTGAGTGCAGAGCGGGGGAATCGGAGGCGGTCAGCAGGGCGAGCTGGCCGGTGCCTTGGAGGGAGACGGCGAGGTAGGGGCCGACGGGGAGGGCGGCGTAGGGGCGGCTGCCGCGGGGGAGTGGGACGGCGATCGGTGAGGCGGCGCCTGAGGGATCGAGGATTCGGAGGAGGTCGTCGTCGGGGCAGGGGACCAGCAGGCGGTCGCCCCACGGGGTGAGGGTGCGGGGGCCGCCGGGGGCGGAGAGGCGGGTGACGACGGAGAAGGCGGCGCCGTCGCGTTGGACGACGGTGAGCTCGCTGGCGTCGTGGCTGACGACGGCGGCGCGCTCGGTGCCGGGGAGCCAGGCGACGGTGCTGGAGTGGAGGGGGGCGAAGACCAGCGGGCGGGTGACGGCGACGCTGACCTGGGCGGTGCGGCGCTGGCCGCCTGGCGCGATGGCGGTGAGGACGGGCTTGTAGCGGCCGGGGGTGGGGTAGGCCACGGTGGCGAGGGGCGATTCGCGGGGGGTGTCCCAGGCGCGGCCGTCGCCGAAGTCCCAGAGGTAGAGGGCGGCGCCGGTGGAGGGCGAGCCGTCGAGGGTGAGCTGGGCGCCGACGACGGCGTAGGCGGGGGCGGTGGCGGCGGCGAGCAGGGGAGCGCCTGGCGCGTCGGGGGCGTCGGGGGCGGTGGTCTCCGAGGCGTCGCGGGCGTCTGCCGTGTCGACGAGGTCGGGCCGCGAGTCACCGCCGCCCTCGCAGCCCGCCGCGAGCAGCCCCAGCAGCAGCGCGGCCGCTGCCAGCCCGCCGCGATCACCCCTCACCGGGCCCCCGCGGTCTCGAATTCCATCGAGAACGCCTCGGTGATCGCGTTGTGGTTGTAGTCCTGGATGCCGCCCGCTGGCACCTCCAGGGTGTAGCGTGTCGCGGGCTTGAGCGGCTCGCGCGGCCAGAAGTTCAGCGTCGCCTCCTGGACGCTGATCCAGCCGTCCACCCGCGTCAGGGCCGGGTCCGTGCCCGCCTCGTACACGCGCACCGAGCCCTCCCACGCGCTGTGCACGGCGATGAACTCGCTGAAGGCCAGCCCCAGGCGCGAGGTCAGCGCCAGGTTCTTCGCCCCGTCGGCCGGCCACGCCCAGGTCACCCGTGGCGCCCGGGTGTCGGGCTCGGCCGCGTAGGCGACGACGGCCGTGCCCTTGTTCGGGTCGGCGTCGGCGTCCACCGACAGCACCAGGACGTTCCCGATGGGGACGGCCGTGTCGAGGTCCCCCGTGAGGTCATAGGTCACCAGCAGCTCGGGCTTGGTCTGGTCGGAGATGTCGTAGATGCCGGCGAAGCTGGACTCGCCCATGAAGAGCAGGTCGTCCTTCACGTAGACGTAGCCGCCGGCGCCGGGCGAGACGAAGTCGCCGACGAAGGTGGGGCGGGTCGGGTCGCGGATGTCGTAGATGATGGGCCCGCCGCCCGAGTCCTTGCGGGCGTAGTACACGAACCCGTTGAAGTGATTGGAGAAGTACGGCTCGCGCGGCGTGCCCTCGCTGTCCTTGACCAGAAAATCGCCGCCGGGGATGGGCTGGGGGTCGCCGGGGTCGGAGATGTCCAGCAGCACTGTGCGCGGGCCCTCGGCGGCGCTGACGATGAGCAGGTTGCCGATGACGTCGACCTTGCCGGCCCGCAGCACCGGGTCGAACTGGATCTGCTTGACCAGCACGGGGTTGCGCGGGTCGGTCGCGTCGATGATGAACACGCCGTTGTCCGCGCCCGACACGTACACGTAGGGCGCCTGCCAGAACACGCTCAGCGACACGCGCGCGTAGGCGTCCGGGTACACGACGCCCGGTAGATCGAGGCGCGCGACCGCCTCGGGCTTGCTGATGTCGCTCATGTCCCAGAACAGGACACCCGCGGGGAAGGGGAAGACGAACTCCTCGTCCTCCTCGCGGATCCAGCGCATGCCGTCGGTCACCGCCCACTGCCCGCCGATGTGCGAGAACCCGATGGCGTGGGTCTCGCGCATGTCGATGGAGGTCCCGTAGCCCGCGACGACCGGCTCGCAGGGCTTGGAGAAGTCCCACAAGGTAAGCCCGCCCTGACCTGACTCGGGCGCCCAGGGCATCAGCAGGTATCCGTCGTACATCACCACCAGGTTGTGGTGGTCCGTCGTGTCGCCCGGGCCTCCGTCGAGGAACGCGCAATGTTCGCCGAACTGCGCCTCGGTGAACGTCGTGGATGGGCCGCCCGGACCGCGCTCGGGCGGGAAGGCGCCGGGCTCGGGGTAGGGGCGCGCGACGGGCCCGGCCTCGACCTCGGCGGCGGTGTCGGCGGAGACCTCCGCGGCCACGTCCCCCGTCGCGTCCACGGTCGCGTCCGCGCCCTCCTCGCCGCCGCAGCCCGCCGCCACCAGCGCCAGCCCGACCGCCAAAAACACTGCCCGCATCGATCACTCCTAGCCGTCACGGGGCGTGGGCGCCCGGCGTGAGCGCGCCCATCATCGACATGAGGCGCCCCCGGGACAAGCGAATGTCACTGGGTGCCAGTTTGCAGCGTGGGCAGCGGTCGTCGGCGCTCGGTTGGAGTGCTATCCATCGCGTGGCGTGACGCATCGGCGGGCGGCCGTGTCACCGCACTCGTAGGCGGAAGATGGCTGGCGATTCTCAGAGTACAGAGCCCGAAGACGCGGAGCTTGTCGCGCGCGCCCAGGGTGGCGGGGCGGCGGGGCGGCGGGCCTTCGGCGAGCTGGTGCGCCGGCACCTGGCCTGGCTGGTGCGGCTCATCGCGTACTTCATCGGCTCGCAGGCGGAGGCCGAGGAGGTCGCTCAGGAGGTCCTGCTGCGCGCGCACGCGGCGCTCGCCGATTTCCGCGGCGACGCCTCGTTTCGCGGCTGGCTGCGCATCATCGCGACGCGGCTCTCGTACAACCACACGCGCTCGAACACGGCGCGGCGGCGGCGCGAGCTGGACATCGGCCCCATGCTGGCCGAGCCCGCGCCCGGCCCCGACCTCGCCACGCGGCAGGCCCTGCTGCTGGTGTTGGGCCGGCTTCCCTACCCCTACCGAGAGATCCTGCTGCTACGTCACGTTGAGGAGATGTCGATACTCGAGATCGCGCAAACCCTCGATATCGGTGAGTCGGCGGCGAAGATGCGCCTGAGCCGGGCGCGGGCTGCGTTTGCCGAATGCCATGAAGAGGTCACAAGATGATGGACGATCTGGAAGAGGAAGAGCGCGAGCTGCACACGCTCTTTGGGGCGTTGCGACGGCAGGTGGTGCGCATCTCCGATGGGCTGCGGTCGCGTTTGGACGGGCGGTTGGGCGAGGATGCGGGTCGGGTCGAGCCGGTGTCGCACTCCAAAGTCGCGGGTGGCGCGCTGGTGGAGATTCTGAATCTCCTCACGCGCTGGATGGGTGGCCGCGGCGACGAGTCCGGGCACTCGCCACCCTCGAAAAAGCCTGACCGCATCGAGGAAAAAGGAGACTGAGCATGGCCGATTCGGTGACCCCCTCCGAGGCTCTCGGGCCGCTCCGCGGCGTCGGCGAGCAGATCGTCGCGTTTCTGCCGAAGGCCGCGGTCGTGCTGGCGGTGCTGGCCGCGGGGATCTTGGCCTCGTACATGCTGCGCCGGCTGACGCGCTGGCTGGTTCGCCGCACCGGGATTGAGGCCTTCGCCGAGCGCATCGGCGCGTCGCGAGCGCTCTACGCCCTGGGCGCCAAGCGCAGCGTTGCCCACGTCCTGGGCAGCGTCGTGTGGTTCGCCGGCTTGCTGGTGACCTTCTCGGTCGTCGCCGAGCTGCTCGAGCTGCCGGGCCTCGCCGAGGGCGTCGCCGCCGTCACCGCGTTCCTGCCGCGCCTGATGGCCGCCGCGTTCATCGTGGTGGCGGGCATGTTCCTGGCCGATCTCGTCAACACGCTGGTCGTTCGACTCGCCGGCGACGCGGACCGACAGCTCGAATCGCCCCACCTCGTCGGGCGATTCCTCTACTACACCATCCTCACGGTCGCCGTGGCGCTGGCGGTCGGCCAGATCGGCCTCGACACCACCCTGCTCAACATCCTTATCGGGGTGGTCGCGGCGGCGATCTTCTTCAGCGCCGGCCTCGCCTTCGCCCAGGGCGCGCGCGACGTGGTCCGCAACATCATGGCCGGGCACTACCTGCGCAGCGTGTGCGCGATCGGCGACACGGTGACGGTGGGAGAGATCTCGGGCGTCGTCGTGGCGTTCGCCCCCACCGCGGTGATCCTGCGGGCGCAGGGCGGGGAGCACATCGTGCCCTGCGCGATCGCGCTCGAGCGCCCTATCGTGGTGCGGCGGGTCGGGGTCTCTGTGGACGAGGCGGAGGCGGCCGCGGATGGCGCCCCGAGCACCGCGGCGAAAAAAGTTCAGTCGCCGATGTGACGTTTCGCGGGGCGGGTGTGTCTCAAGGGGCGGAACACGGCGAGGCATGAGCCAGCGCCGCGATTCCACACACGGAGACACGGTCATGGCTGAAACGAAGACAGCAACTCAGCGCGGCGGGCAGACCGGCGAGGCCTTTGCCCTGGACGATCCCACGAGCTTCCCCGGTCGGACGACCTTCGCCACGCGCGTGGTCGAGACCGTCGCCGGCATCGCCGCGCGGGAGGTCCCCGGCGTGTACCAGCTCGGGCGGGGGGCGGTCGGAAACGCCGTCGCGCGTGTCGCTGGCACCCACGAGACGCGGCACGGCGTCGCGGCCGAGGTAGGCCAGCGGGAGATCGCGCTGGACCTCGAGCTCGTCGCCGAATACGGCGCGAACTTGCACGAGGTGGCGGGCAAAGTCCGCCAGTACGTGGCCGGGCGCGTGCAGATGACGACCGGATTGATGGTGAAGGAGGTCAACGTCGCGGTGGTGGATGTCCACTACGCGCCGGAACAGACCGTCCGTCACCGCGTGGTGTGATGGGTTTGACCTTCGGTCGAGCCCTTACAGGGACAGTCAGGCCCCAGTGCATGCGATGGGCGCTCGCCGCGAGCCTCGTGCTTGCAAGTGCACGGGGCCTGGCTGCTCCCACCCCTCCGCCTCCCCCGGCGACCGAGCAGCCTGCCGATCCGCCCAAGCCCCACGCGGCAGAGCGGGCGGTCGATCCGCCAAAATCGCAGGCGGATGCTGAGAAAACGGGGGCGATTCGCCTTGAGATGGGCGACATCGGCAAGCGCACAGTGCAACTGGACGGCGCGCCGATTACGCCGGACTCGCCGCAGCTCGCGGCGCTGCTGCCTGGGCCGCACCGGCTCTCGCTTTACGAGGGCGACCGCTTGCTGGGCTGGCGCGACGTGGTCGTGGAGCCGGGCGTGACGCTGGTGGTGGGGCTGACGGTGCAGGAGCCGACCGAGCGCGCAGGGGCGGGCACGCTGATGCTGACCGCGGACCCGCGCACGGCGACGGTCACCATCGATGGCGAGGGCCCCTACCCGACCAACCGCAAGGTCGAGGGGCTGTCCGCCGGCACTCACGTGCTGGTCATCGAGGCGCCCGGCCACTTCCCGATGACGCGGCAGGCGGAGGTGCGCTCGGGGCAGGTGACCGCCGTGATCGCGGAGCTGGAGCCCGCCGGCGAGCTGAGCGTGGCGCTCGGCACGCGCAAGGGCGGCCCGGCGCGGGTCGACGTCGACGGCCAGTGGGTCGGCGAGACGCCGTGGAGCGGGCCTGTGCACCCAGGCGCGCACCGCGTGGCCGTCTATCGCGCGGGCGATTTCCGCCACGAGCAGGACGTCAGCGTCGAGGCCGGCCAGGTCACGTCCATCGTCACGGAGTTCGCGCACGTCGCCGACCCGTCGCGGCGCTTCACCCACGGGGCGGCGCTGCTGGACCGCGGTCGGCTGGCCCTGGACCTGAGCGGCGGCTGGCCCTACCTCGCCGAGGTCCGCGCGAGCGGCGGCGCCCACGACATGGTCGAGGCGTATCTCGGGTTCGCGACGGCGCTGGACGTGTCGAACACGCTCACCATCGGCGGGAAGGTCCGCCTCCTCGACGGGCGGAAGCTTGCCCTCGCCGCCGGGCTCGACGGGGCCTGGGGCTTCGGGGCGAAGTCGCGCCGCAGCCTCGCGCTGACGCCGATGGCCCTCGGCTCCCTCCAGATGGGCGCGCGCGCCCTGCTCACCGTCGGCGTCGGCGTGCGAATCTTCTCCGACCGCACCGGCCCCAAGACCGCCAGCGCTCACGCCGACCGCGACGTGGGCGTCCAGCTCCCCATCTCGCTCGCCGTCGACGTGCGGCTGAGCCGCTACTGGAACCTCTTCGCCCACTTCGAGGGCAACCCGCTAAAGAAGGACCGGCGCCTGCTCGACCAGGGCTACTCGCTGGACACGCACCTCTACGGGCGCCTCGGCGTGACGCGGATCTTCTGACATTCGTTGGAATTTTGTGACGGCCGCGCCTTCGGCGGTGTCACCCCTGATGAGACCGACGCTGCCCGCGCCGCCTCATCCCCCCAAACGGCCAGCAAGACGCCTGGTCAACGTCCGCTCTCAGCGAGAGCACGGAGGAACTAGGTTATGTCCAAGTCAACAAACGCATCCGGCGCCGCATCTACCGACAAGCGCGCAAACGCCGACGGTCGCACCACATTCGCCGACTCCGTCATCGCGACCATCGCGGGCATCGCCGCGCGCGAGGTCCCCGGCGTGCACAAGCTAGGCAAGGGCCTGCTGGGCGACGCCGTCGGGATGGTCTCCGGCACGCAGGCGACCTCGCGCGGCGTCAACGCCGAGGTAGGCCGCAAAGAGGTCGCCATCGACCTCGAGATGATCGTCGAGTACGGCTACAGCTTGCAGGAAGTGGCCGCCCAGGTGCGCCAGCTTGTCGGCGCGCGCCTGTCGCAGATGACCGACCTGTCCGTGAAGGAAGTGAACATCGCCGTGGTCGACGTGTACTACGCCCCCGACGAGGTCGCCCCTTCCCGACGCGTCGAGTAGGTGAACGAACGCGGTACCGCGGTGCTGCCGCGCGCCTTTTCAGACGCTCGGCGGGCTCCGCGTTCCCGTGACGCTCGGCGCGGAGGGACCGTGAATTTTATCAATCGATTGCTGGGGCTGACGCTCGCGCTGCTGGTGTGCGGGGTCGCGTTGTTGGCGCTGCTCGTCGGCGCCGGCGTCGTCGTGCCGCCGCCCGGTGTGTTCGCCGACATGGTGGCAGGCGTTGGCGGGGCCAGCGTGCTCTCGGAGGTCGGGCCGGTGCTGGTCGCGATCCTCGCGCTGCTCGTCGGCATCGGGTTGCTCTACCTCGAGCTGCGCCCGCGGCGCCGCACCGACCATCTGGTGGAGGCGACGGAGCTCGGTGAGCTGACGCTGAGCCGGCGGACGCTGCGCGATTTCATCGTGTACGTCGGCCTGCAGGTGCCCGACGTGCGCTCGATGACCGTCCAGGTCACCGAGGCCCCCGACGGGATGCACGTGGTCTGCCGCGTCGACGCCAACGTCCGCGCCGTGCTGTCTGAGCTGGGCGAGTCCATCCGCCAGGCTGTCCGCGAGCGCGTCCGCGAGCAGCTCGGCCTCGAGATCGCGCGGATCGACACCGTCGTTCGGATGAGCACCACCCGTGCGCAGCGGCCGGTGGTGAAATAATGCGCGGCGACGGGGTGCCGCCAGGCGTTCAGACGCGCGTCACTCACGAGCCTCGCCCTGTCTTTCTCGGCGTGTGCTTGGTGCTGGCCCGGCGGCTCCACGTCAGCCCTGTCTGGCTTCGCACGGCCTTCGTCATCCTCATCTTGGCCACGCCCTTCACCGTCGTCGTCTATCTCGCGCTGCGCCTGCTGCTTCCGGACCCTTCGACCGCGGGCATGCCGCTGTCGGATCGCCTGCGCGAGGAGGGCCGCCGCGTCGGCGACCAGCTCCGCGAATTGAGGGCGGAGTTCTTCGCGCGTTTTGAAATGTGGCGCTATCACAGGGAATCGGCGGACCCCGCCCTTCGGTGGCGCGCCATCGCGGGCGCCGCTCTCTTCGGTGCCGGCGGCCTCATCCTTCTCAGTAGTTTCGGACTCTTAGGTTGGTTGACCTTCGGCCGCACCGTCGCTGCTCTCTTCGTTATCTCCGGGCTGGCTCTGCTGCGTCCCGGGACCTGAGCTCTGTCTGTCCTCTCCCTCCGTCTGAGGTGATCCCATGCTGAATACGAGGCCTGTCCGCGCGCTTATCCTAAGCCTCGGGCTACTCCTGGCGTCCACGCCGGCGCTGGCCGAGCCCGCGGCGCCCGATCTTACGGGCGTTGGCGACGCGGCGACCCAGCTCGCGCTCGATCTCACCCCGGTCCCCGCGGGCATGGGCGCGCTCTTCGTTCCCAGCGCCAGCCGGCCCAACCTCGAGCCGCCCGTTCACGTCCTCGTCGGCGACGAGCGGGTCGCCACCGCGCTGACCGGCACCCGCATCCCGCTGCCGCCGGGCGAGTACACCGTGCGCATCGGGCATGGCCCGACCGAGTGGCGGCCGACGCGCCAGGTGACCGTGGTCGCCGGCCAGACCGCCGTGGTCGACGCCTTCTTCGGCTCGCTGCGGGTCACCGCCATCGACGAGCTGGACCGCGTCCAGGCCGAGCACTACATCCTGGTCAGCGAGGACGGTCAGCAGGTCTACGGGCCAGAGAAAACCAGCGACTCCGCCGCCTACCGCACCACCCGCACGTGGATCGTCGCGCCCGGCCGCTACCACCTCATCTTGGGCAAGCGGGCCAGCCGAAAGACCGACCGCGTGGCGCTGCCCATCGATGCCGGCGAGCAGCTCGAGTACCGCCTGGTCGTCGAGGGCGGGCACCTCGTGCGCACGGAGTTCGGCGAGCGGGCTTTACAGGCGCGGGACGAGCGCTGGCGGATCGACTGGGTGGTCGGCGGCTCCTTCGGGTTGGACCGCGCCAAGGGCGAGCTCAGCGGGTTCAGCGGCGACGCGATGCGGCTGGGTGCGTTTACGCGGCTCGAGGGCGGCTTTGACAGCGGCAACCACTTGGCGCTGGGGCGGCTGTCCCTCGACGAGAGCTGGGTCGGCGTCGAGCACAGCATCGGTCGCGGGCTGCCCTTTCAGAAGCTCACCGACATCGTGCAGGCCGAACTCTTCTACAACTACCGCCTGGGCGCCATCTTGGGTCCGTACGTCACGGCGCGCGCCCGCACGGCGTTCTTCCCCACGCGGATCCACAGCGAGGAGGCCGTCACCGTCACGGTGGCCGAGCCCGAGGGCGGCAACCGCCAGTTCGAGCTCGCCGCCGACACGAAGCTGACCCTGATGTCGGCGTTCTCGCCCACCATCTTCCAGGAGGCGGTCGGGCTCGGGCTCACGTTCTGGGACAACGACGTCTTCACGCTCACGGCGCGCGCAGGCGTGGCGATGCGGCAGTCGATCTACGGCGACGACTCGCTCTACATCATCCGCTCGCGCGACGGCGTGCTGGAGCTTGGCGAGCTGGCGAATCGCAAGCGCGTAGGCGGCGAGGTGGCCGCGAGCATGCGCCTGCGCCTGGGCGACTTCATCACCGTGCAGTCGAACTTCGACAGCTTCGTCAGCTACGACGAGATCGCCGGCAACGAGAAGTTCCGGCCGGTCTTCTACTGGGACAGCACCGTGGGCCTCGCCCTCGGGGCGTGGGCCTCGCTGGTCTACCAGATCACCCTGCACCGCGATGACACGCGCATCGAAGAGCTGCAGATGCGTCAGTCCCTGAATCTGCGTTTTCACCACTCGATTTTCTAGGAGAAGGCGATGGCCATCGGAATTCGATGCTTGGCGCTATTGCTGCTCCTCGGCGCGACGTCGTGTGCCCCTGCGAAGGTGGCCGGCCTGCGGGACGACGCGCCCGAGGCGGTCTCCGCGGAGGTCAGCTTGGAGCGCTACCGGATGGTTCGCCGGGCCCTGGCCGGGCACCCGCTGGCGGCCGACATGCGCGACGAGCTTGACCAGGCGGCCGACTGGCTCGACCGCGCCGAGGACCTCGCGGTCGCGCGGAAGGTCGACTCGGAGCGGCTGGCGCTGGTGATGCAGGCCATCGAGGCGCAGCTCGCGTCGGTGAAGAGCTACTACGACCGGAAAGCGGCCGACAAAGCGCTCGGGCTGCCGGGGCGACCCGCGCTGAGCGTCCGGGGAGGTCAGCGATGACACGGTTAAGCTTGCTGATCGGGTGCGTCGTGGCCGCTGGCGTCACGGGCTGCGCGGCGCTGCCGGCGCCCGCCGACTTGGACCGGGTTCGCGCGCTGCTGGCGGCTCCGGGGACGGAGGCGCTCGAGGAGACGCAGCCCGCGCTGGTGGCCGAGTCGCGCTTTCACGCGGCCCAGGCGGAGGAGTCGCGGCTGCTGCGCGACGAGGAGGCCGCGCGGCTCCACGCGTCGATAGCGCTACAGCGCTTGCGGACGGCGGACAATCTCGACGCGTCACGGGAGCGACGCGCGCTCTGGGAGTCGGTGAACGCCCGCGAGGACGGCGCGACGCAGTTCGAGGGCGTGGGCGAGGCGGTCGAGGCGGGCGAGCCCGTCGCGGGTGCGGTCGAGGCCGGGCCGTCGCTGCTGGATGAGGGCTTGGCGGCTGCCGGCGCGAGCCGCGCGCGGCCCGGCGCGAGCGCGGTGGATGACGCCCTGCACGCCGCCGAAGACGCGCGCGCCATGGTGCTGACCTTGGTCGGGAACACGGACCCGCGCTTCGCCGAGGGCGAGGCGTTGCTTGACGTGGCGCGGCACGCGAAGGCCGACGGGTACCCCGACCGGGCGCTGGCCCGGGCCGAGGAAGCGGCGCTGGTCTTTCGCGTGATTCGGCTGACCCGCGGCATGGGGCCGGGTTCGAGCGCGGACGCGGCCAGCGCGGCGAAGTCGGAGCAGACCCAGCTCAAGGGCCGGATAGCGCGGCTGGACGCACAGCGGCTGGGTCTCGAGAGCCTGGGTAACGACAAGGCGTGCGACACCGAGTACGCGCTGGCCACCAAGCTGCTTGGGATGGCGCGGCAGTCCCTGTCGACCCGCGACGAGACGAGCGCGGCCGCCTATCTGGGCGAGGCCGAGCGTCATCACGCGGCGTGCGAGGCGGCGATCGAGCGCGGGCTGGCCGATGTCGACAAGCGCGTCTCTGTCGCTGCGGCCGAGGCGAAGGCCAAGTCGCTGAAGGACCCGCGCTGGGGCGAGGTCGGGACGATGTTGCAGAGCGCTCGCGCGGCTGTGCTCGCCAGGCGGCTGATCGAGGCGCGCTCGCATCTGGACGGGGCGACGTCGCGGGCGGCTGAGCTGACCGTGAAGCCGGTGGGTCCCGCGGCTCCGGTGACGACGCCGGGCGAGGTGCTCCCGCCGGTGCCAGTGCCGGTCCCTGACGCGCTGACCGCGCCCGAGGGGGAGGCGATCCCCCCCGCCGACCCGGGCGTAGAGACCCCCGCCGAGCCGACCCCGGAGCCCACCGCCGACCCCGCCGCCGAACCCGCGCCGGAGCCGGAGCCCGAGCCCGCGCCCACCGAGCCCGCGCCCGCGCCCACCGAGCCCGCGCCGACTCCCGAGGACGCCAAGGACCCTGGCACCAAGCCAAATCCTCACAGCGCGAAGGATCCCGCCGCGAAACCCGCGTCGAAGCCTGCCGCCCCGACGCCTGCGACGGCCGAGGAGAAGGCGCCCGTCGCGACGCCGGAGCCCGCGCCCAAGCCCGCCACCGTCCCCGTCCCCGTCCCCGCGCCGGTCGTCGAGAAGACACCGGCCGCCAAGCCCGCGGCCGAGCCCGTCCCCGTTCCCGTCGTGGTGCCGGTCCCGGTGCCAGTCGTCGAGAAGACACCGGCCGCCAAGCCCGCGGCCGAGCCCGTCCCCGTCGTCGAGAAGACTCCCGCGGCCAAGCCTGCGGCGCCGAACGGCGCGAAGGATCCGGCGGCCAAGCCGGCGCCCGCGGCGAAGCCTGCCGTCCCCGTGGTCGTGCCGAAGCCCAGCGAGTCGGACGAGACGCCCGCGCCGGCTCCCCCTGCCAAGCCCGCCCTCCCCGCGACTGAGGACGCGCCCGACGCGCCCGACGCGCCCGCGCCCGCCCCGAAGCCGGCCGTGACCCCCGCGCCCACCCTCCCGCCAGCGCCCGCCGCGAAGCCCGCCACCCCCGACGCGTCGGCGGCCCCCGCGGCCCCATCCAAGCCCGCGGCTGCTGCTAAAACGCCAGCCCGCCCGCCGGTCGTCCTCCCCGTCCCGGTCGTCGTCAACGTGGGCGGTGGCGGCTCGGCGCCAGCACCCGCAGCCCCGGCACCCGTCGTCGCGAAGCCGGCCGCCTCGGCGCCCGCCGCTCCGGCCACCGACGGCGCGGACCCAGCCGCCGCGACCGCCACCCCCGACGCGGCCGCAGCAAAAAAAAAAGCAGCGCCGCGAGGCGCCTCATTTCGGGTTGAGATAAACCCCGCCGAGGCGCCCGCGCCTCGCCCGACGCCTCCGCCGCCTAGCCGCCCGGCGCCCCAAATCACGTGGAACGTCGCGCCCGCGCCGCCGCCCCCGACCCCGGTCGCCGCGGCCCCCGCGCCCAAGCCCGCCGCCGCGCCCGAGGTCCCCGCCGCGCCCGCGCCGAAGCCGGTCGAGGCGCCCAAAGCCGCGCCCGACGCGCCGCCCGCGCCTGTGGTGGCAGCCCCGGCGACCCTCGCCGACCTCCGCCAAGCCGAGAAAGACGCCCGCGCCGCGTGGCGCCTCGCCAACAGCGCCGCGACCAAGGCCAAGGCCAAGGCGCGCGGCGTCGTCGGCCAGGAGAAGCGCGCCGCGCGCAAGGTCACCAGCCTCACCAAGCGCTTCGACCGCTCGCGCGTCGCCGTCGAGAAGCGCGCCGCCGCCGAGGACGCGGCGAAGAGCGAGGTCGACGCGTTGCGTGCGGCCGCGGCGGCGCGGGGCGCGCGGGTCAAGACCCTCGCCGCGGCCTACCCGGCGCTCCTGGACGCGGTCCGTAGCGCGGCCGGCACACCCGAGGAGGCAGCCATCGCCGCCGAGGCGCGCGACGCCGCCGCCGAGCTCACCCTCGCGAAGAAGCTCAGCGCCCGCGACGAGGTCCAGGTCGCCCGCGCCGAACGCAAGCTCGCCAGCCGCGCGCTCTCCACCGAGCGCGCCCGCACGCTCCACCTCCGCGACAAAGCCCGCCTCGACGCCGCCATCGCCGAGCATCAGCGCCTCGTCGAGGCCGCCGGCGACGCCCCGGCCCAAGCCGAAGCCGCCGCTGTGGAAGCCAAGGCCGCCTCCGACCGTTATCAGGCCGCCCGGGCCGCGGTCAGGGCACGCCGGCAGGCCGAAAGAGGCCGCTGACTCCAGTGATAACACGTCTCTGGACGATCGCCCGGAAGGGTGGGACAAGGGGCCTCGCGGGTCCCGGGTGACCACAGGCGCTCCGTTTTAGGTCGGGTTCCGACACGAGGTAAGGGCGATGAGCGATTGGGACGAGACGGGCAACGACAGCGACAAGCGCTGGTCCGGCGGCCAGTTCGAGCCGAGCAACCGCGGGCGCGGATGGCTGATTCTCCTCGGTTTGGCCGCGATTTTCGGCGCGGTGATGGCCGGCATCTCGACCCGCGACTTCATCTCGCACCTCGACGGTCAGGTCCACGCGGTCTCCTGCTCGGTGATGCCCGGCGGTGAGGCGGTGATCGGCGCCAGCGGCTGCAAAGAGGCGATGCTGTCGCCGTGGAGCTCGTTTTTCCGCACGAAGTACTGGGGCGGCCTGCCGGTCGCGCTGCTCGGCTTCGCGGTCTTCGCCTTCATCGGCGCGCTCGCGTTCGCCGTGGCGTTCAGCAAGCAAATCACTCGCCGAGACACCGGCTTCGTCCTGCTCGCCTCCCTCGTCCCCGTCGGCGCCAGCGCCATCTGGGGGACGCTGGCCGCCACGCGCCTCGGCGAGTTCTGCCAGGTCTGCGTCGGCATGTACGTCGCCTCGGGGCTGATGTTCGTGCTGGCGGTCGTCTCGCACTTCCGCGCGTCGCCCGGCTCCGGCGCCTGGCCCTGGGGGCGCTTCGGCCTGTGGTTCGTCGAGGGCCTGGTCGCCGTCGGCCTGCTCAGCGGCGTCTACGCCATGCGCGCCCCCGACGAGCGCAAGAGCCTCGACGGCTGCGGCGCCCTGGTCTCCCCCGAAGACCCCAAGGGCGTGCTGCTGACGTTCCCAGGCCAGGGCACCACGCCCGCCCTCGCCGTCCTCGACCCCCTCTGCCCCGCGTGCCGCAGCTTCGACGAGCGCCTCAAGCTCAGCGAGCTGGACCAGCGCCTCGCGATGAAAGTGCTGCTCTTCCCCCTGGATTCGACCTGCAACTGGATGGTGAAGACCTCACTCCACCCAGGCGCGTGCCAGGTCAGCGAGGCCATGCTCTGCTCGCCGGCCGAGGCCGAGAAGATCCTCGCGTGGTCCTTCGAAAACCAGGAGCACCTGCTCGAGCTCGGCGCCAAAGACGCCAAGGCGCTGACCGACGAGATCACCACGCGCTGGCCCGCCGCCAAGGGCTGCGTCGGCACCTCGCGCTCCAAGGACAAGATCACCAGCGGCCTGCGCTGGGCCGTCGAGAACGCCCTGCCGGTTCTGACGCCGCAGCTCTACGTGGCCGGCAAGCGCATGTGCGATGAGGACACAGATCTCGGGCTGGAGTTCACGCTCCACCACATGATCGAGCAGCACGCGAACCCCACCGCGGGAGGCCGATAGCCATGGGTGCCCTACGCCACATCATCCCGATCTTCCTCGGCTTCACCTTCCCCGCCTACTTCGTCTCGGGGTGGCTGGGCGGCGCGGAGGCCAGCCTGCGGGCGGCCGAGCCCGGCGCCACCAACGTGGCCGTCGCCTCGATGGCCGAGGAGGGCTACTGCACCGCCAACCTCAAGCAGATCGTCCGCCGCGTCGCCGGCGCGTGCGGGCTGCTGGACGCCCAGGGCCGCGGCTGCCAGCCGGCGGACGCCGCGAAGCTTGTCGCCCTTTCAGGTGACGACTTCAACGCCATGTTCTTGCCCATGAAAGAGCGCGTCCACATCATCCAGTTCGACAAGAAGTCCGTGGACCTCGACGAAGGTGGCCGCGCCGCCATCGAGACCGCGTGGTCCGCCCGCGGCGGCGCGTCGTTCTTCTTCGTCGTCTCCCGCGCCTCGCCGGAGGGCTCGGTGGAGTCGAATCAGGAGCTGTCCAACGGCCGCGCCCAGGCGGTCCTCGCGCACCTCGAGGCGACCTACCAGGACCCGGACATCAAGAAGCGCGTGGGTCTCTTGCAGCTCGGCGAAGAGTTCGCCCAACTCTCGACCGATTTCTGCCAATGGCAACGTAGCCGCGGAGGCGATGAGTGCGACGAGATGCAGATCAACCGCAGCGCCATCATCGCGTGGATCGATTGCGCCATCTAGCCAGTCAGTTCGCGGCCTTCGCCCTGGTGGCGCTGGTCGCGCCGGCCTGCGAGATGAAGCCGCCACCGAAGCCCGCGTCGACCTCGGCCACGCGCGTCGCGGCCGTCCAGGCTCAGCCCGGGGCGCGGCCCGAGGGCGTCGAAAACCAAGGCGCCGTCACGCAAAAAGCGGGCGGAGCCGAGGAAGCGCGCGCCGCCGCGGCCTTCTGTGACAAGCACTGGTCTGAGGCCGACGCGCCGAAGTTCACCGGCCCCGCGCTCAAGCCCAACAGCCCCGAGGTCCCCACGCCGCCGGGCGCGTGGCGCTGGATCAACTTCTGGGCCACCTGGTGCGCCCCCTGCCTGGAGGAGATGCCGCTGCTCGGCCGGTGGAAGGACGCCCTGGCCGCCGGACCCGCCCCGCTGCAGCTCGAGCTCTGGAGCGTCGACGCCGACGAGGCCAAGCTCCGGGCGCGCGCCGACCGCGGGATGCCCGGCGTCGTCCGCTGGACCGAGAGCCCCGAGGCGCTCTCCAAATACCTCGGCACCCTCGGCCTCTCCGAGGACTCCGCCATCCCCATCCAGATGCTGGTCGACCCCGCCGGCAACCTCCGCTGCGTCCGCGTCGGCAGCGTCAACGCCGACAATTGGGGCGCCGTCCGCGGCCTGATGGGGCTCTGACCGGCTGCTGCGTTGCTGGGTCACGCACGCGCTGATTTCACCGAAGCCCAACTTGGCGGAGCCAGAACCAACGGGCTCGCGCAAAGACGCCAAGCCGCAAAGATCGCAAGCAGAGTGGCACTGGCAGCTCTACTCTTCGAGGCCATTGACGAGCCTGGTCGTCCCCCTTTTCCTAGGCGCGGTCTGCTGAGTTTGACCGCGGGCGGCCAGTGGCCGTCACGCGCCGTCGAAGCGGCCTTGCTCCAGAAACTGCAGCACGAGGCGGCGGGTCTCGGGGTGGTTCATGATCCAGGTGTGGCTGGCGGGGACGGTGGCGAAGGCGGTCATCGGGGTGACCCGGGTCTCGGCGACCGTGACGGTGCCATCGTGGGGTTCGCCCTTGGGGATGAGGCCCAGGCCGCCGAGCAGCCAGCTCGGGACGTTGCCGACGCTGGCCCCGCGGGTGCCGGCGATGACGGCGCAGGGGGTCGGCGGTGCGGGCCAGGTGTCGGCGCGGGCGACGTCTTGGGCCGCGGGGCCGAAGTACCAGCGGAAGACCGGGTTCGATTTGAGGCCGTCTGCGACCCGGCTGCCGGCGTTGGGCGGCGCCAGCATCAGCACGCCGCGCCACGGCAGGCGCTCGGCCATGTGGCGGACCAGGATGCCGCCCATGGAGTGGGTGACGGCGACCAGCGGGCGGCCGGGCAGCTCGGCCTCGATGCGCTCCGCCACGCTGTCGGCCAGCTCGGCGATCGACAGGCGCCGGCTGGGATAGGTGTGGCTCCACGTGTCAAAGCCGTGCGCCTTGAGGAAGCGCTCCAGCCCCGCCAGCGAGCGGTGGGTGCGGGCGAGCCCGTGCAGCATCACGACCGTCGCCTTCTCGGTCATCGGGCGGCGTCGGCCTTGGAGCGGCTCGCCGGCCCCTCGGGATAGAGCAGCTCGAGATCGGCGGGTCTCAGGCGGTGGACGAGGGCCACGAGGGCGGCGCTCAGGCGCGCGCGTTCGGCGCGCAGGGCGTCGAAGCTCGGGCGGACGGTGATGGCGCTGATCAAGAGGCCCAGCTGGCGGTCGATGGCGTCGAAGCGGCTGACGACGGTGAGGGTCGCGTAGCCCGAGAGCGGCAGCAACACCGCGACCTTGAGCGCGGCGCTGAGGCCCAGGGACCAGAAGGCCCAGAAGGCGACGGCCCCGTATACGCCCGCGACCAGCAGCAGGCCCATCAGAAACTTCGTGGTCGCGACGACGTCTTTGCGCGGCGCGAACCGGTAGGCCAGCCACCGCAGCAAGAGGCCGAGCGGCAGGTGAATCGGGGCGCCCACGATGGCCGGCGGCAACCACAGCAGCAGCAGCCCGCTGTGGACCATGACGCGCCGGAGCAGCTTGCGTTTGCTGGCGCCGCTGACCAGGTCGCGGTCGGTCAGGCCCAGGGCGGTGAGGCGGTCTTCGTAGCGCCGGATCTCGTCAAGTAGCCCGACAACGTCAGGGTTTTTTGAGACCACGGGGTAGTGCTCGTTGAAGCGGCGGGCCAGCTCGATCTTCTCGTGCAGCGCCAGCTTTGGCGGCTGATACAGGCGGCGCACGGCGTCCAGCGCGCGCAGGGTCTCCCAGTCGGGCGCGTTCACGGTCAGCGCCCGGATCCCCTGCTCGATCTCGGCGGTCAGCGCCCGGGCGGCCTCGCGGTCGTCGGCGTCGGCCCGCGCCAGCCACGCGGCGTCCACCAGGATGGGCTCGCCGAACTGCACCAGCACGCTGGTCCGGAAGCGGTGGCGGCGAACGTAGTGCAGGCCGGTGGGCACGATGCGAATCGTCAGGTGCGGGTGCCGCCGCGCCGCGCCCAGGCCCACCCGCGCAGCCCCGGTCTTCAAGCGCTGAAGCTGGCTCTCGTCGTGGCTGAGGCCCTCGGGGAAGATGCCCATCGCCCGCCCGCGCCCCAGCACGTCGAAGAGCGCCTCGAACGCGTCGTCGTTGGACACGGTGCCGCCGGCGTGGTCGTCGCGCCGCCGAATCGGCACCGCGCCCATGCGACTCAGCAACGCCCGCATCACCCGCCCGCGAAAGAGCGTGTCCTTCGCCGCGAAGTGCACGACCCGCCCGCAACTGACCGTGATGAGCGCCGGGTCCAGCAGCGAGTTCGGGTGATTCCCCGCGAAAATCACCGGTCCGCCGCCCTCGGGAGGCACATCCGCGAGCCCCACCACCTCGACGCGGCGGTAGAAGACCCGCACCGCGATCCGCAGCAGCAGCACGAGGAGGTGATAGATCATGGTCCCTCCACGATCCGCGCGCCCGCTCACCCCGTCAACCGGCCGGCCGGTGCCCCCGTGACCGCCCCTGCTTGCTGGCCTGGGCCCCGAGTTCTACCCTCGACCGCGGAGGTGCCACCTGGACTCTCGCGCCCCGAAAACCGTCGCCGCCGTCGACCTCGGCTCCAACAGCTTCCACGCGGTCATCGCCCGGGTGCTCGAGAATGACGTGCAGGTCCTCGACCGCCTCAAGGAGACCGTCCGCCTCGCGTCGGGCCTCGACGCCGATGGCCACCTCTCGGCGGAGGCCCAAGCCCGCGCCATCGCGTGTCTGCAGCGCTTCGGCCAGCGCCTCGCCGAGTTCCAGACCAGCCAGGTGCGCGCCGTCGGCACCAACACCTTCCGCCGCGCCCAGGACTCCGGCGACTTCTTCGCCCGCGCCGAGGCCGCCCTGGGCCACCCCATCGAGGTCATCTCCGGCCGCGAGGAAGCGCGCCTCGTCTACCTCGGCGTCGCCCACAGCATCCAACCCGACGCCTCGCGCCGCCTTGTCGTCGATATCGGCGGCGGCTCGACCGAGTGCATCATCGGCGAGCGCTACGAGCCCATGCGCGCCGAGAGCCTGTTCATGGGCTGCGTGTCCTGGAGCCTCCGCTACTTCCCCGACGGTCGCGTCACCGCCGCCGCCATGGAGCGCGCCGAGCTCGCCGCCCACCAGGAGCTCGAGACCATCGCCCGCCCCTTCCGCGACCTCGGCTGGGACGAGTGCCTCGGCTCCTCCGGCACCTTCGGCGCCCTCGAGCAGATCCTCGTCGCCAACGGCTGGTCCCCCGCGGGCATCACCCCCGCCGGCCTCGACCGCCTCCGCGAGCGCGTCGTGGCCGCCGGCGACCTCTCCAGCGTCTCCATCGAGGGCCTCAGCCCCGACCGCGTCGCCGTCATCCCCGGCGGCCTCGCCATCGCCCGCGCGGTCGTCCAGAGCCTCGGCATCACCCGCATGGACCGCTCCCACGGCGCGCTCCGCGAAGGCGCCCTCTACGATCTCATCGGCCGCCTCCGCTTCGAGGACACCCGCGACCTCACCATCCGCGCCATGACCGAGCGCTACCACGTCGACGTCCGCCACGCCGCCGCCGTCGAGCGCACCGCCCGCGCCCTCCTCGACGACGTCGCCGAGGCCTGGTCGCTGGACCCCGACACCTCGCGCATGTGGCTGCGCTGGGCCGCCCGCCTCCACGAGATCGGCCTCGCGCTCACCTACTCGGGCTACCAGCGCCACAGCGCCTACCTCATCGAGAACTCCGACATGGCCGGCTTCTCCCGCCAGGGCCAAGCCCAGCTCGCCGCCATCGTCCGAAACCACCGACGCGGACTGGCTCTCAGCGAGTTCGACGCCCTCGGCCCGGCCGCCGCGACCCGCACCCTCCGCCTCTGCCTGATCTTCCGCCTCGCCGTGCTCCTCAACCGCGCCCGCGCCGCCGACCCGCCCCCGGCCGTCCGCCTCAGCGGCCCCCCCGACGCCCCGATCCTCGAGAGCGCCGACGGCGCCCTCCGCCAGCGCCCGCTAACCCACGCAGACATTGAAACCGAGGCCGCCGCCCTCGGCGCTGCGGGCGTCCACTTAACGATCCGTTAATTCCTTCCGTTCGAACCTTGCCGCAACCCGCTGGCCGTGCATAACGTGTTACACTGAGTCAGGCCGGGAGGTTGGATTTGGACATCGCGCTACGCCTCGAGAGTCAACGCCTCGCGGAAGAGGTCTACGCGTTGATCCAGCAGCTCGATCCGGCCGTCTGGCGCGCCGAGTTCGAGGAAGCCGCCCAGCAGCGCATCGAGCACATCAAGGCCCGCGCGGCCGCCCTGCTCGCCGAATACACGCGCCGCCGCGACGAGGGCAGCTTCCCCGGCATCGAGGACGCCCTCCGCCGCGTCAACGAGATCGCCGACGAGATGTCGCGCCGCGCCCTCGACGCCCGCCGCGACCTCAACGGCAAGGCCGGCGAGGTCAAGCGCCTCGCGAAGGTGGCGCGCCGCGAGTGGCGGGCGGCCTTCAAGCGCCTGCAGCCAGCCTATGGCGAGCTGGCCGGCCGCCTCGGCTCGCTCGAGATCGAGGTCCCCAAGCTCCGCCCCACCAACATCAAGCGCAGCCTCGTCCACGCCCTCAGCGGCGTGCTGGCCCTGGTCTCGATTCAGTTCTTCATGAACCGGACCGGCCTCATCGTCACCGCGGGCTCGTTGACCCTGCTCGCCGCGTTCCTCGAGATCGGCCGCCGCATCTCCCCGGCGATGAACGCCGCGCTGATGCGTGGCCTCGGCCCCATCGCCCACCCGCACGAGTACACCCGCGTCAACTCGGCGACCTGGTACGCCAGCTCGCTGCTCATCCTCTCCATCACCATCCCCGACCTCGTCTCGGCCTCCGTCGCGGTCTTGGTGCTCGCCCTCGCCGACCCGGCCGCCGCCACCGTCGGCCGCCGCTTCGGCCGCGTGAAGCTCTTCGCCAATCGCTCGCTCGAAGGCAGCCTGACCTTCTTCGGCGTGGCCTTCCTGGCCACCCTCGGCGTCCTCGGCAACTTCGGCCCGGAGATGCTCAGCTTCGGCTCTGCCTGCATCGTCGCCGCCATCGCCGCCCTCATCGGCGCGGTGGTCGAGCTCTTCACCCGCGGGATCGACGACAACTTCACGATCCCCCTGGGCGTGGGCTTCGCGACCTACGGAGCCCTCGCCCTGGTCGTCTGACCGGCACGCCGTCGCTCGCGCCGAGGCGCCAACAACACGCGTCCTTGGCGACTTGGCGCCTTGGCGCGAACCCAAGTGGCTCCGCAACCCGGCGACAACTCCCGCCCCATAGGCGCCGGATTCGGCAAGGAACCGCCCCCGATCTCGGGCTGGCGCCTCTCGGAGCGCTGCCGAGAGCACGCCTAGCGCGTCGACGACTCGCGGCAGAGCGCCTGTGCTCGCGCGGCGAGGTCGCTGCGCAGCGAGACGGCGTCGCTCGGGGTGACCGGCGTCGCCATCAGGCGCGCGCGGCCGCCGCCGAGCACCTCGATCAGCACGGCGCTCGCGGAGTAGGTGTACGTGCTCAGGTAGGCCTCGTCCCGGAGCGCGCTCACGGCCTGCTCGAGCGAGAGGCTCGGGCAGAGCGGGACGTCGACGCTGACCGGCAGCGCGGGGCTCGAGTCCGTCGGTCCGTGGACGGTGTCGGTGACAAAATAGCGAGTCGGTATATGGAGAATCGAGCCCTCGCGGGTGCGGATGCTGATGCGGGTCAGCTCGATCTGCTCGACCACGCCGCAGACCTCGCCCACGCGGATCTCCGAGCCCATCTCAAAGGCGTGTGACAACGAGAGCGCCAGCCCGCCCGCCACGTTCTTCAGGGGCTCCAGCCCCCACAGGGTCGCGACGCCGACCAGCAGGAGGCCCAGCAGCAGCGCGGACACCGGGTTGGTCGCGTGCAGCGGCGCGAACACGCCGAAGAGCCCGGCGACGCCGAGGACCAAGCGCGTCATCGGGCGCGCCCAGGCGAGGGTCCGGGCCTTGTCGTGGCCCCTCCGCCACGCCCGCATCACCACGCGGCTCACCACGCGGTCGACCACCAAGAGGACCAGCCCGATCAGCAAGGCGCGGACGAGCAGGCTGAGCAGCGGCCAGTCCGTCCAGCGCGCCAGGGCCTCGGTGATGACGGAGTCTTCCATCAGGCACCTCCTGCGTGGGGCGCTTCGAGCAGCAAGCTGCGGGCGTGTAGCTGCTCCCAGACGTGGCGCCAGACCGGCGGCCACACCCGGAAGCGGCCCTCGTCGCGGATGGCGACCAGCAGGTGCGCGCTCTCGAGAAAGGAGATGGCGCCGAGCGCGCGGGTCTCGCTCCAGCGAAGGGCCTCGGCGATCTCGGCCTCGGAGACGGTCCCCGAGAGCATGGCCAAGCTCAGCACGTGCCACGCGTCGCGGCCCAGGCCGTCAAACCAGCTCACGTCCAGCGGCGCGACGCTGCGCAGGTGCACGGTGTCGCCCTCGACGCGCTCGACCGAGTTCAGCCACAGCGCCAGGGCGTCGCGGATGTTGCCGCCGCTCGCCCGCGCCAGATCCGCGTAGAACGCCGCCCGCCGCTCGGCCGGCGCGCGCCCGCGGAAGAGCAGCCGCCCCAGCGCGCCCTTGCGCGGCGTGGGGACGTCCACGCGGAAGCCGGACAGCCCGCAGCGCGCTTGAATCACCTCTTCGAGGGTGGGGCCGTCGACCTGCGGGAAGTGGATGTGGTCGGTGAACCAGCTGCGCAGGCCCAGGATCTCGTCGAGCAGGCGGGCGGTCGGCTCGGCCATCACCACCACCCAGCACACGTGGTGGCGGGTGCCCGCGATGAGGCGCAGCAGCCGCCGGAAGTGCGCCAGCCCAGCGGCCGTGCGGGTGAAGGCGTGCTCGACGCCGTCGAGCAGCATCACCGGCTGCCGCGCCGCCAAGAGCTCCTCGACCGTCGCCCAGTCGTTGACCTCGTAGGCGTCCATCGCGGCGCCGATGGCCCCGGCAAACCCTGCTTCGGTGCGGGCCAGCGCGTCGACGGCGACCGTGACGATGGGGCCGCCGGTGACCCGCTTCAGGGTCATGCGCACGATGCTGGTCTTCCCGCTGCCCTCGGCACCCGTGACCAGCATGGCCGAGGGCGCGCCGCCTTCGAAGCTGCGGTGGCTCGCCTCGATCGTCGCGATCTGCGTGTCCGCGCCAACGGGCGCCTGCGGGATGTCGAAGGCGCGCGTGTCGAAGAGCTGCGCCAAGACGTAGGGCACGCTGGCCTGCTGCTCGCGGCTGACGGAGAGCACCTGCACGGCGGCGGCGATGGCGTGGGGGTCGAGGCCGGCGTCCACGCGCGACCGGACGCGCTTGCTGCCGCCGTCCAGCCGCAGCGCGCCGAGGCTGAAGCTGCCCGCCGCGCGCAGCCCGTGGTGGGCCAGCGACACGCCGCGCTTGAGCGCCTCCCCGGTCGCCTCCAGGGCGAGCCGAATCCGCTGACGACGCTGGATGCCGCGCCCGGCGCGTCGGCGCTCGGCGTGGGCCTCCACCCGGCTCAAGGAGTCGGCGATCGACGAGCGGATCGACTCGGCGACCGCCTCCGACGCGGCCTCCATCTCAGCCTGCACGGTGGCCACGCGCAGGCCCGCGTCGCTGAGGGTGCGGTTGGCCCGCCGCAAGATCACCCGCCGGCGCGCGGGCGGCGTGTCGGTCGTCTCGACCTCGGCCAAAGTCGTCGCCAGCCGGTGCGCCATCACGCCGGCCATCTCGCCGAGGCCCTGAATCGCTCGGTTCAGTACGTGCTCGGCCTCGTCGCGCGCGTCGCTGAGCCAGTAAAGCTCGCCCGCCAGGTACTGCTCGGCGACGGCGCGCAGGGGCACCTCGTCGACGTCGATATCCTCGGGCCCATCGACCGATTCGAAGTCCAGCCCGCCCGGCGTGGCCCGAATCCCGCTGGGCACCTCGTTGAGCAGCGAACGAATCGCCAGCCCGATCCCCTCGACCGATGACGCGATGCCGCGCTCGCCCTGAATCGCACGGATGCTCGGCAAGAGGTTTCCCGCCATGCCCGACTCGACGCGCTGCAGCACGCCCGCCAGCCGGTCCCGTACCGCCTCGCCGTTGGGGTCGTCTGGGGTGTCGGCGATCTCGGCGCACACGGCCTTGAGCCGCTCGCCGATGGCCCGGATGATCGCGTCCACCTCGGCCTGCCGCCCAAGCCACGCCTCGACCGCCTCGTCGGACGCGCGCTGAACCCGCGCCGAGAGCACCGCGAGGCGGGTGTGGATCTCGGCCCGGCCGGCCACGCCCTGGAGCACCTCGTCCCAGCGCTCGCCGTCCTCGGCAAGCCGCCCCAGCGCCTTGTCGACGTCCGCCGCCACGCGCTGGTAGCGCAGCTTTCGCCGCGGCATCGCCGGCGTGCCCGCGTGGCGCAGCACGTGCCCGGCGTTCACGGTGGCGCGCGAGGTCACCGAGAGCAGCTTCGTGCGCATCGCGGCGGCGGCCGAGTCGACCCAGATCCGGTCGCGATCCACAGCCCGCCCGAGCGCCCCGGCGCCGTCGGCCAGCACGGTGGCCCGCAGCGCGCCCTGGCGCCTGACGCGCTCGGCCTCAAAGTGCGCGAGCCGGGCGTGAAGCTCCGCGACCACGGGCACCACGTGGCCCTCGAGGCGCATGCGGACGGCCATGCGCACGGGCACGCTGCGCGTCTTGCCGATCGGGTGGAAGATCCGCCAAACACGTAGGCGGAACCTGCCGATTCCGTTCATGTGGGCCAGGGGCGCGTGGTGGTGCGGGAGCACCTCGGCCTTCCGCTCCACCGGCAGGGTGTCCAGGCGATTTCGCAGGTCGCGCAGGGCCTCCCAGAGCTTGCCGGCGGCCGGCTCCAGCTCGATGGGAGCGGGGCGCTCGAAGCCCGCGGTGGTCTCGGCCTCCACCGCGGTCTCGAAGGTCACCAGGCGCGCCCGGCCAGCGTCCAGCCACGGGCCGATGACGGTCTCGTCCACCTGCCGCGCGAAGGCGTCCAGGTGCAGCGACACCGTGTCCATGACCTCGCGGAGGCCTGGATCGACGGGGCCTGGCAGGGCGTCGACCTCGAAGGTGTCGGGAGCGCCGGAGCTGGTGGCTTCAGCTTTTGCGCCCTCGGGCGAGCCGTTGAGCGTGCGCCGCAGCAGCACCGGCCCCACCAGCAGATTCAGCGAGATCAGCACCGTCGCGACCTGGCCCAGGGGCTCGGCGAGCTCCGGCAGCGCCTCCTGGGCGACCAGCAGCAAGCCCAAGGCGACGCCGGCCTGGCTGATGAGGCCGGGCCACAGGTTGTTGGCGAAGGCGGTGCTCTCGCCAGCGACCGCCGAGCCCAGCCGCGTCGCGCCGAACATCACCCCGCAGCGCACCGCGAAGAGCAGCAATCCCAAGGGCAGCACCGCATACGCCGCCCCGAGATCCAGCCCGGCCCCCACCGTCGAGAAGAAGATGATGAAGACCGGCAGCGCCAGCAACGACAGGGGTTTGTGAAGATCGTGGGCGTACTTGCTGAAGTTGGCGACGGTGAAGCCCGCGGCGATGAAGACCAGCAGCATCTTGAGGTGCAGCAGCTCGCTGACCTGGTTGACGCCGTAGCCCAGCACCAGGATGAGCAGCACCAGCTCCCAGCGCACCCAGCGCAGCCACGCGATGAGCAGACCGCCCAGGATGACGCCGGCGAACAGCGAGGTGACGACCTTGACCGCGACCTCGGTGAAGACGGCCAGCTCGATGGTGGCGCCCTCGGTGGTCAGGACGCGGGCCAGCGCGATGGAGACCGCCAGCATCACGATCATCACGACGTCTTTGAAGACCGCGAGGCCCAGCACGAGGTCGGCGACTTTGCCTTTGATGCCGCTCTCGGAGATGACGGCGACGGAGACGGCGGGCGAGGTGCCGACCGAGAGCGCGCCAAGGCAGGCGGCCAGCCCGATGGCCGAGCCCATGGGGAGCGCGTCGCCGCCGGGCAGCAGGCCGCGGGCCAGCAAGAAGGTCCCGCCGACGCCGAGCCAGGCGAGCGGGATCTTAAAACCGACAATAGATAGCAGGGTTTTTGCGACGCGGCGGATGGCGGCGATCTCGAGCTCGAGGCCGGCCTCGAGCGCGATGAGGGCCAGGGCGAGGGTGTTGAACACCTTCATCTCGACGACGACCGCGGGGCTGAGCAGGCCGGCGACTTGGGGGCCGGCGACGATGCCGGCGACGATGTAGCCGGTGACGCGCGGGATGCCGAAGGAGTCGGCGAGCTCGGCCAGGGCGTGGGCGGCGAGGATGACGAAGCCGATGGCGGCGAAGGTGAGGGCGTCGAGGCCGGTGGCGGACGCCGTGTCGCCGCTGAGGGCCTTCACCGCCAGCATGGTGGCGACGAGGATGAGCAGGAGGAAGACGCGCTTCATGCGCGCGCCCCCTCGGCGGCGGCGGCGGCGGCGGCGGGGCCCTGGCGGCCGGTCTCGCCCACGTCGCGGAGCATGCGACGGAGCAGCGGGCCGGCCCAGAGGTCGTTGGCCACGGCGCTTGTCAGCAGCGCGGTGACGACGATGTCAGCGAGCAGGCCGCTGTCGATGAGGGCGAGGTTGACGGCGATGGCGGCGGTCAGGGCCGACTGGCCGAGGAGGCCGCGGCCGACGCCCAGGTGCTGGACGGAGAGCTCGCGGTGGAAGCGGACCAAGCTGTCGCAGGTCGCGCGCAGGACGAAGGCGCGGATGACGATGTAGCCGATGGGGACGACCCAGAAGAAGAGGGGGATCGGGCGCCACTCTGCGCCGGCGATCAGCATGAGCAGGACCGCGGCGGGGCCGTCGAGGCGGCGGACTGCGGCGGCGACGCGGTCACCGGCGGGCGAGATGTTGGCGACGGTGGCGCCGGCGACGAGGCCGAGGCCGAGGGGCGAGAACTCCAGGGCGTGGGCGATGCCGCTGGTCAGGGCGACGAGGCCGACGGTGGCGACGAAGAGGCGCTCGTCGTCGTGCTGGTCGCCGACGAAGACGTGGAAGATGGCGCCGCTGGCGAGGCCGGCCGCGATGCTGATGGCGATCCAGGCGGGGATGCCGACCCAGAGGTCGCCGGTGCCGAGGCCGAGGGCCGTCCCGTCGGCCACCGCGGCGTGGCGGGCCGCGGCGACCAGCGAGAACGTGGCGATGGCGATGACGCGGCCGCTGTCGGCGGCGACGGGGAGCAGGCGGGTGACGGGGCCGGAGGCGCGGGCCTGGGCGATGCCGCGGCGGGTGACCTGGGCCGAGAAGGCGACGGCGCCGGCGCCGAGGATGGCGGCGTAGGTCCAGAGGTGGTCGGGGGCGCCGGGGTCGAGGCGGGCGTGGACGGCGACGGCGAGGCCGGCGAGCAGGGTGATGACGACGGCGGCGCCGAACGCGGTGGCGATGCCGAAGCCGAGGTCCGCACGGGCGACGCGCGATCGCGAGCGCCAACGCAGGGGGAGGCCCACGACGAAGCCGAGCAGGCCGTTGATGACCGAGACGAGCGGCTCCAGCGCGTTGACGCGGTCGTGCGAGAGCAGGCCCATCACCAACGGACCGCAGAGCACCCCGAGGACGAGGTACTCCGAGCTGGTCACGGTGCGGGCGCGTTCGCCGAGCAGTCGCTCCTCGAGATGCGTCACGGCAAACGCGAACGCGAGGATGCAGAGCAAGATAAGCGCGGTGTCCATCGTCTCCCGGGGCCGCCCCCTGGCGCGCCACACGCGGGAACACTAGCCCATGAGGGCCGAGGCCGCCATGTAACCATGCGCTCGCGCCTGCGCGCCGGGCGCAGCGGGTGCGGAGGGCGGGGCGAATTGGGGAGGGTGGGGCGAGATGCCCCGGGCCGCGAGGGTGGGTGCGCGCCGATTCGCTAGGTTTTACCTGGGTATTCGTGGGTTGGATCGGGACTTGCTCCTAGCTCCGGTGACCTCAGACCCAGCACGCGGTGCCCATGAACGACCTCCCCCCAGTGCAGCAGTTCTTCACGCAGCCTCCGGCCTCGCGGCCGATCGAGCGCGTGGTGACGCTGGCCCAGCGGGTCGCGACCCACAGCGCCGAGCTGCTTGGCCTGGAGGTGCGCATCCTGGTGCGCGCGCTGGCCTACATGCTGGTCGGCGCGCTGCTACTGGCGATCGGCTGGAGCCTCTTCGTCATCATGCTCGGCATCGCGCTCAGCGTCGCCGTCCCCCTCTGGCTGCTGCTGGTGGTGGGGGCGGGGCTGCACCTCGGCGCGGGCGTCCTGTTGGTGCGGCGCGGCGTCTTCGCCTTCGACCCGCCCAACGAGCGAGGTCCCGATGCAGGCTGAACTCATCCGCCGCCGCGACGCCCTCGCGGCACTCCTCGCCGAGGAAGGGCGCGAGCTAGAGCGCGCCGTCGACGACACCCAGGCGCTGGCCGAGCGCTACAAGAGCCTCGGCGCCGTCATGGCCCGCAACCCCGGCCCCTTCGTCCTGGGCGCCCTCACCTTCGGTTTCCTCATGGGCCAGCGCTCCCGCTGACCTCGATTCATCCCCCAAGCCACCCTCAACGGAGTCCCACCATGCAGCAGCCCATCACCCCCGAATCGGTGACCCAGGCCCTCGCCACCTTCGCCGACCCCGAGCGCGTGGCCGAGCTACGCGACACCGCCGCCGCCCAAATCGAGAAGGCCGACACCCGCTTCCGCGAGCTCTGCCGCGAGCACCCCTTCGGCGTCCTGGCCGGCGCGGCCGCGGTCGGCTTCGTCCTCGGGCGCCTCCTCAGCCGGCGATAGGAGATGCCCATGGCCACCGCCGATTACACAAGCACCGTCGAGGCAAACGCGATGCAGCAGCTCTCCCGAGCCGGCCGCGTCGTCGCCGGCGACGCCCAACGACTCAAGGGCTCGGCCACGCGACTGGCCGACACCGCGACCACCCAGGTCCGCGACGCCCTCATCGCCAGCCCGTACGCCGCCGTCGGCGTCGCGGCCGGCATCGGATTCGTGCTCGCGGGGGGCCTGACCTCGCCCCTCGCCCGCACCGCCTTTCGCATCGGGTCACGCATCGCCGTGTCCCGCGCGATGGCCGCCTTCGCTGCACCGCAGCGAGCCGCGGCCGCAACCCCCCAAGAGCCTACCCAAGGAGCTGATCATGGAAGCCAATCGACCCACGAAGGATGACATCCTCGAGTACCTCGGCCTGCAGACGCGCAAGAGCGCGATGGACTACGCCGTCCCCGCCCTCGGCATCTTCGCCGGCGGTGTGGCCTTCGGCGCCGCCCTCGGCCTGCTGCTGGCTCCCAAGCCCGGCAGCGAGCTGCGCGAGGAGCTCGCCCGCCGCGCCCACATCGGGCACAACGGCGACACCTCGACCGCCAAGAGCGCGTCCGGAAGCGCCACCCGCGCCTCCGCGACCTGAGGTCGCTTAGCTGACGTCAGCGGCTCCGGTCGCTGGCGTCTCCCGGGCACGCGCGACCGAGCGGGCGGGTCACCCCTCCCAATCCCGGCCTCCTCGTTTGACTCGCGCGCGCCCGACTTTTCGCTCGACCAGCCTACGGGCAGCCGGCCCCGGTCACGCCGCCAGCGTCGATGATCAGGTCCCCGAAGGTGACGAAGGGGTCGGTCGACGGCGTCCCGAAGGGGTCCGCGAAGCTGTCGAAGGGCTTCCACTCGAAGACCGTGAAGCAAGTCCCACCGAGGAAGAAGCTGCATCCGTAGATCTCGTTCGCCGTGGCGTCGGCCGGCGGGCTGCCGTCGCCGCGGATCGTCATGCCGTCGTTCGGGCTCCCCAGCCCCAACCAGAAGGACTGCTGGGTCGCGAACTCGACCGGCGTGGTCAGCGTGACCTCCTGGTAGGTGCCGTTGCCCACGACCTGCTGCGACCCGAGCTCGGTCCCCACTTTGCCGAACGCGTCGTTGTAGACCTTGACCGTGTACGTCTGCCCCGCCGACACGAAGCGCACCTTGGTGAGTGTGTACGGGAAGGCCGACGCCGGCAGTGTGATTCGCGTCGCGGCGACCTCGATCTTGAGAAAGGCGCTGAGGCTCTTCGGCGTCGTGCCGGTCGTGGGGTCGAAGCTGTGGTGCTTGAACCAGCCGAACGCGCCGGTCACGCCGCCGCTGGGCGTCGCCACCGAGTCCTCGTCGAAGCCGCTGAAGAGCTGCCCGTCGCTGACCCGCGCCAGGCAAGTCCACTGCTCGCACGCCTGGGTGGTCCCGGCGGCCAGCGTCGCCGCGGTCTGGCCTGCCGCGATCTCCGACTCAAGCAGCCACTGATACGCGTAGCTGATGGCGTCGTCGTCGGGGTCGCTGGCCGTGACCGTGCAGGTGAGCGCCGCCCCCGCCGCCGGCTGTAGCGGCGTGACCACCACGTCGGCGATGACCGGCGCCGAGTTCCCGATGACCACCGGCGCGCTGGTCGCCGCGCTGCCGAAGAGCTCGCCGTCGTAAGGCGTCACGCTGCACGCGATGCTGTCGCCCTTCTTGTGCGCCGCCGCCGGCAGCGTCTTCGCCGTCTGCCCGCCGATGGGAACCCCACCCTTCGTCCACGCGTAGTTCAGCGTGACCGTCTTCCCCTCCGGATCCGCCGCCCCCACGCCGTTACAGGTCAAAACCGACGTCGTGACCGCGGTCGCGGGCGTGATGTTCGCCGAGGTCACGGTCGGCGGCTGGTTGTCCGGCGGCGGCCCCTCGAGGGTCACCGCAGCACTGGTCACCGCCGCCCCCGTCGCCGCCCCATCGCTCGGCGTGGCCTCGCAGCGCAGCAGATCCCCGCCGCTCGCCGCCGCCCCGGGCAGGTAGGTCACGTCGACCGCCCCCGGCACGGCCACGCCGTTGATCAGCCACCGCCACCCCACGCTCACGGCGTCGTCGTCCGGGTCGCTCGCGCCCTGCGCGGAGCAGGTGAACGTCGTCGCCGTCGTCCCCGCCGACGGGGTCACCGCCGCCCCCGCCAGCTTCGGCGGCGCGTTCCCGATGACCAGCGGCTGACTCTGCACCGGAGCGCCCGAGACCTTTGTGTCCGAGGGCACCGCCAAGCACCGCACCGTCTGCCCCTTCTTCGCCACCCCGCCAGCCAGCGTAGCCCCCGATTCGCCCGTCACCAGCGCGTCATTCACCGTCCACTGGTAGCCGACCGTCACCGGATCCCCGTCCGCGTCGGCGAGCCCGATGGCCACACACGCCAGAGTCGTCGTCACGTCAGCCCCGGCCGGCCCGACCGACACGGAAGCTACCGTCGGCGCCTGGTTCTTCAGCACCGCCGGCCCGCTCAACACGGGCGCCCCGCTGGCAAGCCCATCCGAGGGCGTGGCCTCGCACCGGATCTCGGCCCCGCTGGCCGCCCCGATGCCCGGCACAAACGACGCGCCCGTCTGCCCGGCGACCACCACCCCGTCCACGAACCACCGAAACCCGTAGACCTTCAGGTCGCCCGCGTCCGGGTCGCTGTGCCCGGCTGGCACGCACGTAAACACGCTCAACTTGCCGCCCTCGAGCGGCGTCACGCTCGCCGAGGCCAGCGACGGCGCCGAGTTCGCCACGGTCAGGGTCAGCGAGCTGACCGGCGGCCCCGCGGCCTCGCCGTCAAAGGGCGTCACGACGCAGACGACCTCGTCGCCCTTGCTCAGCCCGTTCCCGCTGAGCGTCGCCTTGTCCGCGCCAGCCACCGCCGCCCCGTCGATGGTCCACGCGTACTGAAAGCCCGCCGCGTCGCCGTCAGGGTCCGCGAACCCGCTCGGCGTGCACACCAGCGTGTCCGAGCCCGTCGCCCCCGGCGGCCCCAGGCTCACCGTCTCGAGCGTCGGCGCCTCGTTCGCGATGACCGTCCCGAACTTGCTGGCGACCGACGCGCCCGCGTCCACGCCGTCGAAGGGCACCACCGAGCAGCTCACCGTCTGCCCTTTTTTGTAGTGCGCGCCTGATAAAATCGCCCCTGACTCGCCGTCGACCACCGCCCCGTCGACCTTCCACGTCACCCGCAGCGTCACCGCGTCGCCGTCGGCGTCCGTCAGGTCGCTGGCCACGCACTGCACGCCCGTCGACTCCGTCGCCGGCACCGGCGTCACGATGACCGCGCCGACGCTGGGCGCCGCGTTCCCAAGGACCACCGTCGCCGACACCAGCGGGCTGCCCGTGACCGCCCCGCTGCTGGGCACGACCTTGCACTGGATCTTCGCCCCGCGCTTCTGCCCCACCGGCGTGTAGCTCGCGCTGGTCGTGCCCGGCTGCTCGACCCCGTCCACCAGCCAGATGGTCTGCACCGTGGGCGTATCGCCCGGGTCGGGGTCCGAAAGATCCGTCGCCGCGCAGGTAAACGTCGTCTTCGAGGTCCCGGCCGCGGGCGAGATCTCCACCCCCGTGGCCCCCGGCGGCGTGTCGAGCACCGGCACCACCGCGCTGTCCAGCGACTTCCCCGCGTCGAGCCCGTCCCACGGCGCCACCCGGCACCGCACGCTCTGGCCCTTGTCGAACCACGCTCCGTCGAGGGTCTCGCCGCTCTGGCCCACCACCAGCTTGCCGTCGACGTACCACTCGAACCGGTAGCCCTCGGCGTCCCCGTCGGCGTCCGCCCACCCGGCCGCGCTGCAGGTCAGCGTCGCGTCCGTGGTCGCCGCGCTGGGCAGCAGGCTCACGCTCTTCAGCGTGGGGGGCGCGTTGGCGATGACCACGCTCGCCGTCCCGACCTCGCCCTCGTGGTCCCCGTCGCTGGGAAAGGCCCGCACCGTCCAGGTCTGCCCCCGCGCGGTCGCCGTCGACGGGACCTGCGCCTGCGCGATCTGCGCGGCCTCCCCGTCCCGCGACCACGCAAAGCGGTACGTCACCACCTGCCCATCCGGGTCCACCGCGGCGGTCTGCACCGTCGCCAGCAGGGCGTCCGCGGTGGTCGGAGCCGCCGGCGCGATGCTCACCACGGTCGCACCCGCGGGCGGGCGATTCACCCGCACCGCGACCGAGGCCTGCCCCACATGCCCCGCCGGGTCCCGCACCTCCAGCGTCAGCACGTGCGAGCCCGCGCTGAGGCTGTCCACCGCGATGTCCAGGGTCGCGCTCGCGACCGCGCCCTCCGCCACGACGCCCACGCCGGCCGCCCGCAGCGCGTAGGTCAGGCTGCTCACCGGGTCGTCGGAGTCCGAGATCCGCACGCTCACCGGGATGCTCTCCCCAAGCTTCCACACCGAGTCCGCCTCGGGGCTCAGCACCGTCACGCTGGGGGTGCCGGCAGGACCCACCGGGACGTCGGCGACGACCTCGGCGGCGACCTCCGCGTCCGCGTCCGCGCCCGTCGCCACCTCGCCGTCACCGCCGGCGCCGCTGTCCGCGCACGCCGCACACCCCCACGCCAAGAGCAGCGCGAGCGTAATCTGGAGGAGGTCGACGCGGCCGCGCTTTCGGGGGTGTTTCATAGCGCCGGATTATCGCAGCCCCGCGCTATCCTTGAAAGCGCCGCCCTCGCTCGCCGGTGACCCGCGCTCGGCCGCCACCGCCCGCAGCGCGTCCACGACCACCCCGATCCGCCCGCGCGCCGCCAGCTCACGTCGCTGCATCAGGTAGAGCTGGCTTGGCCGCATGAACGGCGCGTCGAGGCGCCACAGCTCGCCCCCGTGGTCGGCCGCGACCAGCTCGGGCAGCGCCGCCAGCAGCTCGCCCTCGGCACAGGCTCGAATCGCCACCTGCATCTGGATGACGCGCAGGGTGACGCGCCGCTCGTGCTCGGGCGGCCACGCGTCGTGGGTCACGCCGTCGCCGTCCGGGATCGGCGCGACGAAGGCCCAACGCGCCAATTCGTCAGGTGGCACCTGTGTTTTTCCATAGAGCGGGTGCGCCCGCCCGCAGTAAACCCCGTGCCGAATCACCGCCAGGGGCTCGACGTGCAGGTCGGGCGCCGGGATCGGGTCGTCCAGCAGCGCCAGGTCCAGCGCGCCGCGCAGCAGCATCCCGTGGACCGCCGACGCCACGTGCCCCGTGACCCAGCCGGTGATGGCCGGGTGCTCGGCCTGCACCCGCCGCAGCGCGGGCAGCACGAAGAGCGGCGCGAGCGGCCCCGGCACCGAGACGCGCACCGGGCCCACGTGGGTGCGGCCCTGAAGGGTCGTCACCCCCTCGTCGATGAGCCGCATCGCGTCGCGCACCGAGCCCAAGAACGCGTCGCCGGCGGGGCTGAGCACGATGCGCCGGCCCTGGCGCTCGAAGAGCTTGGTCCCAAGCTGGTCTTCGAGCAGGCGAATCGTCCGCGAGAGCGCCGACGGGGTGACGTGCAGCGCCTCCGACGCGCTCGGCAGATGCTCGGTCTCCGCCACCGCGCGGAAGGTCGGCAGCCAGCTCCAGAACCCCGCGATGCGCCGCAGCCGCTCCATCTCCCCTCCGGTTCGCCTCAATCATGCAGTAAATTAGAACGATTTGTGAATTAACAATCGATGGAGTCAACGAACGCCAGGGGGCACGATCATCCTCACACCGGCCAAGACGCCGGCGCGTCAATGAACTCGCGGCCTCCGCGTCGCGCTCGAGGAGCACCCCATGTCACGCATCACCCTACTCACCTGCCTCGCCGCGGCCGGCTGCCTCGCCGGCCTCGCCAGCGCCTGCGACAGCGGCGACGACGAGGCGACCACCCGCAGCCTCGCCCTCAGCTTCACCGGCCTCGAACCCCTCGGCGGCGGCTACGTTTACGAGGGCTGGCTTATGGTCGACGGCGCCCCGGTCAGCGCCGGCCGCTTCGCCATCGACGCCACCGGCGAGGCCGTGCCGGCCACCATCCGCTTCGACGGCGCCATGGCCGACCGCGCGACCGCGTACATCCTCACCGTCGAGCCCGGCGTCGGCGACGACCCGGCGCCGTCCAGCACCCACGTCCTCGCGGGCGACATCGCGGGCGGCGTCGCCACGCTGACCACCAAGCACGGCGCGGCGCTGGGCACCGACTTCGCCGACGCCACCGGCCGCTACATCCTGGCGACGCCCTCGACGACCACCGAGGACGACGACAACCACGGCATCTGGTGGCTGGTCCCGGGCGACGCCGGCATGTCGCCGGGCCTCGTGCTCCCGACCCTGCCTGCCGGCTGGGCTTACGAGGGCTGGGTCGCGGGTGCGGCGGGCCCCATCTCGACGGGGCGCTTCACCGACCCGGCGATGACCGACAGCGACGCCGCCGGCCCGACCGCGGGCCCCGATGGCGCGGGCCCGCCCTTCCCTGGCCAGGACTTCATCACCCCGGCGCTGGACCTCACCGCAGGCTACGCGGCCGTCATCAGCGTCGAGCCCGACCCCGACGACAGCCCGGCGCCCTTCGCGCTCAAGCCCCTGGTCCACATGAGCATCGGCGCGGTGGCGAAGCCCGCGACCCAGTCCATGGACAACAAGTCCGCGGCGTCGCCGACCGGCACCGTGACCATCAAGTAGTCAGGCAGTCCCGACCTGGCGGAGCCAGAACCAAGGGGCTCGCGCCAAGACGCCAAGACGCCAAGAACGCGCGTCCTTGGCGTCTTGGCGCCTTGGCGCGAACCAAAGTGACCCCGCAAACGTGAGACAAGTCTGGCCAGACTCAAGCCAGACACAGGCAGGATCTCGGACGCAAGGGACTCTGGATCAGAGCCCCCCGCTGCACGGCGTGCCGAGCGGCGCGGGGGCCAACACGTCGGCCACACCGGTCTCGCGGAAGGTCTCGAGGAAGCAGCCGTACTGGTACTTCACCGCGTCGAGCTGAGTGAAGATCGTGTGCGGGTCCGACCAGCCGTCGCCCTCGTACTGCACGACGATCCCGGTGTAGGGCGTGCCGTCGACGCTGCGCAGGTTGTCGCGCACCGGGTACTCCCGAAACCCGTCCAGGCCCGCCAGCGCAAGGCTCTGCTGCATCGCCGGCCACACCGACTCGCCGGCCTGGGGGTGCTCGTAGGCCAGGACGATGGCGTCGTAGACCACGGTCGGGAAGAACGAGTCGCCCTCGCCGATGGGTTCGTAGATCGGTCGCACCGGGTGGCCGGGCAGGGGCCGCTTCGCCAGCCGCGGCATGTAGACCATGGGCTCGGCCGGCTCCCACGCGGTCTGCATCGTGTGCAGCGCCGGGTGCAGAAAGCTCAGGTCGCTGTCGGCCTCCAGCAGCAGCGCGAGCAGCGGCCCCGCGTCCAGCAAGGTCGTCTGCAGGATGAAGTAGCTCCACAGCCCGCCCGCGCCCGTCGGCACCACCGCCTCGATCCGCGGCTCCACAGCGCCCACCATGTTGACGTACATGCCGCCCATGGACTGGCCGAGCGCGGTGATCCGCGTCGTCGAGAACCGATACCCCGCCTCGCCCTCCGGCAGCGTCATCCCGGTGCAGGCGGCCACGATCTCGGGCTGAATCACCATCGAGTCCAGGGCCTCCAGCATCAGGCGCTGCTCGATGACGCCTTGGCGGAAGGTGTCGCGGAAGGCGCCCAGGTTCGCGAAGTTCAGGTAGGCGATGCTGCTGGCGCCTGGCACGCGCTCGGGGTTCACCGGCAGCGCCGAGCCCACCGCGCCGAAGCCGTGGGCGGCCAGCACGAACGCCGGCCCCTCGCCCTTGGTCTCCGCGGCGCCCGCCGACGGGATGGTGCCGCGGTCGACCACCTGGCCCGCCAGCCCACCCGAGCCGTGGAAGTAGAGCACCAGCGGGTAGCCGCCGGCCGGCATGGGCGCGCGCGGCATGGTCACGACGATCGGCACGCTCTCATCACGCTGTTTGATGGGCTTGCCGTCTGCGGCGAACTCGAAGAGGCCCTCGGTGTCGAAGGGCGCCTTGCCGCGCTGAAACTGCGGCACGGTCAGCGTCCCGACGAGCTCGCAGTAGCGCGGGTGGTCGGCCCCGTCGTCGGGATCCACCTGCAGGTTCGCGATGGTCGCGTCGTAGTCGGCCAGCACGCCGTCGCTGAGCCGCGCGGTCTCGGCCACGACGTCGCCGGTCGTGAACACCGTGGCCGCCGCGACCTCGCCGCGCGGCACGCCGAGGCTGTCGAGGGTGGGCCAGAGCGGCGCGTAGAGCTCAGCCGCCGCAGCACCCCGCGCGCCGGCCGGGACCTCGCCGCGCGCCAGACGCTGGAGGTCGGCGGCCACGCCCAAGGGCTGCCCCGCCGCGTCGTTGGCCGACCGCCGGACCACGAAGGCGTAGGTGCGGTCGGGCGCCAGCACGAAGCCAGGCCGCGCCGCGACGGCCAGCAGGTGCTCGGGGACCCAGGCGTCGCCGGGCAGGGTCGCCGCCACCAGCGGGTAGAGCCGGCCGCGCTCGGGCGAGTCGGGGTCGACGTCCACCAACAGGATCGGCGAGGCCGCGTCCGCCGCGAGGATGTCGGCGCGCTCCCGCGGGGCCGGGGCCGCCGAGAAGCGGAACCACGCGACCGGGGTCACCGAGAAGCCCGGCCGTTCGTCGCTGATGGCCACAATCGCCGAGATCAGGTCCACGCCGACGGGCGACGGGATGCGCGTCATCGCCGGCGTCCCGGCCTCGGTCAGCCGAAGGTCGGACGGCCACGGGAAATCGTAAAAGTGATCGGCGCTGTCGAGGTTTTCGTCCAGGTCGAAGCGCACGATCGTGCCCTCCTCGACGATGGGCGGCAGCTCGCTGCCTGCGTCCGGGGCGGCGTCGGAGCCCGCGTCCAGCACGAGCTCCCCGGCCACGTCGCGCCCCTGGGCGTCCCCCGCGGCCTCGGTGCCCCCAGCGCACCCCAGCGCGGCCCACGCGCAAACCACCACGATCGACCTGTTACCGATACGTTTCATCAGCGATCCCCTCCGACGACGGACGCCCTTGCTACCCTCTCGGGGCTGACGATGGAAGCCCGACTGTGCGCCGCCCGCCGGGTCTGGTAGCGTTCTTTCATCCTGAGCAGCGTGGGGGCCAAGGATGCTCGCGGGTGAGTCCATCGCGAAGGCGTCGAACGGACGCTATCAGCCGGTCTGCCGCCTCGACATGGGCGGAGTGATGCTCGTCTTCTTGGCCGAGGAGCTCGCCAGCGGCGCGCTCCACGCCGCCCGGGTCTACCGACTCGCCGAACCCCTGAGCGCCGAGGCCGAGGTCCAGCTCACGCGCCAGTCCGCGATCTTCCGCGACATCGACCACCCCGGCCTCCCGCGCCTCTTCGACCTCATGGTCGTCGACCGCCGCGCCACCGCCAGCGTCTGGGTGGTCGAGGAGTACGTCGGCGGCCGCACCGTCGAGGACCTCATCCGCACCTTCGGCCCCGCGCCCCCCGACCTCGCCCTCCGAATCACCAGGCAAATGCTGGCGACTCTGGCCTACCTCCACGACCGCGCGACGCCGCTCTCCCACGGCTCGGTGCGCTCGAACATGACGCTGGTGCGCCCCGACGGGCGCGTGGTCCTGCTCAACCCCGGCCTCATCCACGCCGATCTGCGCGCCCGGGTCGTCGGCGCCGACGACTACATGGGCGGCCTCGGCTACCACGCCCCCGAGTACGTGCCCGGCACGGCCACCCCCATCGACGACCTCTACGGCGTCGGCGCCACCCTGCTGCACATGGTCAGCGGCCACGCGCCAGCGCCGGTGTCCGAGGCGTCCATCGCCGAGCAGTACCCCGGGATCTTCGGCGGCGGCTCGCGGATCGCGCGATTCATCGGGGCCATGATGGACCCCGACCTCACCGCCCGCCCCTCCAGCGCCCTGGTGGCCCTCGACGCCCTGGACCGCATCATGGGCAGCGGCCCGCTCACGACCCCCGGCACGCGAATCCCCCGCCCGGTCACCCAGTCAGGCGCCTCGGGCGTGCGTTGCCCCGACTGCCGCACCCCCACCGAGCCGCGCCTCGTCGGCCCCCAGCAGGTCGAGCTGGACGTGTGCCCCAGCTGCAACGGCCTGTGGCTGCAACCCGACGAGCTGGGCGCGCTCACCCAGCGACCGCTCTTCGACCGCCCCAACCTCGCCGAGATCAGCCGCGCCGTGCGTGCCATGGCGCGCCTGCCCGACCGCGTCGTCTACCGGCAATGCCCCATGTGCTCCAACATGATGACCCGCCGCAACTTCGGCGAGGTCAGCGGCGTCATCGTCGACGAGTGCCAGAGCCACGGGATGTGGCTGGACGAGGGCGAGCTCGACGCCATCAAGCGCTTCGTCGCCGTCGGCGGACTCGACCTCGCCGCGTCGCGCTCCGACGAGCGCTACCGCGCGGCCACGCGGCGTATCGACCGCTGATCTCGGCGCGCGGGACTGGCGACGGCCGCGCCACCCCGTCGCTTTTCTCGACGACGCGGCGGCCGATGTCGAATTGAACTCGACGCCCTGCTAATCTGCGGGCGCTCTCTCGGACTCGGAGTCCCCATGCTGCCACGCCACCTCGCCTTGGGCCTCCTGGTCCTCGCCCCCTTCGCGCTCGCCGCGCCCGCGCTCGCGTCCTTCCCGGTCAGCGTCTGGGCCATCCCCGACACCGTCGTCGTCGAGGGCGCCGACACCAAGCAGCCCTCGGTCACGATCACCGGCTTCATGATGGCCTTCATCGACAAGGCATCCCCCGAAAAGCCAGGCGTCTACGTCCAATATTCGGTGCCGCGCTGGGGCGCGATGCACTACCAGTGCCCGGCTGGGATGGCGCAGACCTGCCTGATGGAGTGGGACGACATCGCCAACAACATCCAGGGCGATGACGGCGACGACTGCGTCGGTTGGGGTAGCCAGGACGTGCCGCCCGGCCTGATCCAGCCGCTCTACGCGGACACCTGGACCGTGGACGTCTACCCCTTCGGCAGCGGCGTCGTCACCGGGTTCACGCCCTGCCAGGTCCTCAACGCCGCCTACGTGCAGAAGCCGCCGCCGCCGATGCCCGACCCCGGCCCCGAGGTCGGCGAGGACGCGGGCCCGGGCCCTGACGTGGACGCGGGCTCCATGCCTGACACCGACGCCGGCTCCGACTCGGATATCGGCCCCCTGCCCGACGTGGCTGTCGACGTAGCCATCGACGTGGACGTGGCCATCGACGTCGCCGTCGACGTGAAGGTCGACATCGACGCGGGCCCTGGCCCCGACTCCGATCTCGGCCCCATGCCCGACGCCTCTGAAGACGTGGACGGCGGCGCCTTCGACGGCGGCCCCGACCTCGACATCTGGGACGTCCCGCCCTTCGACGCGGACATCGACCTCGACGCGCTCCCCGACGGCTGGGCCTTCGACACCGACGGCTCAGACACCTGGGTAGACTGGGACGGAAGCGACGAGGACGGCGGCCCCGGCCCCGACGTCGACTGGGACGTGCCGCCCGACGCGGTCCTCGATGTGGACGCGGGCCCCGCGCCGGACACGATGGTCGATGGGACCGTGGACACCGGCATCAGTGACGCCGTGGGCGACGGGCCGGACCTCTGGGAGGACGTGGACCCGGGCCCCGGCCCGGACGCCACCCTCGACACCTCGCCCCCTGGCGACGCGATCACCGACTCCGACGCGGGCCCCGACGGCTCGGTGCCCGCGCTCGACGTGCCCCTCATCGACGTGCCCCTCATCGACGTGCCCTCGGTCGACGTCCCCGGCACGCCCGACACGAGCACGCCCGACACGAGCACGCCCGACACGAGCACGCCGGAGGTCACCGGCCCCGGTCCCGACTCGACCGCGGGCGACGTGCCGACCAGCGGTGGCACGCCCGACAACGGCGTCGCCGGCGGCGTCGGCTGCGGCGGCGCCCCCGACAGCGCCCCGGTCTGGCCGTGGGCCGTGGCCCTGGCCCTGCTCGTCGTGACCCGTCGCCGCTACGCGCGATGACCATCGACGCCCGCGCCGGCCTCGCTGAAGAGCGGGTCGAGAAGCCACCGGCGCGGGTCTTTGCTCACTCGCCGAAGGATCTCGGGCTGGCGTTGCTGGCCCCGGCCTCCGTCGGCCTCCTCGCGGCCTCCGCCCCCCTCGCGCTGGGCGCTGGCGCCGCGGGGCTCGCGGCGTGGGGCGCTGGCTACGCCCTGTGGGTCTGGTGGGGCTCCAACACCATCGCCCACAACCACCTGCACAACCCGCTCTTCACCTCGCGATCCGCCAACCGCGGCCTCGCTCTTTTCCTCACGGCGACGCTGTCCATCCCGCAGACCCTGTGGCGCGATCGCCACCTCGCCCACCACGCCGGCGTCGCCCCGCGCCTGCGCCTGGGCCGCCGCCTGCTCACTGAGTTCGCCCTGGTCTTCGCCTGCCTCGGCCTGCTCGCCTGGCTCGCGCCGCTGCTCCTCGCCGCCGCGCTGCTGCCCGGCCTGGCCGTGGGCCTCGGCCTCTGCGCGCTGCAGGGCCGCTACGAGCACCGCCGCGAGCACCTCGATTTCTCCGATGGCGTCAGCACCTACGGCTGGCTGCACAACGCGGTCTGGTTCAACGACGGCCACCACGCCGAGCACCACCAATCGCCCCGGCGCCACTGGTCGAAGCTGCCCGCCGCCCGCCTCGCCGGCGCCCCGGTCTCCGCCCGCGCCCCCATGATGCGGATCTTCCTGGCCGAGCCGGGCCGCACCCGCGGCCGCGTCCTCGCCTGGCTCGAGCGCCTCGCCCTGAAGAGCCCGCCCGTCCAGCGCTTCTTGGTCCAGACCCACGCCCGCGCCCTGGGCCGGCTGCTCCCGCGCGTGAGCCCCACGCCGCCGACGCGCGTGCTCATCGTCGGCGGCGGCCTCTTCCCCCGCACGGCCCTGGCCCTGGCCGAGCTCTTGCCCGACGCCACCCTCGTCCTGCTGGACGCCGAGCCCGCGCACCTCGACGGCGCCCGCGCCCACCTCGCCGCCCGCGGCCTCACCGAGCCCCGCGTGCGCTTCCGCCATGGCGTCTGGCGGCCCGGCGCCTCAGCCAGCGCTGAGGCCGATCCCGCCGAGCTCGTGGTGGTCCCCCTGGCCTTCGAAGGCGACCGCGACGCGCTCTTTCGCCCCGGCCCCGTCCCGCGCCTGGTCCACGCCTTCCCCTGGGACCGCGAGGCCCGCGGCCTCCCCGCCGAGCCCATCAGCCGCCTGCTGCTCGGCAAACGCCTCGTCGCTGTGGGCGGCGCCTCCACGTCCACGGCGTGAGCTGGCGCCCGCACCGCAGCGCCGCCTTCCTCCGCGCCTACCGCTTCGCGCCTCAGCGCCTGCTCGGTCGCTGCGTCGCACACCTGGCCCGCGTCGAGCACCCGAAGCCCTTGGTGGCGTCGGCGATTCGCCACTGGGTGCGTCGCGGCGAGATCGACCTGGCCCAGTTCGAGCCCGGCCCCTTCCCCACGGTCGAGCGCTTCTTCCTGCGCCGCCTGCGCCCGGGCGCGCGGCCCTTCGCCGCGGGCTTCGCCAGCCCCGTGGACGGCGAGCTCGTGGGCCACGGCGCGATCTCGGGCGACAGCTTCTTGCTGGTCAAGGGCCACCCGCTCTCGATCGACCGAATCGTCAACGGGCGCCTGCACGATTTGGACACGACCGCGCTCCACGGCGGCACCTGGACCACGATCTTTCTCACCCCCGACGGCTACCACCACATCCACATGCCCGCGGCCGGGACGCTGGTGGACGTGCGCTGGCTGCCGGGCCGCACCTTCCCGCAGAACGCCGCCGCCCTGCGCCACATCCCGCGCGTCTACGAGCGCAACGAGCGCGCCGTCCTGCGCCTGCGGCTGGACTCGGGCCCGGAGATCTTGCTCGTGCTGGTGGGCGCGAGCCTCATCGGCGGCATCCACCTCGAAGGCCTGGAGCAGCGGCGGTGGCAGAAGCGCCAGCCCGAGATCCTCTCCGAACACCGAGACGCGGGCAGCGTGTTAGGGCACTTCAGCTTCGGGTCGACCGTGGTCCTCCTGGCGCCGCCCGGGGTCGTGGCTGAGACCTTCGGGGCGGCCGGCGACCCGGTGCTTATGGGGCGTCCGCTGTGGGGGCTGGCGGGTCGTTGACGAAGTGGGCGGCGTTGCTGGCGTGCCAGGCGCGTAGGTCGGCTTCGTAGGCGGCGGCGCGCTCGGGGTGGTCGGCGGCGAGGTCCTTGGTCTCGGCGGGGTCGGTTTGGAGGTCGTAGAGGCGTCCGCGGCCGCTCTCGGCGTCCAGGATGTACTTCCAACGGTCTTGGCGCAGGCCCATCTGCCAGGTGCCGTGGTCGGTGTAGAAGCGCGCGACGCCGGGTTTGGGTTGGAGGCGGTTCTGGCCTTGCCAGTCGGGGGCGGGGGCGACGCCGGTGAGCGCGGCGAGGGTCGGCAGCACGTCGATGAGGCTGGTGATCTGCGGCGCGCGGACCTGGGCGCTGAGCGCGCCGGGCAGCACGAAGGCCAGCGGGACGTGGACGTTCTCCTCCCAGATGTAGAGGCTGTGGGCGAGGTTGCCCTCGTGCTCGGCGAAGGCCTCGCCGTGGTCGCCCATGATGACCCAGACCACGTCGTCGGCGAGGCCGGCAGCCGCGATGCCGTCGTAGAGGGCGCCGAGGGCTGCGTCGCCGGCGAAGAGGTCGTTGATGTAGGCGTCGCGCTCGGTGGCTTGTGGGAAGGGGCGGGGGCCGACGCCCGGCGTGCGGTAGGGGTGGTGGCCGGCGATGGGCATGTAGAAGGCGAAAAACGGCTTGTGCTCGGGGAGGCCGGCCAGCCAGTCGAGCAGGGCGCGGGCGGTCGACGCGTCGTCGGTGCCGAAGCTCGAGGCGTACTGGCCGCCGATGTCGCCGGCGTCTTTCAGCACGTCGAATCCTCGCGAATCGACGATGTGGCGCATGCCCAGGTAGACGAAGCGGCCGGAGTGGAAGAGCGCCGTGGCGTAGCCCTCGGCGGCGTAGGGGGCGGCGGCGCAGGTGGCCGGGCGGCGGGTCGGGGTGTAGCGGTCGGCGGCGGTCGAGGCGACGGGGTAGGCGCCGCAGAGGTAGGACCAGAGGCCCTTGATGCTCTCGGGGTAGGCGGCGTAGGCGGAGTCGAAGACCAGGGCGCGGTCCATGAGGCGCGTGAGGTTGGGCATGGGGTCGTGGCCCGCGGGGGAGGTGCCCCAGGGCGAGATGAAGCGGGCGCCGGTGGACTCGAGGACGACCCAGATGACGCTCTTGCCGCGGGCGGCGCCTTCGAGGTGGCGGAGGTCGAGGTGGGGGCCCTCGGCGGGCAGCGCGGCGGCGTCGGTGGGGGCTGAGGCGAGCGGGGGGGCGGCGTAGCGGTCGCGCCAGGTGGTGCGCAGCAGGGTGGCGACGGCGCTGCGGTGGAGTCCGAAGGTGTCGAGGGTGCGGAGCGCCGCGGCGCCGAAGAGGGTAGGCGGGAGCAGGGTGATCGCCAGCGCGAGGGCGAGGGCGCGCGCGGGGAGGCGGCGCGCGGCGAGGGCTGCGACGGGGGCCGCGGCGACCACCAGGGCCATGGCCGCGAGGTTGGAGGGCGTGAGGTAGCGGGTGATCGAGTCGCCCAGCGCCCCGCCGACGGCGGCCAGCATGGGGTAGGTCAGCGGGGTCGACAGCACGCGGGCGACCGGGACGTTGAGGGCGGAGTAGGCGACGATCGCGACCAGCAGCGGCCAGGCGACGCCGTCGAAGAGCTGGGCGGCCAGCTTGGAGCGCCGGGCCAGGAGCAGGAGCAGCCCGTCGCAGGCCGAGAAGGCGAGGGCGGTCAGCGCGTCCTCGTGCAGCAGCCCCAGGGGCGCGAGCCAGCTCGCCAGGCCGCCGCCGCCACCGTCGGCGACGCGCAACGCGACGACGCACGCCTTCGCGACTATCAGCGCGCCCCACAGGGCGGCCATCCGCATCCACCAGCCGCTCCGCACGCCGCCATCCTCTCAAACCGGGGCCGCGACTATAACCCTGCGCGGCGGGTTTGATGCGGTCATCCCTCCGAACGTGGCGGAGCCAGAACCAAGCGATTCGCGCAAAGACGCCAAGGCGCCAAGAACGCGCCCTCCTTTGCGTCTTGGCGTCTTTGCGCGAACCAAAGTGACTCCACAACCATGAGACAAGTCCTGCCAGAATCGTGCAGGATCTCGCACGCAAGAGACCAAAGTGGAGCCAGCCCATGAAGCGATTCCCCGCCGCCGTCCTGCTCAGTGGCCTCGCGCTCCTCTCTGCGCCCGGGTGCGACGACACCGTCAAAAACACAGTCGGCGACTCGCAGATCGACGCGTCGCCGGACCTGCCTGACGCGTCGCCTGACGCGGGCGACACGGGCGACACCGCCGCCCCGGCCTGCGCGCCCGCCCCCGACCTCCCAAGTCAGCGCCTGACCATCGACGGCACGCGCTTTCGCGACGCCCTGGGCCGCGAGGTCATGCTGCGCGGGGCCAACACCGGCGGTCGCTCGAAGCTGCCGCCCTTTTTCCCATTCCAGTTCAGCGCCAGCGCGACCCCGGCCGAGTTCACGGCGGCGGCCGACGGCTACTTCGCGCGCATGGCCTCGTGGGGCCTCCGGACGGCGCGCATGCCCTTCACCTGGGAGGCCCTGGAGCCCACCCGCGGCACCTTCGACGAGGCCTGGCTGGCCCGCTACGAGGCCACGGTCGACGCCGCCGGCGCCCACGGCATCCGCGTCATCGTCGATTTCCACCAGGACCTCTTCGCGCGGCCCTACTGCGGCGACGGCTTCCCCTTGTGGACCCTGCCCCAGCCCATCCCCGAGCGCCCCGAGGACTGCAAGACCTGGTTTCTCGGCTACTTCATCGACCCCCAGCAGCGGCTGGCCTTCGACCGCCTCTGGGCCAACACCGACGGCATCCAGGACGCCATGGAGGCCATGTGGCGCTTCATGGCCAAGCGCATGTGGACCCACCCGGCCGTCATCGGGTTCGAGGTGCTCAACGAGCCCGCCGAGGGCAGCGCCAAGGTCGAGGAGTGGGCGCCCCAGGTCCTGACGCCCTTCATCAACCGCATGGCCGCCGCCATCCGCGCCGAGGCTCCGGGGGCGCTGATCTTCTTCGACTCCACCGGGGTCGAGGCCACCAAGCAGACCACCTCGCTGGCCCGCCCGACCGGCGACGACCTCGCCTTCGCGCCGCACTTCTACGACCAGACCATCTTCATCGCCGGCGACGGAGACCCCGCGGTCGCCAAGGCCGTCGCGAACTGGTCCAAGCAGCGCGCGGCGTGGACTTTGCCAGTCCTCATCGGCGAGTTCGGCATCCCGCGCACCGGCGGCGGCGTCAGCACCTACTCGCGCGCGGTCTGGGATGTGCTGGACGAGGAGCTCTTGCACGGCACGGTCTGGGAGTACTCCGACACGCCCGACGAGTGGAACGAGGAAGGCATGAGCCTGGTCGGTCTCGACGGCCAGGAGGCGCTGTCGGCGCTGGAGGCCATCCGCGTCTACCCCAGCGCTGTCGCCGGCCAGATCACCTCGTTCAGCTTCGACCGCGCGACCCTGCACGCGACCCTGGTCTGGCAGGCCACCGAGGGCACCACCGAGCTCGCCGCCCCCGCGCGCCTGTACCCGACGGGCCCGGAGGCCACGCTGACGGGTGTCACAGGTTGCACCACCTGGCAGGACGGGATCCTCCGCGTCCGCACCACCAGCGCGGGCGAAGCGACCCTGATCCTGCGTTGATCTCGCGGTCTCGATCGCAACGCACAACGATCTGAAACCCGCGATTCAAGCGGGCCGCAGATCCTCCCGTGGATCCCCTCGCTGCGACCGCTACGTCGTCATGCAGGGATCTGCCGTGGTTCGCCACCTCTTCTATCTGCTCGCTCCGACCACTCTGCTGGGCATCGTCCTGTGGGGCGTCTACTGGCCGCCGGCCATGTGGGCCCTCGCGCTGGCGGTCCCCCTCATCGGCGTCGGCGTCCACGACGTGTTGCAGCGCAAGCACTCGCTGCTGCGGAACTACCCGGTCATCGGCCACGGGCGCTACCTGCTCGAGGCCTTCCGCCCGGAGATTCAGCAGTACTTCGTGGAGTCCAACACCGACGGCATGCCCTTCTCGCGCGAGGCCCGCTCGGTGGTGTACCAGCGCTCCAAGGGCGTCAACGACACCGTCCCCTTCGGCACCCAGCGCGACGTCTACCGCGTCGGCTACGAGTGGATCGCGCACTCGCTGGCGCCGGTGACGCCGCCCCACATCGAGCCCCGCGTCCACGTCGGCGGCCCGGCCTGCAAGCAGCCCTACCTCAGCTCGCACTTCAACATCTCGGCGATGAGCTACGGCGCGCTGTCGAAGACGGCCGTGCTGGCGCTCAACGAGGGCGCCCGCATCGGCGGCTTCGCCCAGAACACGGGCGAGGGCGGCATCAGCCCCCACCACCTGCACCACGGTGGCGACCTGATCTGGCAGATCGGGACTGGGTATTTTGGGTGCCGCGCCGAGGACGGCGGCTTCGACCCCGACCGCTTCGAGAAGGAGGCCGCGCGCCCCCAAGTGAAGATGATCGAGATCAAGCTGAGCCAGGGTGCCAAGCCCGGCCACGGCGGCATCCTGCCTGCGGGCAAGGTGACGCCCGAGATCTCGGCCATCCGCGGCGTGCCCATGGGCAAAGACGTCATCTCGCCGCCGGCCCACCGCGCCTTCGACACGCCGCGCGGGCTGCTGCGTTTCGTCCAGCGCCTGCGCGAGCTCTCGGGCGGCAAGCCCATCGGCATCAAGCTGTGCATGGGCGTGCAGGCCGAGGTCGTCGCGCTGGTCAAGGCGATGCACGCGACCGGCGTCGCCCCCGACTTCATCACCGTCGACGGTGGCGAAGGCGGCACGGGCGCGGCACCCCTGGAGTTCACTAGCTCTGTCGGCGCGCCGCTGCGCGATGGGCTGCTCTTCGTGCACAACGCGCTGGTCGGCGCCGGCCTCCGCGAGGAGATCACCGTCATCGCCAGCGGCAAGATCGCGTCGGGCTTCCACATCATGCGCGCCATCGCGCTGGGGGCGGACATCTGCTCGTCGGCCCGCGGCATGATGTTCGCGCTGGGGTGCATCCAGGCGCGCCGCTGCCACGAGAACACCTGCCCCGTGGGCGTCGCGACCCAGGATCCGAAGCTCTATCGCGGCCTGGACCCGACGCTGAAGTCCGAGCGGGTCGCGCGCTTTCACTCCGGCACCATCCACGCCTTCCTCGAGCTCATCGGCGCCGCCGGCCTCAAGGGCCCCGCGGAGATCCGCGCCCACCACATCCAGCGCCGCACCTCGGCCACCGAGTGCCGCAGCCTCGACGAGGTCTACCGCTTCGTCGAGCCGTGCGCGCTGCTCGACGGCACCGCCCCGGCCGAGCTGCAGGAGATGTGGCAGTGTGCCAGCCCCGACAGCTTCGCCAGCGAGCGCACGCGCGAATCCGGACCCGACCGCGCTCGGCGCTACCCCACGCGAAATCTGCGCGCTGTAACGGGGTAGGCGCGCCGCAGCAATCCAGAAGCAATGCCGCTGCAGAGGTTGTGGCAGTAACACGCTGCAGGATGCTGCGATGCAGCGCTACGCGGCTCGTCTGTTGTAGTTGCGTGTCCGGGAGGCGCCGATCTACGCTCCCCGCACTCATCTACATCCCGGAGCCCCTCTCATGACCACGATCCGCAATATCTTTGTGCTCTCCATCGCTGTGGCATCTCTCGCGTTCGCTGGCTGCGGCGACGACGAAGTCTCCGCGGCCTCCGCCAAGCGCTTCTGCAAGGCCACCTGCGAGAAGTCCACGAGCTGCGTCTCGAGCCCGATCGCCATCGACTGCGACAGCCAGTGCTCGGTCACGACCGGCGGCAGCGGCAACACGAACTGCGATGTCTCGTCGTCCCAGGTAGACCAGTGCGCTTCTGACTTTGAGAAGCTGAGCTGTGACGACTTCAAGGCCGGCAAGACGCCCAGCTCGTGCGACTTCTGCCCCAACAGCAGCACGCCCGACACCACCAGCACGCCGGACTCGTCGGGCGACACCGGCACCACCTTCCCGGACGTGAGCTCCGGCACGGCGACCTGCGCGGACCTCGCCGAGTGCTGCGCGAAGATCTCCGACGCCAACGTCAAGATGGGATGCGAGGGCCTCGTCGCCCAGGGCATCGACGCCAACTGCAGCGCGGGCCTGGACAGCTACAAGCTGGTCTTCTGCAAGTAGTTCGCTTTCGCGGCGCGGCGCGTCGATTTCGAGTAGCCTCGGCGTCGACGCGCCATGCCCGTATCACCGAACTACCAGCCCGCCCGCGACCATGAGTCGCTCGGCGACGCCCTCTACGACCGGGTCGCCCCCGCGCGATTCCCCAAGCGGATCCTGCGTTTTCGCAATCAGCGCTGGGCGGAGCGGGTCGGCCTGGGCGAGCTGACACCCGCGGAGTGGGAGGCGCACTTCGCTTGTTTCGAGCCGCTGCCGGGCGGGCTGCGCGAGCCGCTGGCCCTGCGCTACCACGGCTACCAGTTCCGCTCCTACAACCCGAACCTGGGCGACGGGCGCGGGTTCCTCTACGCGCAGCTTCGCGACCCGGTCGACGGGCGCCTCCTGGACCTCGGGACGAAGGGCAGCGGGCAGACGCCCTGGTCGCGCGGCGGCGACGGGCGGCTGACGCTCAAGGGCGCGGTCCGCGAGATCATGGCGACCGAGCTGCTCGAAGCGCGGGGGGTTTACACGTCGAAGACCTTCAGCGTGTTCGAGACCGGTGAGCAGCTCTTCCGCGGCGACGAGCCCTCGCCAACCCGCTCGGCCGTGCTGGTGCGGCTGGGCCACTCGCACGTGCGCTTCGGCAGCTTCGAGCGGCTGGCCTGGCAGCGCGACGCCGAGAGCGCCAAGCGGCTGGTCCGCTACTGCCTCGAGCGCTACTACCCCGAGGTGCCCCTGGACGCCGCGGGCGACGGCCGGTCCGAGGCCGCGCTGCTGCTCGCCCACGTGGCGCTGCGCTCGGCCGACCTCGCCGCGAGCTGGATGGCCGCGGGCTTCGTCCACGGCGTGCTGAACACCGACAACATGAACATCGCGGGCGAGAGCTTCGACTACGGCCCGTGGCGCTTTCTGCCGACCTTCGACCCCAGCTTCACCGCGGCCTACTTCGACCACTCGCGGCTCTACGCCTTCGGACGCCAGCCCGACACGGTGATCTGGAACCTCGAGCGCTTGGCCGAGGCCCTGAGCGAGCTGGCGCCCGGGCCTGAGCTGGCCGCCGCCCTCAACGGCTACGCGCCGGCCTTCGAGGCGGCCTTTCACCGGCGGATCCTCGAGCGGCTCGGCGTCGCGTCGCGAGGCGTCGACGAGGACGGGCTCCTGGTGCGGGCGCTCTTCACCTACATGCACGAGCAAGAAGCCAGCTACGATCAGACCTTTCACGACTGGTACGGCGGGGCGGTGAGCGCTGAGCGGGCTCAGCGCAGCCCCGAGCGCGCCAAGCACACGGGCGACGCGTTCGAGCGCCTGCGCCGCTGGCTCGACGTCTTCGAGCCGACGAACCCCGAGCGCCTGGACGACCCGCTGATGCGGCGCGAGCGGCCAGTGGGCTTGCTGATCGACGAGGTCGAGGCCCTGTGGGACCCCATCGCGGCGTCGGACGACTGGGCGCCGCTCGAGGCCAAGATCGCCGAAATGCGTGCTGTGGGCTCACTATTCGGGCGAGTTCCGGCCTGAAGAGCGCCCGGTTTGGGTGACGTTTGTCCTTGTCATCAGGGGCTGCTTATGCAAAATGCCGCGCCCACCTCGCGCATGCAGTCAATCGGAAAAGGAGCGCAGCTATGAAGCGCATCATGCAGATGATCGAAAGCCTCCTCGGCGCCGGCAACAACCGCCGCAGCGTCTCGCTCCCCACGCCCCAGATGACCGAAGGGCGCATGTGGGAGATCAGCTCGCGCCGCAGCCTGTCGCAGGTCACCCCGCGCGAGCCCAAGCCCAAGCACGACTAGCTCGCCAGCCCGCGGCGCAACTCCGCGGCCCCCCCCGCCACTGAATGGCCCAAGGACCGACGTCATGAAGTACATCATCCTCCCCGTCGTTCTGGTCGCGGTCGCGTTCAGCGCCGCCTGTGAGAAGACCCCGGCGCCCGCCGCGCCGGCCGAGCCCGCCAAAGCCGCCGAGGCCGCGAAGCCCGCCGCCGAACCCGCCAAGACGGCCGAGGCTGCGAAGCCCGCCGAAGGAGCCGAGGCCGTGAAGCCTGCCGAACCCGCCAAGCCCGCCGCAGTCGAGCCCAAGCCCGGCGACATCCCCGCCCCCGCCGACGTGGCCGCGGCGCCCGCCGACGCCGAGAAGACCGCCTCCGGCCTCGCGTCGAAGGTGTTGTCGCCCGGCACCGGCGACAAGCACCCGACCGCCGAGGACACCGTGACCGTCCACTACACGGGCTGGACCACGGACGGGCGCATGTTCGACAGCTCGGTGAAGCGCGGCGAGCCGGCCGAGTTCCCGCTCAATGGCGTCATCAAGGGCTGGACCGAGGGCGTGCAGCTCATGGTGCCCGGCGAGAAGCGCCGCTTCTGGATCCCGGGCGACCTGGCCTACGGCGAGACCCCGCGTCGTCCGGGCGCGCCCGCCGGCACGCTGGTCTTCGACGTCGAGCTCATCAGCATCAAGCCCGTCATCACGGTCGAGGTCCCCAGCGATGTGGCCGCGGCCCCGGCTGACGCGACGAAGACCGCCTCGGGCTTGTCCTACAAGGTCCTCCAGAAGGGCACGGGCGAGGTGCACCCGACGGAGACCCAGACGGTCAAGGTTCACTACAGCGGCTGGACCACCGACGGGAAGATGTTCGACAGCTCGGTCAAGCGCGGCAGCCCGGCCGAGTTCCCGCTGAATCGGGTCATCAAGGGCTGGACCGAGGGCGTGCAGCTCATGGTCGTCGGCGAGAAGACCCGCTTCTGGATCCCGGGCGAGCTGGCCTACGGCGAGACGCCTTCGCGTCCCGGCGCGCCGGCCGGAACCCTGGTGTTCGACGTCGAGCTGCTCGAGATTCGCTAGGATCTAGCTGGCGAATCGCGGGGCCACGGCGCCGCGATTCGCCGCTCGCCCGCGCCGCCGCGCTAGACCAGCGCCCGCGCCGCCACGAGCAGCCCGTCCTCGTCGGCGTACACGAACTCGCCGGGGTGAAAGGTCACGCCGGCGAAGGTGACGGGCACGTTGGCCTGCCCGGCGCCGTGCTTCGGGCTGCGGCGCGGGTTGGTCGCCAGGGCCTTGAGCCCCACGGGGATCTCGGCGATGGCGCGGCTGTCGCGGATGCAGCCCCACACGATGAGGCCCGCCCAGCCGCTGTCGCGGGCCAGCGCGGCCACCCGGTCGCCGACCAGGGCCGAGCGCAGGGACCCGCCGCCGTCGACGACGAGCACGCGGCCCAACCCTGGCGCCTCGAGGGCGCGGCGCACCAGCACGTTGTCCTCGTGGACCTTGACCGTAGCGATCGCGCCGTAAAAGGCCGTGCGCCCGCCGAAGTCCCGGAAGATCGGCGCCGCGACGCGCACCTCGTCCTCGAACGCGTCGTAGAGATCGGCGGTGGCGACGTCAGTCATGGGCTGTCCTCGGCAGTCGTAAGGAGCCGATCCAGCTTACTCTGGGGCCTCCGCTCCGCCCAGCGGGAACCGGCTCGCGCCGAGTTCGTCGATGCGCGGCTCGCCCAGGGGTGGCGGCCCAGCCCATTTCGCAGAGCGCAGCCGGTCAGAAGATCGCGGCAGCGGTCGGCGCCTTGTCCCTGTTCACAGGCCCGGATAGGTTATAACATGTTTGGTATCGCGCACCCCGGGGGACTCCCATGGCGAGCACAAGCATCCACTTTCCCAGAGGCCTGCTGGCCCGTCTCGATGCCGTGGCTTCGGAGCGGCAGACCAGCCGAAACAAGCTGGTCATCGACGCCTGCCTCGCGCTGCTTGAGCGAGAGCGCCGCGAGTGGCCGGATGGCTTTTTCGGCGACAGCGACCTGAACTCCGAAGACCTTGCCGAGCTTCGCGCCGTCGGGAGCTCGTTCTACGACGCCATCGCGGCCTCGAGGCGTGATCGGGACGAGGCACCGTTTCAATGATCGTCCTCGACACGAGCGCCGTGTCAGCGGTGATGACGCGGGACCCTCGCGCGATGAGCGCGCTCGCCCAACACCCGCCAGACCAGCTCGTGCTCTGCGCTCCTGTCGCCGCGGAGATCCGATTCGGTCTTGAGAGACTAGAGCCGGCCTCGCGTCGGCGCCGCCTGCTCGCACGCGAGTACCAGCGCCTCCGTGATGCGCTCGAATGGTGCGATTGGACCGAGGAGGCCGCGCGAATTTTCGGCGAGCAGAAGGCGCGGCTTCAGCGAAACGGACAGCTGATTGGCGACATGGATCTCGTCATCGGCTCCATCGCCCTGGCGCTGCCTGCCGCTGTCGCCACCTTCAACATCCGCCACTTCGCACGACTGGACGGCCTCGAGTGCCACGATTGGACGCCGTAGTAGCCGCGTGGTGACCGACGAGCCGGCTGGCGGCGATCTAGAACGGCTTCGCCAGCGCGAGCCACGCCGCGACCGCGCCGAGGATGGGGATGAGCACCCAGACGGCCTTCGCCGACTGGGGCGCCTTGTAGGGCACCACCAGCAAGCCACCGATGACCAGCCACAGGCCGATCTTGGCGATGATCCAGCCGGGGAAGCCGTAGCCGTACTTGGCGATCATGCCGAAGCCGCTGACCAGGATCAGCAGCAGCGCGATGCCGTGGCTGGCGCCGACGAGGCCGCGCGAGGTGTTCGACGCCTTGTCGCCGCCGTTTTTCGCGTGAATCGCGACGGCGCCGATGGCCGCGAAGGCCCAGACGATGCCGGCGATGTGGAGAATCTTGTAGTAGAGCGGGTCCATTCAGGCCTCCGTGGCGGTCGCGCCGGATTGTGGACCAGCGAGGCTCGTGGCGAAAGCTCTGTCACGGCGGGGGTGGGCAATCGCGTGGAATTCAGTGCGCGGGAGCAGGCTCGTCGCCGCGATTGCCCGAAGCTGGCCATCAGGCATCAGCCCTTAGCCATCAGCCCAGCGGCAGCGCAAGCGCGCTCGAGGTCAGGTCCATGCGCCCGGGCTGCGTCGATCGGCTGAACGCCGAACGCTGACGGCTGACAGCGGGCAATCGCAGCCGCCGGACCCGCAAATCACCCACCGACCGACATGCGATTGCCCCACGACCGGGCGCCTCTGATACCTTGCTGCCGCCGGTCGAATTGGGAGGTCGGGATGACAGCGCGATGGGTTGTGGTGGCGGCGATTTTGGCGATGGCGGGCGGGACGGCGCACGCGGCGGCGATGTTTCCGGCGGGCGCGAACCCCGTGCTGGAGGAGTCGATGGCGCGGCACGAGCGCCAGTTCTACGGCATCAACGCGGTGCCCTTCGGCCTGTCGCTGAACGCGCATATCCCGCCGCTGTCGACCAGCGCCGGAGCCGACGCGCGCGCTCGCATCGACGCGTACCTGGCGCAGTCGGCGGAGCTTGATTTCGAGACCCACAGCGGCAAGCACCCCTTCGAGCTGGTCTCGACCTACGGCGAGCACGGGGATCTCGGGTTCTTCGGGGGCGTGGCGCTGCTGGGCACGGCCTTCGAGTACATGACGCTCAAGCAGGAGGGCGCGTCGGCTGAGGCGCTGGCGGTCGCCCGGGCGCGGGTCGTCCGCGCGGCGGAGGCGTGGCACGTCTTCTACGTCGTCACCGGCGGCGGCGGGCTGGTCGCTCGCGGGATCCGGCGCGTGGTGCCCGAGGATCCGTCGGACCCGCCGATCCCCGACCCGCCGGAGACCCCGATTCCCCTGTTCGGATCGGACGGAAAGCCACTCCCGGCGCCCAAGGACAACGGCAGCGAGCGGGCCGACCTCTCGGACGGCGTGCTGCCCCCGGGGACCTGGACCTGGATCGACTCCTGCTCCAAAGACCAGCTCTCCGGGCAGGTGCTGGGCATGGTGCTGCTCTACGAGGCGATGAAGGACGATCCGGACATCGACCAGACGCTCGTGGCCCGCATGCAGGCCGACGCGCGCCTGGTCGGCGAGATGCTGATGGAGAAGCGCGACCTGCTCGGCCTCGAGACCGCCGCGAGCCTGTCGCCGGGCACGCTCTACGACCTGATCATCATGGACGCCGACAAGCGGGCGACCTTCTTCCACGACCTCAACCCGCTGTCGCTCGAGAAGGTCTACGTCGCCCCCGATGGCGGCACCTTCAACATGTTCAACGTGGTCATGGCCTGGGGCATCATCAAGGGGCTGCACCACATCACCGGCGACCCGCGGCTGGAGGCCTTCCTCTACGAAGATCTGCTCGGCGAGCGCGAGTTCCCCAAGAAGATCACGAACCGCTCCGACCCGGGCGCGATCGACTATATGTACCAAGGGTTGAAGACGAACTTCGACGTGCCGGACATGACCGGCGTCGTGCTCTTCCTGGCCATCTGGCTGGAGAAAGACCAGACCGTCGCTGCCTACCTGCGCGACTACCTCGAGGACAGCTGGTGGAACCGGGCCGGCGAGAGCCACACGGCGCGGCTCGCCAAGCAGCCCCTGTGGCACGCGCTCTACCTGGCGACAACCGACCGCGGCACCGACCCCGCGTTGGTCGCCGAGCTCGCCGACCACCTGGGCGGGTTCACGCTCGGCCCCTACTGGGAGACGGCGCGGACCAACTGCGACGCGCTCGAGATCACGGCGAAGCTCTGCCTCGCCATCGACGGCAAGACGCTGCTCACGCTCGAGGGGCAGGCGCCCAACGGCAAGTGGCTGGCCACCGAGGCGCTGCATCCCAGCATCCGGCCGACCTCCGACTTCAACGCCCGCTCGAACTCGTTCGAGGTCAACGGCGGCGGCGGCGGCGACAAGCTCAACCCCGGCGGCGACCTGATGGGGGCCTTCTGGATGGCCCGCTACTTCCAAGCGCGCAAGGCGGGCGAGGTGGCGGTCGCGAAGCACGCGCGGGATCACATGCCCATCGGCGGCGTGGTGCCCGTCGCGGACCCCGGCCCCGAGCCCGCGGTGGAGGCCGTCCCGGACACCGCCGAGACCGAGGCGGACGCCGCCGGTGACGTGGCGGCCGAGGTCGACGCCGCGGCCGAGCCCGCACCCGACACCGTGTCCACCGAGCGTGTCCAAGGCGGCGCCTGCGCAGGCGGCGAAGCCCCCGGCGGCGCGGCGTGGGCGCTGCTGGCGCTGCTCTTTTTCGCGAGGCGTCGGGTTTGTGTGAAGGTTTAGGCCGCGGGCGGGAATGAGTAGAGAGCGGATCAACAGAGCGGACCGAGCGAGTGCTTGGCCCCGTGGTGCATGGCAAGACGCGGCGAGGAGTCGTGCTGTAGCACGGCGACGAGGTGCAACGCCGCCATGCGCCGCGCGGCCAAGCAGGCGCGACGGGAGGTCTGTTGGTCCGCTCTCTTGGGGTCACCCTCGGCTGCGGAGTCCCGATGAAGTCCCGATTCGCCTGCTATCTCCTCGCTGTTTCGGTCGTCCCGGCGCTGCCGGCCTGTGCCTCACCGAGCCGGGACGAGCCCGGACGGCAGCGGCGACGTCTCTCCTCGACGCGCTCGGCGACGCGGGCGCCGAGACGACGGCCGACTCGGGCGCCGATCTCGGCGCGGAGACCACGCCCGACGGCGTCTCCGACACCGCGAACGACACCGCGGGCGACGCGGCCCCCGACGCGGCCCCGACACCGCCCCCGACACCGCGAGTGACGCCAGCCCCGACGCGCTCCAGGCCGGCTGCTGCGCGTCAGCGAAAGACTGCCCCCTCGGGCTCCGTCTGCGCCCTCGGCCCCTTCAGCCAGGGAGTCTGCCTGCCGGCCCCGGCCGCCGGCCAGTGCTGGTCGGTCGCCGACTGCGGCGTCAACCAGGCCTGCTTCGCGCCCACCTTCTGCCCCTGCGACGTCGACTGCGGTCAGATCACCCACGCCGGCACCTGCGAGGCGCTGCCGCCCTGCTGCGCAAACGACGCGGCCTGTGGCGCGGGCCAGCGCTGCGCCGTCGCCGGTGTCGACAAGGGCGTCTGCAAGCCCGCCCCGACCGTGGCTAAAACCTGCTGGAACGGCGCCGACTGCGCCGCCGGCGAGCTCTGCGAGGGCGTCGCCGTCTGCCCATGCAACGCCGACTGCGACCTCGAGGACACCCCCGGCGCCTGCGTACCCGCGGGCAACGGCTGCTGCGCCGCCGACTCCGACTGCGCCGACGACATCTGCGTCGGCCAGGTCTGCCTCGCCCCGCCCGCCGCCGACCACCGCTGCTGGCGCGACAAGGACTGCGCCGCCGGCAAGACCTGCCACGGCGCGGCCATCTGCCCCTGCGGCGCCGACTGCGACCTCGACTACGAGGGGCCCGGCGTCTGCGTCGCCGAGACCGGCCCCTGCACCGCGATCGACGAGTCCTGGGTCGAGGAGATCTGCGACGCCGCCTCCGTCGTCATCTGGAACGGCACGGCCTGCGTCGGGACCTGCCCCGGCTGCTGCGGGACCGGCGGCTTCAGCGATCTCGTCTTCGCCGACCTGGCCGCCTGCCAGGCCGCCTGCGCCCCGTAGCGGGGACCTTGGCGTCGCTCCGCGGGGTCTGGCACAGTGAGCCCGGCCCGCGCTAGCGTGCGATTCGGCGGAGGCTGGGTGAAGTACGTCCTGGGGATCTCAGCGCTCTACCACGACAGCGCGGCGGCGCTGCTCGGCGACGGGCGCATCGTCGCGGCCGCTCAGGAGGAGCGCTTCACGCGGGTCAAGCACGACGCGGCCTTCCCCCATCGGGCGATCGCCTATTGTCTGGGTGAGGCGGGGATCTCGGCCGGTGATTTGACCTACGTCTGCTACTACGAAAAGCCCCTGCGCACCTTCGACCGCCTGCTGGAGACCTGGCTGGCCCGCGCGCCGCTCAGCTTCGACAATTTCCGCCTGGCGCTGCCCTCCTGGCTGCGCGAGAAGCTGCGCATCGGCCGCGCGATTCGCAAGGCGCTGCCTGGGTATTCTGGGGCCGTGGTCTACACCGACCACCACGAGTCCCACGCCGCCAGCGCCTTCTTCCCCTCGCCCTTCGAGGAGGCCGCGGTCCTCACCTGCGACGGGGTCGGCGAGTGGGCGACCACCACCTGGGGCGTGGGCCGCGGCGGCCGGGTCGAGCTGAGTGAGAGCCTGAACTTCCCGCACAGCCTGGGCCTGCTCTACTCGGCGTTCACCACCTTCTGCGGCTTCAAGGTCCTCAGCGGCGAGTACAAGCTGATGGGCCTGGCCCCGTACGGCCGCCCGGTCTACGCCCAGAAGATCTTCGACGAGCTCATCGACCTCAAAGCCGACGGCAGCTTCCGGCTGGACATGGACAAGTTCACCTTCGAGACGGGCCGGCGCATGACCGGCGCGGCCTTCGAGGGCCTCTTCGGCGGCCCCGCGCGCGAGGCCGAGTCGCCCATCACCCGCCGCGAGCTGGATCTGGCCGCCTCGATTCAGGCGGTCACCGAGGAGGTGCTGCAGCGCATCACCGCCCACATCCACAAGCAGACCGGGCTCGACAACCTCTGCCTCGCGGGCGGCGTCGCCCTGAACTGTGTCGCCAACGGGCGATTGCAGCGCGAGGGGCCCTTCAAGCGCCTGTGGATACAGCCCGCCGCGGGCGACGCGGGCGGGGCGCTGGGGGCGGCGCTGCTCTGCTGGCATCAGCTCATGGAGCGCCCGCGGGTGGTGTCGCCCGGCGACGCACAGCAGGGCTCGCTGCTGGGCCCGGCCCACGACGCGGCGTCCATCCGCGCGACCCTCGACTCGGCAGGTGCCGTCTACGAGTTCTTGCCCGACGAGGCCGCGCTCCTGGCCCTGAGCGCAGAGCGCCTCGACGAAGGCGACGTGGTCGGGTGGTTTCAGGGGCGCGCCGAGTACGGCCCGCGCGCCCTGGGCAACCGCAGCATCCTGGGCGACGCCCGCCGCCCCGAGATGCAGCGGACGATGAACCTGAAGATCAAGCAGCGCGAGTCCTTCCGCCCCTTCGCCCCCGCCGTCCTGGCCGAGCGCGCCCACGACCTCTTCGCCCTGGGCCCGGCCGCCGACAGCCCCTACATGCTCATGGTGGCGCCCGTCATCGACGCCACGCCCGCCGAAGACCCAGGCGACGCCGAGCTGCTCGCGCGCTTGAGCGGCCTCGGCTCAGCGCTCCCGGCCGTCACCCACGTCGACGGCTCCGCCCGCGTCCAGACCGTCGACCCCGTCCGCCACGGCCGCTTCCGCCGCCTCCTCGAGGCCTTCGACCGCCGCACGGGCACCCCGGCCTTGGTCAACACCAGCTTCAACGTGCGCGGCGAGCCCATCGTCGACACCCCGGCCGACGCGCTGCGCTGCTTCCTCCACACCGACATGGACACCCTGGTCATCGGGGATTTCCTGCTACGCAAGGCAAGCCAGCCCGAGTTCCTTCTCCAAGTCGACCGCGAGGCCTGGCTGTCCCGATTCGAGCTGGACTAAGCATGAGCCGCGCCGCCTTCGCCGAGATCGACCGCGACCCCAGCCTGCGCACGCGCCTGGTGTTCGGCGTGACGCTGCTGGTCGCCTTCGGCCTCTTCGCGGGGCTCGCCTGGTGGTCCGGGCGCCCCGGCCTCGCCCAAGGCCTCGCCATCGCGGGCGCCGCGGCGATGCTGCTGGCGCCGCTGCCGGTGGTGGGCCGCGCGGTCTACGTCGCGTGGATGGGCCTCGGGATCGCCATCGGTCTCGTCACAGCCCCGGTGATCCTCTTCGTGATATATGTGCTGCTCATCGCCCCGGTGGGCCTCGCGATGCGCGCCGCCGGTCGCGATGTGCTGAGGCGACGCCCCGATCGCAGCGCCCCGAGCTACTGGCAGCCCTACCCGCGAGCCACCGACCCGCGCCGCTATCTGAAACCGTACTGACGCAGGCTGCGAGATGACCCCGACCCCCAAAGAGCCCGACGACGACGCCTTCGCGCAGGTCAGCAAGACCGCGGGTTCCCAGACCTTTCTGGCCGAGCTCTGGGACTACCTGAGCCAGACGAAGAAGTGGTGGTTGGCGCCGATCCTCGTGGTGATGGTGCTCATCGGCGCGCTGCTGCTGGCCTCCGGGACGCCGCTGTCGCCTTTCGTCTACACGCTGTTCTAGGCGCTCGCGGCCCTCGATTCGGGCTGGCGTCGCCTCGGTTCGGCGGCTCAGCGACTCAGAAGGTCCCGCGGAAGGCCGCCGTCACGATCAGCACGCCGGGGCCCGTCTCGCGGGGTGGTCGCGACCCGCCGCCGGTAGAGAGCATGGCGTAGTCGGCCTGCAGACCCAGGCTGGAGCGGCCGAAGGCGATGTCGACGCCCGCGTGGGGGCGCACGAGGAAGCGCGTGGGGTTCATGCTCTCGAGCGGGGAGCGGTCGTCGCTGAGGCGGCCTTGGCCGCGCGGATCCTCGCTGCCCGGTCGCTCCTCGGCGCCGAGGCTGTCGAGGCGGCCGTAGACCAGGTCGAAGCCGGCCCCGACGTAGGGGCGGAAGCGGCCGAGGGTCCAGGCGAGCTTGAGCTCGGGCCCGGCGTCGTAGAGGCTCCAGCCGTAGCGGCCGTCGCCTTGGGGTTCGGGTTCGCCGCTCCGGGCCGCCGCGGGCGTCGTGCCGAGGGTGCCGATGAAGCGCCCGGCCCAGGCGGCGCCGAGGATCATCGGGCCTTGGGTCCAGGTCGCCGAGAAGCCAGCGATGATGGCGGGCAACGCGGCGTGTCGCGAGGTGAGCCGGACGTTCGCGGTCGTGCGCAGGGAGAGGTCGGAGCCGTCGCGCGCCAGCCCGTCGAATCGCGCGTTTTCCGTGGTGGCACCTGACGAATCGTAGGTGCCGGTCATGGAGGCCACCGGGCGCGCGGTCGCAACCGTCGCGGAGCTCGTCAGGAGCAGCGTCGCGAGGATTGGGAGGAGGGTGCGCATGAGAGGGGGTCCCGGTGGCGTGGGTTCGGAGCGCCGCCCGGCGAGGGGGGGCCGGGGCTAGCGCTCGTTCGGGACAGGCTCTGGGAGCGGGTCCCTGCGCCATGGAGTAAGCGAGATGCGTGCCATCACGGGTAAGTGGCTGAAAACGCGGCATGTTCGCCGGCTGCCAGCGTCGCGACGGCCCTCGCGTTGGGGCGGCACGGGGCGGCGCCGCGGGCGAGCGAGGCGATCTGCCACGGCGGCCCGTCCGCGCGTCGGGGCACGGCCTGCTCGCCCGCTGCGCAGCCGGCTGGCTGCTCTCGAATCGCCCGCTCCCGACTGTCAGAACAGGCTCTGCACCAGCCAGAAGATCGCCAGCCCGTTGACCAGGATGGCGCCGCCGATGAGCAGGACGGCCATGAGCCGCCGCGCGCGGATGAGGCCGGCGTCGCCGAGGTCTGGCCGGCCGCTGGTCTCGTCCAGGGCCAGGTCGCGCAGGCGCTCGCGCGAATCGATTCGGCTGCGCAGCAGACCGTCCACCAGCCAGATGATGAAGAGGGCCAGCACCACGCCCAGGGCGGCGACGACGTAGGCGCGGCTGGTCTTGCGGTCTGCCACCATGGCGCGCTCGGCCTCGGGGCCGGTGTTGGCGATGAGGCGCGGGACGACGAGGGGGCGGCGCAGGACCGAGAGCCAGAAGTCCGACGCGCGCCCGGGGGCGACGCGGCCGTTGCCGAAGGCGGTGGTGCGCTCGGAGAGGCCGGAGGCGTGGACGTGGGCGAGGACGGCCGCCATGGGCTCGCCGTCGGCGACGATGATGGGGACGCTGGCGTAGGCCTCGCCGGGGGACAGCGCGTGGTCGTAGCACTGCAGGTCGTAGCGTCCCATGGGCAGGGGGTCGGGCGAGATCTCGGCCGCATGCAGCGTGGTGCGCACGGCGTCGGACCAGAGCACGACGTCGCCGAGCAGCAGCTCGCAGAAGACCGGCGCCTCGGGCTGCCAGGTGGTCAGCCGCACCCGCGGCTTTACGCCGATGGGCGTCGAGGCCTCGGCCGGCGTCAGCGTCATCTGCCGCCCCACCGCGCTCAGCACGATCTCCGCGCTGAACTGCTCGCGCTCCCTGCGCACGTCGATCCGCAGCATGTAGCTGATCTGCTGGGCGCGCAGCGTGAAGTCCACCAGCCCGCTGGCGTCGCTGACCCGCTGCGCCTCGCCGCCGTCGAGCGATGGGTGTTGGATACGCACCGTCGCGCCGTCCATCGGGACGCCGTTTGCGTCGCGCACCCGCACGAAGACCCGGTTCTCCATGCCCGCGACCAGGACGCCCGACTCGGGCAGCGCCGCGATGCGGTTGCCTCCCGTCACCAGCCCGCTCGCTGCGGGGTCCAGAGGGGGCGGCACCGCGGTCTCCAAGCGCTGTACCGGGATCTCGACGTCGATGGCCGACTTGGCGTCCTCGGTGGACGCGTCGAAGCTCAGGCGGATGACGCTCTTGGCGCTACGCGGGACCAGAAACGGCACGATTCGCCAGCCCGCACCTCGCGTTTCACCCTGCATGGCCGAGCCGTCCACGCGCACCCGGCGCACCTCTGGCGTCACCGGGTTGTCCTCGTCGCCGCCGCTGACCCCGACGCGAAAGCTCGCCGTGAGGCCGGGGACCACGCTGGGACCGCCCACCAGCATGAAGCGCGTGACGTTCGGCGCCGTGCCGAGGGCGATCCACGCGGCCATCAGCAAGAACACCGCCAGCCCAACGCCCGCGAGGACCAGCACGCGGGCTCGGCTGTGCTGCGGCCCGCCGGCGGCCACGCTGGTCGCCTCGTGCTGGGCCTGGGGGGCGGTGGTCCGCGCGGGGCGCGAGTCGGTGGTGGGCGCCGCACTCAGCCACGCCTCGTCGTCGAGGTGGGGGGCCGGGGTCGCGAGGCCCTCACCGGCCGGCGTCGTGCGGTCCAGCGCGCCGACCTCGGCGTGGTCCTCAGGCTTCGAATCGCTAGGCGTTATCAGGCCATCGAGCGCGACGGGGGCCGCGGCGACGGGACCGCGCAGGGCCGCGAAGGCCTCGTCGAGACCGGCGCGCATGGCGTCGCTCGAGCGGTATCGCGCCTCCGGGTCGCCCGCCAGCGCGCGCCGCAAGAAGGTCGCGACCGCCACAGGCAGCGCCGCCGCCTGCGCGTCGGTCAGTGGGTCGTGCGTCGGGTCCAGCTTGCGCGCGCAGACCTCCTGGTAGGTCCCCGAGAACGCGCGCTCGCCCGTCAGCAGCTCGAAGGCGATCACGCCAAGCGCGTAGAGGTCCGTCCACGGGCCGATTCGCCCCTGCCGAAGCTGCTCGGGCGCCATGTACATCGGCGTGCCGGCGGTCATCGAGGTCCGCGTGCGCTCGTCGACGAACTTCGCCAGCCCGAAGTCCAGCAGGCGCACCAGCATCGGGTCGCCCGCGACCTCCTGCAGCATGATGTTATCGGGCTTGATGTCGCGGTGGACGATCTCCTGCCGGTGGGCCGCCTCCAGCCCGTGCAGCGCCTGCTTGAGGATGTGCGCGACCTCGTCGGCGGCGAAGTGGCCGCTGCGGGCCGCGCGCTGGGCGGTCTCCTCGCGCAGCGTCCGCGCGTGGTCGACGTACTCCATGACGATGTAGGGCGTGCCCTCGTGCGAGCCGTAGCCCAGCAGCCGCACGACGTTCGGGTGCGAGAGCGCGGCCAGCGCGTCGGCCTCGCCCTCGAACTTGCCCATCACCTGCTCGCCCGTCGCCGGGTCGGCCGCCAGCCCGCGCTTCATCAGCTTCAGCGCGACCTGGAGCGGCCGCCGCCGAATCGGGAGCTGCAGCGCCAGGTAAACCAAGCCGAAGCCGCCGTCGCCGATGATGTCGACGACCAGATACCCAGCCAGCACCTGCCCGATAAGGGGATTGGTGGCGCGCGGCCCCGTCTTCACGAGGCGCTGGGCGTGCTCGCCGGGGATGTACCGGTAGTCGCGCCGCTGGCAAACCCGCTCGGAGCACGGGGTGCCCGTCTCACCGCGCTGTCCGCAGCTCGGGCAGACGCCGGGGTCTGGGGTCGCGTCGATCAAGGCGGGTTGCTCGCTCGCCGAAGCCCAAAACGCGCCCGGCAGAGAGCTTCCGCCTACCGGAAATCGCCAACACAAGCAACGCGGATAGCGGTCAGCGGTTCAGCGGCACCCAGCGGCTAGCTTTCAGCCATCAGCCCTCAGCCCGGCGGGCGCGTCGCGGCGTGGTTTCCACCGCGGTCGCGCGTGCGCCGCGTTGCTGGGCGCTGGGCGCTGGCTGATGGCTGAAGGCTGAAAGCTGAAAGCGGGCCCGCCCTCGGCGGGCCCCTACGCGTTGCCCCGGCGGGTCGCGCCGTGCCAGGATGGCGCGCGTCCCCATCACGTGATCGAGGCCCGCTGTGGATGAGACCGAGCGCAAGGTCGAGTTGCTCCAGGAGTCGCGCTATTTCCACGGCCTGGAGCGCGAGGCGCTGCTCGAGGTGGCCAAGGTGAGCCGGCTGAAGCCGATCGCGAAGGGAGAGGTGCTGATTCGCCAGGATTCGCCGGCGGACGCGCTCTATGTGCTGGCTGAGGGCACCGTCGAGGTCTACGTCGAGGACAGCGCGACGGGCGCTGGGCGGCTGGTGAAGCGGATGGCGCGCGGGGCCTGCTTCGGCGAGATCGCCATCCTCACGGGATTCAGCCGCACCGCGACCGTTCGGGCCGACGACGACGGGTCGGTCCTGCTCATCGACGCCGCCGACCTCGAGGCGCTGCTGGCCCGCGAGGCGCGGGTGTCGCTGTCGATGTGCAAGACGCTGGCGGCGTGGATTTACAGCGCCAACATCCAGGACCAGTACCGCTACATCCACCTGGAGTCCTTCGGCTACCAGACGGAGCTGCTGACCGCGGTGCCGCTGGAGATGCTTGAGTACTACGGGGCGGTGCCGCTGCAGCGCGACGGGCAGCGGGTCATCGTCGGGATGACGGACCCGACCAGCCTCGTCGCGGTGGACGAGCTGCGGCGCCACTTCCCGGACATGGTCATCGAGGTCGTGGCCATCAGCACGAGCGACCACGACTACTTGATGGCGGCCGCGCGGGCTGAGGCCATCGAGGTGGTCGAGGTGGTCTGAGGCGCCGTCGTGGGCG
>JAWKRR010000044.1:0-67370 GCA_041389525.1 Myxococcota bacterium | reverse complement strand
GCTGGGCTCAGCCTCCATCGCCCAGGTTCACGGCGCCCGACTCCACGACGGGTCGGCCGTCGTCGTGAAGGTGCAGCGTCCCGGGATCGCCGAGACCGTCGACGCCGACATCTGGTGGATGCGCCGGGGAGCGGCCGTGCTCGAGCGCCTCTTCGAGGGCGCGCGATTGGCAAATCTGTCAGGTGTTATCGAGGATTTCGACCGCACGATCCACGAGGAGCTGGACTTCCGTCGCGAGGCGGACAACCAGCGCGAGTTCAACCAGATCATGGCGCAGCACGGGATTACCGACGTCCGCGCGCCCAACCCCGTCGAGGGCATGGTCACCGAGCGCGTGCTGGTGATGGAGCGCTTCTTCGGCATCAAGGCCGACGATCCCGAGGGGCTGCGCGCCGCCGGCATCGACCCCGAGGTCTACCTGCGAAAGGGGCTGCGCGCGTGGTTGCTGACGGTGATGCTGCACGGCTACTTCCACGGTGACGCCCACGCCGGCAACCTCATGATGCTGCCCGACGGTCCCGCCTGCGGCTTCTTGGATTTCGGCATCATCGGGCGCTTCACCGACGCGCAGCGCCACACGGTGATGCGCTACGTCCTCGCCTTCGCGGCCAAGGACTACGAGGCGCTGGCCGACGTGATGATCGAGATCGGCGCCGTCCGCGAGACCATCGACCGCGCCGGCCTCATCCGGGACTTCAGCGCGGTCTACAGCCCGCTGGTGGACATGGCGATGTCCGAGATCCGCTACGAGGAGATCATGCCCGAGGCCACGCGGGTGGCCTACCGCTACGGGATCACGCTGCCGAGCGAGTTCCTGCTCATCCTCAAGCAGATGCTCTTCTTCGACGGATACGCCAAGGTCGCAGCACCCGGCCTCAACGTCTTCAGCGACTTCTACCTCGTCGACTTCCTCTTCACGCCGGCCGCGGCGAAGGCGGGGATCGACTTCAACCTGATGATGCCGCTGATGAAGCAGATTCAGGCGCGCCACCAAGAGCGGCTCGCCGCCGAGGCCGCTGCCAAAGCTCCTTCAGAAGGTCAGGACCTCGTCGATGTCCTCGGCGCCTAGCAGCAGCATCACGACGCGGTCCATGCCCGCGGCGATGCCGGCCGATGGCGGCAAACCCTCAGACAGCGCCTGAAGAAACGCCTCGTCCAGGGGGAGCTGTGGCAGCCCCAGGGCGCGGCGCTCGTCGTTCTCGGCGTTGCAGCGGCGCCGCTGCTCCTCGGCGTCACACAGCTCGCCGAAGGCGTTGGCCAGCTCGAGGCCACCGCAGAAGAGCTCGAATCGCTCGGCGACGGCTGGGTTCGTCGGGTTCGCGCGGGCCAGTGACGCCAGCGCGATGGGCCAATCGACAAGGAACTCGGGGCCTCGCTGGCCCAAGGTCGGCTCCACGTGCTCCACGAAGGCGGCGAGCTGCTCGTCGGGGCTCAGCCGGTCCGGCTCGCTCACCCCCGCACGCTCACGCAGCGCGGACAGGAACGGGATGCGGGGCCACGGTGGCCGCAGATCGAGCGTCCGCCCCTGCCACGGGACCTGGCCGCTGGGGGCGAGCTCGCTGAGCCACGCCTCGCAGTCCTCCATCAGCGCGTCGATGCCGGCCCACGGGCGGTACCACTCGAGCATCGAGAACTCGGCGCGGTGGTGCTGGCCGCGCTCACCGTCGCGAAAGACCCGCGTGAGCTGATAGATCGGGCCCGAGCCGCCGGCCAAGAGCCGCTTCATGTGCAGCTCGGGGGACGGGATCAGCCAGCGCGTGCGTGGGGGTTCGCCCGGCGCGACCGCCTGCTGCACCGCGGTCGGCGCGATGTGGACCTCGGTCCCGGGCGTGTCGACGACCAGGGGGGTCTCGACGGCCATGAAGCCCCGCGCCTCGAAGAAGGCCCTCGTCCTGGCGATGAGCTCTGCGCGCCGCTGCAGCCGCCGCCACCGCGCCGTGTCGGCGAAACGCGCCCCATCGCTGAGCGGCGCCGGCCACACGCCGGTCGGGTGGCGAAAGACGACCCGCCCCGCGTCCACGAGATCGCCAGCCCGCGCACCGGCCACTGCCGCCGCGCGCACGATCTCCCCGCCGGGGAGCTGCAGCAGCATCGCGTCGCCGTCTTGGCCCAGCACCCTACCGCGGCGGCCCGATCGGCCGCCCGAGATCACTTCACGCGGCCGAGATACGTCGAGGTCCGGGTGTCGATCTTGATAAGCTCGCCCTGCTCGATGAAGAGCGGGACCTGCACGATCGCGCCCGTCGGCATGGTCGCCGCCTTGGTGGCGTTGGTGGCGGTGTCGCCCTTCACGCCGGGCTCGCAGTACGAGATCTCCATGTCCACGTGGTTCGGGATGTCTACGGAGACGGCCCGACCTTCGTAGTAGTGGATCTCGACGGCCATGTTCTCCATGAGCCACTTGGCCGAGTCTCCCAGCACGTCGCGCGTGATCGGCGCCTGCTCGAAGGTCTCGCTGTCCATGAAGTAGAAGTCGTCGCCTTCGGTGTACATGAGCGTCGCGCTGCGGTGCTCGACGTCGGCGGGCTCGAAGGTCTCACCGGTGCGGAAGTTTCGCTCGACGACCTGGCCGGTCAGCATGTTCTTGAGCTTCGTGCGCGTGAACGCGGTGCCCTTGCCGGGCTTCACGAACAAGAACTCGACGACGGTCCAGGGGGCTCCGTCGATCTTGACCTTGAGGTTCTTCTTGATGTCCGAAGTCGCGTACATGGCTGCCTCCCGCTGTCGAGGGGCGGTCTGATATCACGAGGTTGAGGCGACGTCACGCGCTCCGTGACGGATCGCGCGAGTCCCAGCGCACCGAGCGCGGAAAACCCGAGCTGCCGAGCCGACGCGGCGACCTCGAGGGGTTGAGGTCAGGTCGCGTCGGCTCGGCAGCTCGAACGGTGCGGCGTGCGGTCGCCCTGAGGCCCCTCACTCGCCGGCTTGAGGCGGCTTCGGCGGTAGAACATGCCGCGCAGGATGATCTCGAAGTTGCTGGGCGAGACGTAGTTGCTGACGCTCAGCTCATCCGCGGCGGACGCCCGCAGGGACTCGAGCTCTTGGGCGTTGCTGGGCGACCCCTTGATGTCCTCGAACTCCGAGAGCGCTCGGCGCGTCACGTCGCGCTCGATCGAGGCGTACCCGGGGACGACCATGAAGAAGGAGCCGTCGATGGTCACATGCTTCGAGAGATTGGACCTCCGTTACGTTCCACGTGTTAGGAGTTCGAGGACGCCGTCAACGAGGCGAGATCTTTGAAGGATCGGGCGCCGACTTCCGCGCCGACGTAGAGGCCGATGCGCTTGGCCGGGATCAGGTAGATGAGGGCGGTCGCGCGGAGGCGGGCGCCGAACTGCAGCTCCTCGCGGGCGTCGTCCTGGCTGACGTAGGCGTAGGTCAGGTCCATCCCGAGGAAGCGCAGCAGCTTGAGCCGCAGGTTCACGTTGGAGACGAAGGACGTGTCGGCGGCCGCGTCGGGCTGCGAGGTGTGCAGCACCCCCAGACCCGTGCCGACGCCGACGGTGGCCCAGGAGTTGTTGCCGGCGCTGGCGGGTGCGGCCAACGCCGCGACGAGTAAGACGCTCGTGATCAGGTGCTTCATTGGTTTCCCCTCGCGACGGGCTCGGCCAATGCGGCCGGGCGGCTCGTCTCGGGCAGCTACCAATGCGAGGGCCGTGCCATCGGGCCATCACCTCGGAAAGCGAGGAAACATCAGGGACTATCGGCCATCGAACGCGGCGCGAGGTGGGTCGGGTATGACCCAGTGGGTCGGCTGAGATACGCGAGGTGGGTCGCCAGTGACCTACCCGCGACGGGTTGACGATGGGCAGTGGCCGTCGCATAAGGGGGTGCCCCCCTCGCATTCCCACGAAAGTTCCGTCGTCGGCCTACAGCGCCGGTGGAGGCCTCTTCGTGACCAAGTCACAGCTAGTCGATCGAGTTTCTGAGCGCAGCGCGCACCCACGCAAGGCCGTCGAGACCGCAGTCAACGCGGTGTTCGACGCCATGGTCGAGGCGCTGTGCCAAGGCGATCGCATCGAGGTGCGCGGGTTCGGCAACTTCACGGTTCGCCAGTACCGCGCTTACACGGGTCGCAACCCCAAGACGGGCAAGCGCGTCTCCGTGCCGCCCAAGCGGATGCCCTTCTTCAAGGTCGGCAAGGACCTGCGGGGTCGGCTGAACCTGGACTGACGCGCGCTTCGGCGCCGCGTTCGCCTCAGGCCGCCGCGCCCTCGCCGTCTTTCGGGGCCCGCAGCGCGCCCACGCGGTCCAGTGTCAGGACCAGCAGGGCGCCGGCCACGAAGGTCGCCAGCGTGACCGCGGTCATGCCGCCGAGGCCGGTGGGCAGGACGTTGTGCTCGATGCCGTCGACGCCGGTCGCGACGAAGGGCCAGATCTTCCGCAGGGAGCCGGCCATCAGGCCGATCAACGCGGCCATGGTGAGGTCGTGCTGGTGGCGCAGCAGCCAGCTGAGGATGCGGGAGAACCCGGCGATGCCGACGATCAGCGCCGAGACGAAGACCAGGACCACGGTCACGGCGGCGGGATCTCGATCGTAGAGCAGGCTACGCAGCGTGAAGGTCATGTAGTGGTAGAGCCCGAACATCAGCAGGACGAAGGAGCCCGAGATCCCGGGCAGCACCATCGCGGAGATGGCGATGCAGCCGGCGATGAAGATCCAGATCAGCGACGGGTCGATGCCGCCCTTCATCGGGAGGGGCTGGCTCACGGAGGCGCCGGCGGGGCCGCGGTGGATGACCTGAATCGCGCCGCTCTGCACGTTGGCGGTGGTGCCGGCCATGCGGGCTACGACGGGGACGGTGATCTCAGTGGCGCCCGCGGGGACCGGGATGTCGTGGGTGGGGCCGAAGACGACCTCGTGCTTCTCGTTCTCGCCGCCGTGCAGCGACGTCATGAGCACCAGCCCCTCGCGGGAGAGGGTCGTGCCCTCGGCGGCGGGGGCGGACAGGGTCACGACCACGTCGCCGCTCGCGCGCTCGGAGCTGTCGAGGGGCAGGCCGACGAAGAACCAGGTGCCGATGGCCGCGGCGATGGCCATGGCGATGTGGGGTGCGCCACGCTGCTTCATCATCCGAAAGGGGATGCGGATCGACGCCAGGACCAACCCGAAGAAGAAGCCCTTCATCGGGGCGGGGTAGAGATCGAGCATCCGCGGGATGACCTTCGCGCCCACCGCGAACGCGAAGAGGATGCCGACGGCGAGGAAGCTCAAGAAGAGGACGTGGCCGGCGTAGCGGCCCACCGCGTCGTCGCCCTGGGCGCCGGGGGACCTCAGGCCCGCCGCGAAGCGCCGCCAGAACTCGCGCGAGAACACGGCCATCAGCATCCCAGGGCCGATGGCGCTCACCGCGCCGACGAAGCGCTCGTAGATGCCCAGGATGAGCGCCAGGGTGCCGCCGGACACGCCGGGGATGATGTCAGCGATGCCCATGCAGACGCCGCGGAGGGTGGTGGCGAACCAAGCGGTCACTGGGGCTCCTCGGCCAGGAGAGTCGAATTGAACGGTCGTTCGGTTGGCGCGGGAAGCTACCAGCGGCTCGGTTTGGCGGCAACCATCCTTGCGAGCGCGCGCCCGGTGGTTATCGTGGGGCACTGGCCCCGGCATTGGAGCGCGCGTGCTTAGACTCTTCCTGCTCTTCACGGTCCTGCCCGTGTTGGAGCTCTTCCTCCTCATCCGCGTCGGGTCTGCCCTGGGCGCGCCGACCACGATCGCGCTGTGCTTGCTTACGGGCTTCGTGGGGGCGGCGTTGGCGCGCACTCAGGGCGCCCGGGCGGTGCAGCGGATGCAGGAGACCGTCGCGCAGGGGAAGATGCCCGCGCGCGAGATCTTCGACGGCGTGATGATCCTGGTGGCCGGTGTCGTGCTGCTCACGCCCGGGTTCGTGACCGACACCATCGGCATCCTGCTGCTGCTGCCCCCGGTGCGCGCGGTGCTGCGGGGGTACCTGACTCAGCGCTTCGCCGCGCGGTTGCAGGCCGGGGCGTGGCAGACGCGGGGGCAGGGCGGGGCCACCTGGAGCGCCTGGCAGTCGACCGGCGGGCGGCCGCGACCCGGACCGACGGGGCCCTTTGGTCCCGATTTGGGCGCCGACCAGGAGGTGCTGCCGCCAGATCGGGCGCCGCGCCACGACCCTCGACCGCCGCCGCGGATTATCGACGTGGACTAGGCCCGATCTCGGGCTGGCTTAGCTCCGATCTCGGGCTGGCTCAGGAGCCGGTCCAGAACGAATGCGGCGTCTCCTCGCGCAGACGCCGCATTCGTCTTGGGCCGACTCGCTAGTTCAGGTGGTGCCGATCCGACTTCCCGCCATGGATCACGTCCAGGGTGCGGCGCCGCGACTTCAGCCGGGCGAGGCGCAGCCGATCGAGCAGGCGGCCGGGGCGCCAGCGGCCGGTGATGAGCAGCCACGCGCCGATGACCCCGCCGAGGTGGGTGTGCCACGCGACCGTGGCGACGTCGGGGTTGCTGAAGAAGAAGATCGTGTCGATGCCGAGGGCCAACCAGATGACCCAGCGGGCCTGCATCGGGATGATGAAGAAGAGCAGCAGCGTCGCCGTGGGCATGGCGAAGCTGAAGCCGGCCAAGAGCCCCATCACCGAGCCCGACGCGCCCACGACGCGGAGGCCGAAGAGGCCCGGCATCGCCAGCCCGACCATCACCGTGAAGATGCCGGCGATCACGCCAGTAGCCAGGTAAAATATGAGGAAATCGCGCGGTCCCCACCGCGTCTCCAGGGCTGGCCCCAAGAAGAAGAGGCCGAGCATGTTGCCCAGGATGTGCATTGGCGCGTTCAGGTCGTGCAGCCAGCTGTAGGTGAAGATCTGCCAGAGCTTGAGCTCGAAGACCGCCGCGCGCGGGTCCAGGGCTAGCTGGTCGTCGTAGAGCGAGCGCGCCCAGCCCAGGTGACCGAAGTTGATGAGCAGGGCGAAGAGTAGCCAGATCGCGATGTTGGCGATGAGGATGCGCTTCACGACGGGGGTCATGCGCATGCTCATGCCCAGCCCGCCGCCGCCCAAACCGCCCGGCCCGCCGCCGCCGCCGCCCAGTGTTCGTGGGCCCGCCACTATTCCATGACCATGAGCTTGTAGGGCTCCCGTGGGTTCGCCGCGTCCGCGCGAGGTGACGACACCCGCACATGGTAGACGCCGGGCGATAGGAACTGCGTAAACGTAGCATCCTCGCCGGGCGCCAAGCCATCGCGGCCGCTCATCCGCGCGCCGTCGGGGCCGTGCAGCGCGATGTTCAGCGGCACGTCGGTCGGAGGGCGGGCGCGCACGGTGATGATGGTGCCGTCCTCGCGGGCGGAGAGGTCGAGGCGCCAGTAGTCCGAGTCGCCGCGCGGGTGCAGCCAGCCTTGGCGCTCCGTTCCCAGCACGAGGGGCTGGACGCCTCCGGACTCGCGGTCGTCGTTCGGCTCGGTCTCGTCGGCGCCGGCTTCGCCAAGGACGAGGTCCAGCGCGTAGGGGGAGGCCGCGTCGAAGGCACCCTTGTGGCCGCGGACCACCAGGGTCCAGGTCCCGGCGCCGACGCCGTAGCCACGCAAGATCTCGGCCTCGCCCGGGCCCGCCTCGTTGATTCGCGCGCGCCCGTCGTCGTCGGGTCCGCGTAGCTCGAGGGCCAAGTCCAGGCCCAGGGGCGGCTCGAGGGTCGCCTGCAGCGTGGCGTCCCGGTCGACCACCAAGGCGTAGATGTCCACGTCGCTGCTGCGGTCGATGATGCCGCTTATGCGCCCCGGTTCGCCGAGCGGCGTCGCGGTGGCGACCCCGTCGTTGGGCTCGCGCTCGATGCGCTCGGTGGTGGGGTCCTCCAGCGACACGGTGATGTCGTAGGGGGTCTCGGGGCCCGCACCGCGGACGGCGCGCAGGGTGACGAAGAGGTCCGTCGTCCCGTCGCGCGGCAGCCCGAGGTTGCGCACCGAGACGCCTCCGCCCTCGCCGCCCGTGCCCGAGAGCAGCGCGCTGGGCTGCCCCGCGAAGGCCGCCGTCAGCTCGATCTCGACGCCGGCGACCCCGCTGACGGTGATCTTGGCCCTCGCCCCGGCGCTGTCCTCGCTGAGCGCGACCCGCCACACGTCCCGGTCGCCCAGGTGGCCCAGGGTGCCGCGCCCGACCGCCCCGAAGACCAGCGGCACCGCGTCGGCCACGCTGTCGTCTGGCTCGGCCTCCATGCCCTCGACGAAGGCGCTCAGCTCGGCTCGCAGCTCGTAGGGCACGCGGCTGCCGGTGCGCGCCTTGCCTCGGTACCAGCCCTCACGCACCCGCAAGAACACAGGGCCTGGCGCGACTCGAAGGGCAGGGAGGCGCTCCGCCCCGGGGACCCGCTCGCGGACGTCGGCCTGAACGAGCGCCTTGGCCTTGGCGCCGCCCTCGGGGTTCATCCACTCGAGGACGAGGTCGAGATCGTCGGCGCCGGAGAGGGTCACCGAGAGCACCGCCGGCTCGCCCTCGGGCACGTCGACCCGGTACCAATCCTCGTCGCCCTGCGCGGGATCCTCAGGGGCGTCGACGTAGCCGCGCGCGCTCACGCCCGGCAGCAGGGGCAGGGCGTCGGCGTGGCCGTTGTTGGGCTCGCGGTCTCGTTCGGCCCCTGGGGCTCCGGCGTCAGGCGCGCCCTCCGTCCCCGGCCCGGTCCCGATGCGCTCCACCCCGGACGCCGGCCCCATGGGGCGCACAGGCTCGCGCAGCGGTGCCGGCTCATCGGGCAGCGGCTCGCGCTTACACCCAATGAGCCCCGTGGCGCCGGCCCCGAGGGCCAGCATCACCAGCGCGAGTCGCGGGACGCCGAGGTTCAGGGCTACTTCGCGCCCGACTCGTCGAGGGACTTCAAGATCCGCTCGGTCACGTCGAACGAGGGCTTCGCGAAGATCACGCCCTGCTGGCTGCGGTTCATGATGAGGTCGTAGCTGCCGGCTTCGGCGAAGTCATTGAGGACTTTCTCGAGGCTGAGGAGGATGGGCTTCATGAGGTCCATCTCCTTCTTCCCGAGCTCCTGCTGATTCTCTACGAAGTCCTCTTGGAGCTTCATCACGCCCTGCTGGTACTCCATCAGGGACTTGCGGCGGCTGTCGGGCGTCTCGACCGAGCTGGGGTTCTCGAGCTTCTCTTTGAGCTCGAGCAGGGCGTTCTGCTTGGAGTCGAGCTCCTTCTGCTTGCGGTCGTAGAGCGCCTTCAGCTTCTTCTTCGCGGCCTGGCCCTTCTTGGACTTCAGCACGACGTACTCGACGTCGATGACGGCGACCTTCATCTCTGCGGCGCGGACGGCAGGTTGAACGACGAGGACCGCCAGAAGCAGCGCGGTGATGAAAATGGCTTGGCGCACGGGGGTCTCCTCGCTCTGGGGGGCCGTTCGGAGCGCGTCTCATAGCGTCGCGCGTTGGCGCGTGTCAACCGCGCTGTGGCCCAGCGTATTCCGGGCTCAGCGCGACGCCGCTTGGCTCAGAACGAGTTGCCGATGGTGAACTCGAACACCATCTTGTCCTCGCCCTGCTTGGGTTTGATGGGGAAGCCCCACTCGAAGCGGAGCGGGCCCACCGGCGACTGCCAGCGGAAGCCGAATCCGGCCGAGGAGCGGAGCTGGTACGGCTTGAAGATCTCGTTGTCTCCCCAAGCGTTTCCGGCGTCGAAGAAGAGCACGCCGCGGATACCCAGCTCCAGGAAGATGGGGATCTCGAGCTCAGCGTTGAGGATCAGCTCTTTGGTGCCGCCGATGTTGAAGGGGCGGAGGCTCTCGTCCGGGTTGTCGGCGATGTAGAGTTGCTGGCCGATGCTGTTTCGCTCGAAGCCGCGCACCGTGAAGATGCCGCCGACGAAGAAGCGCTCGTAGAACGGGATCGGCTGCGCTTCGGGGCTGGTGACCCAGCCCAAGGTCGCGTTGGTCTTGAAGACGAGGCCCAGGGGAAGCGGCACGTAGAAGCGGGTGCGGCCTACCAGCCGCGTGAACTCGTTGTCGGAGCCGAAGTACTTGCTGGCTGTCTCGGCCGACAAGGTCGTGAAGTTGCCGCGGGTCGGGAAGAGGCGGTTGTCGCGGCTGTCCCAGGTCACGGTGGCCCGCAGCGAGCTGGTGAGTCCCGACTGGCGCGTCAGATCCAGCGGGATCTGCGTGCCGCGGATGTCGGCATTCACGCTCTCGAGGGTGTAGGTGAGGCTCAGGGAGAGCTCGTCGGTGAGGCGGTAGCCCCAGGACAGGTTTCCGCCGGTGCGGTTGCGGGTGAAGTCCACGAAATCATCGCGGAAATTGAACACGTCGAAGGCGAAGGTCAGCCGGGTGTCGAAGAAGTAGGGCTCGAAGAAGCTCAGGCTGAACTGCTGGCGGATGCCCGAGAAGAGGGCCTGCGCGCTGAGCGTCTGGCCGCGCCCGAGGAAGTTCTCCTTGGAGATCTGCGCGGTCAGGACGAAGGACTCGAGGCTCGAGAAGCCCGCGCCGACCTGGAAGGTCCCGGTGTTGCGCTCCTTGAGGTCGACGATGACGTCCATCATGTCCGGGCGGTCCGTCGGCATCGGCGTGACCTGGATGCTCTCCGGCTCGAAGAAGCCCAGGGTGCCGATGCGGCGCTGCGACAGCTTCAGCCGCGACGCGTTGTAAAGCTCGCCCTCAGCGACCTTCAGCTCACGGCGGATCACCTTGTCGCGGGTGCTCTTGTTGCCGCGGATCTCGATGCGGCGGAAGTAGACCGGGTCGCCCTGCTGCACCGTGAAGATGAGGTCCAGGGTCTGGTCCTCTTCGTGGAGCTTGTGGCCGTTGGTGACCGACGCGTTCGCGTAGCCGAGGTCGCGGAACACGTCGCCGACCCGCTGGGCGTCGCTCTGCATCTTGGTCCAGTCGAAGACGTCGCCCGGCTTCAGCTCGATCTTCGACTCCAGCTCGGACTTCTCGACGAGCCACGTGTCGTCCTCCATCTCGACGGAGGTGGACGCGACCGTGTAGCGCGGGCCTTCGCTGACGCGGATCGAGATGCTCATCGAGCGCTTGTCGGGCGAGAGCGTGACGATGGGGCTCTCGACGGTGGCCTCGATGAAGCCCTTCGAGAGGTAGAGCAGCTGGATGCGCTGGACGTCCTGCTCGAAGAGCTCGCGCTTGAACTGCCCGCTCTTGGTCAGAAACGAGAACCAGCCGCCCTCGCGCGTGGCCAGCACGGCCTTGATGTCGCTGTCGCCGACCTGATCGTTGCCGACGATGTGGACGTGACGGACCTCGACCTTCTCGCCCTCGTTGACGTGCAGCGTGACGCGGACGCCGTTCTGCGGACGGGGCGCGACGGTGTAGTGGGTCGAGACGAGGAAGTGGCCCTCCTCGTTGTAGAGCTCGCGGATCTTCGCGAGGTTCTGCTGAATCGCCGCCTCGTCGAGGGTGGAGAAGAGCTTGAGGTCCACCACCTTCTTGATCTCGTCGAGGTCGACCGCCTTGCCCTTCACGTCGTACTCGAGCTCGACGATCGTCGGTCGCTCGACCACGTGTATCAGCAGGACCACGCCGCCGTCGGGGTGCTCGCGCTGGGCGACCTGGACGTCGTCGAAGAAGCCGGTCTTGTAGACGCGCTTGACGTCCTCGGTGAGGCGCGCGGCGTCCAGCGGGCGTCCGACCTGGGTGTAGATCTTGGCGCGGACGCCAGCGCGGTCGATGCGCTGCAGGCCCAGAATCTCGATGCCGCGGACCGTCGTGTCGGCGGGCGCGTCGAGGCTGGGGAAGCGGAGCTGCTGCGCGCGCGCCGAGGGCAGCGCGGTCGTGCAAGCCACGAGCGCCGCCACGCCGAAGCGCAGCAGCGTACTGCGAACGAAGGTCACGAGGGATCGCCGCCCTTCCGAGGGAGAAACTCCTCGGGGGCCTCATCGGCGCTCAACTCACGCACTACACCGTCCTGAAGGAGAAGGTGACGCTGCATCAGCCAGGCGAGACGGACGTTGTGCGTCACGACCACGAAGGCGGTCTCCGTACGGCGGTTCAAATCGACGAGGAGGTGGTGTATCCCGTCGGACGTGCGGCTGTCCAGGTTGCCCGTGGGCTCGTCGGCAAAGACGACGTCGGGTTGCATGACCAAGGCGCGGGCTACGGCGACGCGCTGCTGCTCGCCACCGGACAGCTCGCCGGGCTTGTGGTGGACGCGGTCGGTCAGGCCCACGGCCTCGAGCAGGGGCGCGGCCTTCTGGCGCGCGGTCTTCTGGCTCTCGCCCGAGATGAGGGCCGGCAGCATCACGTTCTCGAGTGCCGAGAACTCGGCCAGCAGGTGGTGGAACTGGAAGATGAAGCCGATGCGGCGGTTTCGGAACGCGGCCAGACGAGGCTCCGACTGGGCGAAGACGTCCTCGCCGCCGTAGAGCACCTCGCCCGTGCTGGGGCGGTCCAGGGTGCCGATGATGTGCAACAGCGTGGACTTCCCGACGCCGGACTGGCCGACGATCGAGATCATCTCGCCGCGCTCGATCCGCAGGTCGACGCCGCGCAGGACGTGCAGGGTGCGGCCCTCCTCGTCGGCGCCGGCCCCGTTGCGCACGGTCGGCATCGAGTAGTCTTTGCCGACCCCGCGGCACTCCAGAAGCGGCGCGTCAGCCATGGCGCAGGCCCTCCACGGGCTTCATCGCCGCCGCCTCGCGCGAGGGGTACAGCGTGGCCAGCAGGCAGATGCCGAACGCCGCGAGGGCGACGAGGCCGACCTCAAGGGGGTCGAGCTGAACGGGGAGGCTGGAGATGTAGTACTCGTCGGGCAAGGGAACGCCCAGGTACTTGATGGCGAGGCTGGTGGCCACACCCAAGGTGACTCCGGACGCGCTACCGATGACGCCGATGACCCCGCCGATGACCAAGAAGGTGCGGACGACGCCGCCGTGGGATGCGCCGAGGGCCTTGATGATCGCGATGTCTCGGGACTTCTCGACGACCAGCATCACCAGCGAGCTGACGATGAGCAGGCTGGCGACCAGGATGATGAAGCCCAAGACCATGAACATGACGACGCGCTCCAGCGCGAGGGCCGAGAAGAGGCTCTTGTTGCGGGTCTTCCAGTCGGTGACGTGGAGGCCCGGGCCGAGGGTGGCGCGGATGGCGGCGAGGGCCGCGTCGGTGTCGTCGGCGGTGACGAGGCGGACCTCGAGGCGGTTGAGGTCAGAGCCGAGGCCGAAGAAGTGCTGGGCATCGTCGAGGGCCATCCAGGCGAGCTTCTGGTCGTACTCGTACATGCCCGTGGTGGCGATGCCGGCGACGCGGAAGGTCTTGAGCTTCGGGCGCAGGCCGGTGGGGCCGACGTCGCCGTCGGGCGAGATGAGCTGGACCTCGGAGCCCACGTCCGCGTTGAGGCTGACGGCCAGCTCGGCGCCCAAGAGCACGCCCGGCAAGACCTCGGGGGGGCGGCGGTTGCGGCGTGCCCCGGTGGGCGAGGCGCCGTCAGCGTCGTCGGTGCCGTTGGTGTCGTGGATGCGTTCGAACTCCAGCTCGGCGGTCAGCGGGTAGCGCGAGCGGTCACTCACCAGGGCCTCGGGCGCGTCGAGCCAGCGGATATCGCCCGGTGCGACCCGCCCGGCGATCTGCTCGGAGCTGGCGAGGAATTCGGGGGCGATGCCCTTCACGATCACGTTGACCGAGATGTTCGTCGACGAGGCCATCATGACCTCGCCGTACGCGTACGCGTTCGCTTCGACGACACCGGGGATCTTGCGGACGCTGTCTTCGGCCAGGAAGGGGTCGCCGATGACGCCGGCGGAGTCCTCGGGCTCGACGACGATGTGCGCGTTGGTCCGGAGGATCTTGTCGCGCAGGTCCTCCTCGAAGCCGTGCATCACGCTCAGCACCACGATCAGCGCCCAGATGCCGATGGAGACGCCGACGATGCTGATGAAGGTCGGCAGCGTGACCGCGGTCCGCGCGCGCAGACGCGGGACGGGCGGGTGTCCGGCGCGGGTTCCGATGAGGGCGATGGCCGACCGGATCGCGAGGTAGCCGACGATGCTGAGCAGCGCGATGGCGACGACCGCGACGAAGTTGGGGCTCATGGCCCCGGCGAGGGCGTTCCACACGCGGCGCTCGGCGAGCAGGAGCACGGCGCCCGCGAGGGCCGCGGCGACCAGGAGATCCTTGAGCGCGGGGCGTCGGCCGCGGGTCGCCGCGGCGTACCACGCGGTCGCCAGGCGACTGATCGGCGTGGGGGTGACCCGGTGGCTGCGCAGCATCGTCCAGCCCACGAAGACCGGGAATCGATCGGCGATGAAGCGGCGACCGAGGCGGCCGAAGGCCAAGAGGTAGAGCAGGGTGAAGAGGCTGGAGACCAACACCACGAGCAGGATGACGCCGAAGAGCTGGCCGCTGACCAGCGTGTAGTAGCGCGTCTCGACGCCGGCGCGCGCCAACGCCCCGGCGAACGCGATGGCGAGCGCCGCGGCTGCGAGGAGGATGGCGAGGAGCCGCGTCACCGAGCGCCTGCGGCGGATCGAGCCACCGTCCTCATCGAGCGAGCGCGGGTCGTTTCGCGTGCCGCGCCGGCGTGCGCGCGGCGGCAGGAGCTCAGCGGGCCCCCGGCACGCCACCGCAGCCCGTCACCGCGGCGGTCCCCGGAGAAGCCGTCGCGGATCCAGTTCAACCCCTTGTCCACTACATGCTCCCGGGAGTTCGCTATTCCGGCCGCATATGCGGAAAGAGGATGACCTCGCGGATCGACTGCTGATTTGTCATCAGCATGATGACGCGGTCGATGCCGAGGCCCTCGCCAGCGGTCGGCGGCATGCCGTACTCCAGCGCTCGCAGGTAGTCGGTATCCATATACATGGCTTCGTTGTCGCCGCCCTCGCGCTCGGCGACCTGCGCCTCGAAGCGCGACCGCTGGTCGATGGGGTCGTTGAGCTCGGAGAACGCGTTGGCGATCTCGGTGCCCGCGACGAAGAGCTCGAAACGATCCGCGTAGCCGGGGTCGCTCTCGTTTCGGCGCGCCAACGGCGAGACCTCGATCGGGAACTGCGTGATGAAGGTCGGCTGGATGAGCTTCGGCTCGACCCAGGCGTCGAACGCGATCATCAGCGCCTTCCCGTAGCTCGGCGCGTCGCCCTCGATGAGCTTGCGGTCTCGCAGGTTCGCGATGAAGGCCTCCGGGTCGGCCACCAGCTCCGCGGGGAGGCCGGCCACCGCGGTCAGCGACTCCCGCACCGTCAGCTGGCGGAAAGGGCTCCTCCAATCGATGACGTGGTCGCCGTAGGGGCGCGTCGTGCTGCCGTCGCCGTTGAGCTCGCTCACCAGCCCCGAGAGCAGCTCCTCGGTCAGCGCGATCAGGTCCGCGTAGGTCGCGTATGCCTGATAGAACTCCAGCATCGTGAACTCGGGGTTGTGACGCTGGCTCAGCCCCTCGTTCCGGAAGCTCCGGTTGATCTCGAAGACCCGCTCGATGCCGCCCACGACCAGCCGCTTCAGGTAGAGCTCGGGCGCGATCCGCAGGAAGAGCGGGATGCCGAGGGCGTTGTGGAAGGTCTCGAAGGGCCTCGCCACCGCGCCGCCCGGGATCGGGTGCATCATCGGGGTCTCGACCTCGACGAACTCGCGATTCGTGAGGAATTGCCTGATGAATCCGGTGATCATGGAGCGGGTGTGAAACACCTCGCGCACCGACGGGTTCACGACGAGATCCACGTAGCGCTGCCGTAGGCGCGTCTCGACGTCGGTCAGCCCGTGGAACTTTTCGGGCAGCGGCCGCAGCGACTTCGTCAGCAGGCGCCCGGCTCGCACCATGAGGGTCGGCTCCTCGGTGCGGGTCAAAAAGAGCGCGCCGTCCACCCCGATGATGTCGCCCAGATCCAGCTGGCGCAGGACCTGGAAGGTCTCGTCGCCCACGATCTCGCGTCGGATGTAGAGCTGCAGCGTCTGGGGCCCGGCGTCGCTCGTGCCCACAGAGCGGTCGCGGATGCGCAGGAACATGGCCTTGCCCATGTGGTTGCGCGCCATGACCCGGCCGCCGACCGCGAAGGTCGGCGCGTCATCGGCCAGGTCGCCCATATCCGGCGGCCGCTCGCCATCCGCCCGCGCGAGCACCTCGGCGCAAGTGGCGGTCGGGGCGAACCCGTTGGCGAAGGGGTTGACCCCGGCTTCTCGGAGCGACTCCATCTTGCGGAGTCGGTCGCTCATCTGCTGATTGATGTCGTCCACGGCCGATCCTCGGTGGCGCCCCGCCGCACGCTGTCGAGTTGGGCCAGCGTCGGCATGCTCCATCGCCTGCAAATCACTGCAGTTGCGGACCCGCAGGCGGGCGCGGAACCTATGACAGCCGTGCCGAGACGGTCAAGGAGTTACCAGAACGTGTCGGCCCCCGCGGTAGTGTGTGGCTTCGGGCGCCCTCGTGCGGCTACAATGCGACGCGGCTTTATCGCGTGACGCTCGACGGGAGGAGACATGTTGCATCGTGGTTGGGCGGGCTCATTCGCCGTCCTGGGCGCGCTGGCCGTACTTGGCACGGGTTGTACCTCCGGTGATACGTCCGGAAACACCGACACCGGCGTGACCGACGTGGCGGACGCCGGCGGCGACAGCGGGACCGACGGCTTCCAGCTCCCCGACGTCATCGTGCTGCCCGACGCGGGTGCGGATGTCGATGGTGGCCCGGTCACCGACGTCGTCAGTGACGTGCCACCCGACGGCGGCGCGTTCGGCGCGGTCTGCTCGAAGAACGAGGAGTGCTTCAGCCAGTTCTGCCTGCCCACCCCCGAGGGAGACCGCTGCTCGCGCCTCTGCGACAACAACTGCCCCGATGGCTTCTCGTGCGAGTTCTTCGCCACGGGCGGCGACCCGGTCTTCGTCTGCTTGGCCCTCGACCTCGATCTCTGCAATCCGTGCACCACCAACGCCGACTGCAACACCCTGCAGGGCGGGCAGAGCCACCTGTGCATCCCCGCCGGGACCAGTGGCGGCGCAGGCAGCTTCTGTGGCCGTCGCTGCGAGGCGTCGGACGCGGAGTGCCCCGTCGGCTACGAGTGTCAGACCATCCCGGGGGCCGCCGCCGCCAACGACCGTCAGTGCGTTCCCATCGACGAGGAGTGCGAGTGCTCGCCCCGCGCCGTGGATCTGCAGGTCGCGACGCCCTGTCAGGTCATCAACGAATTCGGCGCGTGCCCGGGCGCCCGCTCTTGCGAGCCGGAAGGCCTCGGTGCGTGCCTCGGCGCCGCCGCTCAGGTCGAGGACTGCGACAACGTCGACGACGACTGCGACGGCATCACCGACGAGGGATTTCCCGCCAGCACCTGCGTCATCCCCAACCCGAACGGCGACGGCGGCTGCGCGGGTACGTCGGCCTGTGTGGGCGGCGAGATCAAGTGCGTCGGCGCCGACCCGAAGCCCGATATCTGCGACGGGTTCGACAACGACTGTAACGGCATCACCGACGACGGCTACCCGGACACGGACAAGGACAAGCTGGCCGACTGCGTGGACCCCGACATCGACGACGACGGGGTGCCGAACGAGCAGGACAACTGCCCCTTCATCAAGAACGCTGACCAGAAGAACAGCGACTTCAGCCCCGACGGCGGCGACGCGTGCGACCAGGACGACGACAACGACACGGTGCCGGACGTCGAGGACAACTGCCCGCTGAACTCGAACTTCCAGCAAAACGACAACGATAAAGACGGGTTGGGCAACCCCTGCGACGACGATGACGACAACGACAGCGTCCTCGACACGACCGACAACTGCCCCTTCGCCGCGAACACCGACCAGTCCGACCTCGACAAGGACGGGCAGGGCGACGTGTGCGACGACGACGATGACGGCGACGGCGTCCCCGATGGCGTCGACAACTGCAAGCTCATCGCCAACCCGACGCAGAAAGACTCGGACAACGACAAGATCGGCGACATCTGCGACGACGACCGCGACGGCGACAACGTCCCGAACGCGACCGACAACTGCCCCGACCTCGCCAACGCCGATCAGCTGAACCTCGACGGTGACGCGTTCGGAAACGCGTGCGACGACGACGACGACGGCGACGGCGTGCTGGACGTCAACGACAACTGCCCGCTGGACGCGAACTTCAACCAGAAGGACACCGACGCGGACAAGCTTGGCGACGTCTGTGACAGCGATGATGACGGCGACGGTGTGCCGGACCCGCTGGACAACTGCCCGCTGCTCTTCAACACCGACCAGCAGGACCTGGACAAGGACGGAATCGGCGACGTCTGCGACTTCGACTTCGACGGCGACGACGTGGTCGATTCGCAGGACAACTGCCCGAAGGACGCCAACAAGAACCAGGCCGACAACGACAAGGACGGCATCGGCGACGTCTGCGACCCCGATGACGACAACGACGGGACGCTGGACGCCGCCGACAACTGCCCGCTCCAGTTCAACCCCGACCAGGCCAACAACGACAAGGACGCGCAGGGCGACGTCTGCGACGCCGACGACGACAACGACGGCAAGCCCGACGTGTCCGACAACTGCCCCTTGGACGCCAATCCGCAGCAGGAGGACCTGGACAAGGATGGCGTCGGCGACGTCTGCGACAACGACGACGACAACGACGGCGTCAACGACCTCGCGGACAACTGCCCCGCGCTGGCGAACTCAGACCAGCTCAACACCGACGGCGACTCGATGGGCAACGCCTGCGACCCGGACGACGACAACGACGGCGTGCCGGACGAGATCGACAACTGCCCGCTGACGAAGAACGCCGGCCAGGCCGACCAGCCTGACCAAGACGGCATCGGCAACGACTGCGACCCCGACGACGACAACGACGGTGTCGCCGACGCGGACGACAACTGCCCGCTGAATTGGAACGAGGCGCAGACCGACACCGACGGCGACAAGATCGGTGACACCTGCGACGGCGATAAAGACGGCGACCAGATCGCGGATGCCGCTGACAACTGCCCGCTCATCGCGAACTTCGACCAGGCGAACTACGACTTCGACAAGTACGGGGACGTCTGTGACGACGACATGGACAACGACGGCGTCGCCAACGGCAGCGATTGCCAGCCGAAGAACCCCAACGTGTCGACGGGCCAGATCGAGCAGTGCAACGGCATCGACGATGACTGCGACGGGCTGACGGACGAGGAGGGCGCCCAGGGCTGCCTCTTCTATCACATCGACCTGGACGGAGACGGCTTCTACGCCAACGGCGCGCCCGGCAAGTGCCTGTGCGCTCCCACGGGCTTGTTCAAGGCCATCTCGTTTGCGGGCGGCGACTGCAACGACCTCGCCAGCAACACCCACGCGGGCGCCAGCGAGGTCTGCGATGGCCTCGACAACGACTGCGACGGGATCACCGACGAAGACACGGCGATGAACGCGCTCTACTACTACGACGGGGACGGCGACGGGTTTGGCGACGGTTCGAAGCCGGCCGTCTCGGCGTGCTCGCCCAACGTGGCGACGAAGTACACCGCGACCAACGACCAGGACTGCAACGACAAGTCGAAGCTGGCCTTCCCAGGCGCGGCCGGCTGGAACACGGTCGCGTTGCCGGGTGGCGGCTTCGACTACAACTGCGACGGCATCGAGACGCGCGAGTACACAGCGCTCGGAAGCGGCTGCTCGGGCGCCATCTTCGGGCTGATCTGCGACGGCGGGAAGACCGGCTGGCGCGGAGGCGTGGCCGCGTGCGGCGAGACCAAGACTTGGCAGTCGGGCTGCCACACGCAGTCGTTCAACTTCTGCGCGGACAAGACCGAGACGCGGACCCAGCGCTGCTTCTAGGCCGAGGCCGGGACGCGCGCCTCACCGCGCAGGGCTGGCGAATCCGCTAGAGAGCCGGCCCACAGCGCGGACCGAGCGAGTGCTCGGCACCGTGGTGCTCGGCAAGACGCGGCGAGGACCCGTGCTGTAGCACGGCGACGAGGTGCAACGCCGCCGTGCGCCGCGGGGCCGAGTAGATGCGACGGGAGGTCCGTGCGTCGGCTCTCTAGCCCTGCGGGTCGCTCACGCCTCGCCAGGGGCGGAGGTAAATCCACGCACGATGGCGAGGATCTCGTCGTCGTGCAGCGTGCGCTTGGAGCGCTTCGCCGCGCGGAAGACCTCGGCCACCAGCGCGGGGGAGGGCTCGTAGCCGCGGTCGGCCAGCCACGCCGTGACGTTCGATTCACCGGACATGTGGCCGATCTCGATGACCTGGTGCTTGCCGACCATGCTGGCGGGGACGCCCGAATAGACGCGGTCGGCCAGCCACGCGTCCCCCTTCTCCCGCGCCTTGATGATGGCGGCCGCGTGAACGCCCGTCGCCGTGCGGAACGCGTCCTCCCCCACGACGGGGTAGTTCCGGGGGATGGGGGTCTTTGTCGCCTCGCTGACCGTCCGGCAGTAGGCCATCAGGGCTGAGAGGTCACAGTCCAGCGCCTCGAGCAGGCGCAGGTTGACGAGGATCTGGTCCAGCGCCGCGTTGCCCACGCGCTCGCCGATGCCCAGGGCCGTCCCGTGGATCCGGTCGCACCCGTACTGGGCGGCGTACAGCGAGTTGACCACCGCCAGCCCGCGGTCGTTGTGGCCGTGCCAATCCAGGCCCACCGTCGCGCCGCTGCGCTCGACCAGGTCGCGCGTCCACTCGACCAGCGCGCGAATGCCATCGGGCGTCGCGTGGCCGACCGTGTCGCAGAGGACGAGCCGCTGTGCCCCGTGGTCTATAGCGGTGCGGAACAGCCGCTCGAGGGTCTTGGGGCTGGAACGCACGGTGTCTTCGGTCACGAAGGCGACGGGAAGCTCAGCCTTCACCGCCATGTCGACGGCGGTCGCCACCAGGCGCTCGAGCTTGTCGAGATCCCAGTTCTCCGCGTACTGCCGGATCGGGCTGGTGCCCAAGAAGGTTAGCACCTCCAGCTGAAGGCCCGTCTCACGCGACAGGTCGATGATCGGCTGGATGTCGTTCGGATGGGTGCGCGCGGCGCAGCCCGGCCGAATGGGCAGCTTCTCGTCGCGGATGGTCTCGCACAGGGCCTGGACGTCCTCGACCGCGCGCTTGCCGGCGCCGGGCAACCCCACGTCGGCATATCGAATCCCGAGGCGCGCCATGTACCGGAGGATCTGCTTCTTGTCCTCGATCGACGGGTCGACCGCGCTGGGCGACTGGATCCCGTCGCGCAGCGTCTCGTCGAGCAGCGAGATCTTGCCCTGCACGAGCGGGCCTTCGAACCCGACGCGGTTCCAGTCGTAAAAGAGCTCGTCTTCGCCAGGGCGTGCCATGTTTAGACCGTCTCGAGGAGCAGCGCGATGCCCTGTCCGCCGCCGATACAGGCCGACCCCACGCCGAGCCGGGCGCCGCGGCGTCGAAGTTCGTGGGCCAGGTGCGCGGTGATGCGCGCGCCGGACGCGGCGAGCGGGTGGCCCACCGCGATGGCGCCGCCGTTGACGTTGGTGCGCTCGCGGTCGAGGCCCAGCTCGCGCTCGACGGCGAGGAACTGCGGCGCGAACGCCTCATTGACCTCGACCAGGTCCACGTCGCCGATCGCGACGTCGGCCATGCACAGCGCGTTCTTCACCGCGCCGACGGGGCCGATCCCCATGATCTTCGGGTCGCAGCCGCTCACGCCCCACGACACGAGGCGGCACAGCGGCGTCCACCCGCGCTCTTTGGCGCGCTCGGCGGTGGTGACCACCATGGCCGCGGCGCCGTCGTTGATGCCGGAGGCGTTGCCAGCGGTGATGATCCCGCCTTCCCCAAACGCCGAGCGCAGCTTCGCCAGCGTCGCGATGTTGGTGTCGGGGCGGTTGTATTCGTCTCGAGACACCGTGGTGTCGCCTTTCCGAGACGCGATGGTCACCGGGGAGAGCTCCGCGTCGAAGGTGCCCGCGGTCTGCGCGGCCGCGAAGCGCTGCTGGCTGACCACGGCGTAGGCGTCGGACTCGTCGCGCCCGATCTCGTAGCGCTTCGCGAGGTTCTCGGCGGTCTGGCTCATCGGGGCGCCGGCGTAGGTGTCGTAGAGCGAGTCCCACAGATAGTCGCTCATCGGCTGCGCGCCGAGCTTCAGGCCCTGGCGTGCACCCCACATGACGTAGGGCGCCTGGCTCATGGACTCGGCCCCACCGCACAGCACCGCGGTGGCCTGACCGGTCAGGATCTCCTGGGCCGCGTTCACCACGGCCTGAAATCCGGACCCGCACAGCCGGTTCACCGTCAAGGCCGGCACGCTCTCGGGCACGCCGGCTCGGAGGCCCACGTGGCGCGCCAGGTAGATGGCGTCTTTGGAGGACTGCACGACGTTGCCGAAGACCACGGCGTCGATGTCCGCAGGGTCCACGCCCCCGGCCTCAAGCGCCGCCTTCGCCGCGTGGACGCCCAGGTCGGTCGCGGAGAGGGAGGCGAGGCTGCCGTTGAAGCTGCCGAAGGGCGTGCGCTTCGCGGCGACGATGACGATGTCTTTGCCGAGCTGTTTCATGACGACTCCGAGGGCTAGGGCGCGCGGGCGACCTGCGCGAGTGGTGGGTTCATAGCACGCCTCCGCGGGGCGCCCAACGGGCGGACGCGCCGGGGTGCGCGCGAGCGATTGCGCGGAAAACTAAGCGCGGCCCAGCGCCGCCACCACCGCGTCGCCTGCCTGCTGGGTCGACAGGCTCCCGCCGAGATCCGGCGTGGTCGATCCCTCGGCCAAGACGATGTCCACGGCGCGCTCGACGCGGGCGGCGTCGTCGCGGCGGTCCAGGTATCGCAACATCATCGCGCCGGTCAGCACCGCGGCCAGCGGGTTCGCCAAGCCGCGGCCAGCGATATCGGGCGCAGAGCCATGCACGGGCTCAAAGAGCGAGGTGCGACCAGGGTGGATGTTCGCCGAGGGCGCGAGACCGATGCCTCCGACGATCTGGGCAGCCAGGTCGCTCAGGATGTCGCCGAGCAGGTTGGAGGTCACGATGACGTCGAAGCGCGTCGGGTCGCGGACCAACTCCATGGCGACCACGTCCGCGAAGAGCGCGGTCGCCTCGATGTTCGGAAACTCAGCGCTCACCTCACGAAACACGCGAGCCCACAGGCCGTGGGCGTGCGGGATGGCGTTGTACTTGGACGCCATGCACACGCGGCCGCGCCCGTTCGCGGTCGCCCACTCAAAGGCGGCGCGCACGATGCGCTCGGTGCCCTTGTAGGTCGCGATCATCTCGGTGATGGCGACCTCGTCCCGGGTGCCCGGCTTGAGCGCCCCACCGATCCCCGCGTACGCGCCCTCGGTGTTCTCGCGAAAGATGACGAGGTCGATGTCGCCTCGCCGGCGGTCTTTCAGCGGCGAGAGCCGGTCGTCCAGCAGGCGCACCGGGCGCTTGTTGATGTAGAGGTCCAGCTTCTGGCGCGCGCCCATCAAGATGTCGACCGCGTGGCGCATGTCCGGGATGCGCGGGTCGCCCAGGGCGCCCAGCAGGAGCGCGTCGTAATCGCGCGCGAACCGCTCCATCTCGCCAGCGGGCAGCGTCACGCCCGTCTCGATCGTGTAGTCCGCGCCGTAGGGCAGCACGTCGAACGCGAAGGTCGACTCCCCCGAGGCGGCGCAGAGCACCTTCATCGCCTCCTTCGTGACCTCCGGGCCGATACCGTCGCCGCCGATGACGCCGATCCTGAACCGCTTCGACTCCACAGTGACCTCCACGCGCAGCGAGGCGCAAAGCGTAGTCGGATGGCCGTCGGCCCGCCATCACTATCCGAGGGTTCGGGCGCTCGCCGCCGCCCGCGCCATTGCCTCCGGAACGCAGCGCGGCGATGGTAAGGCCCATGAGCCATCCAGGCATTCCGACCGCGGCCCCGCGTGGCGTCGTGAGCGTCGGCGAGGCGCTAGCGCTCGACGACGTGATCGCCGTGGCGGAGGGCAGGGCGCGCTGCGAGCTTGGAGCGCCAGCCCGAGATCGGATGCTCCAGGCACGCGCTGCGGTCGAGTCGCGCCTCGCCGCCGACTCCCCCGCGACATACGGGATAAACACGGGCTTCGGCGCGCTGGCCGAGGTGCGGATCAGCGCCGCCGATCTCGAGCGGGTGCAGGTCCGACTGCTGCGCTCTCATGCGGCGGGGGTCGGGGCGCTGCTCCCGCCTGAGGTCGTGCGCGCGATGATGCTGCTCAGGGCGCACGTGCTCGCCCTCGGGGCGTCCGGCGTGCGCCCTGTGGTGGTCGAGCGGCTGCTCGCGCTGCTGGCGAGCGGCGTGGTCCCCGACATCCCCGGCCAGGGTTCGGTGGGCGCGTCCGGCGACCTCGCGCCCTTGGCCCATCTCGCGCTGGTGCTCATCGGGGAAGGGCGCGCGCATGTCGATGGCGAGCCGGTCAGCGGCGCCGAGGCGCTCCGTCACGCAGGCCTCGAGCCGCTGGTGTTGGGCGCCAAAGAGGGGTTGTCTCTCATCAACGGGACCCAGGGCATGCTCGCGGTGGGCTGTCTCGCCCTGGCTCGGGCCGAGCGCGCGGTGCAGACCGCCGACGTCACTGGCGCGATGAGTCTGGAGGCGATGCGCGGGTCGGTGCGCCCCTTCGACCTCGCGATCGTCGCGCTGCGGCCCCACGCGGGCGCGTTGGCCAGCGCCGCCCACCTCCGCGCGCTGCTCGAGGACAGCGAGATCGTGCAGAGCCACATCGACTGCGCTGAGGTCCAGGACGCCTACTCGCTGCGCTGCATGCCCCAGGTTCACGGGTCCGCCCGCGACCTTATCGCCTACGCGCGCGGCGTCCTCGAGGTCGAGCTGGGTTCGGTCACCGACAACCCGTTGGTGCTTCCCGGCGGCGCGATTCAGTCCGGCGGCAACTTCCACGGCCAGCCGGTGGCTGCAGCCCTTGACGTCGCCTCGCTGGCGGCCGTCGACCTCGCCTCCATCGCGGAGCGCCGCGTCGCTCAGCTGGTCGACCCGCACCTCAACCGCGGGCTGCCGGCCTTCTTGGCGGCGACGCGCGGCCTGGACAGCGGGTTCATGATGGCGCAGGTGACCGCGGCCTCTCTGGTGAGCGAGTCGCGGGCCCTAGCGCACCCCAAGAGCATCGACTCGGTGCCGACCTCGGCCGACCGCGAGGACCACGTGTCCATGGGGATGACGTCGGCGCGGCACTTCGCCATGGTCGTCGAGCACCTCGAGCACGTGCTGGCCATTGAGGCGCTGGTCGCCGGGGAGGGCGTGCGGCTGCGCGGGCTGCGACCGGGGCGCGGCGTGGAGGCGGCCTGCGAGCTGCGCTCACGCTCGATTCCGCCCTTCGTCGAAGACCGCGAGCTGCACATCGACATCGCGGCGAGTCGCGCGCTGGTGGTGTCCGGCGCGCTGCTCGACGCGGCGGATCGCTACTCGACGCAGAACGAGTCGCCAGCTTCCTGATCGGCGGTGCGCCGCGCGGGGCAGGAGTCGGTGGTCGTCGGCAAGCAGCTGGCCCCGCTAGGGCTCGAGTCGATGCCGCCCGAGCACTCGGCGTCCGTCTCGCACAGGTTCTGACACGTCGCCGTGGTCGCGGCGCAGGTGGTCAAGACGCACTGCTCTTGCCCGGGGCACTCGATCGTCGCCTCGCACGGGATTCCGCTTCCGGCACCGGCGCCGCAGGCGTTGAGGGCAAGGGCGAGGATGAAGCAGGCGAGGGGGCGCATCATGCGGGGTCCTGGGAGCGGGGTCGGGGAGGGAGCTGACTGCGGGCGTCGCGGGTCGGTCCAGCGTGGGAGTCGCGACGGCGCGGGCGACACGAGATTCAACGCGTGGCCCAGACGCGACGAAGCCCCGAGAGAATCTCCCGGGGCTTCGCCACATGCCAGAACTGCAGGTCAGTTCGTGTCGAACTCGGCGTCGATGACGTCGTCGTCCGCTGCGCCGCCGCTCTTCGCGCCCGCGTCGCCGTTCGGCGCGCCACCGTCTCCGGCGCCCGCCTCGGCCGCGTAGGCCTTCTCGGCGAGCTTGTGGGCGCGCGTCTCGAGCTCGGTCTTCGCCGCCTCGAGCTCGGCCTTCGTCCCGCCCTTCACGGCCTTGCGTGCGCCGGCGAGCGCCTCTTCGATCGCGGCCTTGTCCTGAACCTCCAGCTTGTCGCCGTGGGACGCGAGGTGCTTCTCGACCTGGTAGGCCAAGGTGTCGACCGAGTTGCGGAGCTCGGCCTCGGCCCGCCGCTCCTCGTCGTCCTTCGCGTGCGCGCCCGCCTCTTTCACCATGCGATCGATGTCGGCGTCCGACAGTCCGCTGGCGCTCTTGATCTGGATCGACTGCTCGCGCGACGTCGCCTTGTCCTTCGCGCTGACGTGCACGATGCCGTCGGCGTCGATATCGAAGGTCACCTCGATCTGCGGGACACCGCGCGGCGCCGGCGGGATCTGGTCCAGGTTGAACTGGCCCAGGGTGTTGTTGTCCGCCGCCATCTTCCGCTCACCCTGAAGCACGTGGACCGTCACGGCGCCCTGGTTGTCGTCGGCGGTCGAGAAGACCTGCGACTTGCGCGTCGGGATCGTCGTGTTGCGTTCGATGAGCACGGTCATGATGCCGCCCTGGGTCTCGATTCCCAGCGAGAGCGGGGTCACGTCCAGGAGCAACACGTCCTGCACCTCGCCGCCCAGCACGCCGCCCTGCACGGCCGCGCCCAGCGCGACCACCTCGTCGGGGTTGACCGAGTGGTTGGTCTCCTTGCCGAAGAACTCGCTGACCATCTGCTGCACGCGCGGGATACGCGTCGAGCCACCGACCAGCAGCACCTCGTTGATCTCCGAGGTCTTCAGCCCCGCGTCCTTCAGCGCGCGCTGGCACGGGCCGACCGTGCGCTGGAACACCGCGTCCGCGAGCTGCTCGAGCTTGGCGCGGCTCAGCTTCACCACGAGGTGCTTGGGGCCGGACGCGTCGGCCGTGATGAAGGGCAGGTTGATCTCGGTCTCGGTCGCCGAGGACAGCTCGACCTTCGCCTTCTCCGCCGCCTCGTGGAGGCGCTGCAGGGCCATCTTGTCGTTCTTGAGGTCGATGCCCTGGTCCTTCACGAACTCAGCGATGAGCCAGTCCACGATGGTGTGGTCGACGTCGTCGCCGCCCAGGTGGCTGTCGCCGGCGGTCGACTTCACCTCGACGAGGCCGTCACCGACCTCGAGGATGGAGATGTCGAAGGTGCCGCCGCCGAAGTCGTAGACCGCGACGATCTCGCCCTTCTTCTTGTCGAGCCCGTACGCCAACGCGGCCGCGGTGGGCTCGTTGATGATGCGCTTGACCTCGAGGCCGGCGATCTTGCCCGCGTCGCGCGTCGCCTGGCGCTGGCTGTCGTTGAAGTACGCGGGGACGGTGATGACCGCCTCGGTCACCGGCTCGCCCAGGTACTTCTCGGCAGCGGCCTTCAGCTTGGCGAGCACCTTGGCCGAGATCTCCGGCGGCGAGTGCTTCTTGTCATTCACGAGGATGTGCGCGTCGCCGTTGGCCGCCTTCACGATCTCGTAGGGCAAGCGGCTGGCCTCTTTCTCGACCTCCGAATACCGGTGGCCGATGAGGCGCTTGATGGAGAAGAGCGTGCGGGTCGGGTTCACGACCGCCTGACGCCGCGCGGTTTGGCCCACGAGGACCTCGCCGCCGTCGGTGAAAGCGACCACGGAAGGCGTGGTCCGCGCGCCCTCCTGGTTGGCGATGACCTTCGGCGCGCCGCCTTCCATGACGGCGACGACTGAGTTCGTGGTTCCGAGGTCGATTCCGATGATCTTGCCCATGGTGTGCTCCCGTGGCGGCTTTGACCGTGTCGTTGAAGAGGGGGCGACAGCGTCTTCGGTTGAGTCGTGACGCTGTCGAGGAGTTTCGGCCCACCTAGCGAATCGAGCCGGCCACCGGCTCGCGTCGAGGGGTCGTTGTCGTCCCGCACTGGCTGCCTTCTCGGGCAGCAGCGCAGAGCGGTGCCGAATGTAGGTCCCGATCGGCGCCCGTCAACCCGCCGTCAGAATCTCGTGCGTCAGCCAGCCGTCGCGGCGCCGTCACCGCGCGACTCGGGCTCCGCGAAACCACGGCGAGCGCGGGTCAGGGAGCGGCGGTCTCGGCTGGAGTCGGCGGGGCTGGCAGCAGCCAGGTGGCGGTCGCGCCGGGTTCGAGCACCCGCCGCTCGCGATACCCTACGCTGCCGTCAGGACCGACCGCCTCCAGGTCGAACTCGCCCACGGCCAAGTCGTCCACGATCAAGTTCTCGCCCGGCGCCACCTCGCCGACCCGCGTCCCGTCGACGCGCACGAAGAGGTTCGACGCCCCGCGGTTGACGACGACGAGTCGCGCGCGCGACGGCGGGACCTCGAGGTGAACGGTCTGGGACGCGCTCACATCGACGCGCCACACCCGCACGGAGCCGGTCTTCGCGCCCTCGCTGACGACCCGTCGCCGGCCCGCTTCGATAGGCAGCGGCTCGCTGACGCCGTCCAGCGCGATCTCGGCGATCTGCGCACCATCGATCGTGATGCGCTGGGCCTCGCCGCTGCGGTTCGCCAACACCAGCACCGCGCCCGGCGGCTGCACTCGGATGGTCGCCGTGGCCCCCTCGGCCAGATCGAGCCGGCGTGTATCGCGCCACCCCGCGCGCGTCGCGGTCAGCACGAGCTCCTGGCTGCCGGTGGGGATCTTCGCGAAGCCCTGGCGCGAGCGGGCCTCCACCCGGCCGTAGGGCCGACCGTTCAGCGTGACCTCCAAGGCCTCGCTGCTCTCGTTGAAGATCAACAGCCGGCTCGTCTGCCGTTCCAGCGCCCAGTGCGCCTCGCCGTCCGGCGGGATCATCCGCTCCTCGCTCAGCACCCTCGCGCCTGAGGCCCCCTCGGCGCGCAGCTTCCGGCGGCCCGGCCGCAGCTCGGGGATCGACAGGCGGCCGCGAGGGGCCACTCGCCCAAAATCAACGCCGTCCACGCTCACCGCCATCGCCTCGTCGAGCGCGTTGGTGACCAGCAGGCTGCCCACCGCCGGCAGCACCCGCCACTCCAACACCTCGCCCGGACCGGCGGTGACCCGGTGGCTCCGCGCGACGTTCGACTCCACGCCGACAAGGCGCAGGTCTTGGGTGCCCGCCGGGATGCGCAGCAGCACCCGGCCGCCCTGCGCGATGCTGGCCTCGTCGACCGCCAACACGCCCTCGGTGAGCAGGGTCTCGCCCGTCTCGTTGGTGACCACCAGCGAGGCCAGCGGGTCCTCGACCGTCCAGGCGGCCGCCTCGTCTTCCGCGATGTCCCGCTCGCCGCGCGTGACGTGGCTGGAGCGCGCCCCGACCGCCTCGAGCAACCGGTGGCCCGCCGGGACGCCGGTGAGCACCACCTGAGCCCTCGCCTCCACCCGGCCCACCCGCCGTGCGTCGGCGTAGACCACCACCGCCTCGTCGCTGCGGTTGTCGACGGCCAAGCTGCCGGTCGGGGCGGTGATCTTCCACGAGGCCGTGCGGTCTTCGCCCGGCTCTACCGTGCGTCGCAGCACCAGCGAGCGATCGCGATCGACCACCAGCAGCCGAATCGGCTCGACCGGCAACCCGTCGAGCATCTTGGTGGCGCCGTCGGCGAGTGTCTCTTGTCGGCCGGTGTTCTCGACCCGGACCCACAGCGGTCGGCCAGCCCCGTTCTCCAAGCGAATGCTGGCTCGGATGGACTGGATCTCCCACCGCACGCGCTGCCCTGCAGGGAGCCGCATCGCCTCGCGGTAAGGCAGCCCGCTCGGCTCGCCGCGCGCCTCCAGGACCACCTCGCCGGGCTCGCGGTCGCTGAGAAGGTGACTCTGGCCGGGCGCCAGCTCGACCTCGACGCGGGGCGCTGTGGGCACGTCGCCGACCGCGTCCTTCGAATCGGTAGACGTCACCGAGAGGATCACGCGCTCCTTGGTGCGGTTGACGACCTCGATCTCGGACCGCGGCGCGGTGACCCGCGTCTCCACGCGCTCCCCGGCGACCACCTGAATGCGGCGGTCTTCAGTGCGCCCGGACTGAACGCCGCGCAGGCGCAGCAGATGCGATCCCGCGAGCAGCTGGTCCAACTCGATTCGCTCGCCAGGCTCGACGCGGCCGACCTCGCGGGCGTCGACGCTCACCGCGATGGGCTCGTCGCCGTCGTGGATGACGGTGACGCCACCGCGCGGCGCGACGGCGCTCCAGGCGACCTCTGCGTCGGGCGCGATGAGGATGGACTCCTCGACCGCGAGCCCCGACTCATTCTCCCGGGCCCGCACCGTGTGGGTGCCTGAAGGGATGTCGCGGTAGCGGGCGGTGTCGCCGGGCAGCACGGTGCCCAGCGGTCGATCATCGAGGCTCAGCGTCACGGGCCCCGCGAGCTGGTTGTCGACCAGCAACGAGCCGAGCTCTGCCGGCGACGCCTCCGGCCCGGGGATCTCGAGCACGTGGCGCTGGCCCCAGACCAGCTCGACCACCTCGCGCATCGTGGGCTCGCCACCCAGGCCCGCGTCGACCATGGGAGTGATCTCGACGTCCGCGGGGCCCGGCGCCAGCCACCGCACGCGCAGCCGCGAGCCGCCAGCGACGACGCCCTCGGCTCGACCGCGCACCCAGACGCGTTCAGCGCCCGGCAGCCGGTTGACGATCTCCAAGACCGCCCCTTCGTCGGGCCCCTCGGCCACAGGACGACCGGTCGCGCAGCCGACGGCCAAGCAGGCCGCGACCGCGCCCATCAAGAGCTGCCAGCACGCACGCATGAGCGAATCCTCGTTCGGCCCGAGTCAGCGCGCAGTCTGGAGGCGCTTTGCCCAACTGTCGAACAGTCGGACCGAGGAATCGAGCAGGCGCGCGCGAGTCGGACTACTCGCCCAGCTCGGGGTTGGCCTTGTACGAGATGATGATCTCCTCGCCAGCGCGGGGCAGGTCATCGTCGGGGAAGATGATCGACGGGCGGATGAACCCGCTGCCGTCCTGACAGGCCTGCGCGCCAGCTTCTTTGAGGCGGTAGGTGTTCTTCTGGCCCGGCGTGAAGGTCTCGACCCGCTGGAGGGTCACCAGCTCGGGCTGGCCCGTCACCGGGTTCACGATGGGCTGGCCCGCTGTGTTGACCTGGCTCTTCTGAACCACCAGCGTCGCGACGTCCTGCACGCCCTTGGGCAAGCAGAGCTCGCCGACGACCTGGACGATGCGCGCCGCGATGCGCTCGAGCGCCGGCCCCAGACCCGCGGGCGAGCAGATGTTCTCGAAGACGCCGTTGTCGCCGAAGCGCTCGGCAAGCTGCTGGTAACGCCGACCCCAGTCCGCCTGCCCGCTGGACGAGGAGCAGATCGTGGTCGTGTGGTGGCAAATGAAATCGTTACCCTTCGAGCTGATGAAGCACTCACGGATCGCGTCGGTCTCCGTCATCGTGCCCTGCGTGACGTTCTCGACCAGATCGGCGCAGTACGGCTCCTGCGTCTTCGGGTCGATGCCCTCCTTGGGAACGAGCGTATCACCGGGCAGGGCGTCGCCCGAGATCGCCGCGATGATCACCCGCGCCGGGTCGCTCTTGAGGGACTTGAAGCGGTTGACGTAGTGGTTCACCGGGACCAGCGGCCCGCCCTGGGTCTGGTCCAGCAAGAGCCCGCACTGGTCGTGCTTGTCTTCGGGGATGGTGACCTCCGACGAGCAGTCGTCCTCGTCAGAGACGAAGATCACGACCAGGTAGGCCTCGTCGCGAAGGAAGCGCTTGCACTTGCCGTCCTTCTCGTCCGCCGCGGTGCAGGTGATATGGACCTTGTTGGGGCCGTTTGGCTCGAGCGCGGTCAGCGCGCCGCGCATGCCCTGCTCGTATGCGAAACACTGGGCCTGGTTCACGCCCACGGTCGCCAAGCAGGCGAACTGATCGATGGTCCCGAGATCCAGCACCGGGCCCACATTCGCCGGGCAGTTCGCGGTGGGCGGGGGCAGCAAGCAGCCCCAGTCGGCGGGGCTGCCAGACAGCTTCTGGCAGATGTAGCGCGGGTCATCGAAGATCTGCTGGCACTCCAAATCGGCGGTGCAGCTTCGGCGGCATGTCGTGTTCAACGTGCCGTTGGGGTTGGTCACGCAGGACGCGTTCTGAGCCTTGCGACAGGTCCAGGCCCCCTGGTTTTCGCATTTCCCGAAGAGGGTGCAGTCGAGCCCAGCGCACCCTTCGGACGTGGTGCAGGGCACCGGCGCGCGGGCCTGGCAGGCGGGCGGGAACCCGGTAGCCGCGACGGTGCTGAAGAGCCCCTTCGTCGCCTTGCCGCCAGCTTCAGCCGTCGTGCACTGCATGTCGGGTGTCACCACCGCGACACGCGGGTCGATGTCGAAGTTCTCGGCGAGAATCTTCGTGAACTGCTTGAAGTTGTCGGTCAGCGCCACCTGCTCCTCACACATGGAGGAGGAGTCGTCGACCACCCACAGGAAGTCGATCGGGATGGCGTCGCCATTGCCGACAGTCTTGCGCACGTGGATCGAGAAGGACTTCTCGAGGCCCGCGACCGGAATGTCGTTGCACGCGCCAAGGGCGAAGGTCGCGGCGAGCACGCCGGCCACCGCAGCCTGGTTGCTGAGTCGCATGAAAAGCCTCCAAGTGGACCGGCGGGAGCATACGCGGTCACGGTCGCCGGTGCCAGCGACTGTGTGCGCCCAGGCGCCTGTTGTTTCGCCCCGAGCCATCACAGCCGCAACAGCGCGGCGGCGGCGGCGACGCGTACATGTTCGTCGAGGTCGTCTGTGAGCTCGAAGAGCAGGGTCTGCACGTCCGCGGCGCGCGAGGCGCCGAGCTGCTCGATGGCCGCCACGCGCACGGGCTTCATCGGGTCTTTGGCCAACCCGACCAGCAGCGCTTCGGTGCCGGGGGCCTTGTCGCGGACCAAGCCGTTGAGCCCGATCACGCGCATCTCTGGCCGCCGCGCCGTGCGCAGCAGCTCCTGGTATACCGGGCGTCGCACGGGCTCCGGCAGCCCGGCGAGGGCCTCGACCGCGGCGGCTCGGAGGTCGTCGCGCTCGGAGGCCAGGGCCAACTCCACGTGCGGGAGCATCTCGGCTCCGTGCGTCGTGACCAGATCGAGCAGGCTGTTCGGCTCGATCCAGGAGAGCGCGCGCCGGAAGGGCTCGAGCTGACGTTTGGGGCCGAGATCCAGCAGCGCCAAGAGCGCGCCGCGGCGGACGTCGGGGGCGCGATCGGCGAGGAGCAGCTCGAGCAGCGGGACGGCAGCTTGGTGGCGAACGGCGGCCAGCGCCTCGACCGTGGCGGTGCGGATCAGATCGTCGGCGTCGTAGATGGTCTGCTGCAGCACCGGCACGACCTCGGGCGTCCGGATGCGGCCCAGCACGGCGATGAGCGCGAGGCGCGTGTCCAGGTCGGGCTCGTTGAAGAGGGCCTCGCGAATGGGCCCGATGCTCTCAGGCATCCCGATGTCTGCCAGCGCGTGCGCGGCCTCGCGGCGCACCTCCACCGCGCCGTCGCGCAGGAGCGGGTGCAGGTCCTCCAGGGCGGCGCGGCCCTTGATTTTTCCGATGACGCGCACCGCTGCGGCTCGCTTCGAGAGCTCCGTATCGAGCAGGCGCGTCTCAAGGTGGCGGCCGAGGTTCGGGTGCCCGGCGTGGGCGTAGACGGCGTAGGCCGCGCGCAAGAGCTCCACGCTGCTGGCGTCGTCCTCGACGATAGGCTTCAGGATCGGGAAAAGATCCTCGGTCCCGATGGCCTCCATGGCCCGGATGGCCTCAAGGCGCTGGGCCTCGTCGGTGCTCGCGGCTGCGGCGGTCAGCACGGATTTGCCGCGAGGATTTCCACGCCGGGCGAGCACGACCGCGGCTTCGAAGGCCACCTTCTTGTCCTTCGAGTCGACGAAAGAGCCGATAAAACCTACGTCTTTGACGCTGGGAGTGCGCGAGATGCGGTCGAACACGCGGCTCTGGATCTCGGGGCTCTGGCGGGCCAACACCTTCTCATAGAGGGGGATGGCCGCTGGCAGCGGCAGCTCAGGGAGCGCGCGCAGGAACGCGTCTCGCGGCGCGACCGCCTTGAGGCTGAGCCCCATCAGCATGCCCTCGACCATCAGGTCGCCACCGGCCTGGACCAGCGCGTCCACCCAGCGCTCGGGGCGCGGGAAGTCCTTCGCTTCCATGGCCTTCTTCAGCACAGCGAGCGCCTGCTTGGTGCCGAGGGGCTCAAGCACGGGCAGCACTTCGGTGCGCGGATCCAGCCGCTCGCTGCTGATGGCGTTGATGACGGCGGTCTCCCAGGAGCGGTCGCGCAGCTCGACCAGACCCGCGATCGCGGCGCGACGGACCTGCCATTGCTGGTCCTGGAGGGCCTCGTTGAGGAGGGGCAGGGCGGTCGCCTTCGGGAGTCTGCCCAACGCCTCGACGGCGGCCGCGCGGGTGGCGAAGTCTCCCGAACGCACCGCCGAGGTCAGCGTGGCGCTGGCGCGCTGCTCCATCTCGGGGGGAACGCGGGCCGCTGCGGTCGCTGCGATGGCCAAGCTGGCCACCACGACCCCGGACGCGATGCGGCGAGTGACTCGAGAGCCGACGCGGGCATGCTTCGGGACCATGGGGGAGCTCCTCAGAGGGCGTTGTGATACTCGGACCGAGCGGGGCGCTAGCGACGTCGTTTCATGGGCTTACGCGGAGGGGGCGCGCTCCGAACGCGAGAAACCGACGCGCGCAAGTTCGTGGGGCGACATGAGCCAGCCGAGCGACGGGAGAATTTGCATCACCCTCTCAGTAGACCTGGGGACGAAATAACGCGCGCGCCCTCCGTGTCAAGGACGACGCGGTCGCTCGCGAGGTGGCGGGACGGGCCACTGGCGAGCCTCGGGCGGCTCCGGGTTGCCCGCCCGACCGGGCGCGTGCTAGCCGCCTCGGGGGTCCGAAGGCGCGCGCTGCGGAGGCGACGATGAGGCTGTTGTTGGTTCGACACGGGTTGACGGAGTGGAACGCGACGGGCCGCAGCCAGGGCCACAGCGACATCCCGCTGGCCGAGGAAGGTCGCGAGATGGCCCGCGCTTTGGCGGCTCGGCTTGGCACGGTAGGCTTCGACGCCGCGTACGCGTCGGATCTCTGCCGGGCCCAAGAGACCGCCGAAATCTTGGTCGCCGGGCGGGGGCTGGACGTCGCGGTCTCGCCGGCCCTGCGCGAGCTGTCGCTCGGCGCCTGGGAGGGCCTCAGCGCCGAGGAGATCGCGCGCGACCATCCTCAGGAGCGCGCGGACTGGGTGCGCTCGCCCTCCGTCGCCCGGCCGCCCGGGGGCGAGACGTTGACCGAGCTGCAGTCCCGCATGGCCGCCTACTTGGACGCGTTGGCGGTCGACCATGCCGGCGCCACCGTGCTGGTCGTCAGCCACGGTTACGCCATCCTCACCTACGTGTGCCATGTGCTGGGGCTGCCTCTAGACGGGTTCCGGAGCCTCTGGATCGACCCGACGGGGCTGACAGAGATCCGCTACCGCGGCGAGCGACGCAGCCTGCGCCGTCTCAATGACAATGGGCACCTGACCGACCGCCCCTGACCGCGGTGACCGACCAGGTTGACGCGGTCGGGCTTGATCGCGACGCCCGCAATTCCGCCGCAGCGGCGAACACGGTAGAATCGCCCCGCGCCCCCGGCCCAGGAGATCCCATGTCGACCGAACACGCCGAATCACTTGTCCTGCTCTGCGAGCTCGAGAGCCTCAGCGACGCCCACCTCATCGGCGTCACACTGGAGGAAGCCGGCATCGCGTTTCGCGTGGCCGAGCATGCGAGCCACGGGTTCGACGTCGCCTTCCAGCACAGCTGGGGGATGCTCTACGTCGACTCGGCGCGCCGGGCGGAGGCCGAGGCGGCGGTCGCGGCGGTGCGGGTCGACGAAGAGCTCGCGGATGCGGGTGAGCTTGCCGACGACGCGGAAGGCGAGAGCGCGGAGACCTGAGCCTTCGTTCAGGGCGCCGGCGTTCGTGCTGCCGGCCAGCCGCGGCGCTTAGCGCGCGGCCTCTTCTGGGGCATCCGCGCTGCCCAGACGCGCGTCGTACGCGACGAGTCCGTCGACGATCCCCTGAGCGATCCGTTGCCGGTATTCGGGCTCGGTCAGCCGCATCCCTTCTTCGGCGTGGCTGAAAAACCCGCACTCGACCACGATGGCCGGCATGGTCGCGCCCTTGAGGACCCCGAACCGCGCCTGGCGCACCCCCCGCACGCGGGCGCCGCTGAGCGCCCCCATCCCTTCGACGACCGCCTCGGCCAGCACCTGCGACGCGATGCGGGCCGCGCCAAGATCGGCGTCACGGGCGATCGCCTCGGCCGCTTGGGTCGCCACCCGCTCCACGGGAGCGCTGTCCGCGTAGCCGTGCTCTTCGGCTTCGACCAGCGCTTGGCCTTCGCCCTCCTCCTCGGGCGGCGCGAGGAACCAGGTCTCGATCCCCGAGCCTTGACCGAACGCGTCGGCGTTGAGGTGGATCGAGAGGAAGGCGTCGGCGTTCCAGCGATCCGCCAGCTGTGAGCGCTCGGCCAGACCCAGCGGGCGGTCGTCGCGCCGCGTGAGCCGCGCTCGCGCGGTGGTCTGCGCCGTGAGCAGCGCCCCCACCCGTGCCGCGATGTCGAGGGTCGCCTCTTTTTCCCAGGTGCCGTCGACGCCCAGGCAACCGCGATTGTCGCCGCCGTGCCCCGGATCGATCGCCACCAAGCGCAGCGAGCGCATCCGGTGTCGCTCCGGCGTCGCGGCGGGATCGACAGGACTCGGGGTGGGCGCGGGCGGCGCGGCGAGGGCCAGCGCGATGACCATGCTTGCGGTGGCGATGAGCATGCCCCCAGCGTCAGTCCGCTGGCCTCAGCGGTCCAGAAATGCGGGTCAACACCGGCCGGATCGCAGACCGCACCGCGTTGACACCCCGCGCAAACGCATGCTACGCCGCCAGCGCGATCAGTCAGGCTGAAGACGCTTTTCGGCCCCCGACGAACGCCCACGTCACCCCCAGAAATGAAGAGGCGGACCATGAAGTCTGTACTCGTTGTGGCGCTGCTCGCCGCCGCTGTCTCGATCAACGCTTGCGGCGCGAGCCGCCAGTCCGGCATCTGCGGCACGCTGTCCCCCGACGGCTCGGTGTCCGGCGACGCAAAAGAGTTGGAGTCCCAGGGCGACGCGGCGTGGGCGCAGCGCGGGGACGAGGCCCAGCTTCGCGCGGCCATCGACGCGTGGAAGCGCTCGCTCGCCCTCGACCCCAACAACTCCGCCCTGCGCGTCCGGCTCGCCCAGGCGTACTACTTCCTCGCCGACGGGCACCTGCGCTTCGACGACTCCAAGCAGGACGAGATGCTGCAGTCGTTCCGCGACGGAACCAACGCGGCCGAGGTCGCCCTGGGTCAGCAGTACCCGAAGTTCAAGGCGAAGTTCTGCTCGCGCCAGCCCTTCGAGACCGCGCTGCAGCAGCTCGACAAGGGCGCGATCCCCGCCATGTATTGGTACGCGACCAACCTCGGCAAGTACGCCCTCGCGACCTCGATCGTCGAGGTCTTGAACCAGAAGGACCGGATCAAAGCGCTCATGGACCTGGTCAAGGAACTGGACGCCAGCTTCAGCTACTGGGCCGCCGACCGCTACTTCGGCGCGTTCTTCACGAAGATCCCCTTCCCGAACGGCGACCTCCCGCTCAGCGCCAAGCACTTCCAGGCCTCCATCCAGAACGCGCCCGAGTATCTGGCGACCAAGGTGCTCTACGCCGAGCTCAACGCGTTGAAGGCCGGCGACCGCGCCACCTTCGAGCGTCTGCTCAAAGAGGTCATCGAGGCCGACGTGACCGCCACGCCCGCCCTGGAGCCGGAGAACCGGGTCGAGCAGCGCAAAGCCAAGCTGCTGCTTGATGAGATTGACGTCTACTTCCCCGAGGGCTGAATAGGGAAGGGGCCGACTCGTCGGTTCAGCGCCCACGGCCAGGGGCCCATGGCAGCCGGCGGGCGTCATTTCCGATGGAGACAACGATGCGGAATCTGCTGAAGAACAGCCTGCTTGCTACCCTCTGCCTCGCCGCGACGGCCGCGACCCCCACCGCGGCCAGCGCGCAGGAGGCCACGTTGCGTATCGGCAGCGTGGCACCCACCGGGACGCCGTGGTCGGCGCTGCTGGCGAGCGTGAAGAGCCGGGTGTCCGCGGAGGCAGGCTCGCGCGTCGACGTGAAGCTGTACCTGGGTGGAAAGCTCGGCAGCGAGGGCAGCCTCGTCAGCCGCTGCCAGAAGGGTTCGCTGGGCGGCATCGCGGTCTCTGTCGGTGCGCTCGGCGCCGCGGTCCCCGAACTCTTCGCCCTCGAGTTGCCGTACCTCTTCAACGACTACAAGCAGGCCGACAAGGCGCTCGACGCCTCGACGGACGCCGTGCGCCGGCTGCTGGAGGCGAAGGGATTCATCTTCTACATGTGGGGCGAGAACGGGTTCCGCGAGTTCGCCTCCAAGGAGAAGTTCTTCGTCAAGCCCGCCGACCTAGCCGGCCAGAAGATGCGCTCGCAGCCCGCGATGCCCCACGTCGAGATGTACCGCGCCCTGGGCGCCAGCGCGTCCACCATCGCGGTCGGTGAGGTCGGCTCGAGCTTGGCGAGCGGCGTCGTCAACGGCTACGACAACACGCTGCTCTACGCCTACGCGACCCAGTGGCACAAAGAGATCAAGTACGTCACGGTCTCGGACCACATCTACCAGGGCGCCATCGTCGTCTACTGCAAGAGCTGGTTCGACGGGCTGCCGGCCGACCTGAAGGCGATCTTGATGAAGGTGCCGGACGGCGAGACGACCCGCGGTCGCGTCGCGGTCCGCGCGATGAACACCCGCCTTCTCAAGGAGTACGAGAAGGACGGCGTGAAGATCCGCACGCTGACCGCCGCCGAGAAGGCGGAGTTCGCGCGAGCGACCTCTGGCGTCGCGGCCAAGTTCCTCGCCGACACCACCCCGGCGGGCAAGTCGCTGTACGAGCTCCTCAAGAAGAGCCGCTGAACACGCGATGGGCGAGCCTGCACCCGAAGCGGCCCGCCCGCTCGCGCGTCTTGACGCGCTGACTTACGCGATCGAGCGGGGGCTCATCACCGGCGCATTGCTGCTGATGACGCTCACCTACTTCTTGCAGATCATGCACCGCGAGATGCGGGCGCAGGTCAACGCCTTCGACCGCCTCGCCTTGCGAATGCACGGCTTCGGCAGCGTGGGCGAGGCGACGCCCGAGGTGCTGGCGCAGGTGACGGGCCGCGAGACGCCGGTGGTCCTGGCGATTATCGCGTTCGTCATGGCGCTGCTGGCGCTGCGCACCCGCGCTCGCGTGGGGCTGGACCCGGACGCGCCGTCTCCGCCGGGCTCGTGGCCGAAGCGCATCGGGCTGGCGCTCCTGTTGGTGCTGCTGGTCTGGGGCTTCCTCGAGCTGGTCGCGGTCACGCCCTCGCGCTGGATGTGTCTCGGCAGCCTCGCCATCCTGACGGGGGCGTCGCTGGTGCGCGCGCTGAGGACCGGCGCTTACGTTGGCGCGGCCTCGGTGGTGCTCGGCGCCGCGCCCGTGGCTTGGTTCTTCGCGACCCACGTCGAGGAGCAGTACCTCTGGAGCGTCGAGCTCTCGAGCGTCCTGCTGATGTACGTCGGCTTTCTCGGCGCCTCGATGGCGACGCGCGAGCGCAAGCACATCCGCGTGGACGCCGTCCGCAAGAAGATGCCGCCACGCCACCTGCCGCTCTACAACGCGGTGGGCGGGCTGATGACCATCATCTTTTGCGTGTTTCTGGGCGGGCTGGCGCTGCACTTCTTGCTCAGCAAGATCGAGCACGGCGGGACGATGCAGGCCAGCGGCCTCCCTGAGTGGGTCATCAGCCTGCCCATCGCGGTGGCGCTCGGCGTGATGGTCGTGCGCTTCTCGGGGCATCTGGCCCGGGACCTCGGGATGTGGCGGCGCGGCGAGGTGCCCGAGCCCGAAGCCCTGGATCTGCACTGATGCTGGAGTCGATCCTCCAAGACGCCCTGGTTCAGGCCGCGGCTGAGCCGCTGGCCGGCGGCGGCATCCTCGTCACCGCGGTGCTGCTGGTGCTGGTCGCCCTCGGCGTGCCGCTCTTCGTGGTCATCGGCGGCTTCGCGGTCGCCTGCTTCTTGGCGTGGCCCGAGTACGCCAACACCTTCGAATCCCTCGACGGATTCGCTAACAATTTCAACCTCATCGAGCGCATGGTCGAGCTGGCCGAGCAGCCCACCATGGTCGCCATCCCCTTCTTCATGATCGCCGGCGCCATCATGAGCCGGGGCGCCATCGCGACCCGGCTCGTCGCGTTCGCCAACGCGCTCTTCGGCTGGCTGCCGGGCGGGCTGGCGCTGAGCACCATCGCCGCCTGCATGTTCTTCGCGGCGATCTCGGGCTCCTCTCCCGTCACCGTCATCACCATCGGCGCCATCATGCTCCCGGCGCTGGTCGAGGCAGGCTACGGCGAGCGGCTCGGCCTGGGCCTCGTGACCACCGCAGGCACCCTCGGGATCATCATCCCGCCGTCGATCCCGATGATCGTCTACGCCATCTTCGCGACCAGCGCCGGCGAGGTCGTGAACATCGAGGATCTCTTCATCGCCGGCATCGGCCCCGGCATCCTCATCGGGCTCCTGCTCGCCGGCTACTGCATCTTCCGCGGGCGCGGCATCCCGCGCGGCCGCTTCTCCATGAAGCGCGTCGTCAGCACCTTCCTCGACGGCATCTGGGCGCTCTTCCTCCCGCTCTTCATCCTGGGCGGCATCTACCTCGGCGTCTTCAACGCCACCGAGGCGTCGGCCATCAGCGTCGTCCTGGCGCTGGGCATCGAGCTGTGGATCCACCGCAGCCTGACCCTCTCCGACCTGCCCGAGATCCTCGCCGAGACGGCCGTGCTCATGGGGTCCATCCTGGTCATCGTCTGCGTGGCGTTCGGCTTCTCGGAGTTCATGGCCATCAAGGAGGTCCCGGACGCCATCGTGGCCTGGCTGGCCGGCTTCGAGCTGACGCCCTTCACCTTCATCCTCTTGCTGAACGTGCTGCTGCTCATCGTCGGCTGCCTGATGGACATCATCAGCGCCATCATCCTCTTCGTGCCGTTGGTGGCGCCCATCGCCGGGCAGCTTGGCTTCGACCCGATCCACGTTGGCCTCATCTTCATCGTGAACCTCGAGATCGGATACCTGACGCCGCCGCTGGGCCTCAACCTCTTCGTGGCGACGACCTACTTCGGCAAGTCGTTCGGGCTGGTGATTCGCTCGGTCGCGCCGTTCTTGCTGCTGCTGATTCTCAGCCTCGGCATCGTGACCTGGGTGCCCTCGGTCTCGCTGGGGATCAACAACCTGCGAAACGACAAGCCCTTCTGGACGCCGTTCCCCTCGGGGACCGTGCTGCGGCCGGTCGAAGAGGTGGACGAGGAGGGCTTCCTAGCGCCCGACGCGCTGCCCGAACCCGACCCCGCAGCCGACGACGCGGGCGGCGGCTCGGTGCAGGATCTGATGAACGATCCCGAGTACCGCAAGCTCATGGAAGAGATGGGGGCTCAGCCGGGTGCGGAGGACGACGTCGAGGACGAGCTGCCGCCCGAGGACGATTTTCCCGCAGAGGACGACCCGGGCGCGGGCGGCGCGACGATTCAGGACCTGATGAAGGACCCTGAGTATCGAAAGCTCATGGACTCCATGGGCAACGACGCGCCTTAGACCCTCGCGCCGCTGACCTCAGTGGTAGGTCGGCGTGGGCCCTTCGTCCTCGCCCGGGACCCCGGGGTCGGTGGACTCGGAGAAGTCGACGATCTCGTCGATATCGCCTGGCAAAATGGCAAATCCGCGCTCGGCCCAGAAGCGCAGAAAGCGCACCGCCGAGGCGAGGTAATCCTCGACGTCGAGCGCGTCGCTGGCCCGGTAGCGGCCGTCGCGCAGCGCGGCGTCCAGGGTGTCCGCGTACGCGCTCATCCCCGCGGCGTCCATTGGCCGCGCGGCCTGGGCCCGCGCCTCGCCGTCCAGCAGCACCACCTCGAGCGCTCCGGCCGAGAACTCGCACGCGTCCATCGGATAGACGCTGTACGGCGACGCGTGCGGGCAGCGCTCACAGTCGGCGTCCGATTTGCGCATCTCGAGGAACTCTTCCAGCTCGACGTCGACGTCGGACTCGGCGAATTCGTCCACCAGCCGCGACTCCCACTCCGGGTCGTCCTGCACGATGGGGGCGCCGACCGCCTCGCACGACGAGATCGTGTCGGTGTCGTAGCTGACCTCTAGCTCGTCGAGCAGCGCGGCGTCTTCGGGCGGCAGCTCGTCCGCGGCTTCACGGGTCACCAAGCGCCGCAGGATGAGCGCGAGCTCCATCGACCCGCCCGGTTCGCCGGTGCGCATGGGCCGTACAAGTTGCCAATCCAAGCGTCGCATCGTTCAGTCACACCGTCGGAGTCACGTTTGCGCTAGGGGTTTGCGCGGAATCCGAGCCGCCGATTTCGCGGCGCCCTCATCCCCACTACACTTGGCGCCGATTCGAGCAACGAGCGGATGCATCCACGAAGTTCAATGACGGGCCGGGTCGGGCGCGTCTTGGCAGCATCGGCTCCCTGCTTGTGCTCGGGCCCAGTGCCTGGATTTAGCATCGAGGGGCTCCGCTGCATAGCGTGCGCCTTGACTCGCCAAGTGGGCGCTTCGGATAATCGAACGTGATAGATAGCGGTGGTGCGTGCGGGAGGTCGGAATGAGTCGAGTGTTGAGCGTGTCGATGGTGGTGCTGCTCGCAGGCGGGCTCCTTCTCGCGTGCGGTGGCGGCGGAGAGAAGACGGCTCCCCCCATCGTGCTGCCTCCGAAAGACACGGTGAAGCCGAAGCCCGACGTCGTGGTGGCCGAGGCCGAGACCGGCCCGGAGCTGCCGCCCGTCCTCAGCATTCTGGGCATTGTCGGGCTCGACGAGTACCCGACGCTCTTTTGCGGCGGGAACATTCGCGTGTTGGTGGGGGCCGAGAACATCGGGACCCGCAAGCTCCGCCTCTTCATTCCCAAAAACGACACCGACACTGCCGGCCCGGTGCTGGGAGTTGAGCCCGCCCTCGAGAATGGCTCTTCGGACCGCTACGTGTTCACGCTCAACGGGTCAGCGCTCGCCGCGCCCGCAGAGGGCGACCCGCTCCCCGGGCAGGCGAACCTGGTCGACGGGAAGAAGTTCCTGCTGGGCCTCGCCGCCTTCGAGAGCGTCGAGGACAGCGACGGCAAGGTGACCCTCAGCTACCCGAGCGACCCGGAGCTGCGCACCCAGCGCGAGTTCATCTACGACAACAGCGCGCCGCAGCTGAAGGTCACGGCGCCCAACCTGGGGAAGACGACGCCGACCATGTCCGGCCTGCAGCCCATCACGGGCACCGTGACGGACAATATGCAGGTCGGCCGGTTCGAGGCGTATTTCAACGGCGAGCTCGTGCTCGAGATCGAGCACACGGCCGAGCAGATCAAGACGCAGCCTATCGACTCGGCGCTCGATCTCCGAGACGAGCTGACCGCGGCGGCGGACCTCGAGCTGCGGGCCTACGACGCGTGCGGGCAGTCGACCACCCTCACCGCCGAGGTGAAGGTCATCGCGCACCCCTTCTTGCGTCAGTTCGCGCGGACCCTGCTGCCGCCCAAGACCACCATCAATGACGCGGAGATCGTCGATTGGAACGACGACACCTACCCGGACCTCATCTTCGCGACCACCCAAGGCGTCGTGCTGGCGCTCAATGACGGCGTGGACGGGCCGGGTCAGTTCAGCGACATCCGGTCGCTGACGAACCGCCAGGCCACCCAGGTGGCTGTCGCCGACCTCGACGCGGACGGTGATTTCGACGTGGTGGCGATCCAGTCGGTCGCCTCCATCGGCAACGCGGTCGCTGTCCATCGCCAGCTCCCGGGCGGCACGCTGCTGCTCACCGAGTCGCACGCGCTGCCGATCTCGAGCGGTACGGTGATTCGCGACCTCATCGTGGCCGATTTCACCAACGACCCGCCGGACACGCGACGCGGGGACATCGCGCTGATCACCTCTGGGCAGTCGGAGTCGATCATCCTCTTCAAGCGGCAGCGCGCGGACCAGCCGGCCTTCTCCGACCAGTGCGATGAGGTCGTCATCCCCAGCGGCGACGCGGGCCCGGACGCCGATGGCGGCGCGGAAGTGAGCGCCGACGCGCTGGCCGTCCCTGGCAGCAGCACGGGCTATGTGTGCAAAGAGCTCTTCTCGCCAGCGACGAAGGCCGGCGGTATCGAGGACCTCATCACGGCCGAGGTGGTCGACCTGACCGGTGACCAGGGCGAGCCTGACGGCTTCTTGGATCTCGTGGTCGCCTCCGAGTCGCACAACCAGATCAACGTCTTCGCCAACCGCTTCTTCGAGACCAACCTGCTGGACACGGCGTTCAGCCAGGCCACGGTGAGCTTCGTGTGGCCTGTGCCCAGCTCGAACGCGCAGGACGTGAAGTACTTCTGCACCGGCAACTTCATCGAGGAGCCGGGCCCGGGGCCGGACCGCCTCGACATCGTCGCGGGCACCGAGTCGTCGGGCACCTGGCGGGTGCTCCGCAACATCGGCGACGGCAAGTTCCAGAACAGCAAGGGCGCCAACGACCCTTACGAGATCTGGAACATGTCGGGGGCCACCAACGCGACGATCAAGGGGTTGGTCTGCGGGGACTTCGACCTCGACGGGCACGAGGACTTCGCGATCTTGAGCCAAGCGGCGCAGATCCTGGAAGTACACCTCGGAAACGGCCAGGGGCGCTTCAACCAGGTCGGCGACCCGGACGTGCTGGCTGACCAGCTCCAGAATCCGGTCAACGAGGGCGTCGGGTTCACCACCGGAAGCCAAGCGCAGAACCTGAAGCTGGCCGACTTCGACCAGGACGGTCTGCTCGACTTCTACATGGACTTCCGAGACGCCGGCTTCGGCATCTTCAGGAACCGCACCGCGCCCGAGCAGGGCTTTGACCTCGAGGCGACGCGCGTGCTGCTGACCCCGCTGGGCAAGCAGGGCAGCTCGACGGGCGGCCAGATCCAGAAGTTCACGATCGCGGACCTGCATGGTGATCCGAAGCCCGAGATCATCGCCTTCTCCTCCACCCGGACCTACCCGACCGCGTCGTGGCTGCGTGACTACCACCCGATGGGGCAGCTCTATCGGAACTTCCTGCTCAAGGGGGCCTCGTCGCCGACCATGTTCGTCTGGACCCAGGGGCACTACGGGCCCGATGAACCCTCGTGGCCGGCGGCCTACGATCGCTTCCCAGCCATCGTGTACCCGCTGGCGCCGCAGTACGCGGGACCCGTGACGGTCAACCAGATCGAGGTGATGGACCTCGTGAGCCCGGGCGGCGAGGTGAAGCCCGATGGCAAGCGCGACGTGCTGATCGTCGGCGGCTCCGCGGGTACGCCGCAGTCGGTCGCGACGCTCTACATCAACACGTCCAGCGCGAAGGGTTTCTGGGATCCCGTGGGCTTTGGGCAGACCGCCGGGTCGATGTTCTCGCCGTACAATGGCGGCGCGACCTCACCGACGGCCATCCAATCGTTCAGCATGGTGCCGCCTCCTTCCGGTGTCATCCCCACCTTCGTCATCGGCACCGACGCCGGCTTCGCGCAGAGCTGCGACGCCCCCGTCCCGCCCATGCTGCGCACCTGCGCGTGGAACCCGGCGAAGCTCTGCCATCCGCTCAAGGAAGAGATCTGCCCGTTCTGGCAGTGCTGGGAGCCCAACATCTGCCCGCAGGATTCGGTCGGCAAGGAGTTCGGCGGTCAGGCGCTGGCCATGAGCAAGGTCGCGACGGAGGGGCCCAAGAAGGGCCAAGTGGACACGAGCCCGCTGGTGAAGGGCGACGTGATGGTGCTCAGCGGCAGCAGCGACTCGATGACGACCTACCGCTGGGAGAAGCCGGACCCGGTGTTCCCGTTCGGGCCGCCGACGACGAGCTCGGTGGGCGACAACCCGCGGCAGTTCGACGTGAAGGACATCAACAACGACGGCCTGCTGGACTTCGCGGCGTCGGTGTCGGGTAACGTGATGCTGGCCTTCGGGCGGCCCGGCCTCAACCCCTTCGAGTCGCCGCTGGCCGTCGAGCCGGGGGTCGAGCAGAAGGGCGGCGCCGACGGCGTCGTGCTCTCGGACGTGAACTCGGACGGCTTCCTGGACGTGGTCTTCGTGGAGGCGGGGCGCTCGCAGATCTCGATCTACTTGGCCGCGGGTACCGATCCCAACCAGGCGTACCTCCGCCAGTTCCATGGCCCGGTCATCATCCCGGTCTGCCGCCAGCCCAGCGACATCATGGCCTACGACTTCAACGGCGACGGCTGCGAGACCTTGCTGGTGCTGTGCGGCTCGGTGGGGGCCATCGCGAGCATCACGAACGACACCTGCGCCCGCCGCGCGGCGGGGCTGTAGGGGTTCGGCGCGAGCCGGGCGCGCGGGCTCGGGGCGGTCCCGGCGTCCTAGGGCTTGGCGCCGCCGCCGGCCTCGACGACCTCGCTGATTCGCTCCTGCACGCGGTGCAGGCGCGAGATGGCGTCTGGTAGCTCACCGCCGACGGCGCGACGCTCGACCTCGGGGATCTCGAGCCGCACGTCGCCATTCGAGTCGGTGACCATGTAGCGCTCGAGCATGCTGGCGACGATGGGGCCGAAGTCGGCGAGGCGCTTCCACACGTCGAACACGCGCGCGCGCTCCTCGGTGTCGAGGCTGTCGTAGCCGAGCTTTACCGCCCCGAAGTCCAGCGACTTCGAGAGGTCGGACCAGCGCTCTTTCGACACGGGCGCCTGCAGCTTCAGCACCTCGCCGGTGGACTCCAAGAAGTCGAGCGCGGTCGTGGTGAAGCGGCCGAGTGCCGTGTCTGGGACGCGCGTGGCGACGCTGGCCTTGACCGCGGGGCCGTGGGTCTCGACGGCGAAGGTCTCCGGGGAGGCCAGCCGCAGCCCGATGGTGATGACAGCGAGCACCGCCATCTCGATGCCAAACTGGCGCACCGAGATGTCGTGGCGGGCGGTGAGCAAGCCCCACAGCGCCCCGGCCCCGTAGAGCACCATCACGAGGTAGGGCCACGCGGATCGGAGGCCCTCGCCGTTCATCACCATGATGATGGCGAGTCCCAGGCACACGAAGGCCGCGATGATGCGCAGCACGGACGCCACGCCGCCGATGTAGACCGGCGGGCCGCTGTCGAAGTCCAGCGCGGAGATGCGGTGGGCGGGGACGCCGCCGACGCGGCTGACGGGGCGGGACGGCGTGCCGGGCATCGCCGGGGCGTCGAGGTCGTGGATCGGCTGGGACGCGAAGGGGTCGTCGTCGGGCGGTGGGAAGCTCGGGGGGGGCTCGGCGTAGCTGCCGCGTCCGGTGGTCGACGCCAACTGAAACGGCGCCGCGCTGTCGCCGTCGAGGAGGGCCTCCGGGTTGCCCAGCGCCGCGAAGGGATCGTCGTCAAACGGTGTGCTGACAGCGATATCCGCTAGCTCGTCGACGGTCGACAGGTACTTGCTGATGACCACGCCACAGGCGATGCACTCTTCGCTTGCCGGTTGGTCAAATCCACAGCGCGGGCATTGCAAGGGCACCTCCGCGGTCGGCGGCTAGGGTCACCCAGGATAGACGATCGGTGGATTCCGGCCAGTCTAGCCCCCCCTGCGCCGAAAACCCTTGGTTTCGGGGGCCCCGCCCGGCGGTAGCGGTCGCGGCCGCTAGCGGCGCGGATCGTCGGCTTCCAGGCTCTGGTAGAGGCGGTCGATGCGGGTGCTCTCGACCCGCACGGAGAGGGTGCGGCCGCGCGAGAGGGTGACCCGCCCGGCTGGGGCGCCGCGGGCCTTGCGGACGTGCTTTCGCTCGGTCCAGGTCACCTCGACGGTGGGCTCGCCGCGGGATTGGCTGTGCCAGGCGGCCAGAGAGGCGGCGTCGAGCAGGGCCTCGCTCGTGGGTTCGCGGCCCGGGGGCGGGCGGAGTAACACGTGGGAGCCGGGGACGTCCCGGGCGTGTAGCCAGAGGTCGCCGGCGCGGCCGTGGCGCAGGGTGAGCTTGTCGTTGTCCGCGGCGGAGCGCCCCACGAGGATGAGGCTGCCGTCGGTGGCTGTGAAGCGGCGGTAGGGAAGGGCGGGGGCGGCTTTGGCGCGCGAGGGCTTCGCCTGGGTCGGGGGCCGATAGCCCAGGGACTTCAGGCGCGCTTCGAGGGCGGCGAGGTCGGGCTCGGGGCCGTCTGCGGCGGTGGCGCCCTCGGCGTGGGCGGCGATCTCGGCGGCGAGGGCTTCCATCGCCTGCCGACGCGCGCGGGCCTCGTTCAAGCGCGCGTCGATGGCGTCGGCGGCGTCGCGGAAGCGGCGATAGACTCGGAAGTGGCGGGCGAGGTTGGTCCGGGCATCCAGGGCGGGATCCAGGGGGACCTCGACGGTGGGCGAGCCGGGCTGGGAGTGGTCGGGGAGGGCGATGCTGGAGGCGCCCCGGGGGACCCGATGGAGGGCGGTCTTGAGGAGGTCGCCGTACACCCGGTGGTCCTCGGCCTCGTCCACCCGGGCGCGGTCGGCCGCGATGGCGGCCTCGGCGCGCTCGAGCTTTCGCAGGTGGGTGCGGGCGGCCTTGTGCAGCGTCGCGAGCCGCTGTCGGGCCTCCAGGGCGCTCAGCGCCGCCTGCCGGTCGGCTGCCCAGGCGCGAAGCAGGGCTTGGAAGTCGTCGTCTGCGGGTTCCCCTGGCAGCGGACCGGCCGGCAGCGGCGGAGAGTCGGGATCGAAGGGAGGCCGGGCGACCATGAGGCGGGCGATCTCGGCGTCGTCAGCGTCGAGGGCCGCCGCGTTCGGGTAGCGTCCGGCGAGCTGCACCCGCAGCGAGCGCGGGCCGTCGCCCCGTGTGAGGCGAAAACTGAGCCACCGTTCATTTTCGAGGGTCACGTCGACGAAGCGGCCCCCTTCGAGGGCCTGTCTGAGCCGGAGGGTGGTCTGGTCGGGGCTCGCGGGCGTCGGCGGCCAGTGCGTCGTCATCGTTGCGTGGGGAAGGGCGGTGTCGACGTGGAGCAGCAGGCGCTCCGGCGAGATGCCGGTGACGCGGAGCAGCAGCGTCGCCTCAGCGGGCCGCCAGATCCGGTCGATGCTGTGGCCCGCGAGCTGCGTTGTGAGCGCCGAGGCGAGACGGCGCTGAAGGCTCAGCGACGCGCGGGCAGACGGCGCGCTCACGGGGAGGCTGGCCGCACCCAGCTCCCGGACTTTCCGCCGTGCTTCTCCAGCAGGCAGACGCCGTCGATCGTCATGGCGCGGTCGATGGCTTTAGCCATGTCGTAGAGCGTGAGGGCGGCGACGGACGCCGCGGTCAGGGCCTCCATCTCGACGCCGGTGCGGCCGGTGGTTTGGGCCGTGGCGCGGATGGTCGCGCGGTCGCTGCCCATGGTGATCTCGACCGCGACGTGGTCCAGCGGAAGCGGGTGGCACAGGGGGATGAGGTCCGCGGTGCGCTTGGCCGCCATGATGCCGGCGAGACGGGCGACCGCGAGGACGTCGCCTTTGGCGAGGCGCGCTTCGGCGATGGCGGTCGCGGTGTCCGGCTCCATGCGAACCACCGCCTGGGCGGTGGCCGAGCGCACCGTCGCAGCCTTCGCGCTGACGTCGACCATGCGCGCGGCGCCGTCGGCTCCCACGTGCGAGAGGCGTGTGGATTTGTCTGGCGGATTCACGGGTGCGCCCTCCTCAGGGTTCGCCGACGGGCGGCGTAGCAGAGCATCGCACACACGGCGAGCCCCACTGGTGTCGCCGGGCTCATGGGGGCGCCGTGGCAGCCGCCGCCGTCCTCGTCGCTCAGGTGCTCGTAGATAAAGCACAAGCCGGCCTCGTCGTCGGCGGCGAGGTCGCGCTTGCCGCAGTCTCCCGGGCCAGAGGTCGGCGCCATCGTCGCGTCGGGCCGGTCGGAGTGGTCGAGGCCGAAGAAGTGACCGAACTCGTGGGTCACTACCGCGTCGAGATCGGCGGTGGTGGCGTCGCAGATGGCTTCGGTGGAGAACGCGAAGAACGCAGCGTTGAAGGCCATGTCGACGTCGACGATGGTGCCGCGGCGGTTGTCGAAGTGCAGGAGGGTCAGCGCGACCTGGTTGGCGGATCCGTCCCAGAGGAGGGGGTCGGTCACCGCGTAGACGCAGTTGACGTCGTCGTCCTCGTCCTCGCCGGGGCAGGCGGGGCCGGCGGCGGCCTGGACCTCGACCTGCGTACAATCCGAGGCGGTCCAGCGGCTCGCGGCGGCGTCGACGAGCTGCACGGCGTCGCCCGAGGTGAAGAGGGCGTCGAAGCTCGGGTCCAGCGTCGCCACGGGCCGTGCGGTGCGAGGCCAGTGCAGGGGCGTCCCGTCGGAGGTCTGGTGGACCACGAAGGCGTCGGCGGGAGCGGGCCATTGAGAGAGACAGCCCACCGCGAGCGCGGCCACGAGGGCCAAGCGAGTCGTGGTTGCGGGCATCGAAGGATCTCCTCGGGTCGCGGGGCGGGGCCCATCATCCGGCGCGGGGCCGTCGTGTCAACGGGCGCGGGCGACTGCTAGTCTGTGGCCCGTGAATGATGCACGCCCCCCGCTGACGCGTGAGCTGCTCCTCGGAGCTTGGGAGCTCTGCGCCTGGACCTGCACGCGCGATGGCGCGGCCCACGGCGCTCCCTTCGGCGAGACGCCCCGCGGGATGCTGGTCTACAGCGCCGACGGGCACATGGCGGCGGTGCTGGGGCGGGGCGACGCGCCGCCCACGGGCGCGGTGACTCTGGCCGCCGCCCCGGTCGAGGCGCAGGCGCGGGCGGCGGCGAGCACGGTCGCGTACGCGGGGAGCTGGGAGTTGGACGAGGGGCGGGTCAGCCACCAAGTCCGCGTGGCGCTGCACCCCGATCAGGTGGGCAGCCGGCTCGTGCGCCTGGCGGAGCTCGACGCGCTGGGGCAGCTGGTGCTGGAGACCGCGCCCGAGCGAACGCGCTCCGGGCATGTCGTCGTCAATCGCCTCGTGTGGCGTCGTCCGGCGGCAGGGCACCTGGCCCCGTAAGGTTGACCCAGGTCGTCTTCAGGTGGCTGTACTTGTCGAGGGCGTGCAGGCTCTTGTCGCGGCCACCGAAGCCCGACTGGCGGTAGCCGCCGAAGGGCGTCGAGATCTCGCTGGTGTCGAAGTTATTCACCCAGACCGTGCCGGCCCGCAGGCGCCTCGCGACCGTGTGCGCGCGGCTCAGATCGCGGGTCCACACCGCCGCCGCCAGCCCGTAGATCGTGTCGTTCGCGATACGCACGGCCTCTTCGGCGCCGTCGAAGGGGATGACGGTGATCACCGGGCCGAAGATCTCCTCTTGGGCGATCGCCATCTCCGGGCGGACTCGGTCGAAGATGGTCGGCCCGACGAAGTGGCCGCCGAGCTCGGCGAGCACGGCCTCGCCGCCGAGGCGCAGGCGGGCGCCCTCAGCCTGACCGGAGGCCACGTAGCCCATGATCTTCTGCATCTGCGCGGCGTCGATGACCGGCCCGAGGCGGGTCGCCGGCTCCAGGGGATCTCCCGGCGTCAGCTTCCTCGCCATGGCCTCCAGGTGCGCCACCACCTCGTCCACGGCCGCCGACTCGACCAGCAAGCGCGAGCCCGCGTTGCACATGGCCCCAGTGTTGTAGAACACGCCGAACGCCGCCTGGCGCGCGGCGAACGCGAGGTCGGGCGCGTCGGCGAAGATGATGTTCGGTGACTTCCCGCCGGTCTCCAGCGAGATGCGCTTCATGTTGCTCTGACCTGAGTATTCGAGGAAACGCTTCCCGATCTCGGTCGAGCCTGTGAAGGTCACCGCGTCCACGTCCGGGTGCCGCCCCAGGGCCTGGCCGGCGGTCTCGCCGAAGCCGGGTAGGACCTGGAGCACGCCGTCGGGCAGCCCGGCGGCCTGGGCGATGCGTGCGAGGCGCAGCGCGGTCAGCGGCGACTGCTCCGCGGGCTTCAGCACCACGGAGTTGCCCGCCGCCAGCGCGGGGCCCAGCTTCCAGGCCGTCATCATCAGCGGGAAGTTCCACGGGACCACCGCCGCGACCACGCCGAGGGGCTCGCGGGTGATGAGGCCCAGCGCCGACGGGCTGGTGGGCGCGACCTCCCCGTAGATCTTGTCGATGGCTTCGCCGTACCAGCGGATCGCCTCGACGGCGTGGTGGACGTCGACGATCCCGCTGTAGCGAATGGGTTTTCCGACGTCCAGCGTCTCCATCAAGCCGAGGCTTACGCGCTCGGCGTCGATGAGCTCAGCGAAGCGGATCAGCACGCGCCCCCGTTCGCGCGGGTGCATCTCGGACCACACGCCGGACTCGAACGTGCGGCGGGCGCCAGCCACGGCGAGGTCCACGTCGGCCGCGTCACAGGCCGCGACGTGGCAGAGCAGGCTGCCGTCGGCTGGGTTTCGGCACTCGAAAGTGCGCCCATCCGCGGCCGGAACGGCCCGCCCATCGAGCCAAGCCAGCCCGCTCAACTCGAGCGCGCCCGCCAACTCCCGCCACTCGGCGCGCGACGTCGGCGCGCTCCCCGCATCTCTCATCTTTCCCCCGATGTCGCGTGGCCGGGCCGCGGCTCAACGCGGCGTGCGCGCTACCATTTCATGCACATCATCGTGCAGGTGACCGGCAGCGCCTGGCTGCTGCCGCTCACGCCCTGGGCCTCGACCGTCCAGTCATTGCCGACGCTCTTGACCGCGCAGCGGCCGAGGCTGCCTCGCAGCTCGACGCCGGACAGGAAGCACACGGGCCAGTCGAGCTTCGACGCCTTGCTCTCGACCACGGTCGTGTTGCTGGAGCCCGACTGAAACGACTGGATATCCGTCGGCGGGCCCGAGTAGCCGGGCAGGCCGGTGTCGCCCTTCAGGCCCTTGTCGCCCTTGTCGCCCTTGGCTCCTGCCGGGCCGGTCGTGCCCTGGATGCCCTGGATGCCCTGGATGCCCTGAATCCCGGGCTCGCCCTTGTCGCCATGGTCCCCCTTCGGTCCCGCCGGCCCGACCGGCCCGATCGGCCCCACTGCGCCCGTGGGTCCCGCCGGGCCAGTAGCTCCCGCCGGCCCGGTAGCTCCCGCCGGCCCGGTCGGCCCCGTCGGTCCAATCGGCCCTTGGGGTCCCTCGACACCCGCCTCCTCGAGGGCGACGATCGCGAGATCCAGGTCGCCCATGGCGGTGTGTAGCTCTGCGAAGTTCTGGTTGACCGCCGCCGACGAGATGACCTCGCCCGCCTTGAAGGTGTGGCTGGGCCCGGCGACCACGGCGAACACGACCGAGCCGGTGACCGCGAGCGCCGCGAAGGTCCCCAGCGCCACGCGCCGCGTCGAGAGCGCGCGCCGCACCCGGCCCAGCAGGGCGTCGTCGATGACGATGCGAATCTCCATGTCGACCTCGTCGGCGCACTCGGCGCCCGTTCACTGGGACCGCTCAGGGGCCCCAGACGTTCTGATCCCAGCTTCCGTCGTCCCAGCGGTTTGACGCTTGGCCTTCGACGCAGCGGCCTTCGACGCAGGATTGCTCCTGCGCGCACGCCCCGCACTGACCGCCGCAGCCGTCATCGCCGCAGCTTCGATCTCCGCACGCTGCGGTGCAGCATGAGCCGTCGATACACGTGGATGCGATAGCGCACGTTCCGCATGTGCCGCCACATCCGTCGTCTCCGCAGGCGCGCGCGTCGCAGATCGGCGTGCATTGTGCGACGCAAGATCCGGCGACGCAGAAGGGCGCGTCCACAGCGCAGCTTCCGCAGGTCTTGCCGCAGCCGTCGTCACCGCACTCGCGGCCGGCGCACCGGGCCACGCACTCACCGGGGATCACCCCCGGGGCAGGCTCGCCGCCCGAGCAGGCCCCCAGGGCGAGCAGCACGAGCGCGAGGGTGTCGCGTCGCAGCATCCGCAGACCTCCCAAGGCAAGCCGCGAGTCTAGAGGCGCGAGCCGGCCAAGGCAATTTGAGCGGCGGTGCCGGCGGCAGCGGCGGGGCCGGGGAGCCGGGCGGGGCGCGCGTTCGAGCAGCGGCGGCCCGGTGAGACGGCAGAGACCGCCTCACCGGGCCAGCCTGCGACTATTCGCGCTCGAGGATGATGAACTCGACGCGCCGGTTGGCCGACTTGCCGGCGGGCGACGTGTTGGGGAGGACCGGGCGGTCCTCGCCGAAGCCGCGCGCCACCAAGCGGTTCCGCTCGATGCCATGAGAGACGAGGTACTCGAGCACCGTCTCCGAGCGCGCCTGGCTGAGCTTCATGTTCGCCGTGGCCTGGCCGTCGGAGTCCGTGTGCCCCTCGACCGAGACCTTCCGCAGGTTCGGGTACTTCTTCATGACGTCGACGACCGCGTTGAGCACCAGATGGGACTCGGGGCGCAGCGTAGCCTTGTTCACGTCGAAGTAGACCATGTCGAGGATGATGATGCGCCAGGAGCCGTCCGCGCCTTGCTCCACCTGGGCCAGCGCGTCGTCCGGGCAGCCGTCCTCGTCATCCTTGGCGTTGACCGTCTCCGGCTGCAGCGGGCACTTGTCGTCGACGTCGAGGATGCCGTCCTTGTCGTTGTCGGGGTCGGGGCAGCCGTCCTCGTCCTCGAAGGTGTCGACGTCCTCGGGCTGGAGCGGGCACTTGTCGACCACGTCGAGGATGCCGTCTTGGTCGTTGTCGGGGTCGGGGCAGCCTTCGATATCCTCGAAGCCGTCGACATCTTCGGGCTCATCGGGGCAGGCGTCGACGTCGTCGGCGATGCCGTCCTGGTCGCGGTCAGCCACCAGCGGGCCCGCGACGCGCGGCGAGCCGATGGCTAGCCAGCCGTAAGCGCGGAAGTCGGGGGTGCCGTAGCCGTTGCCGATGCCCGGGCCGGCGCCCAAGCCCCACGAGACCGAGCCGCCGGGCGAGTGCCGGAAGCCCAGGTGCAGCTCGGAAGGGGTCATGGTGCGGTTGAAGAGCTTGGCGTCGACCGCGTCGCGGGCGTCGCCGGCGAACACGGTCGCGAGCTCCCACTCGAGGCTGATCTCGAACTTGTCGTCGCCGAAGGGGACGCCCAGGCCGAGGCCGAATCGCAGCTCGTCGTCGGGCTGCAGGTTGAGCTTGGCGGTGCCGTCCAGGTTGAAGAGCACGCCGATGTTCATCGCGAATCGGAAGTGCGTCCATCGGCGGGCGAGCGCGAGGTCGGCGCCCAGGCCGACGGAGCCGGAGCCTACCCACTGGCTGCGCGAGCCGGTCGGGAAGATCACGTGCGGCGCCAGCGACAGCGACACGCCAGCGCGCTCTTGGCGAAGGATCTGGATGCCCAGCGAGAGGTCCAGGTCGCCAAGCCCGAGGGTCTCGCCCGAGCCGCCCAGCGCCTTGCCGAGGGTCTTGCTGGAGCTGGAGTTCGACTGCGCCTGGAGCACCGGCATCGACAGCCCCAACTGCAGTCGGTCACCGAGCGCCACGGCGAGGGTCAGGTCCAAGCCGATGAGGTTGTCGACGACTCCGCGCTCGCGGCCGAACTCGTCGTCGCCCAGCTCCAGCGGGTTCTTCGCGTAGTTCAGAAAGAGGCCGAGCCGCCAATCGCGCGCCCGCAGCTGCTCGCCCTCGCGCACCCGGATGAAGCCGTCTCCCTGGGCGATGGGGTCGAAGCGCTGAACGTCCATGCGGGGCTTGGCGTCGACCTGCGCGTGGGCCGACGGGACCACCGTCGCGACCGCGAGCCCGGCGGCCAGCAGCGCCGCAGCGCCCTGCCGCCGCCGCCGCCACGCCATCAGGAAGAGCAGGGCGAGCACCGCCAGCACGCCGCTGGCATCGCCACCGGAGCCCGCGCAGCTTCCCGAACCCTGCAGGCGATTCACCGAGAGCGGATTGGTACCCAGCTCGACCTCGAGCCCGTCGTTCATCCCGTCGCCGTCGCTGTCGGGGTTGTTCGGGTCGGTGCCAAGCTGTTGCTCGCGCGCGTCGCTCAAGCCGTCGCCGTCGGAGTCGACCTTGTCGTCGTCGCTGGGGTCGTTCGGGTCGGTCTCCCCGGCGTCCACGCGGCCGTTCAGGTTCTTGTCCTCGACGCCATCCGCCACGCCGCCGCCGTCCGTGTCCGGGTCCAGCGGGTTGGTCTTCGTCGCGCCCTGGTCCGCGTCCGCCACGAAGATCGCCGGGTCGGTGTGCTTGCCCTCGGGCGCGCCCAGGCCGAGCTCGGTGCCGTCCAGCAGGTTGTCGTCGTCGCTGTCCGCGTCGAGGGGATCCGTCTCGCCCGCGTCGACCACGCCGTTGCCGTTGGCGTCCTCGGTGCCGTCCAGCAAGCCGTCGTCGTCGGTGTCGTCGTCGAGCGGGTCGGTCTTACCGATGTTCACCTCAAGCCCGTCGTTGAGCCCGTCGCCGTCGGTGTCCGGGTTCAGCGGGTCGGTCCCGAGCGCGTCCTCCTCGGCGTCGGTCAGCCCGTCGCCGTCGGTGTCATCGCCCGCGACGTCGTCCGACGGGTCGTTCGGGTCGGTCTCGCCCGCGTCCACGCGACCGTTGTGGTTCGCGTCCTCGGTGCCGTCCGGCACGGAGCCGTTGTCGGTGTCGGGGTTCAGCGGGTCGGTCGTCGTCGCGCCGGCGTCGGCGTCCGGGATGAAGACCGCGAGGTCGGTGTCGTCGCCCTCGGGCGCGTCGATGCCGCTCTCCGTGCCGTCCTGCAGGCCGTCCGCGTCGGTGTCGGCCTTGTTCGGGTCGGTCTCGTCAGCCGCGACCACGCCGTCGGCGTTGGCATCCTCGGTCCCGTCGAGCAGGCCGTCGTCGTCGCTGTCGTCGTCCAGCGGGTTGGTCGTCGTCGTGCCGGCGTCGCCGTCGGGCACGAAGACCAGCGGGTCCGTGTCGTCGCCCTCAGGCGCGCCGAGGCCGCTCTCCGTGCCGTCCTGGATCCCGTCGCCGTCGGTGTCGGGGTTGCTCGGATCGGTCTCCGTCGGGTCCACGATCCCGTCGCCGTTGGCGTCTTCGGTGCCGTCGAGCAGGCCGTCGTCATCGCTGTCGTCATCGAAGGGATTGGTCCCGCCGACCTTGACCTCGATGCCGTCGAGCAGCCCGTCGCCGTCGGTGTCGGGGTTGAGCGGGTCCGTGCCCAGCGCGTCCTCTTCGGCGTCGCTCAGCCCGTCGTTGTCGCTGTCCAGCGGCCCCACGTCGTCGGCGGGGTTGTTCGGGTCGGTCTCGCCCGCGTCGATCTGGCCGTTGTGGTTCGCGTCCTCGACGCCGTCGAGCACGGTGCCCTTGTCGGTGTCGGGGTCCAGCGGGTCCGTCGTGGTCGTGCCAGCGTCGGCGTCGGGGATGAAGACCGCCAGGTCGGTCCCGTTGCCTTGCGGTGCCGACAAGCCGAGCTCGGTGCCGTCCTGCAGTCCGTCCTCGTCCGTGTCCGCGTCGTTCGGGTCGGTCTCGCCCGCGTCGACGACGCCGTTCCCATCGGCGTCTTCGTTACCATCGATGATGGCGTCGTCGTCGGTGTCGTCGTCGGTGGGGTCGGTCTTCGTCGCGCCCGCGTCGCCGTCCGGCACGAAGACGTTCGGGTCGGTGTCATCGCCCTCCGGTGCGGCCAGCCCGCTCTCGGTACCGTCTTGGAGGCCGTCGCCGTCGGTGTCGGGGTTCAGCGGGTCCGTCTCGCCGTCGTCCACCACGCCATTGGCGTTGGGGTCCTCGGTCCCGTCCAGCAGGCCGTCGTCATCGGTGTCATCGTCGGTCGGGTCCGTCTTGGTCGTCTTGACCTCGTCGCCGTCCTTGAGCCCGTCGCCGTCGGTGTCGGGGTTCGCCGGATCGGTCCCGAAGAAGGGCTCCAGCACGTCCGGCAGCCCGTCGTTGTCGCCGTCCACGCCGTCGAAGTCGTCGTCGCCGTTGTTCGGGTCGGTCTCGCCGTCGTCGACGCGCCCGTTCTGGTTGCGGTCCTCGTAGCCGTCGGGGATCCCGCCGTCGTCGGTGTCGCGGTCCAGCGGGTCGGTGGTCGTCGCGCCGGCGTCCGCGTCAGGCACGAAGATCGCCAGGTCCGTGTGCAGACCCTGCGGCGCGGCCAAGCCCGCCTCGGTGCCGTCCTGAATCAGGTCGTCGTCCGTGTCCGCGTCGTTGGGGTCGGTCTCGCCAGCGTCGACCACGCCATCGCGGTCGGCGTCCTCGTTGCCGTCGATGAGCCCGTCCTCGTCGCTGTCGTCGTCGGTCGGATCCGTCGTGGTGACGCCGCCGTCGCCGTCCGGCACGAAGATCGCCGGCGCGGTGTTCACGCCCTGCGGCTCGGCGAGCCCGCTCTCGGTGCCGTCCTGAATCAGGTCGTTGTCGGAGTCGACGTCGTTCGGGTCGGTCTCGCCCGGCTCGACCGCGCCGCTGCCGTCGCCGTCCTCGACGCCATCGAGCAGGCCGTCGTCGTCGCTGTCATCGTCGCGCGGGTCCGTCGTCGTCGCGCCAGCGTCCGCGTCCGGCACGAAGACCGCGGGGTCCGTGTCGTCGCCCTCGGGCGCGTCCAGGCCCAACTCCGTGCCGTCCTGCACGCCGTCGTCGTCGGTGTCCGCGTCGTTCGGGTCGGTCTCGCCGGGGTCGAGGACGCCGTCCTGATTCGCGTCCTCGGTGCCGTCCTTCAGCCCGTCGTCGTCGGTGTCGTCGTCGGCCGGGTCGGTCTTGGTCGTCTTGACCTCCGCGCCGTCCTCAATCCCGTCGTCGTCGGTGTCGGGGTTCGTCGGATCCGTGCCGTAGAAGGGCTCCAGCGCGTCGGGTAGCCCGTCGTTGTCCCCGTCCTCTCCGTCGAAGTCGTCGGCGGCGTTGTTCGGGTCCGTCTCGCCGGCATCGATGACGCCGTCCTGATTGCGGTCCTCGAAGCCATCGGGCACGCCGCCGTCGTCCGAATCGCGGTCCAGCGGGTCGGTGGTCGTGGCGCCGACGTCCCCGTCCGGGACGAAGATCGCCAGGTCGGTGTGGCTGCCCTGCGGCGCCGCGAGGCCAAGCTCCGTGCCGTCCTGGATCAGGTCGTTGTCGGTGTCGGCGTCGTTCGGGTCGGTCTCGTCCGCGGCGACCACGCCGTCGGCGTTGACGTCCTCGGCGCCGTCAACCAGCCCGTCCTCATCGCTGTCGTCGTCGAGGGGGTCGGTCGTCGTCGCCCCGGCGTCTCCGTCCGGCACGAAGACGGCCGGGTCGGTGTCGTCGCCCTCAGGCTCGGCCAGCCCCTGCTCGGTGCCGTCCTGCAGCCCGTCGCCGTCGGTGTCGTCCTCGTCGGGGTCGGTCTCGCCCGCGTCGACCTGGCCGTTGCCGTCGGTGTCCTCGGTGCCGTCGAGCAGCCCGTCGTCGTCGGTGTCGTCGTCGGTCGGGTCCGTCGTCGTGGCGCCCTCGTCGGCGTCCTTCACGAACACGCCCGGGTCGGTGTCGTCGCCCTGGGGTGCCGCCAGCCCGATCTCGGTGCCGTCGAGGACGCCGTCGCCGTCCGTGTCGGGGTTGTTCGGATCGCTCTCGCCCACGTCCACGAGCCCGTCTCCGTCGGCGTCCTCGTTGCCGTCCAGGATTCCGTCGTCGTCCGTGTCGTCATCGAGGGGGTCGGTCCCGCCGACCTTGACCTCGATCCCGTCCTTCAGCCCGTCCCCGTCGGTGTCGGGATTGAGCGGGTCGGTGCCCAGCGCGTCCTCTTCGTCGTCGCTGAGCCCGTCGTCGTCGCTGTCGGGCGCGAGCAGGTCGTCGGCCGGGTCGTTCGGGTCGGACTCGCCCACGTCGATGGCGCCGTTGTGGTTCTTGTCCTCCACGCCGTCGGGGACCGTGCCCGCGTCGGTGTCTTTGTTCAGCGGGTCCGTCGTCGTCGCGCCCGCGTCCGCATCGGCCACGAAGACCCCGAGGTCCGTGTCGTCGCCCTCCGGAGCCGCCAGCCCGCTCTCGGTGCCGTCCTGAATCCCGTCGTCGTCGGTGTCCGCGTCGTTGGGGTCGGTCTCGCCCGTGCCGACGACGCCGTCGTGGTTCGCGTCCTCGGTGCCGTCGAGCAGGCCGTCGTCGTCGCTGTCATCGTCCAGCGGGTTCGTCTTGGTCGCGCCGCCGTCGCCGTCGGGCTTGAACGTCGCCGGGTTCGTGTCCTCGCCCTCAGGCGCCGCAAGCCCCGCCTCGGTGCCGTCGAGCAGCCCGTCGTCGTCGGTGTCCACGTCGTTCGGGTCGGTCTCGCCCGCGTCGACGACGCCGTCGCCGTTGACGTCCTCGGTGCCGTCGAGCAGGCCGTCGTCGTCGCTGTCGTCGTCGGCCGGGTCTGTCTTCGTCGCGCCGCCGTCGCCGTCGGGCACGAAGAGCGGGAGGTCCGTGTCGTCGCCCTGGGGAGCGGTCAACCCGATCTCGGTCCCGTCGAGCACGCCGTCGCCGTCGGTGTCGGGGTTCTTCGGGTCGGACTCGCCCGGGTCCACCACGCCGTCGCCGTTGGCGTCCTCGTTTCCGTCCAGGATGCCGTCGTCGTCGCTGTCATCGTCGAGCGGGTCGGTGCCGACCGTGAGGACCTCCTCGCCGTCGGTGAGCCCGTCCCCATCGGAGTCGGGGTTCTTCGGATCGGTGCCAAGCGCCAACTCCTGCGAGTTGCTCAGCCCGTCGTCGTCGTCGTCCTCGCCCGGCTTGTCGTCGGCCGGGTCGTTCGGGTCGCCTTCGCCGGCGTCGATCTGACCGTTGTGGTTGAGGTCTTCGAGGCCGTCGATGATGCCGCCCTCGTCGGTGTCGGCCTTCAGCGGGAGGGTCGTGGTCGCGCCGGCGTCCGCGTCGGGGATGAAGATCGCGAGGTTGGTCCCCGTGCCCTCAGGCGCCGCGAGACCCAGCTCGGTGCCGTCCTGGAGCTGGTCCTTGTCGGTGTCGCGGCTGTTCGGGTCCGTCTCGCCCGCGTCGACCATGCCGTTCTTGTTCGTGTCCTCGGTCCCGTCCAGCAGGCCGTCGTCGTCGGTGTCGTCGTCGAGCGGGTTCGTCTTGCTCGCCGGGTTCGCGTCCGCCTTGAAGACCAGCGGGTCCGTCCCCAGCCCCTGCGGCGTCGTCCGTCCCAACTCCAGACCGTCGGAGAGCCCGTCGGCGTCGGTGTCAAACACGTTCGGGTCGGTCTCGGTCGGCGTCCGCGCGCCGTTGTGGTTCGCGTCCTCGCTGCCGTCGGTGAGGCCGTCGTCGTCGCTGTCGTCGTCCAGGGGGTCGGTGGTGGTCGCGCCGCCGTCCGCATCGGGCACGAACACCGCAGGGTTCGTGCCGACGCCAGCCGTCGTCACGCCCAGCTCGGTGCCGTCCTGAATCCCGTCATTGTCCGTGTCAACCTTGGCGGGGTTGGTCTCCGTCGCGTCCACCAGGCCGTCGTGGTCGATGTCCTCGACGCCGTCCGGGATGCCGTCGTCGTCCGTGTCGGCGTCCAGGCCGTCGGTCGTCGTCGTGCTGTCAGAGTCCGGGATGAACTTCGCAGGGTCGGTGCCCGTGCCCTCGCCGGCGGTCAGGCCCGCCTCGGTGCCGTCCTGAAGCCCGTCGCCGTCGGTGTCGGGGTCCAGGGGATTGCGCTCGCCCGCGTTGACGACGCCGTTGTGGTTCGCGTCCTCGGTGCCGTCCTTCAGGCCGTCGTCGTCGCTGTCATCGTCCAGCGGGTTGGTCTTCGTCGCGCCAGCGTCGCCGTCCGGCACGAAACCGGCGGGCACCGTGTGCAGGCCCTGGGGCGCGGTCAACCCGATCTCGGTGCCGTCTTTGATCCCGTCGTTGTCGGTGTCCGCGAGCGAGGGCGAGGTCTCGTTCGGCTCGACGGCGCCGTTGTGGTTGGCGTCCTCGTTGCCGTCGATGATGCCGTCGTCGTCCGTGTCATCGTCCAGCGGGTTGGTCTTGGTGACCCCCGAGTCCGCGTCGGCGAAGAAGACCGCCGGGTCGGTGTCGTCGCCCTGCGGCTCGAACAGACCCAGCTCGGTGCCGTCCTGCACGCCGTCGTTGTCGGTGTCCGCGTCCGCGGGGTCGGTCTCCGTCGGGTCGGCGGCGCCGTCGTGGTTGAGGTCCTCGACGCCGTCGATGAGGCCGTCGTCGTCGGTGTCGTCGTCGACGGGGTTGGTCGTCGTGGCGCCGGCGTCAGCGTCGGGCATGAAGAGGGCGGGGTCTGTCCCGACGCCCTGCCCAGCGGTCAATCCCAGCTCGGTGCCGTCCTGCACGCCGTCGTCGTCGCTGTCGGCGTCGTTGGGGTCGGTCTCGCCCGCGTCCACCTGACCGTTGTGGTTCGCGTCTTCGTTGCCGTCGATGATGCCGTCGTCGTCGGTGTCATCGTCGGTCGGGTCTGTCGTGGTCGTGCCGCCGTCCGCGTCGGCGACGAACACGCCGCCCGTGGTGCCTACGCCCTGGGGAGCCGTGAGGCCCAGCTCGGTCCCGTCCTGGATGCCGTCGTTGTCGGAGTCGACGACCTTCGGGTTGGTCTCGCCCACGTCCACGACGCCGTCATGGTCAGCGTCCTCGTTGCCGTCCAGGAGGCCGTCGTTGTCGCTGTCGTCGTCCAGCGGGTCCGTCGAGGTCGCGCCCCCGTCGCCGTCCGGCACGAAGATCGCCGGGTTGGTGCCGGTGCCCTGGGGCGCCGTCAGGCCGACCTCGGTGCCGTCCTGCAGGCCGTCGTCGTCGCTGTCCGGGTCGTCCGCGCCCGTCTCGCCCGCGTCGCGCACGCCGTCCTTGTCCGCGTCCTCGAAGCCGTCGGCCAAGCCATCGTCGTCGGTGTCGCGGTCGTTCGGGTCGGTGGTGCTCTGATTCGGCTCGCCGAAGTCACCGTCCGGCACGAAGACGTTGGGGTCGGTGTCGAGGCCTTGCGCCTCGCCGAGCCCGCGCTCGACGCCGTCGCCGATCCCGTCGTCGTCGGTGTCGAAGAGCAGCGGCGAGCTCTCGCCCGGGTCCAACACGCCGTCGCCGTTGAGGTCTTCGTTGCCGTCCAGCAGGCCGTCGTCGTCGGTGTCATCGTCGGTCGGGTCCGAGCCCACCGTGAGGACCTCGACGCCGTCCTTCAGCCCGTCGCCGTCGGTGTCGGGGTTCAGCGGGTCCGTGCCGGCCAAGCCTTCCTCGAAGCAGCCCAGCCCGTCGTCGTCCACGTCTCCGTCGGCGTCCTTCCCGTCGCAGTCGTTGTCGATGCCGTCGCAGAGGTCGACCGCGCCCGGAAAGACCGTGTTCAGGTTGTCGTTGCAGTCGCCGGCGCAGGTCGAGACGCCGTCGCCGTCGACGTCGGCGCACAGGCTGACGACCTGGCCGAGCGGGCTAGGCACGAAGTCCGAGCCGACGCCCGCGTCGTCGTTGGAGCCGACGAAGCCGAGGATCTTGATCGAGTAGGGCTTGGTGTCGGTGCCGCTGCTGATGGGCAGGGACTTGAAGTTGGTGATGCTGAACTCGACGTGGCCCGGCGAGACGGTGGGCGTGTGGAAGGCGACGCCGGTGTGTGTCGGCAGGTCGACGCCCCACGCGAAGCCCTGTCCGACGAGGTTCGACGAGAAGTTCGACTTCCAGCGGGCGGCCTTGTAGCCGCCGATGGCTGTCCCGTCGTGCACGCCGGCGACGACGTCCCACACGCCGTCCTCGTCGACGTCGATGAGTACGGTGAAGGACTCGCTCTGCTGCCACAGCGGGTAGTCCACGCCGCCCTGGCCGGTGAGCCACGACGCGGTCGTGCCGTCGACGCCGTTGCCGTCCATGTCGCCGGAGATGACGAAGGTGCGCATGCCGATGGACAGCACGTCGGCCGTCTCGTCATAGCTGAGCGCCATATAATCGATGTCGGCGCCCGAGACGGTGTTCGGCGGAGCCTGCGCCGGCACGCCTACGTCCTTGCCGCCCGGGTCGGCGATGACGATGGTCCCCGCGCCGCTGAAGTCGGTGTCTACGTTGCCCGTGAAGGTCGGTGCGGCGAAGGCTTGGCTGAAGAGGCCAGAGACCGCGAGGGCCGCCAGGGCTGCCGTGGTGGACCGCAACGTCGGTAGCGTGAGCATGGGGGGGACTCCTGAAGATGGGGCACCGTGGGGGGGCGCCGATGAGCGAGCGATTTCGAGCAACGTGGCACCCGTCGCGCGAGGCGGCATGCGCTCACGCGTTCGGTGACGACACGGGAATTGGGGAGGCTAGCAAAGTGACAGCGAGGCAAAGCGAGCGTGCGCCGGCACGGGCGATTCAAGATCGCCGCGGCGGCGTTCGGTCGGTTCGAGTTCCTTTCGAGAAAGGAGCGGTCGCCTCGGGGCCATTTCGAAGCCCCGGCATCGTGCGAGCGCGGCGCCGCCAGATCAAGTGCAAAAGAGCGTCGGTATACCCTGTCGTAGACAACGCCAGACGGGTGTCCGTCAAGGGGAGGCGCCCGCGCGGGGGCCGCGGCTCAGAGACGTCGCAGGGGGCGCGGCGTCACATCTCGCAGTTGCGGCAGGCGGGGCTCGAACGCTTGGTTTTCGCAGACGCTGACTGACGAATCGGGGATGCAGAAGCCCTCCCGCGGGTGCAGCCCAGGCGCGGCGCGGCGCGATTCGGCGTGCGCGCGGACGCCGGCTGCGGGCGCGCGAGCGGCGGCGCCCCGCGAGGGCTGTGCCCGATCGAAGCCGGGGTGTACTATGCGTCGCCGACGGCAGAGTCAGGACGCACGATGATTCAGTTCCTTGAGCGCATTGCAGCAAAGTCCGCCTCCCTCGCGCTGCTCTGCGCGCTGGCGGCAGCCCTCTGCGCGGCGTGCGGCAGCTCTGGAGACGGGGAGGGCGGCGACGCCGGATCCACCCTCGCCGACGTGCCGGACGCCACGCCCCTCACCGGCACCTGGCCGAGCTTCGGCGTCGCCACCACCTGGCAGTGGCAGCTTCAAGGCACGCTCAACACCTCCTACGACGTCGATGTCTACGACGTGGACCTCTTCGACACGCCGGCGACGACGGTGGCGGCGATTCAGGGCGCGGGCCGCCGCGTGCTCTGCTACTTCTCCGCCGGCTCCTCGGAGGACTGGCGCCCCGACTTCCCGGACTTCGTCGCCGCCGACATCGGCAAGCCGCTGGACGACTGGGAGGGCGAACGCTGGGTGGACATCCGCTCGCCGCGCATCCGCGCCATCATGCAGAAGCGCCTCGACCTGGCGCGCACCAAAGGCTGCGACGGCGTCGAGCCCGACAACGTGACGGCCTGGGACGCGAAGTCCGGCTTCGACATCACGCCGCTGGACCAGATCGACTTCAACCGCTGGCTCGCCGACGAGGCGCACTCGCGCGGATTGGCCATCGCGCTGAAGAACGACGGCGCCCAGGTCCCTTGGCTCGTCGACTGGTTCGACCTCAGCGTCAACGAGGAGTGCCACTTCTACGAGGAGTGTGACGAGCTCGAGCCGTTCACAGCGGCGGGGAAGGCGATCCTGAACGCCGAGTACGTCAGCTCCGAGCAGAAGGCCAAGTCCCTGGCGACCACCCTGTGCCCGAAGGCCAAGTCGGCCGCCACCCGCACCCTGATCCTGCCTCTCGATCTGGACGACAGCTTCCGAGTCACCTGCGATTGAGCCGCGCGCGTTCGCGGTAGGGAGAGTCCGATGGCTGACGACGGCCAGCGCGTGCAGGTCCCGACGCCCCCGCCGCATCCCCGAAACACCGCGTGGGAGTTCGCCGGCTGGGGGTCGGCGACGCGCATCGACGACCTCAGCAAGGACCCGGTCGAGCTGCACCCCATCGACGGGGGCCACCACAAGCTCGGGCAGTGGGGCGCCACCGCCATCTGCGGCAACGACATCACCTCAAGCTGCCTGTACGTGGCGGCGCTGAGCGCAGGCGTCGCCGGCCACCTGGCCCCCATCGCGCTGCTGCTGGTGGCCGCAGTCCTCTACCTCTTCCGCAAGATCTACGCGGAGGTCGGCTCGGCCCTCCCGCTCAACGGCGGCACCTACACCCTGCTGCTCAACTGCACCAACAAGCGCGTGGCCGCGGGGGCCGCCTGCCTGACGCTGCTCAGCTACATCGCCACCGCCGTCATCAGCGCCGGCGAGGCCAGCCACTACGCCCACGCCATGATCCACGACCTCCCCATCTTCGCCAGCACCGTGGGCCTGCTGGGCTTCTTCGCCCTGCTCAATCTCATCGGCATCTCCGAGTCCGCCGTCGTCGCCCTCGGCATCTTCATCGTCCACATGCTCACCTTGACGATCCTCTGCGCCGCCGCCGGCATCACGGTGATGGGCTCGATGGAGACCTTCGAGTTCAACTGGCACATCCCCCCGCCCGGCGGCTTCGCGCACGCGCTCTTCTTGGGCTTCGGCGCCGCCATGCTGGGCATCTCGGGGTTTGAGAGCTCGGCCAACTTCATCGAGGATCAGGACAAGGGCGTCTTCCCCAAGACCCTGCGCAACATGTGGATCGCAGTCGCCGTCTTCAACCCGCTCATCAGTTTCTTGGCCCTCGGCCTCGTCCCCCTCGACGAGATCGGCGAGTACCAGACCAACCTCCTCGCCGAGATGGGCAACCGCGCCGCCGGCCCCTGGCTCGGCACGCTGGTCAGCGTCGACGCGGTCTTGGTGCTCTCCGGCGCCGTGCTGACCTCCTATGTCGGCGTCACCGGGCTGATGCGCCGCATGACCCTCGACCGCTGCCTGCCCCAGTTCCTCCTCGCCGAGAACCGCGCCCGCCGAACCAACCACTGGATTATCCTTGGCTTTTTCGGGCTCTGCACGTCCATCCTCGTCCTCACCAGCGGCGACGTGACCCTGCTCGGCGGCGTCTACACCCTCAGCTTCCTCTGCGTGATGGCGCTCTTCGCCTTTGGCAACATGCTCCTCAAGGCCCGCCGCGACCGCCTCCCCCGCGAGGTCCGCGCGAGCTGGGCCTCCGTCATCGTGGCGCTCATCGCCGTCCTCATCGGCCTCGCCGCCAACCTCAGCGCCGACAACGTGCGCGTCTTCGGCACCTACTTCGTCGGCGCGGTCACCGTCGTCGGCGTCATGTTCCTCCGCGTCCAGCTCCTCAAGGCCGTCTTCTTCGTCAGCGAGTCCATCCTCGACAAGGTCAGCCGCGCCCACACGGCCATCCACAGCTGGGTCGGCGACAATCTCCGCGCGATCAACGAGCTGACCATTGTCTATTTCACCCGCGGCGACGATCTGCCGACCCTCAACCGCGCCGCCCTCTACGCCCTCGACAACGAGCAAACCCAGCGCCTCAAGGTGGTCCTGGTCTACGAGCACGAAGAGGATATTCCCCCGGAATTGGCGGGCTATCTGCAGTCCATCGACCGCATGTACCCCCAGCTGCGCGTCGACTTCCTCGCCGTGCGCGGCACCTTCGGCCCCGAGCTCATCGAGCGCCTGAGCCGTCGCCTCAAGGTCCCCAAGAACTACATGTTCATCGGGACGCCGGGCGATCGCTTCCCCCACCGAATCGGCGCCCTGGGCGGCGTCCGGCTCATCATCTAGTCGCGCCGCGCCCCCGGTGTGCGCTGGGCCACACGTTGACCCGGAAGGGCCCCCGGCGTTATCTCATCAGCTAGGGAACCCCCCGCCGACCGCAGCTTTCTGCGAGCGCTCGCGCGAGTGGCTGTCCCCGCGGAGTACCCCATGACCTCGTTCCCGAAGCGCCTCCTCGTGGCCTTTTCGGCCGTCCTGCTCAGCTCGGTCTTCTCGGCGGGCGTCGCCCTCGCCGACACCAAAGAGTCGTCCACCGGCATCCAGTTCAAGGACGCCGTCAGCCCGCCTGGCGCGGCGGGTTCCCTGGGCCTGCTCGGCGTGGGCGTGCGCACGAAGACCTTCTTGAAGGTCAAAGTCTACGCCGCCGGGCTCTACGCCGACGCC
>JAWKRR010000043.1:0-69561 GCA_041389525.1 Myxococcota bacterium | reverse complement strand
CAGCGCAGCCGCGGCCTGTGACCTCGCTCATGGTCGAAGGCGGCGGCGGGCTCGCGGCCGCGCTGGTGAAGGCGGGGCGAGTCGATCGGCTGCGCCTCTACGTGGCGCCGCGGGTCGTCGGTTCCGACGGGATCGCCGCCGTGGGCCCGCTCGGGCTGCTGGCCATGGCCGACGCGCCGGGGTTTGAGATCGACAGCGTCTCGCGGGTAGGCGACGACGTCCGCATCGACGTGATTCGGGGCGCGACGCGCGCTGGCGCTTAACAGGGGGCTGCTGTGTTCACCGGACTCGTCGAAGATCTCGGCCAAATCGAGGCTATGGTCCCGCGCGATCGCGGCGCGCGGCTCACGCTCAAGACCGCGCTCCCGCTCTCTGAAGTGCAGCTCGGCGACAGCATCGCGGTGGACGGCGCTTGCCTGACCGTGGTGGCGATGGCGGCGGGCCGCTTCTCGGCGGATCTCAGCGAGGAGACGCTGAAGCGCACGGCCTTCGCTGCCGCGCGCCCGGGCCAGGTCGTGCACCTCGAGCGCGCGCTGCGGCTTGGCGATCGGCTGGGCGGTCACCTCGTGCAGGGGCACGTGGACGCGGTGGGGAAGGTCACCGGCGTGGCGGCGGTGGGGGATGGCTACGAGGTGACGTGGGAGCTGCCCGACGAGCTGCTGGCTACCGTCGTGGAGAAGGGCTCGATCGCCATCGACGGGGTGAGCCTGACCGTCGCGACCCTGCGAGGCGCGGCGGTGAGCGCGGCGATCGTCCCGCACACGGCGAGCCGCACGACCTTGACCCGCAAGGCCGTGGGCGCCTCGGTGAACGTTGAAACCGACATGATCGGCAAGTATGTTCGCCGCAGCCTGGAACGGAGCGCTGGCGTGGGGTCGGCTGGCCTGGACCTCGAGACCCTGGGCAAGGCGGGATTCCTATGATGCGCGAAGCCCTCAAGATCGCGGCCCTGTCGCTCGTGCTCGCGGTAGGGTTCGCCTGCGGCGGAGAGGACGAGGGCGGGACGGGCAAGCCCGGCCCCGGGGGATCGAACGCGACCATCACCAAGCAGCAGCGCATCTCGCTCGAGGAGTTCGCGGCGCTGGCGGCGGCGGACGCGGAGCTCGCCGAGCTGGCTGCGACTCTGACCCTGAGCAGCGCGGGGGTCGTGACGGACAGCGACGGCGTCGACGTGGTCTGGGCCGAGGGCGTCGACTCAAAGGGGGCGACGCGGACGGCCGTGCGCGCGTGTTCGAAGGCCGGCTGCACGTCGGCGCTGCAGAGCCTCGACGGTGGGCAGGCGAAGTGGGAGCACGTCGATCAGAGCGGCGCGACGCCGGTCAGCGTCGGTCAACCGCCCCTGCTCAAGGACCTCGTCGGGCAGGATCTCTCGGGGATTACGACGGTGAGCAGCGCGCTGACGCAGTCTTGGATCATCCTGGACAAGGCCGCGCTGCCGGTCGTGGACTTCGCGGCGCGGCGCTTCGTCGCGCTGAACACCTTCGGCGCGCTCCACAGCACGCGGACCAGCGCTGTGACGACGTCGGTGAAGGGCTCGGGTCTGTTCGACGAGGTGGAGTCCATCGACTACGCGCGCGAGCAGGACGTCGTGGAGGCCTTCGAGGGGCTCGACGGGCTGGACGCGGTGCTCTGGCTCACCCAGGCGGTGCGCCAGGAGAAGAAGGACGGCTGGCGCGAGTCGGCGACCGTCGGCCTCACGGTGAATCGCGGGGGCTACGGCGAGACGATGATGGACCGCGACGCCATCGCGGCTGCCCGGGCCGGGAACGTCGGCGCGGGCCCTGGGCTGATCTTCTTGGCCGCGTCCAACAGCAACGGCGACGGCTCGCCGAACCAGCCTGGGCCCGGGACGGTCTGGTCGAAGCTGGACTACGACGACAGGATCCTCATCGGCGTCGAGGGCCCGGTCAGCGTGGACCAGATCCTCTCGGCGGCGACGAAGTTCTTCGACCTCTTCCTCAGCGGCGACGCCACGGTGGCCGACGCGATCGAGGCCGCCAACGGCGCCCTGCCGGCGGGAACCCGGCTGGTCTCCAACCCGTCGTCCGCGACGCGGCGGTGGACGGGGACGGGTGAGGATGTCTTGGCGACGCGCCCGTTCACGCCGTCGAACACGCGCCTCATCACGCCGATCACCGCCGTGCCTCGCTGCGGACTGCCCGGCCAGCAGAAGAAGGACGCGGTGAACGCGCCGGACGCCCAGCCCTTCGCCGACGTCACCTTCGACGGCCTGCACTTCACGGGGCGCAAACTCAGTGAGTCGCGCACGTACCCCATCGACACGAACTACCGCGGCAGCGTGACCGGGTTCGCCGAGGGCGACCGCGTGCTCCTCGAGGTCTGGGGGACCTTCAACCCGCAGTTCCAGGACTTCCACGCGTTCGGCGAGGGCGTGATTGTCGAGACGGAGCTCAACGACAAGGACGGCACCTGGCACGTGCGTTTTCGGGGGCTGGTACACGCCGCGCCCTACATGAACGCCGAGGGCGAGGAGTGCCTGATGAACAGCCCGCAGCTTCAGACGAAGACCAGCGGGCTGTCGGAATTCGTCTTCACCCCCTGACGAGTGTGGGGCGATCGGACATGATACGGGCGGCCGGCTGTGGTATGAGCCGGCGCCCCCGGGAGGGATGAGCCATGCGCACTGTGGAAGGCAAACTCGACGCGACGGGCCAGCGCTTTGGCGTGGTGGTGACCCGCTGGAACAGCTTCATCACCGAGCGGCTGCTCGAGGGTGCGCTGGACGCGCTTCGGCGCCACGGGGCCTCGGACGACGATGTCACCCTCGTGCGGGTGCCCGGCGCCTTCGAGGTGCCACTGGTCGTGCAGCGGCTGTGTCAGAGCGGCAAGGTGGACGCCGTGGTCGCCCTGGGATGCGTCATCCGTGGGTCCACGCCGCACTTCGACTACGTCGCGGGGGAGGTCTCCAAGGGGATCGCTCAGGCGAGCATGGCCAGCGGTGTTCCCGTCGGCTTCGGCGTGCTGACGACGGACACCATCGAGCAGGCCGTCGAGCGCGCTGGCACGAAGGCCGGAAACAAGGGTTTTGAAGCTGCGACGACGGCCATCGAGATGGTCAATCTTCTCAGCGCAATGGACGGGTGAGGCGGCGTGGGGAATCGACGACGGGCGCGCGAGCTGGCGCTACAGACGCTCTATGCTTTCGAGTTCGGCAACCGCTCACTCGACGAGGCGCTTGAAGACATGCGCGGCCGCGCGGCCGAGCCGCCGAGCGACGACGAGGATATCGGCCTGCAGGTTCGAGGCAATGACGAGGTGCAGCAGTTCGCCGAGGGCCTCGTGCGCGGCGTCCTGGAACATCGCGACGGCATCGACGAGCTGCTCGGGCAGTACTCGACGAACTGGAAAGTGAACCGGATGGCGCTGGTCGACCGAAACATCCTGCGGATGGCGACCTTCGAGCTGCGCTACATGCAGGAGATCCCGCCCAAGGTGACGTTGAACGAGGCGGTCGAGATCGCCAAGCGCTACGGATCGCGGGACTCGGGCGCCTTCATCAACGGCATCCTCGACCGAATCGCGTCCCTTCCGCAGCCGTGAGCCGGCGCGCCCGCATCGACGTTGAGCTTGCGGACATGCGGCGCCTCGACGACTGCCCGGGCGACCTGCTGATCCTGACGGTGTTCAGCGACGAGCGGCCGCTGCCGGGCCTCGCCGGCTTGGCGGACTGGCGGCTGTGCGGCGCGCTCAGCCGCTGGTTTCTCGACGGGTTCATCACCGGCTACCCGGGCGAGCGCGTGCTCTACCCGACGCGGGGCCGGCTGAGCCACCCCAAGCTGATGCTGCTGGGGTTGGGGCCGCGAGCCCAGCACCGCACCGACCGCGCGTGCCTGGTGGCGCGCGACGGGATGGCGGCCGGGCTGGGCCTCGGGGCGAGCCGCATCACCTGCGGCCTCTTCGGGATGGAGCGCCTGCCGACGCCGCTGGAGCGCAGTCTCCCCGAGCTGATTCAGGCGCTGGTGCCCGCCGGTGAGGGCTCTGACGGCCTCGAGTTGCTCACCCTCACCGTCGAGGCGGAGCTGGTCGACCGCGTCAAAGACATCACGGGCACGGCTCGGCCAGTGTGACGAACGCGGCCGTCGGCAAGGACGGCGCGCGCGAGCCTCCGAAGAGCAGCACCCCGGCCGAGGGGTGGACCGCGGCCGCCGTGCCCGCCGTCCAGACGGGCCACGGGCCAGATGAGCCCAGCGGTGCCGCCGACCCTGTGACCAGGTCGACCGCGGTCAGCTCACCAGCATCAGCACCCAACAAGAGCAGGCGCGCGCTTACAGAATCGTAGGCGGCGGCCGTCCACGGGGCCGCGACACCCGGCGGCGTGCCCACCACCGACCAGGCCCCATCGTAGAGCCAGATGGTCAGCGCGCCCGCGGCGTCGCGAGCGAGCAGCCGCACACCCGACGCCGTCGCGCCGCCGGCGAGGGCGACCGCGTCCAGCGGCCCCTCCGAGGTGTCGGAGCCGACCCAGACCCCCTGCCAGCTCAGGGTCGCGAGGGTCAGGCGGTAGACCACGGCGACCCCCGAATCGCTGACGCCAGCCAACCACGCCTGCGTACCGCCGGGCGCCAGCGACAAGACCGGTCGCGCGATCGCGGGTGGCTTGTCGCCCTGCGCGTCGGGTTTGGAGAAGGCGCCCGCCGCGGGGTCGAGCGCCCAGAGAACCGACGAGGCGCCGCCCTGCTGGGGAAGCTCGCCACCGTAGAGCAGCACACGCTGGCCCACCGGATCCCAGATCGCCGCGCCGTGGGCCACCGCCGGCCGCGTCTTGTCAAAGTCCGCGGCGCCGGCAGGCAACGGGGCCACGAGGCCGGTCGCCGCGGAACCGTCGACACCGAGCCGCCACGCGTCCTGGAGCGGCCCCTCCGTCGGGGCGCGGTGACCACCGATCAGCCAAGTCGCGCCGGTGTCGCGCCGGACGGCCAACGCCGCTCCCGTCCGAGGCTCGGGGCCGGCCCAGGGCTGCGCAGCCGACCACGGGTCGCCGACGGCGCGGCGGTAGGTGGCGCGCCCGCTCCGCCCGGCCGCGTCGACCCCGCCGACGACCTGGAGGGTCTCGCCCGCGTCGACGAAGACCGCAGCGCCTGAGGACGCGGTCCACTCGGGCGGGGCGTCGTCTTGTAGCCACGCGCTGCCATTGAGCGGCAGGCGCCACACATCACCCAGCGGGTTCGTCGTGGCGTCGCCCGCACCCACGGCCGCTCCGCCGACCAGCACCAGCGCCCCGTCCTGAATCGCCAGCCCGGCGCCGCGCCGCGCCGGCGGGGCCGCGCCCGCCGTACCGTAAGGCGCCCACGGGTCGCCCGGCTTGCCCGACCACCACTGGGCGAAGGGCGCCTCGGTCTCGCCCGCGACCAACACCACGCCACCAGTGGGCAGCGCGACGGCGCGGTGTCCGGTGCGCGGCCCAGCCTGGGGAGCCGCCACCTCCCAGACCACACGCACTGCGCCGCCGACCAGCGAGGCCGTCGCCACCAGCGTCTGGGCCAGACCATCGCCCGAGATCCCGCCGTGCATCACCAGCCGCCCGCCGCCGAGCGCGGTCAGGCTGTGAAAGCGCCGCGCGGGCCGCCCGCCGCCAAGCGCCGCCGCGTCCTGCAGCGCCTCGCTCCACGTGCCGGCCACCGGGTCGAAGGCCCACAGGTCGTTGAGGGCGGTCGCGCCCCCCTCGGTGGTCAGGGCCGCCACGGGCCCGCCGCCTTCGGGCAGCGCTGCGCCGCCGTGCACCAGGATCCGCCCCGTCTTGGCCTCCCAAAGCGTGGCGTGGCCCGCCCGCGCGGGAGGCGCGGGCCCATCGACCGCCGCCAGCGCCCACCTCGCCGTCTCGGGATCGTAGCGCCAGGTGTCGCTCAGGGTGACGCCCAAGCCGCTGGTGCCCGACGCGTCCGAGATCGCGGCGACCCCGCCGAACATCACCGCCAGCCCGTCCGGCGCCACCGCCATCTCCCAGCCAGCCCGCGAGACCGGCTGCGCGTCCGCGCGCACCGTCACCTCGCCCGCGAGCAGCTTCACAAGCCCGCCATCCACCAGCCCGTCGCAGTCGTTGTCCAGCCCGTCGCAGCGGGTCTCCTTGCTCTCGTAGTCCGAGTCTCCGAGGTGCGCGCAGGTCCAATCCGCGTCGACGCACGCGACAGGGTACCCGGCGTAGGCGGCGCAGACCCCCAAGAGCGGGCACGTGATCCCACCGGGCGGCTCGATGGCCCCGTCGTCGGTCAGCCCGTCGCAGTCGTTGTCGATTCCGTCGCACGCCTCGGGCTGCCCGCCCGCGTCGACCACACACACCGCCATCGGCCGCGTGCCCGGCGTCGGGTCCGGATCGCACTCGACCTTGCCGGTGGACCCCACGCAGATCCCCTTGCCCGTGCACGCCGCCCCCAGCGCCTGCCCGTCCAGCGTGACCAGCCCCTCGTCGGTCGCCCCGTCGCAGTCGTCGTCGAGGCCGTTGCAGCTCACCTCGGCCTCGAACTCGTAGCCGACCACCCCGGTGTACGAGCAGGCGACGATGTCCTGCACGCAGAAGACGCTGCTGGGCGCCAAGTCCGCGCATACGCCGAGGTTTGGGCACGAGAGCGCCAGCCCTTCGACCTCGTCGGTCTCGCCGTCGCAGTCGTCGTCGATGCCGTTGCACGCCTCGGTGCCGCTGGTCCCCGCGGACTGGCTCGAGCACCGCACCTGCCCGCCCTCGCACGCCACCTTGCCGCCAGCGCACGCGCCGGTCCCGCACGGGTCCCCGATCCCCGCCGTGCTGCCGTCGGCGCCCACCCAGAAGAGCCCCTCGTCGGTCTCGCCGTCGCAGTCGTTGTCTGCCGAGTCGCAGGTCTCGTCGGCGGTCTGGTCGTCCGATCCGCCCGCTCCGGTCGAGCACACGCCCAACCCGGTCGCCGGCGCGCACTCGACGCGCCCCTCGCCCAGCCCGCACACGCCCGGCGCCGTACAGACGCCGCCATAGGCCACCTCCGCGCCGCCGGGCTCCACCCACACGACCCCGTCGTCGGTGACCCCGTTGCAGTCGTCGTCGGTGTTGTTGCACGGGATCTCCGCCGCCCCGCCCGCGAAGCTCGTCCCGCCAGCGTTCACCGAGCAGATCGCGCGGTCTCCCGGCCCGCACTCGACGACCCCCTCGGCTTCAGCGCAGGCGCCCACGCCGTGGCAGGCCTTCCCCAACCCGCGCGCTCCCCCGTCCGCAGGGTCCAGATAGGTCATCAGCTCGTCGGTCTGCCCGTCGCAGTCGTTGTCCAGAGTGTCGCAGCGCAGCTCCGTGGTCGGGTCGTAGGCCGGCACCTGGCTGTAGTCGCAGGTCAGCGTCGGCGCGCTGTCCCCTGCGCCCGCCTGGCACAGCGCGCTGATGTTCGCGTTCGAGCACACGCCTCGGTGCAGGCACGCCAGGTCCGCGACGACGCCGAGATCGGTCTCGGCCACCGTGTCTTGCGGGTCGTCCTGGTCCTTGATGCAGTCCCGGTCGCGGTCGGTGAGCGCGCTCTCCAGCGCGTCATGGCTCAGGTTCAGCGCCGGGTCGTTGTCGCCGTCGGAGTCCAGCGGGTTCGACACGTCCGCGCCGACCTCGGTCGCGTCGTCCAGCCCGTCGCCGTCGCTGTCTCGGGCGAAGGGGTCGGTGTGTAGCAGCGCCTCCACGCTGTTGATGAGCCCGTCCGGCTCCTCGTCCCCCTCAGGGTCCAGGCAGCGGTCGCGGTAGCAGAGGCCGGACTCACACTCGGCCTGCTCGTCGCAGATGGCGCCGTTCTTCTTGCGGCCATCGGACGCACAGCTCGCGAGGAGGCACACCACCGGCAGCAGCACGATAGGGGACGATCGCAGCATCTCGATCCTTGGGTCGGAGGCGCCGGCACGCTATGTAGCAGCGGCTGTCCAGCGCCCATCGGGGCGTTCGCAGGATAGCAGGGGGCCGAACGTGACGCGAAGGAGCATTGGCATCGCGGTGGCGGCGACGCTGCTGGTTGGCGCGTTCTCGGGCCTCGAGTCTCGCGCGGCCGACGACGCCAAGCCCGCCGCACGGCCCTGCGCCCCGGCCAGCCCTGACGAGCGCTTCGACGTGGACTTCCGCGAGGTCCCGCTCCGCACCCTGACCCGCTTGGTCAGCTGCGCCCTGGGCCGCGCGTTCATCTTCACGCCGCCTACCCTCGGCGACCGCACCGTCACCGCGGTGGCCTCGGCGCGCGTGTCGGCGCGCGAGCTCGAGCTCCTCTGGCGCGGCGTGTTGGCCAACGAGGGCCTCGTCCTCGAGCGCCGCGGGGCCTACGAGCTCATCCGCCCCGACGATCAGGTCCCGTCGAAGAGCTTCTCGAGCAGCGGTCGATAACCCTCCACCGCGGTCCGCTGCGTGTAGAAGTCCAGCCCGCGCAGCCCGCCAAGCTCCTCGCCGCCGCCAGCCCGGCCCGGCCCGCCGTGCACGAGCTCCGGCAGCACGGTCCCCGGCCCAGGCGACACCTCCGCCACCTTGGCGCTGCCGATGTTGACCCGCCCGTTCCACGCGGCGGCCTCCAGCACGAAGTCGCGGCACACATCCCGGTCCTCGCTGTAGAGCGAGGTCACCAAGCTGCCGCGCCCCCGAGCGACCAGCGCCGCCGCCTGCGACACCGTCCCGTCGTAGGGCAGCACCGTGGCCGCGGGCCCGAAGATCTCCTCGTCGTGCACGCAGCCCGCGGAGTGCGAGGCCGCGCTGTCTTTGGCGCGGAACACGTGGACGTCGACGAAGTAGCCGCGATCGCCCGAGATCCCAGCCAGCTCCGCGGGCCGCCCCTGACCGCACGCCCGCTCGAGCTGCTCGGAGAAGCGCCCGATCCCCGCCAGCACATCATCGCGCTGCCGCGACGAGACCAGCGGCCCCATCCGCACGCCCTCCGCCTGCGGGTCGCCGATCCGCAGCCGCCCCGCCTCCTCCACCAGGGCCTCGGTCATCGCCGCCGCGTGCACCTCAGGCACCATCACGCGCCGGATCGCCGTGCACTTCTGGCCGGTCTTCTGGCTGATGTCGCGGAAGACGTCGCGCACCATCAGGTCCCACGCCGGGTCCCCGGGTGCCACATCCGGCCCCAGCACGGCCGCGTTGACGCTGTCCGCCTCGACGTTGACCGGCACGTTCGCCGCGACGAGGTTTCGCGCGCCGCGCAGCGTCCGCCCCGTCTGGCTCGAGCCGGTGAAGGCCAGCACGTCGCCGTAGCCCAGGTGGTCGATCAGGTCGCCCGCCGCCCCCGCGAGGAAGCTGAAGGCCCCCTCAGGCATCGCCCCCGTCTCGACCAACGCCCGCGCCAGCGCGTACGCCGTGAGCGCGGTCGAGGTCGCCGGCTTCGTGACGATGGGCACCCCAGCCAGCAGCGCCACCGCCGCCTTCTCGCACAACCCCCACGCGGGGAAATTGTACGCGTTGATGTGCACCGCCACGCCCGGGCGCGGCACGCGGATGTGCAGCCCTCCAAGCCTCCGCGAGCGCACCAGCTCGACGGCCTCGCCGTCCACGAGGTACCTGCGCTCGCCGAGCTGAGCCCCCAATTCGGCATACGCCGCCAGGGTAAAAGACGCGCCGTCGACGTCGAACTTGGCGTCCGACCGCGTGCATCCGTTGTTCAGCATCGACAGGTCCAGCAGCGTGTTCCGCGCCGCCACGACCGCCTCCGACAGCGCGCCAAGCATCGCCCCGCGCTCGGCGAAGGTCATCGCCCGCAACGCCGGCCCGCCCAGCGCGCGCCCGTGCTCGAGCGCCGCCGCCAGGTCCAGCCCCTCGGTGCTCGCGGTCGCCACGGCCTCCTCGGTCGCCGGATTCACCAGCGTCGCGCCCTGCCCGCTCCCCGACTGCCACCGGCCACACAGAAAGCTCTCGATTCGTTGCATCGTCTCGTTCTCCGTCGTCCTCAGTGCGACTTCACACTGCCCCAGAGCAGCTCGTACGTCTCCTGCAGACCCTCGTAGGGTACCTCCCACGGCCGCGGCGCGCGCTTCGCGTCGACCTCGAGCCCAGCGCGCACGTAGAACCAGCGCATGCGGTCCTCGGCACGCTGCGCCCGTGCCTCGTAGCGCTCCAGGTGCTGCCGCACGCGCTGGTCATCGATCTTCTCGCGAATTCGAATCGGGTCGTAGGCGTGGATCACCCCGAAGCGGCCGTCGCGATAGAGCGTCGCCTCGAACGCGCTGCGCCCCGCCAGCTCAGCGTCTACCGTCTCGAGCGCGCGCATCAGCTCGATCCGCACGCTCACGTTCGCGGCCGGCTCCCCGTGCACCGCCGAATGCACCGCCTGCATCAGGTCCTGCACCCGGCGCGAGACCTCCTTCGGCGCCCGGGCGCGCACCAGCCGAAAGCGGCGCGAGATGCGCTCGGCCAGCGACTCCAAGGCCTCGTCTCCGATGGGGGATGCGTCCATTGCCCGACCACGGTACAACGCGGCCGCGGGCGTGGAAACGCGGGCGCAGCGCCGCGGATTTCGAGGGTGTTGGCCGTGCGGGCCCGGTGGAGCTAGGTTGGCGGCGGAGGCAGGCCCATGAGCACCGACGACGCAGCGCCGGACCCCGAAGAGCGGCTCGCGCTCATCGAACGCGCCAAGCAGGAGTGGGAGGGCAGCTTCGACGCCATCCGCGAGGGGATCGCGGTGGTGGCGCCGGGCGGCGTCGTGCGGCGGGTCAATCGGGCGCTGGCGGCGATGGTGGCGAGCGACGTGCGCGCGCTGCCTGGACAGCGTTGTTGCGAGGTGTGGCCGCACCACCAGCGGGTGGGTTGCCCGCAGACCACGCCGCTGGAGCGACCGCGGGTCTACGACAGCGACGTGCTGGCCGGGCGGCAGCTCGAGGAGCGGGCGCACGCGCTGCCGGACGGCGGGGTGGTGCTGGTCTTCGAAGACGTGACCGAGCGCGAGGCCATCGCCCGCAACGTCGCGCGGCTCAACGCGGAGATGCGCGAGGCCAACCGCGCGCTGCGGGAGTCCATGGAGGCGCTGGCCCACCAAGAGCAGCGCTCGGCGCAGGCCGAGAGCGTCGCGTCGCTGGCGCATCTGGCCGCCGGGCTCGCCCACGAGATCAACAATCCGCTCGGGATCATCACGCAGAACCTGCGCCACGCGGAGGCCGACGGGCTGGCGCTGGCCGCGCTCGCGGGTGGTGGCGCTTCGGAGCCGGACCGCGCCGCGCGCCTGCGCGACGAGCTGTCGGCCGCGCTTGAGGACGCCCGGGCGGGTGCGGCGCGCATCGGGCGGATCGTGCGGGCCATCGGTGAGTTCGGCGAGGGTTCGGTTCAAGACGGCGCCGGCGTGGACGGCGCGGCGGCGGCGCGGGCGGCGGCCGTGACGGCGGCGCGGGCGCTGGGGCGGGCGGACAGCGACGTGGAGCTACAGATCTCGGGCGATGCTTCGATCGTCGGCTCCCGGCGCGATCTGGAGCGGGTGCTGGGCCGGCTCCTCGACAACGCGCTCGAGGCGTCGCCGAGGGCGCCGGTGCGGCTGGTCGTCAGCGCGGGCGGGCCTGACACGGTCAGCTTCCGGGTCCTCGACTCGGGCGCGGGGCTGCCTGAGGGCGATGTCGCGGGCCTCTTCGAGCCCTTCGTGAGTCACGGCCGCGGCGCCGCGCACCTGGGGCTGGGGCTGACCCTGGCGAAGGCGTTGGCCGAGCGCATGGGCGGCTCGCTCAGCTTGGCGCGGGAGCCGAGCGGCGAGACGGCCGCCACCTTGCGGCTGCGGGCCTACTCCGGCTGAGCGGCCGGCTTCGGGCGCGGCAGAGGCGCGGCCGGCGCTTTCGCAGGCTTCGCGGGCGGCGACTTGGCCGCCGCGGGCTTGCTCGCCGCGGGTGCCTTGTCGCCAGGCGGCTTCGCCTCGCGCCGAATCATCGGCAGCTTCGCCGCGCGGGTCAGCGAGTCCCCGGCCCCGCACTCGTAGGTCAGGGCGGCCTTCTGCGCCTCGACCTCCGCTGGGACGCCGCGGGCATCAAGGGCCAGGACGTCGAGCAGGTTCGGGTCGCAGTCGCCGTCCAGACCACCGCCGAAACGGTGCAGGCCCGCGGTCTCGTTGACCCGGCGGGCGATGAGATTACCCGGCTCGGGGAAAGGCTCCGCGGACGCGACGACGGCCTGCACGCCCCAGCGCGCCGACACCGCGCCGCCCAACGCCTTCCGATCGACCAGCGCGACGATGCCGTGGGCGTCGACGCTGACCTTGCGCGGCACCACGACCGCCGACTTCATCGCGCCGGCGCGCTCGTCGACCACCACGCGAAGGCGCGGGGGCCCTTGGGGTGTGATGAGGACGACGCGATCCCAGGCGTCGGCCGCGGCGAAGCCCGCGTGAATCCCAGGCAGCGCCTCGGCGAATCCCTTCTCGGGCGTGGTGTCCAGGTAGATCTGGACCATCTGCAAGGAGAAGCCGTTGCCCCCCCACGCCTTCGAATCCCAGGGGTCTTGGACCGCGCCCTCGAACTCCACCCGGAACTCGACCGCGTCGCCGACGTCGCGGAGCTCGAGCTTTCGGAGGTCGAAACTCCCGGGGATGTAGACGGGATCGGTCGGATAGACGATGCCGCCGGGCCCGAAGTCGTCGCCCGCGGGGTCCTCGAAGACCAGCTCCGTGGCCCAGGCCGCCGGCGTCCACAGGCAGAGCGCCACCGCCGCGAGCAGCCGCCTCATCCCTTGGCGACCGCGGTGGGCGCCTCGGGATCGCCGGGCAGACGCCCCGCCATCCGCTCGCGCTGCTCGGTGTGGTTGCAGTGCTCGACCGCACCCGACCCCATGATGTGGTCGCGCAGGGCGTCGATGTGCACGAGCCAGCGGGCGGTCACCCCCGGGTCCACGCCGTGATCCCGCAGGGTGTTGATGAGGATCTGACGGCGCCGGAGGAACTGCCCGCCCATGATCGGCAGCCGCCGGTGCACCTCGCGGAGGTCACGGCCCGTGTACTCCATCGGGCCGCCAAGCTGCACGGAGGCCAAGCGCAGCTCCATCTCGGCGATGCGCTTCTGCGAGCGCCCGTCGAACATGAAGCCGATCATGGCGTCGGCGAAGATGCGGCGGACGAAATCCTCCATGAGCGGGCGCATGACCGCCTCGCCGCCGGCGAGCTGCCAGTCGCTCGGCCCCTCGCCTGGCTCGGCCGGCGCGCCCTCGCTCATACCTCGACGCCCAGCGCGCTCGCGACGGTGTGGGTGTCCTTGTCGCCGCGGCCGCTGAGGTTCACGACGACGTGGGCGTCCGGGCCCAGCGCGCGTGCCTCGGTGATCCCCCGGGCGACCGCGTGGCTCGACTCCAGCGCGGGGATGATCCCTTCGAGCTTGCAGAGCGACTCGAAGGCGTCGAGCGCTTCGGCGTCCGTCACGCTGACGTACTCGACGCGGCCGCTGTCCTTGAGCCAGGAGTGCTCGGGGCCGACGCCAGGATAATCCAGCCCGGCCGAGATGCTGTGGGTCTCGATGATCTGCCCGGCCTCGTCTTGGAGCAGGTAGCTCTTGGCGCCGTGCAGCACGCCGACCTCGCCCGCGCACAAGGTCGCGGCGTGCCGGCCGGTCGCGATGCCGTGGCCCGCCGCCTCGACGCCGACCATCCGGACGGGCTTGCCGCCGACCGTGGCGTCCAAGAAGGGGTGGAACAGGCCGATGGCGTTGGAGCCGCCGCCCACGCAGGCCACCAGCGCGTCCGGCATCCGGCCGATGCGCTCGCTGCACTGCCCGATGGCCTCGCGCCCGATGACGCACTGAAACTCGCGGACCATCTCCGGGTACGGGTGGGGCCCGGCGGCCGAGCCGATGACGTAGAAGGTGTCGTCGGGCCGCGCCACCCAGTCGCGCATCGCCTCGTTCATCGCGTCTTTGAGGGTGCGCGAGCCCGAGGTCACCGGCCGCACCTCCGTGCCCAAGAGCTTCATCCGGAAGACGTTGAGCCGCTGACGCGCGATGTCCTCCTCGCCCATGTAGACGACGCACTCCATCCCGAAGCGCGCGGCCACCGTGGCGGTCGCGACGCCGTGCTGCCCAGCCCCCGTCTCGGCGATGATGCGCCGCTTGCCGACGTGGCGCGCCAGCAGCACCTGACCGATGCAGTTGTTGATCTTGTGGGCGCCGGTGTGGTTGAGGTCCTCGCGCTTGAGCCAGATCTTCGCGCCGCCCGCGTGCTCGGTGAGGCGCTCGGCGAAGTAGAGGGGCGAAGGGCGACCGACGTAGTGGGTCAGCAGATCGAGCAGCTCGGTCTGAAACGCCGCGGTCGGGACCACCTCGCGATACGTGCGCTCGAGATCGAGCAAGCAGGGCATGAGCGTCTCGGAGACGTAGCGCCCGCCGTAAGCTCCGAAATGTCCGCGCGCGTCGGGGAGAATCAAGGATGGCTCCTGGTATCACCGCCCGCTACTGGGCGACGGCGCATCATAGGCGCCGCCACTGAGGCGCGGCAACCACGAGACGTCGTCCGCGGGTTCGGGACCACGGCGGGACGGGCGTTCGGCGCGCGCGGAGGCTACCGCGATGGCGGCGATCTGGCCGGAGCCAGCGCTCCATGCGAAGCTCGGCCCATGAACGCGCCTCGCCCTGCCCTGTTCGCCCTCGCGCTGCTGGCCGCCCTGCCCGCGGCTGCCCAGGCGGACCCGCCAGCGCCCGAATCAGCCCGCAGCGGCGACGCCGCCTACCTCGCCCAGCGCTTCGGCGAGGCCGCCGCCGCCTACGCCGAGGAGCTGACGACGCACCCCCGCGACGTCACGCTCTGGTACGCCCTGGCCGCCACACGAGCCGTGATGCGCGACGGGCCACGCGCCCTGAGCGCCTTTCGCGAGGCCCTGGCGCTGGCGCCCGCCCGCGAGCTGCTCTACCGGCACGCCGCCCTGGTCCAGATGTCCATGGCGCGAGCAGGCAAGCTGAACCTGAGCGCCCCCCCCGTCGCCGACCCGGTCGCCCGCGCGCGGGCCGTGCTCCGCGACGCCGGGGCCGCCGAGGCGATGGCGATCCTCAGCGGCGTCGACGGCTACGAGGCGCACCTGTGGCGCGGCGAAGCGGCCCTGGCGATGGGCCAGCCGGCCGCCGCTCGCGACGCGTTTGAGGCAGCCCTGGCGGCGAAGGCCGGTGACCGTGACGCCCTGGGCGGGTTGGCCGAGGCGCTGCTTCGCGCCGGCGACCGCAAGGCAGCCCGCGAGCCCATGACCATCTGGCTAGGCGAGCGCCTGCTGGACCCCGACGCCTTCCTGGTCGAGCGCGCCCGCGAGGTCGCCGGGAGGCTCTGAGAGGGCGTTGAAGCCTTCTCCCGTCGCCTCGCTGGCTCCTGTCTTTTCACGAGCTTACGCGCGTCGATCTCTTGCGCGCGGCAAGCGCCCTCCGCGCGTAAGCCCCTGAAACGACGTCCCTGACGCGACGCTCGGCCCGAACACCTCGACACCCTCTGAGGGTCGCGACGGACGGGCCCACCGAGGTAGGCCCGCCCGCCCTCAGCGGCGGCTCAGGCGTACATCGACTCGATGGCGTCTGAGTACTTCTCGTTCACGACCTTGCGCTTCATCTTCATCGTCGGCGTCATCTCGCCGCCCTCGATGGTGAAATCCACGGGCAGGATCTTGAACTTCTTGATGGTCTGAACGCGCGCTAGCCCCTCATTGACCTTGTCGATCTCCTTCTGGAGATACTGCTCGAAGAGCGGACAGGTCGACGCCGACGCCGCATCGCGCGCCGGGCTGCCGATGGCCTCGGCGTCCACGGCGATGCGCTCGGGATCGAGCACCAGGAGCGCGGTCAGGAACTTCCGACGGTCGCCGATGACCACGGCCTGCGCGACCACCGGGATGGCCTTGAGCTGACCCTCGATGAGCTGCGGCGCGACGTTCTCGCCGCCCGCCGTGATGATCAGGTCCTTCTTACGGTCGGTGATGCGCAAGAACCCGTCGGGGTCGATGACGCCGATGTCGCCCGAGTGCAGCCAGCCCTCGGCGTCCAGCGCCTCCGCCGTCGCCTCGGGGTTCTTGTAGTAGCCCTTGAAGACGTGGCGGCCGCGCATGCAGACCTCGCCGTCCTCGGCGATCTTCAGCTCGACGCCGGGCAGGCAGAAGCCGGCCTTGGCCGTCTTGTAGCGGCCGGGCAGCGAGATGGTCGCCGGCCCCGTGCACTCGCTCATCCCGTACACCTCGTAGAGCGGGATGTTCAGGCTAAGGAAGAACTCGAGCGTGTCCTTGGAGATCGGCGCGGCCGACGTCACCTGCAGGCGGCAGCGGTCCAGGCCCAGCTTCTCGCTGACCTTCGAGTAGACGAGCTTGTTCGCGATGGCGTGGGTGAAGGGGAAGGGCTTGCCGTTCTGCTCGCCGTAGCGCGCGGCGAGCCCGGTCTTGCGTGCCCAGGCCGCGATCTTCTTCTTCAGCGGCGGGTTCTGCGCGCCGGCGGCCACCATCTTCGCCTGGATCTTCTCCCACACGCGCGGGACGCCCAGGAAGATCGTGGGCCGCACCTCGCGGAGGTTGTCGCCGAGGACCTCGATGCTCTCGGCGAACCAGGTGCAGGCGCCCATCCACATCGGGCCGTGCAGCGTGATGGCCTGCTCAGCGATGTGGGACAGCGGCAGGTAGCTCAGCATCACGTCGTCGGGGCCGCCGTTGACCAGATCGGACACCGCCTGCGCCACGAAGGTGATGTTGTCGTGGGAGATCATCACGGCCTTCGGCGGCCCGGTGGTCCCCGAGGTGTAGATGAGCGTGCAGACGTCGTCGGCGCCCTGCGCGGCGATGCGCTCCTCCAGCGTCGACTCGGGGACCTGGTCGGCCAGCGCGAGGAAGTCCTTCCAGGAGTAGACGTCGGCCGCCGGGTCGTCGCCGAACATCATGACGATGGCCTTCAACTTCGGAAGCTGCGCCCGGATGCTCTGGAACTTCGCGAGCTGCTCGGCGTCCTCGACGACCGCCACGGCGGAGTCGGAGTGCTCGGCGATGTACTGGCACTGCTCAGCCGAGTTTGTCGTGTAGATGCCGGCCGGGAACCCACCGGCCAAGATCGCGCCGACGTCGGCGGCGAACCACTCCGGGCAGTTGTAGCCGATGATCGAGACACCGGTCTTCGGCGCGACCCCGAGGTGGATAAAGGCACGCGCGGCGCGGCGGCAGGTCTCGCGGTGCTGCTTCCACGTGGTCTTGACCCACTGGCCGTTGCGCTTTACGGCCATCGCGGGGCGATCGCCAAACTTGGTCGCGGTGCGGTCAAGCACCTCCATTACGGTGAGCGCCATGCTTCCTCCGGTTCGTTCTAGACGGGGCGGACGGGGGCTAAACGGGGGGTCAAGCGGGGGCACGACGGTCGAGACGGTGTCGACGCGGCCCGATGTCTGTGCGGTCACCCCGGTTTAGCCCACCTCCGCGGAAAATGGAAAGGGGACCGAGCCCATGCGATGGATACCCGACGATGGAGCGCCCTCCCCCACCCCCTGGCCCGCGGTTGACCCGACGCCGTTTCCTCGGCGCCGCCGCGGTCGGTGCGGTCGGTCTCGGGCTGTCGAGGCGCGCTGAGGCCCGCGGCAGCGACACCCCGGTGGTCGGCTCGGGCTCGCGGGACAGCCCCGCGAGCGCGCCCTCAAGCCCGCTGTCGCTGCCCCCGTGGCCCTACGGGGACCGATCGGGCGCCGAGGACACCGTCGTGATGTTTCGGGGTAACCCGTCGCACACCTTCTACGGCACGGGGCCGATCCCGGACGCGCCGCGGGTGCTGTGGAAGGTGCGCATGGCCGACATGCCGAAGTCCTACTACGGCAAGCCGCACACCTGGCGCGGCACCGGGTGGACGGGGCAGGCCTCGGTCTTGGGCGGCGTGGTCTTCGTCGGCAGTCAGGGCGGCGGCCTCTACGCGCTGGACGCCCAGAGCGGAGCCGAGCGCTGGCGCTTCGACGCGACCGCGATGTTCAAGGCCAGCGTCTGCCTCTACGACAACCGCCTGTACATCGGGAACGTCGACGACTGGTTGCGCTGCGTCGATCTCGCGACGGGGCGTGTGCTGTGGCGTCTGGACACCGGGCGCGATCTGGACTCGTCAGCGTGCGTCGAGGGGGGCTGGCTTTACATCGCCGGCGAGAATGGCCACGTCCGCTGCCTGCACCCCGACACGGGGCGCCTGCGCTGGCGCACCTTCGTCGGCGGGCTCGACGGCGGCGAGCACACGGGGTCCTACGGCAGCGAGACCTCGCCCGCGGTCGCCGACGGCGAGCTGTACACCGGCACCTACGACGGGTGGCTGCACTGCATCGAGGCGGAGTACGGGACCCGGCGCTGGCGGGCCTTCACCGGCGACGACACCGACGCCTCGCCGGTGGTCTGGCAAGATCGCGTCTTCGCGGCGAGCCAGGATAAGGCCCCCTACGTCCACTGCTTCGACCGCATCACGGGCGACGCGATCTGGCGCTTTCACGTCGCGGGCGGCTTCTGGGCCACGCCCGCCGTCGCCGATGAGCGCGTCTACGCAGCCAGCGCCGGCGGGACGATCCACGCGCTGGACGCCGGCACCGGGCGAGTCCACTGGACCCACGAGCTGGGCGTCCGCACCTGGTCCAGCCCCTGCGCGGTCGATGACCGCATCGTCGTCGGCGCCAGCGACGGCCGCCTCCACTGCCTGGACGCGGCGACTGGCGAGCGCGTGTGGGCGCTGGAGCTGGACGCGCGCACCCACAGCACCCCGTGCATCGTCGACGGTCGCATCTACATCGGGACCGCGGGCGGCCACTTCTACTGCATCGGGGCGTAGCCGTCTTTTCGCCAGCCGCTGCCTAGCGAAAAGACGTCGCCGACGGGCCCGCGCCGATCAGTTGTGCGAGGCCGTCCCGCCCGACACCGGACCGCCACCGATCCACTGGAAGTTGTCCAGCAACACCGTGGAGTCGTAGTCGTCGTCCGAGGTGTCGTGGATGTGGAAGGTCAGGTTCATCGTCTCGCCCGCCTGGATGGGCCACGTCGTGGTCAACCACCCGGTCGAGCTGCCTCCGGTGAGCCCACACTGGTGTCCCGTGCCGGAGATGTTGGTCTTCACGTTCCAGCAGCTCTCGGAAAACGCCGTGTTGATGGCGATGTAGCAGAACTTCTTGCCCGTCGCCGGGTCGGTGCCGTCGGAGTACGAGTTCGGGCTTGAACAGTCGGTGCTGTTGATGACCGTCTTCTTGCCGCCGGTGGTCTTCGAGCCGGTCAAGACGATGTAGAAGCGGTCGTTGAACTGCGACCCGATCCACTCCTCGTACTCGGCCGACATGAAGATGTAGTCGAGGGAGAAGCCGGTGGCGCCCGCGGGGGCGACGAGGTCCACGGAGAACTCGGCGGCGTCGTAGATCGTGAAGCTGTCCTTGGCGTAGACGTCCGTCGCGCCGCCACCGCCCAAGCCGGGCTGCCCCTCGTGCAGCTTGTCGGTCCACTTGCCCGTCCCCATCAGCAGGTACGAGGGGCCGGCGTAGGGCTTGAGGTCGTTGTTGGTGTTGCCGTAGTGGGCGATGGCCTGCCACGCGTTCGCGAGGTTGCTATTGGTCGGCGACTGCCACTTCGCCGAGCTGACGAGGTCGGGATAGCAGAGGTCCATGGCGCACAGCGCCGCGTCGACCGTGTTCCCGAGGCACACCGCCGGGCAGTTCTTGGTACCCGGCGGGCCGCTCTGGACCTCGCCGCCCTTGACGCCGTCGCAGTCGTCGTCGATGCCGTTAGCGTCGATCTCAACAGCGCCCGGGTGGACGGTCGGCGAGTAGTCCAGACAGTCCCCAGGGCCGAGCGGGCACACCGCCGGCGAGCCCACGACGGTCATCGCGGCGTCGCAGTAGCCGTCGCCGTCGTCGTCGCAGCCCTCGTCGACCAAGAGATTGCAGTTGTTGTCGATGCCGTCGCACAGCTCCTTCGCGATGGCGCCCAGGGCCGGGTTGGTGTCGTCGCAGTCGCCGCCGACCAGCACCGTGTACTCAGCGGTCTTCTGGCAGAGGCAGACCTTGCTGCCGGGCAGGCCGGAGCCGTCCTTGTCGCCGTCGAGGAAGTAGTCCACGCAGCCCACCGCGCCAGGCCCGTCCGTGTCTCCGTCGCAGTTGTCGTCGATGCCGTTGCCGCAGCGCTCAAGGACGCCCGGGCGGACCTCCGGTGAGTACGGGTCGCAGTCGGTCTCGTTGATGGACCCGTCGCCGTCGATGTCGGGGTCACAGGCGTCGCCCAAGAAATCGCCGTCGGCGTCGGCCTGATTCGGGTTGAAGATCTCGGGGCAGTTGTCGACGTTGTTGAGCACGCCGTCGCCGTCGCCATCCTGCGGGCTGGTGGGGCCGGGGCCGTCGGGCGTCCCCACGGCGGAGTCCGAACCGCCGACGCCGTCGGATGAACCGCTGGCGTCGGGAGTCCCGCCGTCCACCGGGTCGGTCACGCTGCCGTCAGACGTGACGCAGCGAAACGACTCGCAGCTGCTGCCAGCACCGCACACGCCGCAGCTTCCGCCGCACCCGTCGTCGCCGCAGGTCTTGAAAAAGCAGCTGGGCTGGCAGGTCGAGATCTCGCCGTCGCGCTTGCCCGTGTCACCCGAGGCGGGCTGGCCCGTGTCGCTCGCGCAGCCACCGACGACGAGGAGCGCCACGGCCAGGGCGGTGAGAGCAACGCGAAGCGCGATGGCAGCGCGGGCGAAGGGCGCAGGCCCTGCTGGAGCTAAGCTGTGCAACATCAATTCCCCGTCAGCGCCTGGAGCTTCAATCCGCCCGGATAGGCATAGCTTACGTCGCAATCGTACCCGTAGGCCGTGAGGCCGAAGACCTGGTCGCCCTTGACCGAGTGTACTCCCGGCTGCACCACCGTTCGCGCCACGGCGAAGCTGGTTCCCGGAATCGGCACCAAGGGCGCGGTGAGCGGCTGCCCGTCGATGGTGATCTTCGCGCTCGGGGGCGCGATGATGTTGAGGTAGTCCTCCATGTAGCCGGTGGGCGTCAGCACGGCGTACTCGCGGAGGTAGCGCTTGGTCGGGATGGCCAGCGTGAAGGCCGGGTCGCCGATGGCCGTGTCCGAGCCCACGCCGGTGTTGAGGCAGACCACCTCGGCGCCGGGGTAGCTCGAGCCGGTCAGGAAGTGACCGACCATCACCGGCCCGTCCGCCTTCACGACGAAGGACTCGGACGTGGCGAACTGAATCCAGCCGCCGCGCTGTAGCTTGAACTTCTCGTAGCCTTTGACCGGCGGGATGGTCTGGACGGTGACCTCGTTGCCGCCCGCCATGACCCGCCAGATGTCGACCTGGGAGACGCTGCGGGGCTCGAAGTTGTCGGCCACGTAGTCGTTGGCCCAGGTCTCGACAGGGAAGAGCTGCGACTCCAGGTGGTCGCAGGCGTTGACGCCCAGCGGGACGTTGGCGCACTCGTGGCCGCCGATCACGCTGATCTTCTTGTCGGCCTTGATGTAGGTGCCCGTCAGATCGACGCCCTCTTCGCCATCGGACTCGAGGTTGAGCGCTTGCCCCTGCTCCAAAACGAAGAGGTACTGACTGCCTACTTCGAGGGCGCCGATGCCGCCGCCTGCGACGACCGGCGCCGCGGGCCGCACCGTCACGACCGTCTGCCCTTCCTGGGTCGCCACGACCGTAGCGAAGCCGCGCAGCACGGCCCCGCCGCCGTTTCGGTGCGGCCAGGACATGACGTAGTACTCCTGCCCGGTGACCTTCGACGGCAGCAGCAGGGACGCGTCGTTGGTGAAGACGCCGGCGCCGTTGAGCGGATTGAACTGGTGCACCGCCACCGGCGAGGTCGTCGCGATCCGGAACGTGCGCTTGGTGAGCTGCGTCCCGTTGACGTCAAAGCCCAGCGGCAGCTTGAAGACCTTCACCGCGCCAGCCGCCACGAAGTTGTTCGTCACGCCCATCTCGGCGTCGGTGAGCTTCAGACCGGTCGCGTTGTTGGTGATGGTGACGTTGGTCGGCGCGTTGTTCGCCGGGACCGAGACCACGATGCCGACGGTCTGGAACTCGGCCTCCTCGATGTTGTCGAGGTCCAGCGCCCAGTAGTCGCAGCCCAGATACGAGCCGTCCTTGATGTTCACCTCGCAGGGGCTGAGGCAGGCGCCCTCGAAACACGCGCCGCCGTCGGGGCAGACGGGGCCATCGACCCAGGCGTCGCCGTCGTCGCTGCACACCTTGAGCTGGTTGAAGCTCTTGCAGATCTTGGAGCCGGGGTTGCACAACTGCGAGATGCAGGTGCCGGCGAGGCAGTAGGCCCCGGCGCCGCACTGGGTCACCTGCTGGGCGGTGCCGGAGGCGTTGCAGCCCTCGTAGCTGTTGCTGTCGATGCACACGCCCGAGGAGGCGCCGGGCGAGCAGACGCGGGGGATGCACTGCCCATCGGCGCAGCCTTGCTGGCTGGGGCACAGGGTCTCGACCCACGATGAACCCGCGCCGTCGCAGATCGACAACGCGAAGGGGCCAGCGCACTCGCGGGCGCCGGGGTTGCAGAGCAGGCCGGGCGGGATCGTGTCCGGGCCGCCGGTCGCGCCATCGGGGGTCGCGCCGGTGTCGGTCCCACCGGGGACGTCGGCTGCGGCGCCATCGGGCAGCCCGAGATCGCCTCCGCCGTCGGACACGCCGGTCACGTCGCCGGAGCCCCCGGTCGAAGACGCCGAACACGCGCCGAGCGCCGGTGCGAGGGCGACAGATAGCAATAGGACGAGCACGCTACGCAGCACAGACGCACCACCGGATCAGGAGCCGGGGGAGAATCTAGCGCCTCCGCTCCGGCGAAGCAAAGCAGGAGGCGTGCAGAATCGCATGATCTCGCAGCACTGCGAGGCCAGCGCCCCCCAAGGCCCGACGCACCCGCCCGAAGCGCAGCGCGCAGGGCGTCCGTTCAGTCGCCTTTGAGGGCGGCCGGATCGCTGAAAAGCTGGGCCGGGATGCCCACGATGACCTCGAAATCGAAGTCGCCGATGAAGTCGGTCCCCGCGAGGCGACCCGCGCGCATGTCGACGAGGTTGAAGCTCATCGAGCCACGCACCGCGTTGCCCTTGTCGGTCCCGAGCTTGGTGAAGCGCACCTCGCCCTCGGTCGCGGTCAGCGCCTCGATGAACTGGTCGCAGGTCGCGTGCAGGCTGAGCCCCAGCACCGCGCCGCCGTCTGTGCCCAACGGCAGCACGGCCTCGCCGTCCTCGCGGATGGCCGCGCGGACCTCCTCGACATGGGGCAGCGTCACCACCAGTTGATCGGCGGCCGAGGCCAAGCGGTGGCGCGGTGAGAACCGCAAGACCACACGATCTTGCTGACGTTGAAGCCCCAGGAAGGTCAGCGGCAGCTCGAAGGGCTCGAACACGCGGGGTTCTTCAAGGGAATCACAGGACGCGAGCTCGAGGCGCGGCCCGCTGACGAAGCCTGATCCGCTGTTGCAGGCGGCGACGGCGGTGAGGGCGACGATGGCCAGCAGCGTGAGCAGGGTGCGGGATGCCTGAAACATGGCGGGGATGGTAGTTCAAGCGGGCGGCCCTGGCCACGACCGATGCGGGGTGGTTGCGGCACGAGGCTTGGCGGTTGTGAAGCGGCGCGGCGCTGTGCTAACAGGCGACGCCAATCGGCGCCGGAGAGGTCTCGACATGCGTATCTATCGTGAACGAATCGGACCCATCGCCACCAGCATCGTGGCCGGCTTGCTGGACGAAGAGCTCCTCGAGGTCGAAGCGGAGCAGCGTGAGGAGGTCGAGCTCGACGTGGCCAGCGTGCTGCAAGAGTATCGGCGCACCGACTGGCAGCTCTCGGAGACCGCCCGCGACCAGGTGTCGGCTCGCGGCCTCGACTACTCGCACACCCACAAGATCAAGTCGCAGCTGGCCGCGAAGCAGCGCTTCGGCCTGGGCGACGAGGCGGTCGAGTGGTTGGTCGGCCAGATCCTCGAGATCCTGCTGCAGAGCCGAAATGTCGAGGAAGTCTACGGCGAAGACCATGACATCCGTCGCGTGGTCGCGCCGATCTTGAAGCGCGAGCTCGGTGTCGACACCTCGCTGGACCTCGAGGTGCGCAAGCGCATCAAGAACCTCGAGGAAGGGACCGAGGACTTCGAGATCGAGTACCAGAAGACGATGGAGAAGGTCCGCCAGGCCAAGGGTCTGGGCGACTGAGGGATCGGCTGGGGCGGCCGAGTCACCGACTCAGCCGCCAGTCCGCCGACTGTTCCCGCGTCCTCAGGCCTTCGGGAACCGCGAGATCACCGCGTCGACGAAGCTCTCCGTCGTCTCCGTGCCCCCGAAGTCCCGGGTGCTGACGCCAGCGAGCAGCGTGTCGCCCATCGCCTTGGAGATCCGGCGCTCCGCGTCGTTCTCGCCTAGCTCTCGCAGCAGCGCGAGCGCAGGCATGATGAAGGTCATCGGGTTCGCGATGCCCTGCCCTTCGATGCCCGGCGCGATGCCGTGGATGGCCTCGAAGACCACGGTGCCCTCGTTGTTGCGCATCGAGCCCCAGACCGCGGCGATGCCGCCCACCAGGCCGGCCCCGAGGTCGCTGATCAGGTCGCCGAAGAGGTTCTGGCAGACCATGACGTCGAACTTCGTCGGGTTGCGGACCATCTGCATGCAGGCGTTGTCCGCGATGATCGAGTCGAACGCGATGTCGGGATAGCTGGCCGCGACCTCACCGCCGACGCGCAAGAAGAGGCCATCGGACATCTTGAGGATGTTGGCCTTGTGGACCAGCGTGACTCGGGCGCGGCCGTTTCGTCGGGCGTACTCGAAGGCGAACCGGACGATCCGCTCGCAGGCGACGCGGGTGGTGACGCGCAGGCCCTGGATCACGCCCGGATAGACGCGGTGCTCGATGCCCGCGTAGACGTCCTCGGTCGACTCGCGGATCACCACGACGTCGACGTCCTTGTATCGACTGGGGATCCCGGGGAAATGCCGCAGAGGCCGGACCCCAGCGAAGAGACCAAGCTGCTTGCGCAAGGTCAGGTTCGGGCTCTCGTAGCCGCCGCCCTCGGGCGTCATGATGCGGCCCTTGATGGCGTAGCCGTTGCGGCGCACGGACTCGATGGTCTCGTCGGGCATCGGCGTGCCGAGGCGCTCGAAGGCGTCGACGCCCGCGGGCATCTCCTCCCACGAGATGTCTACGCCAGCAGCGCGCACCAGCCGGCGCATGGCGTTGGCGGTCTCTTGCCCGACGCTGTCGCCCGGGATGAGGGTGACGTTGGTAGCCATCTCAAAGCTCCCGGATGATGGCGGCGGTGATCTCGCGCGTGGTGGCCGTACCGCCCAAATCGCCAGTCAAACACTCGCCCTTTTCCAAGACGGTGCGCACGGCCTTCTCGATGCGGGCCGAGCCGTCGCGCTCGCCGATGTGCTTGAGCATCATCGCGCCCGACCGCACCAGGGCGATGGGGTTGGCGATGCCCTTGCCCGCGATGTCGGGGGCGCTGCCGTGGACGGCCTCGAAGACGGCGTAGCGGTCGCCGATATTGGCGCCGGGGACCAGCCCCAGACCGCCGACCAGTCCCGCGCACAGGTCGCTGAGCAGGTCGCCGAAGAGGTTCTCCATCACCAACACGTCGAAGGGCTCGGGGTCCAAGACCAGCTGCATGCAGAGCTGATCGATGAGCATCTCGTTGGTCTCGATGAAGGGGTAGTCGGACGCGACCTCGTGGGCGGCGTCGAGGAAGAGCCCGTCCGACAGCTTCATGATCGACGCCTTGTGCACGAGGTGCACCTTGCGGTGGCCCTCAAACCGGCACCACTCGTAGGCGAACTTCGCGAAGCGACGGCTGGCGTGCTCGCTGACCATGCGCAGGCTCTCGACGACGCCGGGCACCGGCTCGTGCTCCATGCCCGCGTAGAGCCCCTCGGTGTTCTCGCGGAAGACCACGAGCTTCACGTTCTCGTGATGGGTCTTCACGCCCGGGAGCGTGTCGACGGGCCGGAGGCTCACGTAGAGCTCCAGCGCCTGTCGAAGCGCCACGTTGACGCTAGAGAAGCCCTTGCCGACCGGGGTCGTGCACGGCCCCTTCAAGGCGATGCGGGTCTCACGCACCGACTCGATGACGCTGTCGGGCAGCGGCGTCCCGTGGATCTCGACGGCCGAAGCCCCCGCGTCCACGCGGTGCCAGTGAATACCAGGGCAGACGGCGTCGATGACGCGCACCGCGGCCTCGCTGACCTCGGGGCCGATGCCGTCGCCGGGAATCAATGTAATGGCGTAGTCCATAGGGCGAGGTTCGTAGCACACGCCCGAGGCCCTCTCAAGCCGGGTGCCCCTGGAAGGACGGGCCGACCTGTGCTAATTCCGGCCTCCTGAGTCGCTCGCGGAATCCGCGCGTCGGGAGGTCCCGCAGGCGACCGTAAAACATGGACTCGGAGGCCCCCCGATGCTGTCGATTCGCTACTCGCTCACGTTCGCCCTGCTGCTCAGCCTCTCCGCCTGCGGCACGAAGTACGTCGACGACGACTTCAAGCCCACCGATGCGCGCCCAGCCCCCGCGGATCTGAGCATCGATGACACCATCGACTTCAAGCTGGGCGACAAGCTCGACTGGAAGTCCGTGGTGCCGATGAGCGATGGCACGGGCAAGCTGACCCTGCGTGTCGGCGACGCGTTCAAGGGCACCCACAACGTCACGGGCGAGATCGCCGTCTTCACGGTGGACGCGCACCAGCTCACGCAGCAGGCGATCGCCCCGAACGTGATGAAGTACGAGCTCGAGTGGCCCGCGAAGGCCGACACGACCTACCTGGTGAAGATCGCGGCGACCGCGGGCAAGGCGCCCTACATCATCGACTTCACGCTGGTGCCGTCGGACCCGTGCGCGACGGTGCGCTGCGCCGCCGGATCCGAGTGCCAGGCTGGCGCGTGCGTGGTGACCGAGACGCCCGAGATCGAGTGCATCCCCGAGTGCGGGTCCGGCAAGTTCTGCGTGGACGGCAAGTGCATCAAGGCCTGCCCTGACGGCTGCCCGCGGCGGCAGGTCTGCGACACCGACCTCAACGAGTGCGTCGCCGACGCCTGCTCGGGCATGAAGTGCGACCGCGGCGAGTACTGCTCGAAGGGTCGCTGCTACACCAAGGCCAAGAAGGGCTGCGACCCGGCGTGCGGGGCCGGCCAGAAGTGCAAGGGCTCGACCTGCGTCGACGTGGCGCCCGATGAGCCGGTCGAGGCGCCGTCGGCGGACGGACCGATCTCGGCCAGCATCATCCAGGCCACGCCGATGGGCGCGAAGACCTCGCTCATCCTTAACAAGGGCTCGAAGCACGGCGTGAAGGTCGGGCAGTCGGGCAGCGTCAGCGGCGTCGGCGGATTCCGGATCATCCAGGTCTTCGCGACGCGCTGCAAAGCCATCATCGACAAGCCGTCCACCGCGCTGGCGGGTGCGAAGAGCGCGGTGATCTCGCGCTGATCGTGGCGTCGCGACGGCCCGCTCCGCTGCGTGCGGCGCGGGCTTAGCGCACTTGCTCGAACGCGCGGTTGCAGGTCACGCCCGGACAGTCGTCCGCTACCCGATCCAGGTCGGGTCAGGCGACCCGCTGCGCCAGCAACGCTAGGCTTCCGGCGACCAGGGGCGAGAGCTCCTGCCGCGCCCACTCGGCGGCGGCTGACGTCGCCGGCCGTGAGCCGCCGGTCGCCAGCGCGAGGCGGGCTAGGCGCGCGGCGTGAGTGGTCGGCTGGAGATGCTCGCCGTCCGACAGCCGCCGTCGGGCCTCGGCGGGACGGCCAGCGTCCAAGAGCGCCAGCGCCTCGAGGCAGCGAAGCTCGAAGGCGTCGCTGTGGGGGGACGGGGGCGGCGCGAGGCCGGCCAGGGCTTCGCGGGCCGACGCCACCTCGCTCGCCGCCGACGGGTCGTCGCGGGCGATGAGGTCGAGGTTGGTCAGCGCGGACACGATCAACCCGCAGCGGGCCTCGGCCTCGATGAGACGGGCGCGCCACCGGAGCAGCTCGGGCTCCGCGGCGACCGCGACGCGCAGGTAGACCGCGGCCTGGACAGCGTTTCCGAGCGCCAAATGCGCCGCACCGCGCGGTCCAGCGACCGCGGCCGGGCTGAACCCCGCGTCCAAGGCGCGCGAGACGAAGACCAACGCGCGCCGCGGCTCGCCCGCCGCCAGCATCAGGCGCGCCATCGCGATCGGGTGCGGCGTGCAGAACGCGTCGGCGCGCGCGAGGGTCTCGTCGCCGGCGTCGCAGAGGGGGCAGAGCGACGTGTCCTCCTCGCTGAGGCGCCCCTCGACGCGCGCGAGCTGCCACGCTCCCGGCAGCGGCTCACCGCAGGTCGGGCAGTCGTAGAGGCTCTCGACCTCGGCCACGACCGCCTCCCAGGGCGCTATCCACTCACAGTCGCGCGAGAGGAGGTCGGCGACGCCCCGCCCCGCCGCGCGATCGACCAGCATCGCCCTGGCGACCCGCGCGCGGGCAAGCTCCACAGCCATCGGGCCGGCCAAGCCGCGGCTGGCGTCGAAGATCCCCTGATGCACGGCCCGCACGCCGGCCGCGTCGACGCGCTCGCCCAGATAGGTCAGGACCACGCCGCGATCAGCGAAGCGCTCGACGATGACCCGCAGGACATCCCACGCGTCCGTGTCGGCCCTGCGCCTCAGCACGACCACGTCCCGCGTCGGCAGCCGCGCACCGTAGGCCAAGACGTGATGGCGCCCGCTCGTCGCGACGCTCGGCATAGCTTCCTCCCCAGTCGCCGCCTCGATTGAGGCCGCAGAACTCACGCTAGGGGGGAGAGAAGATCGCGTCTAAAAAAGCGCTCTGGCTGAGTCACAACCCCGCCTGGGGCGCCGATCTGGCGAAAACGCTACTTGATGGTCTCGCGCAGGTGCTCGAAGAGGTCGGGGAGCGATTTCTTCTGCGCGAGCCGCTGGATGCTGTCGGGGAGCGCGACGTTGGGCTCGGCGTGAACCTCGTAGATCACCAGGGTGCGCTTGCCCGAGTCGTCGAAGGGGATCAGCGTCCAGCTCCCGGTGTTTCGCTTGTAGTCGCCGTCGACCAAGGACCAGCGCCGCTGCCACTTCTTGCCCGCGACCACGGTGTGGATGGCGTCGGTGGTGGCGGTGAGGTTCTTCAGCGGGAAGGGAAGCTCGATGGTCACGCGGCAGCGGACCACGTTGCCCTTGCGCGACACCTCCTCCGAATCGGCCGTGCGGATCATGGTCTTCTTGTAGTCGGCGCAGCGCTCGACCACGGCCCAGATGGCCTCCGGCGCAGCGTCGACCACCCCCATCGCCTTGACCCGCGGCACACCGCTGCCCTCGACCTTGGAGGTCTTGATAATGATCTCGCCAGCGTCGAGGCGAGCCCGCGAGTCGGACTTCTCGTCCGAGGCGGGTTCCGCGGCGCGGGCGACGGTCGTGGCGGGGAGAACGGCCAAGAGCGCGATGGCGCAAGTGGACACGGTGACGGCGATGCTTCGATTGTTCATGGCGGCAGAGTCTAGTCGCAGGCCGGAGCCGAATAAAGGTGAAGGTGCGCGGGCGCGCGAAACACACGTAGAGTGGGCGGCAGTCGGGGAGTGAGGATGGGCGGACCGAAGATCGTCGTGGTGGGTGCGGGGTTTGCGGGGGCGGCGACGGCGGCGGCGCTGGTCGCTCGCGGGGCCCAGCAGATCACGATCCTGGAGGCCGAGCCGCTCTACGGAGCGCACGCCAGCGGCAAGAACGCGGCCATGGCGCGCCGGGTCATCGAGGACCCGCTGATGAGCCAGCTCGCGACGGACGGGCTGGCCGGGATCGTCGCCCTCGGGGAGCGGCGCGGGCTGGCGCTGCTGAGGCGAGTCGGCGGGATGATCATCGGCGGCGAGGCCGACGTGGCCCGGCTGTGGGCGGGCGGCGCGCCGGTCGCCGCGCTGGCTGAGGAGATGCGGCGGGTGCCGATCGCCGAGGCCGCGGCGCGCGTCCCGGCGCTGCGGGGTGCCTCGGCGGACGCGGCGCTGATGACCGACGGCTGCGGGATCGTCGACATCCACGCGCTGCTGACGGCGCAGCTCGGCGAGGCGCGCGACGGCGGGGCCAAGCTGCGGCTGGGCTGCGCGCTCACGGGGGTCCGGGTCGAGGGCGGCCGCGTGGTCGCAGCACAGACCCGCGCGGGCGAGCTGCCCTGCGACGTGCTGGTGGTCGCGTCGGGCTTCTCGGCGAACCGAACGGCCGCGCTCGCGGGGGCGAGCCCCCTCCCCTTCCGCCCGGTCCGCCGCCACCTCTTCACGACCGAGGCGCTCGAGGCGGTCGACCCGAGCTGGCCTTTCGTGTGGAACGTCAGCGCCGGCGTGTACTTCCGGCCCGAAGGCCGCGGCTTGCTGATGTGCGCGTGCGACCAGACGCCGTGGCCGGATGAGGCGCCCACCATCGACCCGGCGGAGCGGGAGCGCCTGGCCGAGCGCTTCTCCGAGCACCTGCCGGCGCTGAGCGACGCGCGACCGAGCCACGCGTGGGCCTGCGTGCGTCAGCTCACGCCGGATGGGCGCTTCGTCATCGGCGCCGACCCGGCCGTGGCAGGCGTCTTCTGGGTCTCAGGCCTGGGCGGCCACGGGATGACCACCTCCGCGGCGGTCGGCGAGCTAGCCGCGGCCGGCATCCTCGACGGCGTCGTGCCCGAGCCCTTCGGCAGCGCCTTCTCGCCCGGGCGATTTCCCGAGCCCTGAGGCGGTCAGCGCTTCTTCGACTTCGCCTTCTTCGCAGGCGCGGACTGGGCCAACGCGTCACGACGCAGCTTGGCCGGGACCGCGACGGTGCCGTCCGCGAACACGTGGACCTCGCCGTTGGGCACCATCATCTCGCCCAGGGCCGCGCGGCGACGGTAGAGCGCGATGGCCGCGAAGAAGAAGGCGATGGCCGCGTAGTGGCCGGGGGTCAGCCCGAAGTAGCGCTCGTCGATGGCGCGGAGGAAGTCGAGGCCGAAGCGGAAGGGCAGGTAGAGCAACAGCGCGACCGCGGCGAACCAGCCGGCGAAGCGGGGGCGGTTTCGCACGGCGAAGAAGAAGCCGGCGATACCTAACGACCAGAGCATCTCGTAGAAGCCCAGGTTGTGGCGGATGGCCCCCGCGGCCGTGGGGTCGCCGTCGACGGTGTGCGGGTAGGGCATGCCGAGGGCGAAGTCGGTGACGCTGCCGGGGTGATCGAAGGCGACGGTGCAGCCGAGGCGGCCGAAGATCCAGGCGAAGACGAAGCCGTAGGCGATACAGTCGGCGTAGGGCCACGCGGGGAGCTTCTCGCGGCGCAAGTAGAAGAGCACGCCCATGGTGCCGCCCAAGAACCCGCCGAAGGAGCTGATGCCGTCCCAGAACTTGAGGAGATAGAGCCAGTCCTCGGCGATCTTCTCGGGGAAGTAGAAGATGGCGGAGTAGAGGTGGGCGCCGATCATGCCGGGGATGACGGCCCAGAGCGCCAGCTCGCTGATGACCGCCTCGTCCAGACCCACGCGCTTGGCGCGCTTGGTGGCCACCATGGTGCCGATGATGATGGCGAGGCCGACCAGGAAGCCGAAGGGGTAGAACTTCGCGGGTCCCAGCTCCAGCGGCGGGATGGTCTGGTATGGCAAGGAGCCGAGCAGGGCGTGCGAGAGCGAGGCCAGGGCGAGCATGAACGGCTCCGGGAGCGGTGAGCGGTCCCGTGCCTAACACGAGCGGCGCTCGTGGTCATGCCGCGTATCGCCTTGCCGCGGCGGGTCCCCGCGGTTAAGGCTCATCGCGATGAGCGACCGAAGCCCCCAGAAGCCACCGCGCGACTCAGGCGCCGGAGTACCCGCCTTCTTCGATCACCGGCGGCGATTCGACGAGCTGCGCTACGTCTATCCGGTGGTCAGCCGACGGGCGGGCGGGCTCTCCATCGGGCTAAACCTGAACCCGGACAAGGTCTGCAACTTCGACTGCGTGTACTGCCAGGTCGACCGCCACGTGCCGCCGCAGGTGCGCACGGTGGACCCGGCGCGGGTGGCCGAAGAGCTGGTGGCGATGCTGGACGCGACGGAGTCGGGGCGCCTGTGGGAGCTGCCCCGATTCGCCTCGACCCCACCGCAGCTGCGTGGGCTGCACGACTTCGCCTTGTCGGGCGACGGCGAGCCGACCACCTCGCCGCACTTCGAGCGGGTGGTCAGCGACCTCATCGCGCTCAAGCGCGCGCGCGGCTTGGACGCGGTGAAGATCGTGCTGATCACCGACGCCGCCTGCCTGCACCACGCGCCGGTGCGACGCGCCCTGGCCCAGATGGACGGCGCTCAGGGCGAGGTGTGGGCCAAGCTCGACGCGGGCACCGAGGCCTTCTACCGGCGGGTGGCGCGAACTCGCGTCCCGTTCAGCCGGATCTTGAAGAATCTGGCGCTCACGGCGGCCGAGCGACCGCTGACGATTCAGTCGCTCTTCTTCGCGTGGGATGGGCAGGCCCCGCCCGACGCGGAGATCGACGCGTGGATCGAGCGGGTGGTCGCGGTCGAGGCCCAGGGCACAGTCGCCGAGGTCCAGGTCTACACGGTGGCGCGGACCCCGGCGGAGCCCGCGTGCGCGGCCCTGCCCGTCGACGCGCTCGAGCGCATCGCCGAGCGGCTGCGCGCCCGCTCGCGAGCGCCCGTCACCGTGCATGGCGGCGGGGCGCCCGCGAGCGAGCCGGTCACGCCGCGGTGATCGCGATCTGCCGGGGCCGGAACTCCTTGGCCTTCGGCAGCCGGATCTTCAGCGTGCCGCTGTCGAGCTCCGCCTTCACGCTCTCGAGATCCAGACCGCGCGGCAGTCGGAAGCTCCGCAGGTAGTCGCCGTCGCCGATCTCGTCGCCGAGCACGGCCCCCTCGATGAGGCGCGTGCGGCGCGCGCTGAGCGTGAGCGCGCCGTCTTCGAGGTTGAGCTCGATGGCGTCGCGGGCCACGCCCGGGAGGTCGGCGATGAGCAACAGCTCCGCGTCGTTCTCGTAGACGTCCACAGGCGGCGTGATCGTCGGGCGCTCCCGGGTCTCCTCCGCGGCGCCCTGGGTCTCACGGGAGGGAGAGAGAGTTTGATTGGTCAGCATGGTCATTTCCTCCAAGTGATCAGGTGGTATCAGTGGAATTCGAGGCTCAGGCGCCGACCGCGATGCGACGCGGCTGCGCCTCAGGCGACTTCGTCATCCGCACCGAGAGCACGCCATCGCTGAGCGAGGCCTTGGTCCTCTCCACGTCGACGGGCGCGCTCAGCTTGAAGCTGCGCGCGAAGGACTGGCTGCGCCGCTCGACGCGGTGGGCTCGATAGCCCTCGGGGGCCTCGAGCGAGCGCTCGCCCTTGAGCGTCAGCACGTCGCGGTGGATGGTCAGATCCAGGTTCTCCTCCTTGTATCCAGGGACCTCCACGGCCAGCAGAAGCTCAGAACCCGCGTCGTACAGCGAGGCCCGCGCGGCGTCCCCGCTGCGGGTCACGTCGGTGGTGGCGACGTCACTGAAGGCGCGGTCCATTCGCCGCCGGATCGCGTCGACGACGGCCAGCGTGCGATCGAAGTCGTTGTAGGGCATGAACATGGCTCGTTCCTCCTGGGTTTCAGACGCAGCGCGCCCTCCGCACGGGCGCGGACGCGTCGGTTGAAGATGGGCGGGTTCGAGGTCCGCCGCGCGTCACTCGCCGCCGGCTTGGGAGACCGGCTTCGAAGCGACGGGGTGAGGATAAGCACGATTTTCGGCGGTCAAGGGCGGGCGGCCGGCTTCGCCATTGCTTTTGAGATCGCGGCCTTGCGGGCCTCGGTCACCGGCCCGCGGCGCGACCAGATGTCGGCGGTCGGTCCGCGGAGGAGCAGCTCCCATGCGGAGCTCTCCGGCATGACGCCGCGGCGCCGGACGAGGAGATCGATGCCGTAGCGTTGGAACGCAGCCTCGGCGACGACCAGTCGCTGCGAGGGGCGCTCGTCGGCTTGGAGCAGCTCGCCGACGTCGGGTGCGAAGGTGATGCGGCCGTCGCTGGCGACCGTCGAGCCCGGGAAGAGGACGTAGAGCAGGTAGCCGCCCCAGGCCGTCTCGTTCCAGATTCGAGCGCGGAGGTCGGCCTTGGCCAGCACGCGGGCCTCGGCGACCGGGAAGAGGCCCGGGCTGAGCGTGGTGGTCCAGGGGTTGGTCTGAGCCCAGCGCGGCAGGACGTGCACGGCCAGGCCGGCGAGCAGGGCCACCGCGGCCGCCGTCGCGAGCACGCGCGGACGCCAGATTCGCGAGGTGATCCCTCGCAGTTCGGGGGCGAGCAGCACCAGGACGAAGGCCGCGTAGTAGCTGAGCCGCACCATGACCAGGGCGCCGAACGCGAGGCCGGCCGCGGCGAGCAGCGTGGGCCAGCGATGCCGGGGCGGCCGCGTGATGGCCGCGGCGACGACGGCCAGCGGTGCCAGCCAGGGGAGCAGGCCTTGGCTCAGGGCGTAGACCGGGCCGCCGTCCATGGCCGCGGCGGTCAGCCAGCTCCACGAGGGTTCGAGCTCGGGGACGAAGGGCAGCCAGCGATCTTGGATGGTGAGGACGTGGGCGATGCCGGCGGCCGCGCCAGGGGCCAGGGCGACGCCCAGGGCGCCGAGGGCGAGGGTCGTGGCGGCGAAGCGGCGGTCGGTGGCGGACGGGCCGGCGACCAGCACGGTGCCGACGACGGCGAGCAGCCACAGGGCGCCCATGGCGTGAAAGAAGCTCCAGAGGACGGCTGTGCCGAAGATGAGCAGGCGCGCGCGGGCTGGTTTTCCGCGCCAGCGGCCGGCCGCAAAGGGGAGGAGGACCGCGACCTCGAGGAGGAGGTTTATCGCGTGGGGGCGCATGCGGATGCGCTCGTCGAAGAGCACCAGGGCGACCGCCAGGATGAGCGCTGCGCCGGCGAGGCTGTGGGTCGCGCGGTGGGCGCGGTGGGCGAGCCAGGTCAGGGCGGTGGCGAAGACGCCAGCGTGAAAGACCCGGAGCAGGTCGAGGCCGCCGTAGCGGTCCAGCAGGGCGACCAGCAGCTCATAGCCGAGCTGAAATGGCGCCCAGGCGGCGTCCGGGTGGGCGGCGGAGAAGATGTCGGTGCTCGGGACGCCGTTCGCCCAGACCTCGCGCCCGATGGCGACGTGGAAGAACACGTCGATGCCCCAGGCTGGGCGCAGGCACCACGCGAAGAGCACGCCGAAGGTCGCGAGGAGGCCCCAGAGTGCCGTGCCGCGGCCCGCCCGCTCGGTCACACGAGTCCCAGCTCGTGGGAGGCGCGCTCGCCCTCGGGGGTGCCGGCGAAGATGAAGCGGCGCACCCACGGATCCGGGTTCGCGCGCACCTCCTCCGGGGTCCCGTAGGCGCGGATTTCGCCGCGGTGCAGCATCGCCACGCGGTCGCCGATGCGGAACGCCGACGCCATGTCGTGGCTGACCACCAGGGAGGTGATGTCGAACATCTTCTGGGCGTCGACGATCATGTCGTCGACGTAGCGCGTCATGATCGGGTCCTGCCCGGTCGTCGGCTCGTCGTAGATCATGATCTCAGGCTTGGTGACGATGGCGCGGGCGAGCCCGACGCGCTTTCGCTGGCCGTTGGAGATGGCCGAGGGGTAGCTCGTCGCGATGTCGGCGATCTGGAGCTGCTCCATCACGGCGTCGGCCTCGCGGCGGACGTCCGCGTACTTCATCCCGCGCTCGATCAGCGGGAACGAGACGTTCTCGCGGACGCTCATGGAGTCCAGCAGCGCCGCGCCCTGAAAGAGCATCCCGAAGCGCGTGCGAAGCGCCAGCATCGCGTCGGTGTCCAGGGTGGCCAGGTCGGTGCCGAAGATCTTCACGACGCCGGAGTCCGGCCGGAAAAGCCCGATAATGTGCTTCATGATCACGGACTTGCCGCTTCCCGAACCGCCGATGAGCACCGTGATGGAGTTCTTCGGCATGGCGATCGAGACGCCGGTGAGGACCTTGTGCTCTCCAAAGCTCTTGTGGAGGTCGATGATCTCGACCGCCGGGATCTCGCCGTCGGGCACGGCGTCCTGGGCCTCGGCGGCGACCTCGACCCTCGGCGTCGTGCGCGTGGTACCGCCGCCCTTCGTGTTGCCCAGCCCGCGCACCCGGTCGGCCCCCTCAAAGAAGACCTTGGTGATCTCGGCGTCGCTCTTGAGCACCTCGTCGACGCTGCCGTAGGCGACGATGCGGCCCCCGTCGAGCATCGCGATGCGGTCGGCCAGGCGCAGCGTCGAGGTCATGTCGTGGCTGATGACGACCGAGGTGATGCCATAGCGCTCGCGGGTCTTGACGATCATGTCGTCGACGAACTCGATCATCACCGGGTCGAGCCCCGTCGTGGGCTCGTCGAAGAGCACGACCTCGGGATTGGAGACCACGGCGCGGGCCAAGCTGACGCGCTTCTTCATGCCGCCCGACAGCTCGCTCGGCATCTTCTTGCCGGCGTCGGCGAGGTCCAGAAGCTCGAGGAGCTCCCGCACCAAGGGCGAGATCTCCTCCCACCGCATGGACGTGTTCTCATAGATCGGGAACGCGATGTTCTCGTGGACCGTGAACGAGTCCATCAGCGCGTAGCTCTGGAACATCATGCTGACGCGCTTTCGCAGCTCGATGAGCTGGCGCACGCCGAGGCTGCGCGTGTCGTGGCCGAAGAGCTCGACCGTCCCCTCGTCCGGCAGGAGCAGCCCGTTCATCAGCTTGAGCAGCACGCTCTTGCCGGAGCCCGACTGCCCGCAGATCACCGTGGTCAGGCCGGTGTGAATGTCGAGGTCCAACCCCTCCAGCACCGACTTGTCCCCGAAGCGCTTGGCCACGCCGCGCAGGCGGATGACGGGCTTTTCCGGGTCTCGCGGCCAGCGCGCGACGTCGGGGAGGAGGTAGTTGGTCCGCTCGGCCTGGACCTCGCTCACATCCCCTCGCCCAGCGCTGAGAGGGCCTCGTCGTCGTCCGCGCCGGGCACCGAGAAGCCGATCTCTTTGCGCAGCCGTGACCGGAAGTCCTTCTTGTCGATGGACTTCTCGTAGGCGTCGAGGATCTCGACGGTCCCGTCGTGGATGGCCTGCATCAGCGCGTCATCCATCGCGCGCATGCCCTGGGACTTGCCCATCTGGATGTAGTTGGTGACCTGGTGGGTCTTGCCGTCGCGGATGAGCGTCCCGAGGGCCGGAGAGCCGAAGAGGACCTCCAGCGCCGCGAAGCGCCCGCCCCCCTTGCGCCGCACAAGCTGCTGGGCCAGGACCCCGCGCAGGGTGTCGGCCAAGACGCCGCGGATGTTCGACTGCTCGTCGGCCGGGAAGGCGTTGATGATGCGGTCCATCGCCTTGCCGGCGGAGTTCGTGTGCAGGGTGCCGAAGACCAGCAGCCCGGTCTCGGCCGCCTGCAGCGCGGCGTTGATGGTCTCGAGGTCGCGCATCTCGTCCACGAGGACGACGTCGGGGTCCTCGCGCATCGCCGCGTGCAGCGCCGACGCGAAGGAGTTCGTGTTGCTGCCGACCTCCCGCTGCGTGATGATCGAGGACTTGCCTGGGTGAACGAACTCGACCGGGTCCTCGATCGTGATGATGTGGGCCTTTCGGCGCACGTTGATCTCGTCGGTGATGGCCGCCATCGTCGTCGACTTGCCCGAGCCGGTCGGCCCCGTGACCAGCACCAGCCCGCGCTCAAACCGCGCGAATCGGTAGGCGATCTCGGGCAGGCCGAGCTGCTCGATGGTCATAATCGTCGACGGGATCTGCCGGAAGACGGCCCCAGGCCCGCGGCTCTGCTGAAAGATGTTCACCCGGAAGCGAGCCAGCCCCTCCACCGCGTAGGCGAAGTCCATGTCGCCGGTCTCTTGGAAGGTCTTCCACAGCTCGGGCGGGGTGATCTGCCCGATGTAGCCTTCGAAATCGCGGGCGTTCAGCGTGCGATAGCGGATGGGGTCGATGTGGCCATGCAGACGCAGCATCGGGGGGTTGCCGACGGCGAAGTGCAGATCGCTGGCGCCGCTGTCGCACATGAGGTGCAGGAAGCGATCGATGCGGTTGGCGAAGGTTCCGCGGCCGCTCGTGACGGGATCAGCCATCGATGCCCTCCAGGAAGGCGGCGCTCACCAGCGGCTCGAACTCGTCTTTGACGCGCGCTCGCATGTAGGCCGTCTCGGGCGTGATGAGCCCGCGACTGACGAGGTCCATCAGGCCGTCGTCGAAGGGCATCATCCCGACCTTCTTGCCGATGGTCATCAGCGACGGGATCAGCGTCATCTTGTTGTCGCGGATCAGGTTGGAGAGCGCCGGCGTGACGACCAGCAGCTCGAAGTTCGCGACCTGGCCCTCGCCATCCGCGCGAGGAAGCAGCGCCTGATTGATCACGGTCTTCAGCGTCTCGCTGAGCATGATGCGGATCTGCGACTGCTCGCGAACCGGGAAGGAGTCCACGAGGCGGGTGACGCACTTCGGCGCGGAGGTCGTGTGCATGGTCGCGATGACCAGGTGGCCCGTCTCGGCCGCGGTGATCGCGAGGCGCATGGTCTCCGCGTCGCGCATCTCGCCGACCACGATGACGTCCGGATCCTCGCGCAGCGCAGCGCGCAGCGCCTCGGGGAAGCCGCGGGTGTGCGTGCCGACCTCGCGCTGGTTGATGAGCGAGTTCTTGTAGGGGTGCACGTACTCGATGGGGTCTTCGAGCGTGATGACGTGCGTGCGCTTGGACTCGTTGAGCAGGTTGACCAGCGCCGCCAGCGTCGTGGTCTTCCCCGAACCCGACGAGCCGGACACGATGACCAAGCCCTGGTGCAGGTTCGCGAGGTCCGTGAGCTGATGCGGCAGGCCCGTCGACTCGAAGTTCGGGACCTCGTTCGGGATGACGCGAAAGACCGCGCCCGTGCCGAGGCGCTCCTCGTAGACGTTCGTCCGGTATCGCCCGGCGCCGCGGATGTCGTAGCAGAAGTCGATGTGCTTATCGGACTTGAAGGTCGCGCGCTGCTTCTCGGTCAGCATCTCGCGCACCAGCGCCCCGGTCTCCTCGGCCGTAAAGACGCGCTCGCCGAGCTGCACCAGCTCGCCGTTCTTGCGCACCGACGCCGGGATCCCAGGCGAGAGGTGGAAGTCCGAGGCCCCCATCTTGCGCGTCTGGACCAGCAGGCGATCGATCTGCTTGTCCGTCACGGCGGTCATCGCCAGGTTCGCCTTGAGGCTGGCCTCGTCGACGGCGATCTCGTTGGCCGCGCTGATGCGCTTGAAGGCCTCCATGGCGCGCTCGCGGACCTCGAGCTCCGGGTCGCGCTGGACCACCTGCTCGAGCAGCTTCAGGCCCCGGGGGTCGTTGAAGAGCTCGAGGGCGCGGATGACCTCGAGGCGCACCTCGTTAGCCTTGTCGCCGAGCAGCTTCGCGATGGCCGGGAGCGCCCTGGGATCGCCGATGGCCGAGAGCGCCTCGACCGCCGACCAGCGCACGTCCGGGTCGCTCAGGGCGCGCACCAGCGGCTCGACCGCCTCCGTCGCCTTCAGGCGGCCGAGGGTGTCCATGGCGACGACGCGCGTCCACCAGTCCTCGTCGCCGAGCAGCCGCACGATGGGCGGCACCAGCTTCTGGCTGTTGTGATTCACCGCGAAGAGCAGCGCGCTGGAGCGGATGACCGGGTCGCGGTGGCCCATCAGCTCGATGATCGGGTCGAGGAGCTGGTCGCCAAACTCGGAGATCGTGTGGTGGATACGGTCGCGCATCCAGCCCATGAGCGACTTCGAGTAGAGGATGATTCGGCGGATGACCTCGCTGGGATCGCCCGCCCGCGTCGCGATCTTCAGCGCGGCGTTACGCACGAGGTCATCGCCCTCGCCCAGCAGCGGGATGAGCTCGTCAAGGATGCCGCTGTCCCGCCCGACGGTCGTGCTCTCGAGGATGCGGATGAGCTGCTGCTTGACGGTGAAACGCTCATGGCGCAGGCGGTCGAGGATGAGGCGGATGAACTCCGGATCGGGGTCCTTGGCCAGGACCTGAAACGCCCGCAACCGCACGCGATCGTTGGCGTCGGTGCACATCTGGTTGACGATCATGCGCAGGGAGCGGTCGAGCGGGTGCCCCTCGCGGCTCTCGTCCTGCAGCTTGGCCAGCGCGCGCATGCGCATGTCCTCGTCGCCGAGGCGCAGAAAGCGAGCCACGTAGCCGTGGATCTGCTCGAGCGGGTAGCTGAGCATCACCTCCGCCGCGACCACCGGCGCCTCACCCTTGCCCTTCTCCATGAGCTGGGTCAGCAGGTCCAGCGCCTGGGGGTCCTGGATGCGCGGCAGCAGCGCGACCAGCAGGCGGCGCTGAGGCCCGGCATCTTGAGAGCAGGCCTCGCGCAGAATCGTCTGGTAGGTGCCGGGCAGGTTGCGCGACGTGACCAGCTCGTGCGCCATCGCCCGCAGGTCGCGGCGAGGGTCCGTCAACGCCCACGCGACGTCCTGGATGCGCAGGTCCTCGTCCGCGGCGACGGTCGACATCAGCTCGCGCAGCTCGTCCTGCGTCTTGAAGTCGCCGCGCTTGAGGCGTTGAAGTGGGGTCTTCTTGTCACCGAAGAGAAGCGCCATGGGGGGAGCTTAGCCGCCCGGCCCCCGCGCGACAACGGTCTCAGGCCGCTGATTTGCTACTGCGCGGCGCCGGTCGGGCGTTTCGTCAGTCCCGGCGCGGGCGGTCGACCCGGTCAGGCGGCGGCGCGCGCGCTCTCTTCGGTCGGCGGCAGGTCCAAGACGCCGTGGGCCTCGCAGTGGGCGCGCAGCATGGCCAGCATCACGTCAGGCTCCGCCGCGCGCAGGCAGCGAAGGCGAATCTCGGGCGCGTCGGGCATGCCCTTGATCAAGCGGCTCAGCATCATCTTGAGGCGTCCGGCGAGCACGCGGTTCGGGTAGGTCTCGCGCAGCATCCCGAGGTACGCGTGCAGCGCCTCGATGCGCTCGCGCCAGCTGGGCTCGGTGCGCGGAAGTCCGGCGGCGTCGTCGACGATCTGCCGGAATATCCACGGGTTCGTGATGGCACCGCGGCCGATCATCACGCCCGCGCACCCGGTGGTGTCGAAGCGCTCGATGGCGTCGGCGGCCGTCATGACGTCGCCGGAGCCCATGACGGGGATGCGCGCGACCTCGACCATGCGGCGCACCACGTCCCAGTCGGCGCTGCCCGTGTAGAGCTGCATCCGCGAGCGTCCGTGCACCGCGATGGCGCGCGCGCCCGACTCCTCGGCGACGCGCAGGGTCTCCATGGCGTTCAGGCTGTCCTCGCACCAGCCGTTTCGAATCTTCACCGTGACCGGAATCGGCACCGCGGCGGCGACCGACTCGATGATCTGCCCCAGGCGCGGCAGGTCCCGCAGCAGGCCGGCGCCCCCGCCACGGCGGACGATCTTCGGCGCTGGGCAGCCGCAGTTGATGTCGACGATGTCGGCGCCGTGGTCGGCGATGATCCGCGCGGCCTCGACCATCTTCGGGACGTCGGAGCCGTAGATCTGGATGGAGACCGGCCGCTCCGACGGGTGGAAGGACATGCGGATGAGGCTCTGCATCGTGCGGTGGGTCAGCAGCTCCACCGAGATGAACTCGCTGACCAGCAGCCCCACCGCGTCGCCGCTGGCCAGACGGACCAAGCGCCGGAAGGGCGAGTCCGTCACGCCGCTCATGGGCGCGAGGACCAGCCCCGGTTTAATCTCGAGCCCGTCGATGGCAAAGTGTCCAAGCGGCATAGGGCGCACCGATATCCTCGGGCGCGGGGCGCGGTCAAGATCCGGCGACGCGGAGGCGGCCTTGCAAGGCGAGCGTGGGGAAGCGGCGCCGGCGGCTGAGGCGGCGAGCGCGGGCGAGGCGGCGAAGGAACCCAGCGCGCTGTTGCCCGCGGGGCTGGCGACCGAGGTGCTGATGGCCATCGGGCGAAAGCCCGTGGTGCGCGAGCTGCACGACCTGGACGCGGTGGACGAGGCGCGGGCGCGCTGGGAGGAGCTCGGCTGTCAGACGGTGACCGGCGAGCCGGTGCGCGAGGACGTCGCGACCCAGGCGATGGTGACGGACGTGGACAGCGTTCACACGGTGCGGCCGCTGGCGACGCACCCGCTGGTCGAGCGCGCGGTCGCGCTGGGCGGCGATCTCGCGAGGCGCGCGCTGCTCGATCCGGAGAGCGCGCTGTACCGGTGGCTGTGCGATCGGCTGGGTGCTGAGCAGGGACCGCTGGTCATGGCGCGGCCGCCCGCCGGGGAGGCGCGGGAGCGGCAGGTGGTCTACGCGTCACGGGATCTCGCGCTCGCCGAGCGGGCTCGCGCGCTCGACCGGATGGGCGCCGACACCCCCGGTCAGGGAGACGCCATCGAGCTGGGAGAGCTGCTGGGCTACCCGGTCTGCTGCGCGCGCGCCTTCGCGAGCCTCGAGCGCCGCTGGCCCAACCGCCTGCCCATCGCCGCCGCGGCCGCCCGCACCCACAGCTTCGAGCCGCGCCTGAACAACCTCGCGCTCCACCGCTTCGCGTGGCTTGCGTGGTTCCCGTGCCGCTACGACTGCCCGGAGTCAGCGGCCATCGCGGAGCTCGCGGCCAACCACCTCGCCCTCACCTACCCTGACCTGGTGACCGCGCTGGATCTCGAGCTGGCTCGCCCTCGTCTCTATGTCAGCGACGCGGTGCAGGCCGCGCTCGTCGGGGCGCGCTGGGACGGCCCCACGCGCGTTCGCTTCGCCGCCTTGGCGCCGCTGGGCGAGGCCGCAGCCGAGGCGCTGTCCCCCTTCGCCTCCGCCGACCACGCGGTCGTCGACGGAGTCAAAGCCGAGCTACGCGCGGGCAGGACCCGCCTCGAGCTGCCCGGCGACCCGCTGCTGCTCCCCTTCGGCCTCGGCACCCGCCCTCCGAGCTGAGCCCCCGCCACCCGCCGCGCGCACCGTCGCCTTGCTGCGAGCCCCCGCCCGCGGTACGCAGGCGCCCATGCCCGTCTCGCCCTTGCGCCGCATGGCCGGCCTCCTTCGCCCCTACCTCGGCCGTTGGCTCATCGCGACGTCGCTGCTGCTCGGCGCGGGCGCCCTGAACCTCTCGCTGCCGCAGGGCGTGCGCCTCGCCCTCGACCAGGCCATCGCCCGCGGCGATCTCGAGTATCTCGACCGCCTCGTGGCCATCGCCATGGGCGTCTTCACCCTGCTGGGCGTCTTCGTGATGGTGCGCCACGTCCTGATGACCTGGCTCGGCGAGCGCGTCGTCGCCGACCTGCGCGAGCTGAGCTTCCGGCGCCTGCTGGCCCACCCGCCGGGCTTCTTCCACGAGCACCGCTCCGGCGAGCTGCTCAGCCGGCTGACCTCGGACATCGGGATGCTCCAGCACGCCGTCGGCACCGAGATCTCCATCGCGCTGCGCTCGAGCCTCAGCATCCTCGGCGGCGTGGCCCTGCTGGTCTACACCAGCCCCTCGCTCACCCTGGTCATGCTGTGCACGCTGCCGCCGGTCACCGTGGGTGCGGTGTGGGTCGGCCGACGCATCCGCGGCCGCGCGCGCCACATTCAAGACGTCATGGCCGAGGCGAACGCGGGGCTGGAGGAGGCCGTCACCGGCATCGAGACCGTCCAGGTCTTCACAGCCGAAGAGCGCGAGTCCAAGCGCTACGCCCGCTCGGTGGGCGAGGTGTTCACCACCGCGGTCAAGCTGGCCTATGCGCGTGGGGCGTTCATGGGCGGCGTGCAGATCGCCGGCTACGCGGCGCTGGCGCTCATACTATGGTTGGGTGCGCGGCGGGTCGTCGAGCAGACGCTGAGCGCTGGCGAGCTGGCGGCCTTCCTCCTCTACGCGCTCATGGTCAGCGGCGCGATGGGGTCCCTGGCCGAGGTCTGGAGCAATCTCCAGCGGGCCATCGGCGCTACCGGCCGCATCTTCGCGCTCATCGAGGAGGAGCCCGCCATCCGCGACGCCCCCGACGCCCAACCCCTGGGCCCGGTGCGCGGCGAGGTGCGCTTCGACGACGTGTCCTTCGTCTACCCGACCCGCCCCGACGTGCCGGTCCTCCGCGGCGTCTCGTTCTGCGTGGCGCCCGGCGAGCGCGTCGCCCTGGTGGGCCGCTCGGGCGCCGGGAAATCCACAATCGCCGCGCTGGTCCATCGCTTCTGGGACCCGACCGAAGGCGAGGTGAGGCTGGACGGCAAACCCCTGCGCACCCTCCGCCTCGCCGAGCTGCGCGGCGCCCTGGCCACCGTTCACCAAGACCCCATCGTGTTCTCCGGCTCCATCGGCGACAACATCGCCTACGGGGCGCCGAACGCATCACCCGCGGCCATCAAAAAGGCAGCTGAGGACGCGCTGATCGCCGAATTCGTCGCCGGGCTTCCCGACGGCTTCGACACCGAGGTCGGCGAGCGCGGCGTGCGCGTGAGCGGTGGGCAACGGCAGCGCATCGCCATCGCGCGGGCGCTGCTGGCGGATCCTCGTGTGCTCATCCTCGACGAGGCCACCAGCCACCTCGACACCACCAACGAGGCCCTGGTCCACGACGCCCTGCTGCGCCTGATGGAGGGTCGCACCACCCTGGTCATCGCCCACCGGCTGTCCACGGTCCGCAGCGCCGACCGCATCCTGGTCTTGGAGCACGGGGTCATCGTGGAAGAAGGCGACCACGAGACCCTGGCAGCCCGCGGCGGCATCTACACCGAGCTGCTGGCCGACCAAGCGACCCTGCTCAACGCGTGAGCCCCCAGACCGTGTTCTCATACCTCGCCGCGAACTGAACCGGCCGCCGACCGCTCGCCGCGGCCCTCGCCCCTGCAGCGCCGGCCCCCTCAGACCCCAGCCTCGATCGGACCATGGGAAGCCCCGCCAAGACCGTCGTCATCCTCTCGCACTCCGAGTCGTTCTACTCGACGCGGCGCCTGATGGAGGCCTGCGCGGCGCAGGGCTTGGTCGCGACCCGCGTCGATCCTGTGGCGGCGAGCCTCGAACCACGCCGTGGCGGCACGGGGCTGCGCGTCGACGGGCGCGAGCTCGAGACCCCCGACTTGCTGATCCCGCGCGTGGGCGCTCGCCTCACGGGCTGGGGCATGGCGCTGGTGCAGGCCCTCGTGGACGCCGGCGCCACGAGCGCCGCGAGCGCCGCCGCCATCGGCCAGGCCCAGGACAAGCTGGCGACCACCCAGCGCCTCGTCGCCGCCGGGGTCCCGACGGTGCCCACCCTCGCGATTCGCGAGCCGGTCCACGCCGACCAAGCCCTCGACACCATCGGCGGTGCCCCCGTCGTGGTGAAGCTCCGCGAGGGCAGCGGCGGCGAGCAGGTCCACCTCGCGCGGGACAGCGCCTCAGCCAAGGCGCTGCTCGAGCGACTCACGGCCCAGCACGCCACCGTGCTGGTTCAGCCCTTCATCGAAGCCAAGCCCGCCCGAGATCTGCGCGTGCTCATCATCGGCGGGCAGGCGATCGCGGCCTGCTGGCGCTACGCCTCCGACGGGGAGTTTCGGGCCAACGTCCACCGCGGCGGGCGCGTGGAGTGCGCGACCCTCACCGACGAGGTCCGCGAGGTGGCCCAGGCGGCGGCCCGCGCGCTGAGCCTGCCGGTGTGCGGCGTGGACCTGATGCCGCACCCAGCGGGCTTCCCGGTGCTTGAGGTGAACGCTAGCCCCGGCTTGCAGGGGATCGAGGCGGCCACGGGCCGCGATCTCGCGGGGCAGCTCGTCGCGTGGTTGCGGAGTGTGCGCCGCGACGCGCCGCCTCTCGATTAGACAGGCGGCGCCTCGCGATTCGCGCCCTACTCGGCGTCCGGAAGGACCTCGATCTTCGCCGACCAGGTCACTTTACCGACCCGCGCGCCGTCCTTGATGGCCATGGGCGTGGCCAGATCTCCGGTCAGGGTCGTGCGGGGGAAGCTGCCGTCCTCGGCGAGCACGGTGCTGTCGCCATACGCGAGGTCGATGCGATCGACCGGCAGCAGCCCGACGTAGCGCACCTCGCCGGGCCAATCCTCCATGGAGCGGCGCTTCGCCGGGTCCAGGGGTACCCAGCCGAGCTGCGGCATGTTCGCGTCCAGCCACACGCGGCTCGTGGAGACCGTGCCAGAGCCGGCGCCGAGGTCGATGCCCTGCACGACCTGCGCGACGACACCGCGCAGCCGCAGCATCTCGACGGTCGCACGCGCAAGCCCCAGCTCGCTCGCGCGCTTGTCGGCGAGGGCCTTGGCCGCATCGGCGGGGCCATCGTCGGCGAGGGCGATCCCGCCGGCCGCGGCAAGGACAGCCAGCACCTCGTCGTAAGGCTTCTTCTTCTCAGCGCCCAGCGCGGTCGCCGCCGCCACGATGCCCGCGTCCGTCGAGACCTCGCCAAGCGGCGGCTCGCTGCCGTCGTAGTCCTGACCCTCGGCCGCCTGCAGCGCGCCCTGACTTCCCTGGCGCCGGGTCACCTCAAAAGTGCCGCTGTAGCTGGCGGTCGGAGCGGTGAGCGCGTCGCTGACGAAGAAGAGGTTCTCGTGGTCTTCGGCCGGCATCACGGCACCGGGCGCGCCGGAGTGCTCGCTCTTCGAGACCTTCTGATAGCGGCGGTCGCGGGGCGAGGGGGCGAGGATGCGCGCGCCCTCGGGAAGCTCTGTGAACTCAGCGGTCAGCGTGACCTTGAAGCGCTTGCTCTCGTGGCCCGCGGTCGGGATCTCGACCGGCACGGCCTCGTCTTCCGGGGAGGTCGGCGCCGCTTCGCCCGGGGGCGTCTGGACGGGCATGTTCGGGGGCGGACCGGAGTTGGGCGGGGCGCTCCCCGGCCACGGCGTAGGGCCTTCGCCGCCACAACCGACGAGACCGAAGCCGCCCAAGAGCCCGCCGGCCACGCTCGCGATGATGAGTGAGTGAGAGAATCGATTTCGCACGGCCAACTCCTTGATCCCGGGCGGCGGCGCCCATTGCAGTGCACCCGTGAAGAGGGACGGCCTCGCACGGCGTGAGGGCATCGTATGACAATCGCCGACCGCACGCACTAGAGGCTCCGAGTCCGTTTATCTTTCACCGGCGCTGGCGGGCGGGATCTCGGGCTGCTCGGCGGTCCCTGGCGCGGGGATTTCCGCCGGGGCGCCGTCGGTCGGCGCGGCCTGCTCCCGCTCGTAGATGACGCGCGGCACGGCCAGCGACTCCGCCAGCTCCCGATCCATCAGGTAGTTCCCCACCACGTCGAGCTCGACCTTCTTGAGCCGGTCGGGGCGAAAAGGGTCCTCGGACTCGTAGCTGAAGACCTGGCGGCCGCTCCGCTCGGTGACCTCGCAGGGGACGTCGGCGCGGGTCTCGTTGCCGCCCCAGGTGCGGACGTAGACGCAGGTCTCCGGGGTGCGCTCGAGCCGCTCCCAGGCACCCAACTGGGCCGTGAAACGCTCGATGTTGGGGACCTCGATGGCCGCGCCGAGCCCGATGTGGACGTCGCTACCCACCCAGGCGGCGCTGTACCAATAGGTCGTGCCGTCCTCAACCTGGACCCCGAAGCCGCTGGTGGATCGGACGCGGAATTCGCCCCGAAGCTCGCGCGGCGTCGGATAGCGTCGATCGATGACCTCGATGTGGTCGCCGTCGAGGTTGTACTCGAGCACCACGCGGCCCGCGCGGCGCACCACCCAAGCCCCTGCCAGCTTGTCGCGCATCTGGTTGAGATCGCCGGGCTCTGTGCTGGTGGCTGGGAGATTTCCCTGTGGGGGCGCGGGTTCCGCGTCGGGCGTGGCCCCGCCGATGAGCGGACAACCGCTGAGGCAGAGGGAGGCGAGCGCGAGAAGGGAAGCCGCGAAGCGCAGTCGAGTCATCGGGTGCAATCTACCGTCGTCAATTGGCGGGTCGGGAGACCACGACCGGCGTGCCCGTCGCGACCCAGGTGCCCAGGAACTGGCGCAGCTGCTCGCGGACGCCGGCGTCGTCGAAGAGGACGAAGTGGCCCTCGGCGCCGCTCGCCGGCGAGACCTCTACCGCCGCGCCGGTCACCTTGCCGGACTGGAGGTTGGCGCTCACCGGGGTTGGCAGCACCTCGGTCCCTCCGATAGCGCGGGGCGGTGAGCCTGCGCCGGTGTGGGCGACGGGGATCTTGAGGGTGCGCACCAACAGGTCGCCAGCGGCGGGCGGCGTGTAGGTGTCGCCCTGCCCGTAGATGTGCAGCACGTGGCGGGGGACCGCGCCTTCCGGAGGGCGCGACTGCACGTGCTGGGCGTGGTCGAGGGGGTCCACCGCGTCGAAGAGGCCCTGCAGCAGGGTCAGCGCCGGGTGACTCTCGCGGACGTCGCGCACGCCCTGATCGGTGAACTCCTGGAGGGCTATCCCGATGCCGAGGCGGCCGTCGACGGGGTTGGTCTTGTCCAGGGTGGCGCGGACCAAGCCGGCGCCGGCGCCGCTGAGCGCGAGCGCGCCGATCCCCGGCTCGTAGGGGACGACGAGCGGGCCGTATTGCGCGCCCTGGCTGTGGCCCAGGTAGGCGACGTGGGCGGGGTCGAATCGCAGCGCCTTGCCCGTGGGGCTCTTGGCGGGCGTCAGGTCGATGGCGCCGATGGCCCGGACCAGCGCGAACACGTCTGCGGCGCCCTGCCAGGCGTTTCCTCGGGCGGCGACTGGGTTTCCGACGTTGAAGTAGAGGGGCTCCGGGTCCAGGTCCAGGCCGCGACGCTCGCCGTGCATCGGTCCGTCCCAGCCCAGGGTCGCGAACCGCTGCACCGCGCCGCCGACCGGCACGGCCGCGAGCAAGCCGCCGACGCTGGCCGCGCCCGAGCGGAAGGTGCCGCCGGTGCCGTGCCCGTAGATGACGATGGGCCAACCTGCCGCTGGCATGCTGCCGCCTTTGGGGACGGTGAGCGCGACGCAGACGGACTCGGCGCCCTGGAGCGTGACGGCGCCCGCGTCGGTCGTGACCAGGCCGCCGCCATCGGCCGGCTCGAGGTAGGGCCGCGTGCCCTTCTGGACGACAGGCAGGTCCAGGCGCAGGTGGACCTCGTCGAAGTCGCCGACGGTCACGAAGCAGCCGCGGACGTGGGCGTCGCCGGAGAGGCCGTCGTCGCAGGGGCTGGTCACGCCCTCCTTGCACAGGGTCATCGACTCGGGTGTGGGGGCCGGCGCCGCCCGGACCGCCGTGCGGATGGCGGGCATGGGCGCCGAGGTGACCTGGGTGGTGAAGACCGCGGCAGCCAGGATGCTGGATCTCGGGATCTGCTCGCCGTCGAGCCACGCCCGCAGCGGTGCGTAGGCGTCCCAGGCCGCCGCCAGCGCGGCAGCGGACGGGCGGGTGTCAGACATCATCGCCACGAAGTCGTCGTCGGGCTGCATCTCCACGCCCTCGTTGGTTCGGATTCCGCGGGTGAGCAACACCGCGTAGGTCGTCCCCTCGAGCAGCGGCGCCTCCCACGGCACACGCACCTCGACGAAGCGAGGGCAGATGTAGCGGCCTCCGCCGTCGGTCGTGGTCCAGCCGAAGCTCTGCCCGGCGCCGAACGATGGGCTGTCGGGGTCGATGTTCACGTAGCGAAGGGTCACGGGCTTGCCGCTGGCGGCATTCGGGTTGCCCTCGACCGACGAGAACTCGGGAGCGTGCGAGAACCGGAAGAAGGTCACGGGCACGCGCGAAAACCCGCGCTGCACCTGCTCGGCGGCCGCGACGATGCGCGCGACCGGGTCGAAACCGACGACGCCGGGGCCGGGGGTCGGAAAGCCGGAGAGGGACAGACGCCCGCCGGACATGCGGATGTCGTTGGGAAATGGGAGGCGGAAGAAGTCCGCGCTCGGCTCGGCGTCGGGCACCTCGAAGTAGACGCGAGGCGGGCCGGCGTCCTCGGCGCTGCAGGTGACGCCAGGCCACGGTTTCAGACCGAACACGATGCCGCCCACGGCGCAGAGCCCGTCAGCGCCGCAGATCAAGCCGCCGAGGCAGTCGCCCTGGTCTGCACAGACCCCGCCGAGGTCATTTTGGCCGGTCGCGGTGCACACACCGCTGAGCCCCAACATGCGGCAATACAGCCCCTCGCCGCACTCGCCGCCCGAGGCGCAAGGTGCATTCAACGCGCCGGAACCGGCGGGTTGGCAGGTCCCCGTCACGCTGCAGTACAGGCCGTCGACACACTCGTCGCTGAGGATGCAGGGGAGATTGACGCCGCTGGTGCCTAGGGCTTTGCAGGTGCCGTTCGCGCAGGCGAGGCCGACCCGACAGTCGCTGGTCTGGGAGGTGCTGAGCACGCACGCCTCACCGACGCCGAGCTCGCCGAGCAGGTCGACGTCGGGGAGCTCCGACAGCGAATCAGGGATGTCGAAGAGCGGCAGTTTGTCCTCGATCTTCTTGCGAAAAAACCCCTCGCAGCCGGCGCCAAGGGGGACGCAGGCCAGCGCGAGAAGGGAGAGCAAACCCGTACGCCACATCGGCAAACCTCGCGGGACAACACAGCGCTGCGCGCCGGTGGAGCAGGTCAAAGCCTAGTCGGACGGCCCGCGATTGGCTACCAGCGGTCCCGCAGAGCCGGGCGGCCGCGCGCTGGGAAGCCTGTACCTTCTGGAGGAACCTGACGTAGAGTCCCGACCCGATGCCGACCTCCCCCACACAAGACCTGCCGCTCGACAAGCAGACGGTGCGCCGCTCGACACGCGAGGAGCTGACCAACCTCCCGAACGTGCTGACGCTGATGCGCATCGTGCTCATCTTGCCGATCATCGCGCTCATGGTCTGGGACACCCCGAAGACCAGCTTCTTCGCGGCGCTGCTCTTCGGAATCGCCGCCGCGACCGACTGGCTCGACGGGTGGCTGGCGCGGCGCCGCGGACAGGAGAGCCTGATGGGCAAGCTCCTGGATCCCCTGGCCGACAAGCTGATCGTCATGGCCACCCTGGTCATCGGCGCCGAGCTTGGGCGCATCCCCGGCTGGTTCGTGGTGCTGCTGCTCTCCCGTGAGCTGTCGATCACCGGCCTGCGTGCGATGGCGTCGAGCGAGGGCCTCATGATTCACGTCGTCGAGACGGGCAAGTGGAAGACCGCCCTGCAGCTCGTGGGCCTCGTCGGGATCATCGTCCACTACAGCTACTGGGTCGACTTCGGGTTCACCCGGCAGATCGTCAACTTCAACGCGCTCGGCTTCGGCCTGCTCCTGCTCTCGATGGTGTTCAGCCTCGCCTCGGCTGGCGCCTACTTCAATAGTTTCCTCAAGGCGATCGCGGCGAGGAAGGAAGGGATCTCGTGAGCGGTCGCGGTCGGCTCCTGCTCCTGGCGCTGCTCAGCCTGAGCTGCGACAGCGCCATCGACACGAAGCCCGCGTACCTCGCCTCGGAGTGTCTGGATTGCGGCGAGGCGTCGCAGGCGCTTTGTCGGGACGCGATCGATAACGACGAGGACGGCCTGACCGACTGCGATGATCCGAACTGCGCCGTGGCGTACGCGTGCTTGGCGCGCGGCGCCGAGAACGTCGCTGAGCGGTGCGCAGACGGGCTCGACAACGACGACAACGGCTTCACTGACTGCGGTGATTTCGGCTGCCGCTCGACCAGCGCGTGCCGGACCCCGGTGCAGATCCCCGAGGACTCGCCCACGGCGTGCGCGGATGGCCTCGACGACGACTGGGACGGCAAGATCGACTGTGAGGACAGCGACTGCGCGAACTCCGCGACGGTCAAGAGTTGCGAGGGCTCCGACGCGCGCTGCGCAGACGGCATCGACAACGACGGAAACGGCTTCACCGATTGTGCGGACTTCAGCTGCTCGCGAGGCGACGGCGTCACGGTGTGCCAGTAGGTCGAGCGGTGACGTCGCGCCCATCGCGCTGGGCCCACAGCCCGCCGCGGGTCCCCACCCAGAGCACGCCGTCCCACACGAAGGCGGCGGTCACGTCGTCTGACGGCAGCGGGCCCACGGTACGCAATCCACCGCGGTCGCTCACGACCAGCCCGTCGCCGAGGGTCGCCACGGCGAGGCGCCCGCCTCCGAGGTAGGCGATCCCGCCCGGGTTGACCCAGAGGTCCTGAAGCTCCGCGTCCAGAGCGCCGCCGCCGTCGGGGAAGAGGCGAACGACCCCTGCGTCGTAGGTGCCGGCCAGGACGCTCTCCCCATCGGCGAAGAGCGCGTTCACCCAGTCGTGGGTCAAGGCCCCCGAGGACTGCGTGAATCGCGAGACGCCCTCGGGACCGAAGCGGGCCACGCCACCCGCGGTGCCGGCCCAGACCGCGCCGTCGTCGGTGACCGCGACCGAGTAGACGATGCGCGAAGGCAGCCCGCGGCTCTCGTCCAGCACGCGGACGCTGCCGTCCGGACCGAGGCCCGCGAGGCCCTGCCCCGTGGCCACCCAGAGCGTCCCGTCGTCGCCCATGGCCAGCCCGTTGACGTGGTCTGAGGGCAGCCGAGACGGCACCGCACGCACCGCCTCGCCGGCGTCTCGGCGGTAGAGCCCTTTGGGGGTCGCGATCCACAGGGTGCTCCCCTCCTGGAGCAGCGCGTTGATGAAGGGCGGGCTGCCGTCCACCGCGCGGAAGCGCCCGTCGTCGCCCAACTCGGCGAGGCCCTTGTCGAATGTGCCGACCACGAGGCGCCCCTCGTGCTCCGACAGCGCGGTCACGTGCGGGGAAGGTAGCCCCGACGCGGCCGGCGCCTGACCCATGTCGCACCCACGACCCGGTGGCGACGGGACGAGGGCGCCGGCCCGCGCCCTAAAGCACGCCGCGTACACACCGCGCTCGGAGCGACGCACCCGGCCCGTCGGCGACACGGTCCATGTACCGTACATCCCTGCGCCCACGTGCAGCGTGCCGCCGTCGACCGCGAGCGCTGAGATCTCCCGGCGCCCCAAGACGCTGTGCGCGACCCGCTCGGGCTCGCCGCCGGCGCTCCAGCGCCACAGGCCGGAGGCACCGGTGCCGATCCACACCCGATCGCCATCCGTGGCCAGCGAGCGAACCGCGTCCTCAGGCAACCCCTCGATGCGAGCAAACGTCTTCCCGTCGTACACGAAGGCACCGGCCGCCCGAAACCCGATGACAAGCCGACCGCCGCTGTGGGCCAGCGCCGTCGGGAAGGCGCCGGGCAGCCCCTCGCAGGTCGTGATGGCCCGGCCGGGTAGCTCCAACGCCCCGTCGCGGATGGTGGCCACCCCGTGGCCGGGCCACTCGACCTGGCCGCGAATCGGCCCCTCCGCCACGACGCAGCGGGCGGCCCGGGCGGCGCTCACCGTGCCCGTGAGCAGGATGAGCGCCGCGAGGGCGAGGGTGCAGATGAGCCGGCTCATTCCGACACCTCGACGTCCAGGGTCGCCTCTGCGCTGTTCATGGCGAAGTCGACGGCGACGAGGCGGACGCTGTGGGTCCCCGGGGGAAGATCGCCGGGCACCGTGGCCTCCCAGAGCTCGCCGAGACCGACCCGCTCCATCGCGATTTCCCTGTCGCCGACGTACAGAACGATGCGCTTGAGGTCGATTCGGTCCCGCACGACGAGGTCGCCGATGGCTGCGATGATCCCGCCCTCGAAGACGTGGTCCAGCGGGCGCGCCCAGACCTTGAACGCGCGACCCGCGGCCACCGGTCCTGGCTCAGGGCAGACCAACTCCATTTCGGGGGCCTCGCTGTCGACGCGGAAGAACAGGGTCCCACGCAGCTCGGTCGTGTCCTGCCCGTCGACGAACACGCGCATTCGGTAAGTGCCGTCGGCGGTGCCGCGCGGGACGAGGAAGCGGCCCAGCCAGAGGTCTTCGTCGTCCTGCCAGGTGCACTCCACGACCTCACCCCAGGGCAGGATGGCGCGCACACCCAGCGCCGACCGCGGCGCGCGGATCCGGATCTCGGGGTCGCCCGGCTTGATCCGATCGGGCGCGAGGTCGTCGGTCAGCACGTAGCTCGTGTAGCGGGTCGCCAGCCCGTAGGCCTCGCCGAGCGAGCGGATCTCGGCCTCGGCGGCGTCCGCGTCGAGGCCTGAAGCCCCCGTGTCGAGCTGAGTCTCCAGGCCGCGCACGCGAAGCCGCGCCCACTCGATCGGCAGCCCACGATCCCCGCGGCCGTCCGGGCCGTCGGGCATGCGCACGGTCTCCTGCATCAGCACGGGCACCCCGTGCAGCAGCCCAGACACCACCACGACCGCGTCGCCCTGGGCCCGCGCCATCAGGCGCACGCCGTCGCCCACGCTCAACCGGCTGGTGACGCGTCCCTCCACGGAGGTGACGTCGGGACCGAGGATGTCGACGTGGAGCGCGTCCACCGCAGGGGCCACGACCTGGGCGATGATGTCCTCGATCGCCTCGTCGCCGGCAGGCCCGTCGGGCAAGTAGCGCACGGACACGTCGGGGAAGAGCGCCGCCAGAGCCGCATCGCGCGTGGGGTAGTTCATGTGCGCCACCAGGACGCGGTGATCCGCCCAGAGCGCGGCGTCGGCGGCGATGTCCACCAACCCGTAGCCCGCGCCCACGGTGGGCTGCCCGTCCGTCACGAGCAGGACCAGCGCCCCCGGGCTCGCCCGGACGACGTCGGCGGCGGCATCCAGGGCCGCGGCGAGGTTCGAGCGACCCGACGCCTCGACGCTGTCCAGATCGGTGAAGGCGCGGAGCAGCGTGTCGTCCTCTGCGGGGACCAGCCCGCCGAAGCTCTGCACCACGAACTCGTTGAAGGTGATGAGCTCGAAGCGGTCACCGGGCGCCAGCTCCGCGAGGACGCCCTCGGCCAGGTTGCGCGCTCTCGCCAGCGGCTCCCCTGCCATGGAAAGCGAACGGTCCACGACCACGACCACGTCGCGCTGCGGGCGAAAACGCCCATAGGAATCCTCGTTGAACGCGAAGCGCGCCTCGATGTAGCCCGGCTGGTCGGCGTGGACGCGAGTCGCCCGCGCCGCCAGGTCCAGCGCCTTGACGTCCGCGCGCCAGCGCAGCACGAGGTCGAGCCCCAGGCCGCCGGCACGGCTGAGGTGCGCCGCGGCGTGCGAGGCGTCGAGCGACACCAGCCGGACGTCGCGCTGGTTGAGGCTGCGCATGGAGCGGATGGGGCGGTCCGAGGCGATGTTCACGTCCAGGTCGAACATGCTCGGCCGCGGCGTGTCACCCCGGGTATCCGCCGGAAACACGTAGGTACGCTCGCCGCCAAGCGCCGAGAGCGTCTGCACATAGCGCAGCTCCACTCGGCGCGAGCCGTGCGGGGCGACCGTCGACAGGCGCATCTGAAAGCGAGCCTTGTCCGTGGTCTCCACCAGCGCTGCCGTGCGCCCCTCGGCCGCCGCCTCATCGTAGGCGTGAGCGGCGTCCTCTTTTCCGGCGGCGCGCGCCTCGACCCGGCGCCCGTCCCGCCAGTCTGCAAAACCGGTGACGGCGGCGTCATCGGGCAACGGGAAGGCGAAGGTCATCTCGACCGCGTCGTCCAGGTCGTTCGTGAACACCTGGGTGACCACGGTGGTGGCGACGTCGCCGTCGATGTGGACCTCGGCGCGTGAGTACGCGGTGCGCATGGGTCCGCGGTCGCTCGTCGCGAAGCCCGCGGCCGCGGCGGTACCGGAAGTGAGCAAAACCATGGCGAAAACGAGAATGCGGGACCGGTTCATCGGGTACCTCCAGCGGGGGCGGCGGCGACCACGGGGTCACCAGCTGCGATGAGCACAAACTGCACGCCGTGGGCGCGCGCGGGGTTCACGACGGCGAATCGGACGCCCTCGTCTTGCTCGATCCTGGCGAGGCGCAGCCCAGCGTCGGCGCCGCCGAGCACCAGGACGTGGTAGCGCTCGAAGTCGATGGCGGGCGCCGCGATGGCACCGCCCAGATCGACGCTCCGGTGAGCGGCCCACACGTCGCGCCACGTCGTCGCGTCACCCACCCAGCGGAGGTGTGGTCCCAACAGGCCGCTGACGAGCAGCGGAGGTGTAAATAGCCGCTCGGTACCCACCTCGGGACGAGCCCGCGGCGCATAGCGCACCCCGGCCGCGCCAGAATAGGCTCGCGCGCTGTCGCTCACGACAGCCCCCAAGCTGCTCACCGAGGTCGCGCCGGCCGCACCAACGGCCCCTGCGCCGCCAGCGCTACCCGACGCCCCAGCGTCGCTCAGCGCGTAGGGGCGTCCCTCGGAGAGCCGCGCGACCCGCTCAAAGAAGCGGCGCCCGCCGCCATCCATGCTGCCGCACGCGATGGTGTGGATGACGATCCCCCGCTCCAGCGCCTGTCCCAAGAGGGTCTCCTCGTCGGGAGAGTCTGGGTAGACGTTCGGCGGCGCATCGCCCACCAAGTACATCAACTTGATGGTGCCAGCGTCGGCGGCGCTCCAATCCAGCGCGTGTACGCCGGCTTCCAGGGCCTCAAGCACCGCCTCGGGCGTGTCACCGCCCCCCTCGGCCTGGGTGCGGTCCAGCGCCTCCCGCATCTCCTCGATGCGGTGCGTAAAGCGCGTGACCTGGGTCACATACGCGTCGCCCTTGTCCCGGTACGCCACCAGGGCAAACCGCACCTCGGGTGCTGGGTCTCCTGCGGCGAGGGCCTCGGCGATCCCTGCGATGCGCCGGCGCGCAGCCTCGATGTAGCTCCCCATGGAGCCTGTCGCGTCGAGGACGAACGCCACCTCGATACGGGGTCGTGCCGCGGCCTGTGCCGCCAGTGGGACAGCCAGTGAGGCGCAGAGCGCCGCTAGAGCCAATAGTGTCGGTCGTCTCTTCATCGCCCACCTCCTGTGTGCCGTCGGGCACAGAGGGGTAAAGCAGGAGACGTGCCAACGCTGATATCGCCGCGATTACAGCAGCTTAGACCAGACCCGGGCACCGAGATGTGTCCCACGCGACACGCCGCGTCCCCGCGCTGACACAGACCGCGGGACACTTCGGCGAGGCGCCCTGTGGGACGCGCGTCGCGCCGCAGCACGCGAGCGCCCGGCACGCACTCTCAGCGGTGCGCGCGGGCTCCCAACGCCAGTTCTCAGCGCTTACGAAGCTTCAAAGCCGCGCCGTACACGCGAAACTCGTCGGGCCAGTAACGGTCCGCCGGGTCAGCGTTCGCAGCGATCTTGATCAGCTCGTCGCCGTCAGCCGGCGTGCCGATGCGGGTCAGCGCGATGAGGCTGAAGCGCCGTACGTCGATATTCGACGCCGGTGTGGTGGCGATCCGCTTGATCAACGCCGCGCGGACGGTGGCCGCATCACCGCCACCACGCGCGAGCAGCACGGCCGCCTTCACCACCTCGTCCTTGTTCTCGCTCTCAAGCTTCTTCAGGAGACACGAGGTGTCTGTCTTGCAGGTCTCGGCGACCGCCAGATAGGCCGCCACGCTCTCACCCTTGAGCGCCTCCGCGACCAAGCCCTCGGTCTCGTTGGCGGTCAACTCCTTGAACTTCTCAAGGTGAGCCGCATCGAGGGCCAGCGCGATCGGCCGCAGCAGCGGCGAGCGGAAGCGCGCGTCGGTCTCCTCGCCGAAGAAGGTCAGGAGCGCGTCCTGCGCCTCGGTGGTGCCGATCAACGCGAGAGAGGTCGCCGAATGCAGGCGCTGATTCACCGCGTCAGCCAGCGGGTCGCGCAAGATCTTCACGAGATCCTCGACGGCGTCCTTCGGCCCGATGTGGCCCATGCCGAGCATGGAGACCTTCAGCCGGTTGAGCTGCCCAACCCGCCACTTCTCCTCCATCCCCTGGCTCACCCCAGCCGGCGGCTCCAGCTCGAGCGCCATGTTCGCCGCGAGCGGCTTACCCACGCGCGAGTCCAGGGTGTCGCTCAGGAGCTGAACGATCTCGGGACCGGACTGCCACTCCCAGTCCAACACGCCGTTGTCCCGGGCCGCGGCCTTGAGGGGCTCATTCTTCCCCTCGATCGTCTCGATGAGCAGCGGCACCACGACCGGGCCGAGCCGCGCGAGCGCGACGCGAGACGCCTGGTAGGCCATTCCGCCCTTGTTGTCGCGCATGAACGCAGCGCGCACCAGCACCGGAGCCGCCTTCTGCGACCCCATCTCGCCGAGCAGCTCGATCGCTCGGCGGTTGACCTCCAGGCCCTGCAGGTTCGGGTCATCCCCGGCCAGCGCGATCAGGAGGTCCTCGATCTCTTCCGGCTTCGCGATGGCGAGCAGCGCGTCCAGGGCCTCCATCCGCTGCTTCGGCAGCGCCGTGCCAGTCAGCACCTGCTCGAGCTCGGGCCGCGCTTCCTTGACCTTCCAGTCCGCGACGATGGACGCCGCCAGCTTGCCCGTGTCCCGCGTCAGCAGCCCGCGCTTCAAGATCGGCGTGGCAGCGGCCTTGTCGTCGATCTGCTTGAGCGTGCGCAGAATTCGCTCCGGGTACTGCCCGTCGTCGAACATCTGCGAGAGCGTGGGGATGGCGGCGGTGCAGCGAAGCTCGCTCACCATCTCCATGGCCTTGTCCCCGCGCTGCGCGCTCGTGAGCTTTGGCACCCAGTATTCGCAGGTGGGCTCTTCCTTATCGAAGCAGCCACTCCCACCGATCATGGTGACTAGCGCCACCGCAGCGACTCGTGCCGTCTTCATATCTGCGTCTCCGCCCACGGGGTTTTGGGGTGCGACTGGCGTACCGCGACACCCCTATTCCGTCAACAGTAGCCGGCGCGGCACGCGCTGTGTTCGCGGACGGTTTGAATGTCCGGCGAGGGGCCGCGTCGGAGGGGGGTGTCCGGTCGAGTGGCCGGTGCTATCTTGCACGGAGTCGGTTCGGGGCAACCCTGCAAACGCCGGCTTCCCCAACCATTGGAGTTGCAATGTCGATTCGAAGCACCCTCGTCCTGTCGCTCGCTCTCGTCGCGACGTCGTTCGTGGCGAGCGCGGCTTTTGCCCGCGCCCCCTCCCCGGCTCCGGCCGCGATCCCGGAGACCCAAGCGACCCTTCGCGCGGCGTTCGAGCGAGCCAAGTTCGACGTGAAGTCCGAGCGAGTGACGATCACGCCCCAAGGGCGTCGCGACCTCACGTTGCTCAGCTCCACCCCCGCCAACAAGGTCATCGATCGTCTCAAGGCGGCGTTTCGCACGTCCAGCGACATCGGCGGCCAAGCGCGGGTCATCGGCTACGCCAAGCTGACCCAGACCAAGAGCTGGACCTTCACCCTGGCGCGTGGCGACAAGCACTACGTGGTCGAGGTGTCCAACGACGGCAAGGGCAGCCGCATGGCCATCTGGGGCGCGGCGTACGAGGCGCACGGCTACACGGCCGACGACCTGCCGCTGGCGCCGCAGACCTTGCCGACGCCTGCGCCGGGCACGGTCGATCGCTCCTAGCGTCTAGCTCGAGTTGAGCGCGAAGGCCGGGCGGGGACTCACCCCCTCCCGGCCTTCGGGCGTTTTGCGCCCAACCATTCGTAATTACTTGCGAATATCTCGCACCTGGTCGCGTCAGTGCTCTCGATTCCGGCCCGCATCGGTCGGCAAGGAGAACAAGCAATGACACGGTCCATCAATCGCATTCTGCTCACCGCCCTGGTCGCTGTGGCGTCGCTGCCGGCGATGGCGCATGCCTCAGCGCTCGACGGCACGGTCGTCGTTGAGAACGGGCGCCACCTACCCTTGAACGTGCGCATCGATGGGAGCACGCCGCGCTTCGTCGCCCCTGGAGACCGCGGGGTCTTCCGTGACGTGCCAAACGGCGTCCGCGTCGTGGAGATCGCCTCGGCCGGGGTGGCGCCACAGATCGAGCGCGTTCAGGTAAACCCCGGCGACAAGTCGGTCATCCGTGTCGCGGCGCTGACGGGTTCAGCGCGCTTCCGCAACGTCGGTGGGACGCCCTTGCGCGTGGCGGTGGACGGTCAGTTCATCGGGACGCTGGCCCCCGGCGAGACGGCCGCATCCGGCCCCCTGCTCGCCGGAGCGCACATCGTCGCCGTCCGTGACGCCGGGTTCGTCGGCCACCACGGCCCGATCTCGGCGGTCAGCCAGGACTCCTTCGAAGTGAGCCCCGGCAGCGAGACCCGGGTGCAGGTGGGCCGACAGTCGGCGACGCTCGAGGTCCACAACCCCTTCCCGCGTCGGGTGGCCGTGATGGTCGACGGCCGTCGAGTCGGCGCGCTGCGCGGCCGTGAGTCGATGACCCTGTCAGCGCAAACGCCGGGCGCGCACCGCGTCGCGTTGGTCGGTCACGGCAAGCTGCTGGCCGAGTCGACGGTGATGCTCCGCCCTGGGAGCTTCGAGCGTTGGCGGCCATGATCGCACTGACCGGGAGCCTGCGACTGGTCAACACGACGCACCGTGTGCTCAAGATCCGACTGGACGGCGCCCGCCTCGGCAAGCCTCGCCGGGCGAGACCCGGGTGCTGCGTGACGTCGCCGCCGGACCCCACGAAGTCGAGCTGCGTGGTGGCGGTGTGAAGCTGCGCGTTCCGTGGAGGTGCGGCCGCACGCCGAGGCGGTGGTCGCCACCGGCGGACCGACGCACGGCCCCGTCGTTGTCACTCAGGCGGGGCCCCGCCCCGCCCGCGGCGCTAGCCCTCGCGCGGGAGTCCGGAAGGGGCGGTCGGCGAGAGTCGGCCGCCCCTTCCTGCGTCAGACGCTGCGACGCCGCCTGTGGAAGATCGCGACGAGCGCGAGGCTGATCGCGGCTGGCCAGGAAGAGAGGGCGCGCCGCCGCCGTGGCACCCGCTGTCCTGAACGAGGGAGCTGGTGCGCGACTGCGTGGTGGGCGCGCTGACCGACGGCTGCGGGGGGACGTTCTCGCTCCCGCCCGGGAGGAGGGGGTCGGGGTCCACGATGGGGTCGGTGACCGGGTCAGGGTCGGTGACTGGGTCAGGGTCGGTGACCGGGTCAGGGTCGGTGACCGGGTCGGGGTCGGTGGACTGGGTCAGGGTCGGTGACCGGGTCGGTCGGTGACCGGGTCGGGGTCCACCACCGGGTCAGGGTCCACCACCGGGTCAGGGTCCACCACCGGATCGGGGTCGGTGACCGGGTCGGGGTCCACCACCGGGTCGGAGTCGGTCCACTGGTCGCGGATCTCGGTCCAGTAGTCGTCGCGGTCACCCTCGTAGCCCAGCGCCCAGATGCCGATGCCTGCCAACTTCTGGTCGGTGACGTAAGCGACCTTCGCGCCGAAGCTGGACTGGTCGTCGTACCAGACCTGGCGCAGGCCCGAGCCTGAACCCTTGTGGTAGTAGGGCGTGAGCGAATCCGCGTCCCACCCGGCGCCGTTGGCCAGCGCCTCGACCACCGACTTCTCGAAGACGATGGAGCTGCCGTCCGCGGTCGCCTTGCCAGGGATCGCCTTGCTGGTCACCGGCCAGGAGCGACCGTACCAAGGCAGGCCGATGATGATCTTGTGGGCGTTCTCGGCGCCGCCGTACTTCACGTAGTCGTCGATGGTCCACGCCACGGAGTACTTGCTCCACTTCCCCCCGCCGTAGAGCGGCGAGATCGGGCCGGGATCGCCGCCCTGCCAGTGGTAGCCGTACGCCATCACCATGATCCCGTCGGTGTGGATCAGGAGCTGGTCGTAGTCGTAGGCGCCACTCCAGTCGATGGCGGGCCCGGCGAGGGTGACGTGTCCCTCCGTGCCGTTGGGTTTGGCCGCCGCGACCGCGTCCTTGAGCTCGCGCATGAAGGCCACGAAGCCTGTGCGCCCCGAGGAGGGCACGAACTCGAAGTCGATGTTGATGCCGTCGGCGCCGTGCACCGCCATCAGCATCAGGCAGGTCTTGATGGCGTTCGCGCGGCGGGCGGGGTCATTGACCAGCGCCGAGATGTCGCTGGACGAGAAGTTGGTGACCGTGACCACCAAGCGGACGCCGTTCGCGTGAGCCTCCGCGGTAAGCAGCTCGGTCGCGTCCCCGCCCCAGCCGTTCCAGTCCACGGCCTCGCCCTTCGCGTCCATCTGGACGCTGAACCAGGCGACGGTGGTCAGCAGGTCCCAGTGCGGGAAGTCGTAGTCCATCTCCCAATACGGGAGGTAGCCGTAGACCTCATGCTGCACTGCGGGACCCGCACCGGTCACCGCTTGCAGGTGCTGGCGTCGGGCGCGCGCGGCCACGCGACGCTGCGTCGTGGCGAGGCCGTGCTCGGGACGCTCGCTGACCAAGTCGCGGTGACCACGCTCGGCGGCGTTCACGCCCACGGCGAGCGGGACGGACGCAAACGCCTGGGGCGCAAGCCCGCACAGCATCGCCAGCCCGAGGAGACTTCGGTGCAGCATGGAGACCTCCAGCGGTGGGAACGCGCGTCACGGTGGCAGCGGCCCCAGGTCGAGTCAATGCTCGGACGCAAGAAAAAGAGCGAGCGCCCGCTCTGCCTTCGGAACGAAGCCCGCTCCGCACCTCCTGATAGCCACGCGGGCGCCCGCAGGCTCAGCGCGAGCCGAGCTTCCGGATGAGCCGCTTGGGCTCCTTGCCCGGGATCTTCTCGAGGGCCCGGCGCGTGTCGTCGCGCACGCTCGTGTCCGCGTCGTCGACCGCGCGACGCAGCAAGGGCATCACCTCGATGGAGCCGATGCTGCCGGCGGCTCGAACGCACTCGCCGCGGGTTCGCGGGTCCGCGGCTGAGTAGAGGCGGTCGAGAATCGGGGCGCCCTCCGGCCTCCCGATGGCACCCACGGCGCGGCAGATCGCGCTGTTGATGTCGAGCGGGTTGTCGAGCCGGGAGATGCGGTCGAGGGGCTCGAGAGCGCGTGGGTCGCCGGTCTCACCGAGGGCCCAGACCGCCTCGGCGCGCACCCGCCCGCTGCCCACGAGCGCGGCGCGACCCAAGGCTTCGATGGACGCGACGTGGCGGAAGAGCCCGGCGAGCCGGACCGCCTCGATGGTGATGGCCTCGGGCTGGCGCGTGACCAGCTCCGAGATGCCTGGCAAGACCAGCGCGGAGTCGCGCCGCACCGTCTCCAAGACCTCCCTGCGGCACTCGTCGTTTGCGCACTCCAGCCGACGCTCCAAGAGCGCCTTGAGGCGCCCCGCCGGGCTGGTGCTGTCGAAGGTCCCGAACGACTCGCTCTCGAGGGCGCGCTTGGCCGGCGCCTTTCGCACCACCCGCTCCAGCTCGTAGGCGCGCTTGGCTTCTTCGGCCTGCACCGCCCGCTCGCGGTTCTCGCGCCCCTCGTTGGTCTGCTCGGCGGCGCCGTTCCAGATATCGGCGAGCTCCTGACAACCCAGGGGCCCGGCGAGGAGCGCGAGAGACGCGACCACCGTCAGACTCCCCCTCGCCGCCTCGCGGACCACCCTCACTCCATCGCGTTGCAGCGCTGCACGTCGCCGGAGCCGCGGGCGACCCGGACACACGCTTGGTACCGCTCATCGCCGGCCTTGCAGCGGATAAGGCACTTGTCCGCGACCACCTTGCGGATCATCTCGGTCGCGCCCGCCAGCTCGCCAAAATGAGTGCAGTCGGCCGAGCAGGTGTCCGCGGCGCGGGTCGGCGCAGGCGCGGGCGCGGGCGCCGGCTCAGGCTCGGGGGCGGGCTCAGGTTCGGCGACGCGCACGGGCTCAGGCTCAGGTGGCGGTGTGGCCGCGCGTCCCCGGCGACCCTTCGGCTCAGGCGCGGCCGGGGCCACCTGCACAGGGGCAGGCGCGGGGGCGGCCACCGGCGCGGGCTCCGGCGCGCTCACCACGTCGCGAAAGCGCTCACCGCGGTGGATTCGCTTGAAGCAGACCGCCGCGATGGTGTCGCGGTCATGGATGAACTGCACAGGCTCCCAGCCGCCGTCGGCGTAGCGCTCCAGCGCCTGATTCCAACCGCCCTTCCGCGTCAGGTCCGTGGTCGCCGCCGTGAGCTTGACCTTGGCCATCTCCGCGCTGACGCACATCGACTCGACCGCGCTGCCAGGGCTCGCGGCGTGCGCGGGGGGCTCGACGTCGCGCGCCCACAGCGCGCCGACGATGAAGGCCAGCGAGAACCCCAGACCGATGAAAAAGCCCCTCATGTCCACTCCTCAGGCAGGCTGTGGTGCGCTCGCCCGCGCGTTACGGTATCAGGAGGCCCGTGGCGCCACAACGGGCTTGATTCGAGGCTGTGGAAGCCCCCCGATCGATGTGCTATCCGTGCGCGACGATGTCCGAGACCGAGCACGACGCCCCCCGCCCAAATCGCCTGGCTGTCTTAGCCATTGGCGGCAATGCGCTTCTGCCGCGCAATGAGCCCGGGACCGCCAGCCAGCAGCAGCGCGCGGCGCGGAAGCTCGCGAGCTGCGTGGTCGCCCTGGCGCGGGAAGGGACGCGGGTCCTGGTCGTCCACGGCAACGGCCCGCAGGTCGGGCGCGAGCTCGTGCGAAACGAGGAGGCCTCGACCAAGCTGCCGCCTCGGCCGCTGGACGCGTGCGTGGCCGCGACCCAGGGGACCGTCGGCTACCTGCTGAGCGTGGCCATCCGCAACGCGCTGCGCTCGGCGGGGATGCGGCGCGAGGTGTCGACGCTGATGACCGAGGTGCTGGTCAGCCCCTCCGACCCGGCCTTCGACGAGCCCACCAAGCCGGTCGGGCCCTTTCACACGACGTGGCGCGCGCGCGAGCTGATGCGCACCCGCGGCGTGCACCTCGTCGAAGACGCCGGCCGCGGCTGGCGCCAGGTGGTCCCCAGCCCGCGCCCCGTGGACATCTTGGGCCTGCAGGCGATCGACGCGCTGCTGTCGCTGGACCACATCGTGATCGCGGGTGGTGGCGGCGGCGTCCCGGTGGCCGTCGACTCGCGCGGTGCCATGCGCGGGCTGGAAGGCGTCATCGACAAGGATCGGACGGCCGCGCTGATGGCGAACCACCTCGGCGCCGACCTGCTCGTCGTGCTCACGCCCGTCGACAACGTCTACGTAAACTTCGGCCAGACCGACCAGCGCGCGCTCGAGCGGGTCGGTCGGGAAGAGGCGAGGCAGCTTCTGGACGCCGGTCAGTTCCCGCCCGGCAGCATGGGCCCGAAGATCGAGGCGGCCCTGGATTTCCTCGACGACGGCGGCTCCACGGTCATCATCACCAGCCCCCAGCGCCTCGTGCCGGCCCTGGCCGACCGCGCCGGCACGCGCATCCTAAGGGACGACGAGCCGACGCCCGTGCGACGCCAGCTCGTGCTCTTTCCCACCGCAGACGGCGACCCGGACGAGGAACCCGACGGCGAGCAGTAGGCGCTGCTCACGACTTCACAGCGAGGCCCCTCCATGGACCACTTTCTTTCGCTCCACGACGTCAGCACCGACGAGCTGAGCCGCCTGCTGGACCTGGCCGACGAGCTGAAGCGGGCCCCGCGCGGGTTTGCCCACGCGCTCGCCGGCAAGTCGCTGGCGATGATCTTCCTCAAGGCGTCGACCCGCACCCGGGTCAGCTTCGAGGTCGGCATGTGGCAGCTCGGCGGCACCGCGCTCTTCTTGTCGTCGCGCGACGTGCAGCTTCATCGCGGCGAGCCGGTCAGCGACACGGCGAAGGTCCTCAGCCGCTATGTGGACGGGATCATGGCCCGCGTCTTCGGGCATCAGGACGTGCTCGACCTGGCGCGCTTCGGGACAGTGCCTGTCATCAACGGGCTGACCGATCTGCTGCATCCATGCCAAGCGCTGGCGGACCTGCAGACCATCCGCGAGCGCTTCGGACGCACGGCGGGGCTGAAGATGGCCTACATCGGCGACGGCAATAACATGGCGCATTCATTGATGTTTGCCTGCGCCAAGGCCGGGATGGACTTCGCGTGCGCCGCCCCCGCCGGCTACACGATGGACCGCGCCATCGTGGCCTTGGCGCAGCAGGACGCGGCCGCGGCGGGCACGGCGATCATCGAGACCGATGACCCGCTGGTCGCGGCGCAGGGTGCCCACGTCGTCTATACCGATGTGTGGGCGTCCATGGGCCAGGAGGACGAGGCCGCCGCGCGCGTGAAGGCCTTCGCCGGGTTCGAGGTCGACGATCGGGTGATGGGCCAGGCCGACCCCGAGAGCGTCTTCATGCACTGCCTTCCCGCCCACCGCGGTGAAGAGGTCAGCGCGTCGGTCTGCGACGGCCCGCGCTCGATCATCTTTGACCAGGCCGAGAACCGCCTCCACGCCCAGAAGGCCGTGCTGGTGACGCTCCTGGGCGACAAGGGCTGAGCCGGCCGCGTGTCGGCGGCTGCTGATCTCGGGCTGCTGATCCTCGGACGGGGGCCCGCCCTTCCAGCGGGGGTGCGGCGGCGGTAGAGTCGACCGCATGCTCCTGCGGCCCTACCAGCGCGTGCTCGACACCTGCGAGCCGTACCTCATCGCGCGCCCGCCCGTCCGCGAAGGGCTGGACGCCAGCCCGCTGGGCCTCGACATCCCCGCGGCCAACATCTTTGACCCGCAGCGCGTCGCCGGCAGCACCTTCATTCAATTGGTGAAGCACGTCGACGAGCTCGCTTACGGCCCCGTCGGCCTCTCGATGCCCGCCTGGGTCTTTTACGACTGCGCCGTGATGCCCGGCGCGGTCTTCGGCTTCGCCCGCCGCGCGCGCCACCTCGAGTCGTGGGCCCGCCGCGCCCTCGCCGTGCCCGACGGCTACGAGGGCCTCGTGCCGGTGTCGATCTTCATCTGCATCCCGACCGTCGCCCGCTCCGCCGCGCTGGTCTACACCCTGTGCAGCGTCAACCAGATCGCGCCAGGTGCGGCCCCCGAAGGCCTGTGGCGGCTGACCCTGGCGGCGGGAACCCAGGCCTTTCGCCTGACCGAGATGCTGGCGACGTGTCAGTGGCGGTCGCCGCAGTTGGGCCTCTACGCGGGGCTCGGGCCGCTTCGGCTGCAGACCGCCTGGACGCCGGCGCACGACAACCCCGCGACCTGCACCTTCCGTGTCACCGCTGACGCGAACGGCCGCGAGCGCTTGCTGCGCGGGGACCTGCTGGGGCCCGAGGGTATCCACCGCTACATCGACGCCGACGACACCCAGGCGATGCGGGCGCTGCAGGCCGAGATCGAGTCGGGCGTGGAGGTCGCGGTGGTAGGCCCGGCCGAGATCCGCGGCTCTGACACCCGGGTCCCGCTGCAGGTTGGGTCGGACGCGGAGCCCATCACCACCGAGCCTGGCGCCGGATTCACGCGGCGGTTTCAGGGATGATCCACACTTCGAACGACGCGATCCTGCGCGACTACGGGACCTTTGTGGTCTCCACGCCCGCGAACCGCCCGCACCTGGACGCCGCGCCTTTCGGGCTGGACCTCCGGTGGGACATCGATCCCACCCGCCTGGAGTCGGCGACCTTCCTCACCCTCCTGCAGCGACTCGACGCGCTGACCTTCGGCCCCGAGGGGATGCCGATGGACCTCTGGGTCTTCTACGACTGCGCCGAATTGCCAGGATTTATCTACGGATTTGCCATCGACGCCAAGCGCCTGACCACCCACGAGCGCGTCATCTTCGACCTCCCGCCTGGCTACGAGGGGCCGGTCCCGCTGTCCATGTACATCGCGATCCCGATGTACGAGAAGGGCGCTTGGTTCGGCCACAATCTGGCCAGCCTGAACCTGACCTTCCCCGAACGCCGCCTCTACGCCCTGGGGACGATCACCAAGGCCATCGCGCTGCGCGCCTACAAGGCCGAGCGCTTCTTCGGCGCGACCCAGTGGACTAGCCGCGCGCTCTATATCCACACCAAGTTCGGGGTGTTGGACCTGCACACGACGTGGACGCCCGCGCACAGCATCCCCGCGACCCTGACCTACGCCTTCGACGTCACCGAGGAGAAGTTGCGAGCGGCCGCGGGCGATCCCGCCATCATCCTCGAGCGCCCCGAGCCGGACTTTCACCTGGACTCCGAGGACACCGACGGGATGCAGGCGCTGCAGGCGCAGATCGAGGGCGGCGCGCGCTTTCAGTTGATAGGCCCGCCCTCGGTGCAGGCCGGCCGAACGCTGCACCCGCTGCGCCGGGCGGATTGACGCGGGGTCGGCTCGCGCCGTTCGGTGCGTCATCACCGCGTCATCGCCGCGTCATCACCGCGTCATCGGCTGCTGCGAGGGGCTGGGGACGCCGCTATTCCAGCGGGTGAATCAGCAGCCCGCTGGCCAGCTTCGGCTCAAACCACGTGGACTTCGGCGGCATCACCATGCCGGCGTCCGCGACGGCGAGCAGCTCCTCGATGGAGGTCGCGACCATCGAGAAGGCGCAGCCGCCGCCCTGGGCGTCGACGCGGCGCTCGAGCTCGTCGGTGCCCCGGATCCCGCCGACGAAGTCGATGCGCTTGTCGGAGCGCGGGTCGGTGATGCCGAGGACGGGCGCGAGCAGGTGGTCCTGCAAGATGGCGACGTCGAGGCGCGCGATGGGGTCGGACTCGTCGATGATCGGCTGGCGCGCGCGCAGCATGCGCCACTTCCCACCGAGGTAGAGCGCGATCTCATGGCGCGAGACCGGGGCCGCGGGGGCTCCCGGCGCGCTGACCTCGAAGGGGCCCTCGAGGCGCTCCAGGAAGCCGGACTCGGACAGACCGGCGAGGTCGGCGACCACGCGGTTGTAGGGCAAAATCCGCAGCTGATCGCTGGGGAAAACCACCGCCAGGAAGCGCTCGAAGTCCGCGCTCTCCGCGGCGCGCGGGTGGGCGGCGCGGCGGAGGTCTCGGGCGCGGGCGGCGCTGGCGGCGCGGTGATGGCCGTCGGCGATGTAGAAGGCCTCGAACTGGGCCATGGCGCGCTCGATGATGGCCAGCAGCTCGGGATCGGCGATGCGCCACAGGCGGTGCCGCACGCTGCGCGCGGTGACCTCCAGGGTGGGCGGGCCCTGGGTGAGCCGAGCCTGCAGCGCGGTCAGCGAGGGCTCTGAGCGGCAGGTGAGGAAGACCGGGCCGGTGTGGGCGCCGACGGTGTCGATGTGGCGCGTGCGGTCGTCCTCTTTGTCGCGGCGGGTGAACTCGTGACGCTTCACGAGCCCCGAGACGTAGTCGTCGACCTCGACGCAGCCGACGAAGCCAATCTGGGTCTGCGGCCCCCAGTCGAGGCGGTAGATCCAGAGCGCGGGCGAGGGGTCGTTGACCAGGACCTGGTCGGCGATCATCGCTTGCAGCCGGGCGGCCGCGCCGGCGTAGACAGCGTCCGAGTAGGGGTCAGCGCCCGGCGGCAGGTCGATCTCCGAGCGCACGACGCGCAGAAACGAGTTGGGGCGACCCAGCGCCAGCGCGCGCGCCTCCGCGGTGTCGACCACGTCGTAGGGCGGGCTGGCCACGTCAGCGGCGAGCTCGGGACGGGGGTGCAGGGCGCGGAAGGGGTGCAGGCGCATGACGTGACTCAGGGTCGGGGGGAGCGATGACAGCGAGGGGCGCCGCCCAGGCGACTCTCATAGTGCAACAACCATGGCCTTTCAACGACGGGCTCGCGGACGGGGCGTGCGCAAGTCTACGACGCGCTCTTGACGCGGCGCGTTATAGATGGCAAACCACGCCTCGAAACCGACCGAGGCACCCATGAACCGCTGTTGTGAAGCCGGCTACGACACCCAGGAAGACAAGCGCTCGGAGCAGCCGCGCGTGTTCGCACACCCGTTCGGCGCCGACGACGCAACGCCAGCCGACGCGGGCGCCGGGACCCGACGCCTCTACGCGGTGGGCTCGCCCCGCCCCGAGCACCCTGGCTTCACGCGAGCGCGCTGAGGTTCGGCGTCCCCGTCGCGCTCCCACGCGCGGCGGCGACCACGGCCTCCACCACCCGCTCGATAGACTTGGCGCTGGTCTCCACCGCGCTGTGCGCCTTCCGGTAGAGCGGCTCACGTTCGGCGAGCAGCGCCTCGAGCTGGGCGAACGCGTGAGGGTTTCGCCGCATGGGGCGGTCGTCGCCCTGGGCGAGGACGCGCGCCCAAAGGTCCTGCGCGTGGGCGTGTAGCCACACCGTCGTGGCCGAGCGGCGCAGCAACGCGAAGGTCTCCTCGTGGGTGACCAGGGAACCACCGGTGGCCAAGACCGCCGGGCCGCCGCGAGCCAAGAAGCGGCTGAGGGCGTCGTACTCGACGCGTCGGTAGTAGCTGGCGCCGTGAATGGCGAAGAGGTCCGACAGCGCGAGGCCGGCGCTCTCCTCGATGAGCCCGTCCAGCTCGACGAAGGGCAGCC
>JAWKRR010000042.1:0-70394 GCA_041389525.1 Myxococcota bacterium | reverse complement strand
CGGCAGCGCACCCTCCGCGTCGGCTCCTGCGGCGGCGCGGCCCTCGTCGTCTCCGCCGCCACCCTCGAGGGGCCAGACGCTGCGTCGTTTTCCCTGACGCCGCCTGCCTCTTTCGCCGTCCCGCCGTCCCCCGACGGCCTCGATCTCGAGCTGCGCTTCACCGCCGCGCCCGCATCCTCGGCGACCTCCGCTGCCACCGGCGACCTCCCGCCCAGCGCCCGCGCGACCCTGGTCATCGCCAGCAACGCCTTTCGCCCGAGCGTGCCCGTCCCCATCTCGGCCATCCCCGTCGCCTCGGCCTGCCCCTGGCCGGTCATCGCCGGCGGCCTCCCCGAGTCCGTGGTCGCCGGCGCCGCGCTCTCCCTCGACAGCGCCCAGAGCCTCGGCGTCCTCGCCCCCATCGACCGCCGCGCGTGGACCGCCACCGGCCCCGACGGCGCCCGCGCCTTCTTCGCCCCCTCCCCAGACGCCACCAGCCCCACCGTGCGCCTGGACGTCGTCGGCATCTGGACCCTGACCCTCGCGGTCTGGGACGCCGAGGGCCGCCCCGGGTGCGCCGCCGCCCAGCGCGTCGTCGAGGTGCTCCCACCCCCGGGCGGCCTGCACTTCCAGCTCACCTGGGACACGCCAGGCGATCTCGACCCCACCGACCGCGGTCCAGGCGCCGGCAGCGATCTCGACCTCCACGTCCGCCACCCCTTCGCGACCGGCTTGGACATCGACGGCGACAGCGTCCTCGACGGCTGGTTCGACGAGCCCTTCGACGTCCACTGGCTAAACCCCGCGCCGGACTGGGGCGTGCTCGGCGCCGCTGCCGACAACCCGCGGCTGGCCCTCGACGACACCGACGGCGAGGGGCCGGAGACCATCGACCTGCCACGCGCTGCGGGCGACGGCGTCTACACCCTCGGCGCCCACAGCTGGGACGACCACGGCTACGGCGCCAGCCTCGCCACGCTCGCGGTCTGGCTCGACGGCGCCCCCCTAGGCGACGCGCTCTCCTTCGACATCCAGCCTGGCCGCTTCTGCACCCTGGCCACCCTCGAGCTGCCCTCGGCCACGCTGACGCCCAGCCCCAGCGCCTCCTGCCCCACGGCGACCCTGCTCCTGAAAAAGACGGCGCCCTGACCGGACGGGGTGACGGATCTCGGGCGCTGACGCCAATCCCTCCCCGACGCCGCCACCCCCGCGCGGCGCGTGAGGAGGGAGACCCATGGGCCATCGCCACGCCGCTCGCCATCGCCACACTGCACTGATGATCTCGGCGCTCTTCGCCGCCGCCCTGGCCGCGGGCTGCGGCGAGTCGAGCGGCTTTCAGGCCGGCGCGCTCCCGGTCATCGAGCTGCGCATCGACGGCCAGAGCGTGCCCGACGGCGGCAGCGCGACGGTCCAGATGCCCAGCGAGGGCGAGCGCATCGTGGGCTCCCTACAGCTCGTCAACACGGGCACAGGCGTCCTGCGGGTTGACGCGCTGACCCTCGACGCGACCCCCGCAGGCAGCCTGAGGCTCAGCCTCCCGACCCTGCCGCTCGAGCTCCCGCCCGCGGGGCAGGACTCCGAATCCCTCGTCTCCATCCCGCTGATCGCGGCCGCCACGGACGGGCAGGGCGCAACCCCCGACGCCCTGCTCACCGTGTCGACCAACCGCCTCCTCTCCGGCGGCAGCGACGCGAGCATCCGCCTGCTGGGGGCCCGCCCCGCAGGCCAGCTCGAGGTCAGCCCCCACGCGGTCGACTTCGGCACCCAGGGCGTGGGCGAACACAGCCGCGACTTGGCGCTGCTGGTCACCGGCGGCGCCCCGGTCGCCGTCGAGTCTATGGTGCTGCGCGGGGACCCGAACTTCGGCGTGGACGGCCCCGACGGGCTGGTCTGGGTGGACGAGCTCGGCCCCGACAAGCGCATCCTCTTCGACCCGCCCCTGGTGATCACGCCGGGCCAGGTCCACACGCGCCGCGTCGCCTTCCGCTCGACCACCGGCGCGGGCGCGGTCGCCACCCTGGAACTTCACACCGCCGACGGGCTGGCCCGCTCGGTCGCGCTGAGCGCGAACACCCACGCCCCATGCCTGATCGCGGCCCCCGCGCGCGTGGAGTTCGGCACGCGCCTGGTCGGTCAGGCCAGCACCCTGACCCTCAGCCTGCGCTCCTGCGGGACCGGAGACGTCACCATCTCCGAGATCGCGCTCGACCCCGCCACCCACGAGGGGTTCGGCGTCCCTGAGTACCCGAGCCTCCCGCTCACCCTCGCGCCCAACGAGACCTTCGAGCTCCCCATCAGCTACTTGCCGCTCGAGGAGAGCCCGCTCGCCCCGGGGGACGGCGCAGATGCGCTGCTGGCGGACCACGGCGTGCTCACCGTGCGCTCAAACGCCCCCGTCGCCGAGCTGTCGGTCCCGCTGTCCGGCGCGGGGGCGCTGAGCATCCCGCCCACTGCCGTCATCGTCATCGCCGAGGGCGAGGAGGTCATCCCCCAGACGCGCCTCCACCTCAGCGGCACCCAGAGCTACGGCGCCGCGCCCATCAAGCGCTATCAGTGGACCGTGGACCAGCCGGCCGGCTCGGTCTCCGCGCTGCTGCCCAGCCCCTACGCGCCCGAACCGACCTTCGACGCGAACGTCGCCGGGGTCTACCGATTCACCCTCATCGTCGAGGACGAGTCAGGCGCCATCTCGCCGGTCGCCGCCGAGGCCGTCGTCCACGTCATCCCGGACGAGGCGATTCACATCGAGCTGCTCTGGGATACGCCGGGCGACCCGAACCAGGGCGACGAGGGCCCTGAGGCCGGCGCCGACATGGATCTGCACTTCGTCCACCCCTTCGCCGCGGGGGACGGCTGGTTCGACATCCCCTTCGACGCCTTCTGGTTCAACGCGCACCCGAACTGGGGGGCGCTGCCGCCGCAGATCGACGACAACCCCGGGCTGGACCGCGACGACACCGACGGCGGCGGCCCCGAGAACGTCAACCTGGCGCTCCCCGAAGAGGGGCTGACCTACAAAGTCGGCGTCCACTACTGGAATGACCACGGCTTCGGCCCCAGCACGGCGACCCTCCGCGTGTACATCTATGATGAGCTCAGCCACGAGGCCTCGTGCCCGATGCTGCCGTTGGACTTGTGGGACGCGGCGCGCATCCTGTGGCCCAGCGGCGAAGTGGAAGGGGTGGGCAGCGGCGGCGACTGCGTGGTCACCCACAAGGTCACCCCCGAGGGCTTCTTCGTCGGGCCGTAGCGCGCTACTGCTTCATCGCGCGGTCCATCTCACGCTTGGCGTCGCGCTCTTTGAGGTCCTGGCGCCGGTCCGCGTGCTTTTTGCCGCGGGCTAGCCCCAGCTCGAGCTTGACCAGCCCCTGCGCCAGGTAAAAGCGCAGCGGGATGCACGAGTAGCCCTTCTCGTGGACGCGCTCGGAGATGCGCTCGACCTCGGCGTGGTGCATGAGCAGGCGCCGCGCGCGGGTCGGCTCGTGCCCGTGCCCGTGCGCGAACACGTATTCGGGGATGTGGACGTTGACCAGCCACAGGCTGCCGTCACGGTAGTCGACGTGACCGTCGCTGAAGGTGACCTGGCTCGCGCGCAGCGACTTCACCTCGCTGCCCATCAGCGACAAGCCCGCGTCGAAGGTCTCCTCGATTTGGAACTCGTGCCGCGCCTTCCGGTTGGTCGCCAGCGTGCGGTTGTTCTTATCGCTCGCCCGGGAGCCCATGAAATCACCTCCGGGAGCGGATGGTCGCCGCTTCCCCTGTAACCCCACCGCTAGCACAGGTGGCCCTACGGCCGCCATGTTGGCCGCAGACGCCCGCGGGGCTTGCGATCGCGGCCCTCGGCGGCCCCGGTGAACACGTTTCGCATCCGCCGGGGGCCGCTGATCAGTAGACATTTCAATGAGTTTGCCCGGGCCGTCTCGGAGGCCGGATCCGTCGCTCGCGCCCGCCGGGGCCCAAGGTCCGCGATTCTAGTCACTTGGCGCGAAATGCCGTGAATTCAGGGGCTTAGGGATGGCCCCCGCGAGGCCGTCCGGAGGGCTTCAGGGATAGAACGTCGCAGTTTCGGGGGGTTGCCGGTGCCATATATGGCCCCATATCCAGGTCAAGTTTTATAGGGGTGCCCCAAGATGTTGACCCTCCACCCCGTTGCCGTCACAGTCACCCCGCATCCTGGAAGACACGAACTCGTCGCGGACTCGAGCCGTCACCACACAAGTCCGAACGTGTGTTGCCCAGGTGCATGCATCCAATGTTAGCCGGCTCTGCCGGTTGTCCGTCGCGGGCCGCGTCGCCCGCGCGGCCCTTGTCCCCCATTCGTGCCCTCGATCTCGAGTAGGACCACCCCATGCAGATCACCCGTCGATACACCCGCGAAGGTGCCGGGCCGTTCGCAGACATCCCGTTCACCGCGCGCACGTCTCGCATCACCAACCCCGATGGTTCGGTCGTCTTCGAAGCGAAAGACGTCCTGATGCCCGAGGCGTGGTCGCAGGTCGCGGTCGACGTCGCCGTTCAGAAGTACTTCCGCAAGGCCGGCGTCCCCGCCAGCGTGAAGCCTGTTCGCGAGAAGGGCGTGCCGACCTGGCTCGCGCGCTCGGTGCCGGACGAGGCCGCCATGGCCTCGCTGCCCGAGTCCGAGCGGATGGGCGCTGAGCGCGACGCGCGTCAGGTCTTCCAGCGCCTCGCCGGCTGCTGGACCTACTGGGGCCAGCGCCACGGCTACTTCGACACCGCCGCCGACGCGCTCGCCTTCTATGACGAGCTTTGCTACATGCTCGCCGCCCAGATGGCCGCCCCGAACTCGCCCCAGTGGTTCAACACCGGGCTCTACTGGGCCTACGGCATCGACGGCCCGCCCCAGGGGCACTGGTACTGCGACCCCAAGACCGGCGAGGCCCGCGAGAGCGAGAGCGCCTACGAGCGCCCGCAGCCCCACGCCTGCTTCATCCAGTCCGTCGCCGACGACCTCGTCAGCGAGGGCGGCATCATGGACCTGTGGGTTCGTGAGGCGCGCCTGTTCAAGTACGGCTCCGGCACCGGCTCCAACTTCTCCGCCCTGCGCGGCGAGGGCGAGCCGCTGTCGGGTGGCGGGCGCTCCAGCGGCCTGATGAGCTTCCTCAAGATCGGTGACCGGGCGGCGGGCGCCATCAAGTCGGGCGGCACGACGCGCCGCGCGGCCAAGATGGTCGTGCTGGACGTCGACCACCCCGACATCCGCGAGTTCATCAATTGGAAGGTGCAGGAGGAGCAGAAGGTGGCCAGCCTCGTGCTGGGCGCCCGCCTCAACAACAAGCACCTCAACGCGATTATCGGCGCGGTCGCCGCGGGCAAGAAGCGCGGCCTCAACGGCCAGTCGACCCAGCCCAAGGCCAACAAGGATCTGGCCGAGGCGGTCCGCGGCGCGCGCTCCGCCGGCATCCACGAGAACTACATCCGCCGCGCGATTCAGCTCGGCGAGCAGGGCTACACCGGCATCCTCTTCTCCGAGTACGACACGGGTTGGGACTCCGAGGCCTACTACACGGTGTCGGGTCAGAACTCGAACAACTCCGTGCGCCTCTCCAACGCCTTCATGGAGGCGGTGAACGCGGGCCAGGATTGGGCGCTGATTCAGCGCACGACCGGCAAGCCGGCCAAGGTCATCCCCGCGCGCGAGCTGTGGGACGACATCACTTACGCCGCGTGGAGCTGCGCCGACCCCGGCCTGCAGTTCGATTCGACCATCAACGAGTGGCACACCTGCCCCGAAGACGGCCGCATCAACGCGAGCAACCCGTGCTCCGAGTACATGTTCCTCGACGACACGGCCTGCAACCTCGCCAGCCTCAACCTGATGCGCTTCCGCGGCGAGGGCGCTGAGCCCGTCGACGTCGAGAGCTGCGCCCACGCCTGCCGCCTGTGGACGGTGGTCCTCGAGATCGCCGTGCTGATGGCGCAGTTCCCGTCGCGCCGCATCGCGGAGCTGTCGTGGCATTTCCGCACCCTGGGCCTCGGCTACGCGAACCTGGGCAGCCTGCTCATGGTCAACGGCATCCCGTACGATTCGGCGGCCGGACGCGCCATCGGCGGAGCCATCGCCGCGCTGATGACCGGTACCTCGTACAGCACCAGCGCCGAGATGGCGCGCGAGCTGGGGCCCTTCAAGGGCTTCGAGAAGAACCGCGAGCCGATGCTGCGCGTGATGCGCAACCATCGCCGGGCGGCTTACGGCATCAAGGCCGGCGCCCGCGAGGACGGTTACGAGGGGTTGGCAATTGCGCCGACGCCTATCGACGCCGATGTGGCGCCCAAGGCGCTCCTCGCTGCGGCGCGAAAGTCGTGGGACCACGCGCTGGCGCTCGGTAGCGAGCACGGATACCGCAACGCACAGGCGACGGTGATCGCCCCGACTGGCACCATCGGGCTGGTCATGGACTGTGACACCACCGGCGTCGAGCCCGACTTCGCGCTGGTGAAGTTCAAGAAGCTCGCCGGTGGCGGCTACTTCAAGATCATCAACGAGTCGGTGCCCGAGGCGCTGCGTAAGCTCGGCTACTCCGACGCGCAGACCGAAGCCATCGTGACGTACTGCCGCGGCACGGGCAGCCTCGTGGGCACCCCGCACATCAACCGCGCGTCCTTGGCCGCCAAGGGGATGCCGGCGGAGGTCATCGACCGCGTCGAGGCCGAGCTGGCCCGCAGCTTCGATGTCACCTTCGTGTTCAACCGCTTCGTGGTCGGCGACGAGGTCATCACGGGCCCCATGGGGATCTCGGCCGAGGCGCTCGATGCGCCCGACTTCGACCTGCTGACCGCCCTCGGCTATGAGCCCGCGGCGATCCGCGAGGCCAACGACGCCATCTGCGGCCGCATGACCATCGAGGGCGCGCCCTACTTGCGCGAAGAGCACCTCGCGGTCTTCGACTGCGCCAACAAGTGCGGCCGCCACGGCAAGCGCTACATCGCCGCCGAGGGGCACATCACCATGATGGCGGCGGTCCAGCCCTTCATCTCGGGCGCGATCTCCAAGACCATCAACCTGCCGAATCACGCGACCGTCGCGCAGGTCAAACAGGCCTACGAGATGAGCTGGCGGCTGGGGTTGAAGGCCAACGCGCTCTACCGCGACGGCTCCAAGCTCAGCCAGCCGCTGTCGGCGACCATGGACGACGACCTGGGCCTCGACTCCCTGTCGGACGACGACGGCGAGCCGACCGCACCCACCGGGCCGACCGAGATCGCCGAGCGCATCGTGGTCCGCTACTTGGCGCAGCGGCGCAAGCTGCCGAATCGCCGGGCGGGCTACACGCAGAAGGCCGTGATCGCCGGCCACAACGTGTACCTGCGCACCGGCGAGTACCAGGACGGCACCCTCGGCGAGATCTTCCTCGACATGCACAAGGAGGGCGCCGCCTTCCGCAGCATGATGAACTGCTTCGCCATCGCCGTGTCCTTGGGCCTGCAGCACGGTGTGCCGCTGGACGAGTACGTCGACGCCTTCCTCTTCACGCGCTTTGAGCCGAACGGGATGGTGCAGGGAAACCCCTACATCAAGATGACCACGTCGATCATCGACTACATCTTCCGCGAGCTTGCCATCAGCTACCTGGGCCGCAACGAGCTGGCTCAGGTGCCGCCGGACAAGCTCGGCGCCGACTCGACGTCGGAGTCCGAGGAGATGCAGTCGCATCACGGCGTGGACGACATCCGCAGCGGCGCCGACGACGCGCCCGAGCCGCGCACCCGCCCGGCGCGCAGCGTGCATGTGGACACGGGGATCACCGACGCGAACGCGGGCCCCTCGCCGACGGTGTTGGCGTCCGGCGCCGGGATGATGACGGTGTCCGGCGGCGGCAGCTCGGAGGCCTCGGTCGCGCGGCTGAAGGGCTACGAGGGCGACGCGTGCGGCGAGTGCGGGCACATGACGCTGGTGCGCAATGGCACCTGCCTCAAGTGCATCACCTGCGGCGGGACGTCCGGCTGTAGCTGAACGCGGCAGGCGCTGAGGCCGGACCCGAGCGGCGGGCGGCCTTCGCGGTGTGCAGATGGGACGAACCGGCGGCGTCTACCAGGCGCCGTCGGGCTGTCCACGCGGGGCGAAGAGCGCGCCGGCCGACCGCAGGCCGCTGGCGTCGAAGGTCAGGCGCGCGCGGGCGGCCACGGGCTGCTTGAAGGTCTGGGCGAGGGCGCGAACGGCGCCGGCCTCGTCCTCGCCGACGGCCGCGCGGACCAGGCCGAGCAGCCGCGCCGTGGGGACGGGCCCCACCTCGACCGAGAGCGAGTCGCCGGGCTCGGGCGACCAGCGGAGCTCGACCACCGGCGCGCCGCCGTCGGGGGCGTCGCCCGCGAGGTCATGGAGGACCGGGACGACCAGATCTCGGGCGATCGCTCCCAGATTCATGCAGCCCGCGACGGCGACCATGTTGGAGTGGGCGACCGGCCAGCGGCCGGCCAAGGCCGTGGGGCCGCCGCCGTAGCAGATCACGCGGCAGCCGGTGAGGCCCATGGCGGCCGTGGCGTCGTGAACGTCGCGGAAGTGCACGACGGACTCGGCCGCGAAGGGCAGGGGGCCCTCGCTCAGGGCGATGCGGGTCGGCGTCAGCGGCGCCAGGATCCCAAGCTCGACCTCGGCCGTCGCGGCGCCCAGCGGCACCGAGGCCGTGATCATCCCGCGGGGCCAGCGCCCCAGCATCCAGCGCAGCATCCAGCGGTGCGCGGGGTCGAGCCCGGCGTCGACTAGGTGCTGCAGGCCCGTGCGAAAGGGCGCCCGCGCCCCGGCGAGGTGGGCCATGTGTCGGACGGCACCCGCGGACGCGCTGATCTCGACGTAGCGTCGCTTGACCCCGCGTTCGCCGAGGGCGTCGACGAGCTCCTGGGCTGCCGGCGACGCCAGCGAGGCGATGGCCGACTGCCAGGCGCGAAGATCGACAGGGTTTTCTTGGCGGGTCATGGGCGCAAGATCTAACGCATGCCCGCGCGCCCGTCACGCCCAGCGGGTCGGTCGCGATTGCGCCCCGGCCGGCCCCTGGCGCAGGCTGGGCGACGCCCCGAGCCCAGGATCGCCGATGACTATCCCCGGCCGCGCCACGCCAGCCGCCACTCGAGCCGCCGCCGAGGGGGCCGGGCTCAGCGCCCCCTGGTTGCGAGTCCTCGGCCCCACGGGGCTGGGCACCGCGGGCGTCGGCTTCGGGACCTATCGCGTCGACGAGGCCAACCCCGAGCACGCGGCGGCCCTCGATCTGGCGCTCTCGCGCGGCGTGCGCCTCATCGACACCTCGGTGAACTACGGGCACGGCGGCGCCGAACGCGCGGTGGGTGCGGCGCTTCGACGCGGCATCGACGCGCGGACGCTGAGCCGCGACGGCGTCATCCTGGTCACCAAGCTCGGCTACTGGCAGGGCGAGATGCTGCGCTGGTTGCGGGGCTCCGAGCACGCCGATTCGCCAGGTCTCGCCTCGCTCTCCGACGAGCACGCCCACGGCCTGGCCCCCGCCCTGGTGCGCCACGCGGTCGAGGTCTCGCGGCGCCGCGTGGGCGTCGAGACCCTCGACGTGGTCCTGCTACACAACCCCGAGTACCTGCTGTCGCCGGGGCCGGACGCGCTGCGCGGCGCGACCGACGCGGCCCGGCGCGAGGCGTTCAACCGTACCCTGGTCGAGGCCTTCGGCGCCCTGGAGGCGCTGGTCGCCGAGGGCGTCATCGCGTGGTACGGCGTGTCGTCGAACACCCTGGGTGAGTCCATCACCGAGCCGGCGCACACCAGCGTCGACGCCTTCGTGCACGCCGCGGAGCGGGCGGCGGCGGCCACCGGCGCCGGCCCCCACCACCTGGCGGTGCTCCAGGCGCCGCTGAACTTGGTCGAGACCCGCGGCGCCGAGGCCGCCGCAGCGTGTCAGCGCCGCGGGCTTGGCTTTCTGGCCAACCGGCCGCTCAACGCCGTCATCGACGGCGCGCTCGTGCGGCTCGCGTCCCCCGAGCTCCCCGACAGCGCCCAGCCCTTTCCCGAGGCGCGCCGGCGCCTCCGTCAGCTCGAAGAGGCCGTCGGCAGCAGCGGAAAAGACGACTTTCCGCGATGGTCCGCCGACCTCCCGGATGCCCTGCGCCGCCTCGCGACAGCGCTCGACTTCGACGACTTCCGAGCCCGCTACGCCGACCCGCGCACCGAGGCGGCGCTGCGCGCGGTGACCGCCCGCGACGCCCAAGGTCAGCAGGCCGTCGACCGCTGGCGCGCGCAGTACCGGCCGGCCTACGACGCGCTGATGCGCTCAGCCCGAGCCGCCCTCGCAGGTCGAGACGCCGCCCGCCTCGCCGCCCTCACCCAGCCCCTCGACGCCGCGCTCGCCCCCGAGCTACGTCACGGCCCGCTCGCCCGCCGCGCTCTGGCCTTCGCGGCGACCCGCCCGGGCGTCACCGCCGCGCTCTGCGGGATGCGCCAGACCGCGTGGGTCGAGGACGCCCTCGCGCTCATGGCCGGCCGCGACTGAGCGGCCACGGCCGAGCCGTCAGCTCAGTCCGCGGCGCGCGGCTTGCGCTTCGGCGGCTTGAGCAGGCGCTCGGCCAGCCGGTCAAACCGCGCCTGAAGCGCCTTCGAGGCCTCGACCACCGCGGCGGTCTCCGCCAGAAGCTCGTCGCTCGGCTCGCACAGCGGCGCCAGCGCCAGGAGTACCGCGGCCGTGTCCGCCAAGCTGCCCAGCCCCTCGCGCGACGCGTCGCCGAGCCAGCCTTCCATCCCGCGGCGCACCGTGCCAGGACCGGCCGGCAGCCCCGACTCGATCGCGTCCAGCATCGAGCCGACCCAGCCCGCCACCGCGTGGCTCTCTTCAGCCAAGAGCACGCTCTTTCGCGCCTCCGGCTCATTAAAGAGGTAGTCGGCCATCAGGAAGAGGGCCTCGACCGGGTCGCTGGTGCGCGAGACCTCGAGCACGGGCTTCTCGACCTGCTCGCGGCCCCCAGGCTCGCCCTCCGCGCGCGCCGCCAAGAGCGCCCGAAAAAAGCGCGCCCCCAGTGTCTTCGCGAGGGCCTCGTCGCTGCCGCCCCGCGTCACGGGCCAAGGCGTCACCATGGCCTCGAAGCCGTCGCCCTTGGCCACGACCTCGCCAAGCCGCGCCCGGCTCACCCGCTCCAGCAGCAGCCGCGGCGTCGGCTCCAGCTCATCGGCAGGCACCACGAGGCCCACGCCGATCAGCACGGCCTCCATCAGCGGCCCCGGCGACCCCGAGCTGCGCTGCTCCATCCGCGTCGGCACCGGCGCGCCCGGCACCCGGCAGGCCACCGCCACCGTCGTCCCCATCTCGTCAGCGCCGCGCGCCATCAGCGCCCGCGCCTCACCGTCGTCCAGCCCCACCTCCGTGGTGGTGCCAGGCAACATGATCTCGTCGATAATGATGAGCGGTAGTCTGTTCACGGGGCGGACTTCTGCCACGCACCAAGCCTCCGCGCCAGCAAAACCGCCTGCGGCGGTTTGGCTATCAGCGGTCAGCGCTCAGCCATCAGCCAGCCCCCCGTCGCGCGCGAAGGCGAGCCCGGCTGAAAGCTGAGAGCCAAAAGCTGAAAGCGGGCAATCGCGACCAACCACCCCACGACGCGCCCCCAGCCGCCCACGCGATTGCCCCCCCGCGATTGCCCCCACCGCTTGACCGCCCGACGGCCCCGCACTAACCAGGGGCCATGACCACGCCTGATGGAAAGCCCGCCCGAGATCTGCCGCCCGCATCGGGGGCTTTGGCGGATATCGCGTCGCGAAAGTCCGAGCATCTCGATCTGTGTCGCGACGCCGAGGTCGAGTCGGGGGCGGAGACGGGGCTGGGCCGGTTTCGCTTGGACTATCAGGCACTTCCTGAGCTGGACCTCGACGCGGTCGACCTGCGCACCTCCGTCGCCGGCAAAGTGCTGAGCGCGCCGCTCATCATCGGCGCGATGACCGGCGGCACCGATGAGGCACGGCGAATCAACCGCGTGCTCGCCCAGGGCGCTCAGCTTCGCGGCATCGGCCTGGCCCTCGGCTCCGGCCGCATCGTGCTCGAGCACCCCGAATCCCTCGCCAGCTTCCAGGTGCGCGACCTCGCGCCCGACGTGCTGCTCTTCGCCAACCTTGGCGCTGTGCAGTTCAACCGCGGCGTCACCGGCCAGGACGCCGCCCGCCTCGTCGCGCTGCTGGGCGCCGACGCGCTCAACCTGCACCTCAACCCGCTGCAAGAGGCGATTCAGCCTGATGGGGACACGCAGTTTGGCGGTTTGACCCAGCGCATCGCCGAGGCGCTGCCACACATCCCGGTCCCGGTCTTCGCCAAGGAGGTCGGCGCCGGCATCGGGCCCGACACGGCGGCCCGCCTCGCCTCGCTGCCCCTGACCGGCGTCGAGACCGCGGGCGTTGGCGGCACAAGCTGGGCCCGCATCGAGGCCCTGCGCCAAGGCGACCCGCGCGCCTACGCCGCCGGCATCGCGCTGGCCGGCTTCGGCGTCAGCACGGCCGACAGCGTCATCGCCTGCCGCGCGGCCTTCGGCGAGCGCACGGTCATCGCCTCGGGCGGCCTGCGCAGCGCCGTCGAGATGGCGACCTGCATGGCCCTCGGCGCCGACGCCGTGGCCGCCGCGCTGCCCTTCTTGAAGGCCGCCAGCGAAGGCCTCGACGCCCTGCTCGAGACCATCGACACCCTCACCCACACCCTTCGCATCCTCTGCTTCGTCACCGGCGCCCGGACCCCGCGAGACCTGCGCGGTCGCCTCACCGCCGTCCCGCGCGCCCGGCTATGAGCGTCGGCCGCGCGTCGGGAAAGGTCATCGTCCTCGGTGAGCACTTCGTCGTTCACGGAGCGCCCGCCCTCGCGGTGCCGCTGCGCTCCCGCCACGTGGAGGTCACGGCCACCCGCGCGCCGGGCCCCTGGCGCGTCCCCGCCGACGTCGAGCCCCACCTCCGCCGCATGCTGGTCGAGCTCGGCGAAGATCCCGCCGCGCTCGGCCTCCAGGTGCGCTCCGATCTCCCCGTGGGCGCCGGCCTGGGCGGCTCGGCCGCGGTCGCCGTCGCCTTGGTGCGCGCGCTTTACCCCGACCTGGACGACGAGACCGTCCGCGCCCGCGCCCATCGCCTGGAGACCCTGGCCCACGGCAGCCCCAGCGGGGTCGACGACGCCGTGGCCACCTACGGCGCGCCGGTCTGGCTCATTCGAGGCCAGCAGCCCGAGATCCTGCACGGCGCCCCCGTGCCCCGCCTGTGGGTCGCGCTCTCGCCCGAGCGCACCGCGACCAGCGTCGCCATCGCCAAGGTGACCGCCTTTTCCCAAGGAGATCCCTCGCGATTTGACGCCATGCTGGGACACGCCCGCGCCCTCGCTCAGGCCGGCCGCGGCGCCGTCGAGGCCGCGGACTGGCCCGCCCTCGGCCGCGCCATGGACGCCAACCACGCGCTGCTCTCGGAGGCCGGCGTCAGCACGCCAGGGCTCGAGTCGCTGGTCCACGCCGCCCGCGCCGCCGGAGCGTTGGGCGCCAAGCTCACCGGGGGCGGCCTGGGCGGCGCGGTCATCGCGTTGGCGGCTGACGGGCTCGATCTCGGGCGGGCGCTCTCCCAAGCAGGTGCTACCGAGGTCATCGCCCCATGAGTACGCCTCTCTACGGCCAGGCCGTCACCGCGCGGGCCGGCGTCAACATCGCGCTGGTGAAGTACTGGGGTAAGGCCCCGGCGCGTGGGCCGGAGGACCTGAACCTGCCGGCGGTGCCCAGCCTGTCGCTGACGCTCGAGGGGCTCTACACCGAGACGACCGTGCGCTTCGCGCCCGACCTGCCTGGCGACCGCATCGTGCTGGACGGCGTGGAGCTGGACGCGGCGGCGACGCGGCGCGCGCGCCCGGTGCTGGACCGGGTTCGGGCTTTGGGAGACATCGCCTCGCCCTTCGACGTGGTGTCGACCAACCACGTGCCCACGGGGGCTGGCCTCGCGTCGTCGGCGTCGGGGATGGCGGCGTTGGCTGCGGCCAGCGCGCGGCTGGCGGGCCTCGAGCTGAGCCCGGGGGCGTTGTCCGCCGTGGCGCGGGTGGGCTCCGGCAGCGCCAGCCGCAGCATCTTCGAGGGCTTCGCGGCGTGGGAGGGGGCCGAGGCGCACGCGGTCGCGCCGGCGTCTCACTGGGACCTGCGCCTCGTGGTCGCCGTGGTCGACGCGGGGCCGAAGGACACCTCGTCGCGCGACGCCATGGGCCGCACCGCGCGGACCTCGCCCTACCACGCGGGGTGGGTGAGCCAGGCGCGTGGCCTCTTCGACGAGGGACTCGCCGCGGTGCTGCGGCGCGACCTGCCAGCGCTGTGCGAGGTCATGGAGATCTCCGCGCTGCGCATGCACGCGGCGGCCATGGCTGCGCGGCCGCCCGTTCTCTACTGGCGCGCCAGCTCCCTTGCGGTCATCGAGGCGGTGCGGGGGCTCCACGCGGCCGGGGTCGCGGCCGGCTGGACCATGGACGCCGGGCCCAACGTGAAGGTGCTGACCGCCAGCGCGGACGCCGAGCGCGCGCGCGCCGCGCTGGCCGGCGTGTCCGAGTCGAGCGTGTGCTGATCTGCGCGCCGGGCCCAGGCGTATCCACCGAGGTGGTGCCATCGTGAGCACGGGGGTCATCATCGCGAGCGCTCCGGGAAAGCTGATGCTGGCTGGCGAATACGCGGTCGCCGAGCGGCTCGCGCCGGCCCTGGCGGTCGCGACGGACCGGCGCGTCTCCGTGCGGCTGGAGGCCGGCGGCGAGGGGCTGCGGGTGACCGCCGCCGGGCTTGGGCTCAAGCAGGTGCCGCACACCCGCGCGCCGCTGGTGGCCGCCGCGTTGCTCGCCTGTGGGTACGCGGGCCCAGGGCATGTGGAGATCGTGAGCCAGCTCGGGAGCGGCGCGGCCAAGCCGGGGCTCGGCGCGTCGGCGGCCATCACGGTGGCGGTCATGGCGGCGGCTCGGGTCGCGCTTGGGTTGGGCCCGCCGACTTTGGCTGAGGCCATCGCGGCCCACCGGGCCACGCAGGGGGGGCTGGGCAGCGGATACGACGTGGCGACCGCGCTCTTGGGCGGGCTCACCGTGTTCGACCCGCGCAGCGGTGAGGCCCGCTCGCTGCCGTGGCCCGACGGGCTCTACGCGGTCGCGCTGAGCACGGGCCGCGGCGCCTCGACCACCGCGCTGCTCAAGCGGCTGGACGCGGCGCGGCGTCGGGACCCGGCGGGGGTAGGGCGGCGCCTCGGGGGGCACGCCCAGGCGTCGGCGGCCTTGGTCGCCGCCTTCGAGGCTGGCGCGGTCGGCGCGATCCTGGCGGCCGGCGCGGCCGCGGAGCAGAGCTTGGCGACCTTCGACCGGGCGGCCGGCATCGGCGTGGCCGGCGGCGGGCAGCTCGAGCTGCGGCGGGCCATCGAGGGCGCTGGTGCGGTGGCCCGGACCTCGGGGGCAGGCGGCGGCGACTCGATGTGGGCTTGGGCTGCGGACCCAGCCGTCCTCGAGCGCGCGACTCAGCGCGCGCTGCACCTCGGGTTTACCCGCTTGGCTGTGGAGTTTCCCAGCGACGGCCTGCGCGTGGAGCGCGAGCCCAGCGCGGAGGTCGCGACGTGAGCCTGACATTGCACGAGGTGCGCGACAGGTTCGGCGCCGAGATCGAGGCCAGGCTGGACCGGGCGTTCGGCGAGGACTCGCAGCGCCTGCTCGCGGTCATGGGGCGAGCGCACATGGCGACGGGCGGCAAGCGCCTGCGAGCGCTGGTGCCGTGCTGGATCGCCGAGAATCTGGCTGGGGCCGGCGCGCGGGCGATGGATCTGGGGGTCGGGCTGGAGCTGATTCACAACGCGACGCTGGTGCACGACGATCTGCAGGACGGCGACACCCATCGCCGCGGTGAGGAGACCCTGTGGCGTCGATTCGGCGAGGCGCAGGCCATCAACGCGGGCGACGGGCTCTACTTCTTGGGGATGGACATCATCGCGGGCGCCCCCGACGGCGCAGCGCTGGTGCAGCCGGTCTCGAAGGCCATGCTGCGGGTCATCGAGGGGCAGGTGATGGAGTTCCAGCTTCAGCTCCCGCCTGGCGATCCGGCGCATCTGGGGGTGAGCGGCGCGGCGTGGGAGCGGATGGCCGGCGGGAAGACCGGCGCGCTCTTCGGAGCCTGCTTTCGCGCGGGCGCGGTGGCGGGCGGCTGGCGCGGCGCGGAAGCGGACGCGGCAGCTCGATACGGCGAGTCCCTGGGCCTGCTCTTTCAGGTGCAAGACGACTACCTGGACCTGGTCGGCGACAAGGGGCGAGACCTCCGCGGGAGCGACCTGGCCGAGGGCAAGCTCAGCTTCCCGGTCGTCTGGGCCTTTGAGAACGCCAGCCCGCCCTTGGCAGCTGAGCTACGCGCAGTGGTCTCGACGCCCCGCGAGGGCACTGACGACGCGATGGTGGCTCGCGGCATCGCGCTGCTCGAGGAGTGCGGCGCGCTCGATGCGACGGCGACCTGGCTGCGCGAGGCGCTCGACGACGCGTCCCGAGGCCCGGTGGCCGCGCTGGTCCCGGGTCTGGCCGAGCAGATCCTCGCGCCAGTGCGCCACGCGCTCTAAGGCAGGAAGGGCCGCCACAGCGCGCGGGCGACCTGGGTCGCGCGCTGGGGGTCGGCGACCATGGGGCCCTTGAGGTGGATGCCCAGGCGCTGACCGTCGTAGCTGAGGCCCGCGAAGCTGCCGGCCGCCTCGCGGGCGACGACCAGCAGCGCCGAGGTCACCTCTGCGTCCAGCAGCGCGTCGGTGTGGGCCTCGTCGGAGCACTCGGCCAGCAGGGTGCCGCCGAGGCGCGCCTCCAGAAAGGGCGCCCGCTCGACCGGCGGGCCGCCCACGCGGGCGCCGTCCGGGTCGAGGCCAGGTGCTGGCTGCCCGACCGGCCAGACGCGAAACGCGAGGGGCGCCTCACCGACGGGCGTGGTGATCAGCGCGCGCAAGACGCCGCGCTCTCGAAACAGCTTGATGCGCAGGGGCTGCATCCCGTCGTGGACGACGATGGCGCCGCGGTCGTCGGCGTCTTCGGCGCCGTGGAGGTCCAGCCACTGCGCGCGCAGGCCACGCATGACGCGGGCGCCGGCGCGACCGTACTGCCAGCGGCGCCACGCGCCGAAGCCGACGGCGGCCAGGGCGAGGGCCGCGCCCCAGGGCATGGCGTCGCGACCCAGGATGGCGACGCCGGCGAGGGCGCCGACGACGGCCCCGATGATCAGCCGGCGCTCTCGGGAGTCAGCGTCGCTCACGGGGCGAAGGGGACGAGCAGATCCACGGTCCCGCGGCTGCCCGTCGTCGCCTTGACCAACAAGGACGGGACCGGCGCCTCATCGGCCACCGGCCCGTCGTCGGTGAAGAGCTCGACGATGGCGCTGGGGATGGGGATGCCGTCGGGGTCGACCACCTGCAGGTGCGTCAGGGTAGGCGCGGGCAGGGCGACGAGCAGCTCGGTGAGCGAGGTGACGCTGACGCCTGCGAGACGCAGCGCGGGGGCGCCAGTGTAGGTCTCGGGCAGGACGCGAAGGTCGTAGGTGCCGGGGTCGACGAGCATCTCAAAGCGCCCGTCGCTGCCGATGGGGGCCTGAAATGGCGCGGTGGCCACGGAGAGGCTGTCGTTTGCGTCTTTCTCGGGGCGCAGGGTGGCGATCACCGAGCCCGCCTTGACGGTCCGGTTGGCCGCGTCGCGCACCGGTCCGCCGAGGAGGATGCGCGGCTCCAGGGTGATGACGACGGGACCATCGCCGCGGATGGCGGGCGCGTCCAGGGTCAGCTTGACCCGCCGCGCGCCATAGGCTTGCCCCGGCGGCACCTCGACGAGGATCTCGTAGGCGCCGGGCAGCGCCGAGAAGCGGGCGACGCCGTCAGCGTCCGTGGTCGCCGCGCGCCGCAGGGTGCCGCCCTCCAGGTGGCCGAACATCGACAAGGACAGGCCGCTCACCGGTGCCGGCTGGCCGCCGTCGACTGGCGCGAGGACGGTCACGGCCGCCTCGAACTCCTTCAGGTTCGGTGGCAGCGCCGGGATGGTGATGGCGGTGACGCCGTCGGTCGGGGAGGCGTCCAGCCACTCGGACTCGAAGTCGGGGAAGAGCAGGCCGGTGCTGGGCGCCGTGATCCGCACGCGCACGCTGGTCGCGTCGGGGGGCAGCGTCACGTCGAAGCTGCCCTTCTCCGAGTCGGTCGTGACCTCGGGCAGCGCGCGCCCGTCGCTGAGCTCGACGCTCACGCGGGCTCCTGCCACCGGCGCCTGCTCAGCGCTCCCGAGGCGCACAAAGCGCTGAAAACGGATGTAGTCCGCGCGCTTGGGCAGGGTGATGTCCGCGCAGACGTCGTGCTGCACGGGCGGGTCCGCGGTGTTGGCCTTGCTCGGGTGCTCATCGCAGCCGCCGCGGACCACCTCTTCGGCGCTCAGGGTGAAGCTGTAGGGCGGCGTGTCGCGGTTGTCGGGCCGGAACGTCACCTGGTAGTCGCGCCCCTCCAGCAGCCGCAGCGTGTAGCCGTGGCCGAAATCGTCGAGGCCGTCGAGGGAGCGCGCGGTGAAGCGGTAGTCCAGCCCGGGGATATCGCCCGCCGTTCGCGCCTCCAGCTCTCCCGCGAGGTTCGTGGAGAACACGTCGTCCTCGTTGCGGATGCGGCCCACCACCACCACCGGGCGACGCAGGGTGATGGTGTTCCCCTGGACCGGGTCGAGATCGAGGTCGGGGAGCTGTTGCTGGAGCAGCCCGAGGGCGGCCGGCGGAAAGATGCGGGCGCGCAAGGGCAAGGCGGTCGGCTCGGACACCGTGCAGAAGTCGAAGCTGCAGACCAGCCCAGCCGCGCAGTCGCCGTCGCCACCGCACACTCGTGGGTGGGCCGCGGGATCTTCGGCCGCGCACCCCGGCGCGGCGAGGGCCGCCACGGTCGCCATGACCAGCAGCGCCAGCCCGGCAGGTGTCGTTAGATTCCGCAGCACGCGTTCCCCTCGGAGATCTCGACGACCCAGTACAGGATCTCGAGGTTTCCGTCCCCGGTCGGCTGGCGCGGGCGTTCGGCGTCGAAGACCGGCGGCGTGCGGTCGACGATGACCGCCTCGACCAGGAGCCGGTCGTCCGTCGGCGTCAACGCCGAGCTGCACACGTCGAAATCGTAGGCTTCCGCTGGCGAACCGACCTTGCGGTGCAGGGTGGGCAGCGCTGGGTCGTAGTTCACGTACCAGAAGACCAGCACGCCATCGCCCTCGGGGTCGTCGACCGCCGCGGAGACGTCGAAGGACACGAGGCTGGCGCCGCACTGACGCGACGCCGTCACGAGACCCAGCGCGGGGAGCACCAAGCTCTCGTCGACGGTGAGTCCGTTGGGTTCGATCTCGTACTGCGGCAGCGGGCAGGCGCTCAGGCACGTCATGGCCGCGGTGCAGAGCAAGACGCGTGCCACGGCGCCCACGCGGCGCAGATGACCGCGGTTGCTGCGAAGCGGCACCCTCCGAGCCGAGGAGCGACGCCCTGACCGTGACAGCGATGTCACTCTTCGCCGCGCTCCCGCTCCAGGTGCCGGAAAATCGTCCGGGGATCCACGTCCAGAACCCGGGCGGTCTGGGTCCGGTTGCCGTCGTGCAGCGCGAGCACGTGGTTGATGTAGTCGCGCTGCCACAGCTCACGCGCCTCCGACAGCGTGCCGATGGGCTCGAGGTCAGCGGCGCCGAGATCCAGCTCGTCTGGCCCTATGACGCCCGTGTCGCTGAAGACGATGGCCTTCTTCACGCGGTTCTCCAGCTCGCGGATATTTCCGGGCCACTTCCAGCGCTTCAGGGCGCGCACCGCGTCGGCGGACAGCGCCAGCTCGCGCGTGCTGAGTTCGGGGCCGTAACGCGCGAGCATGTAGCGCGCGATGAGCACGATGTCCTCGCCTCGCTCGCGCAGGGGCGGCAGCTCCAAGGTGATGACGTTGAGGCGGTAGTAGAGGTCCTCGCGGAAGCGCCCGCCCTTCACCTCGTCGGTCAGGCGCTTGTTGGTGGCGGCGACGATGCGGATGTCGACCTGCTCCGGCCGCGTCTCGCCGATCTTGATGACGGTCTTCTCCTGGATCGCCCGCAGGATCTTCACCTGCAGCGGCAGGGGCATCTCGCCCACCTCGTCGAGGAAGAGGGTCCCGCCGTCGGCCGCCTGGAACTTGCCCTGCTGTGTCGTCACCGCGCCGGTGAAGGCGCCGCGGACGTGGCCGAAGAGCTCGCTCTCGAGCAAGTTCTCGGGGATGGCGCCGCAGTTCAGGACGATGAACGGCTTCTTGGCGCGGTTGGAGCGCTGGTGGATGGCGCGGGCGACCAGCTCTTTGCCCGTGCCGGTCTCGCCCTCGATGAGCACCGAGATGTCGGTCGTCGCGACGCGGCTGATCTTCTTGTAGATGTCCCGCATGGCGTCGCAGGCGCCGATGATCTCGCCGAAGCGCCGGTCGCCGGCGGCGATCTCGAGGTCGGCGACGTGGGCGAGCAGCTCCTCCCGGGCCAAGGCGTTCGACAGGATCTGGGCCGCCGTCGACGCAAAGAGCGCGACAATCTCAAGCAGATCCTCGGTGAAGTGGTTCACCACGTTGTCGTTGCCCAAGTAGAACAGGCCCAGGGTCTCGCCGCGGGCACGCAGCGGCACGCACATCACCGAGCAGAGCTTGAGGTTGACCACCGAGTGGCTGGACTTGAAGTCCTCGTGGGTGAGCGCGTCGCCGACGATGAGCGGCTGCCCGCGCTCGAGCACGCGGCCGACCACGGTGTCGCTGACCGCGACGTCCTGCTCTTCCAGCGTCTTGCGGTCGACGTTGCGCGCCACGCGCACCTTGCCGACGCCGTCCTCGATGAGCAGCAAGAACGCCTTGTCGGCGCCTGTCAGATCGATGAGCTCGTCGAGCAAGGTCTCGAGGAGCTTGGGCACCTCGTAGGCGTTCATCAGGCGGTTGGCGAAGCGGTGAAAGGCCCGGAAATAGGCGGCCTCGCCCTCGAAGCTGGCCTCGCGCCCCGGCGGCTCAAGTCCCTGGTCGTACAGGGAGAAGCGAATCAGGTGCTGTCCCAGCAGCACGATGTCGCCGTCCGCGAGCTTCTGGTTCTTGCGGCGCTTCGTGTTCACTACGAGGTCGGCCGAGTCGTCCGTGGTCGCGATGGTGAAGGTCCCGCGCTCGAACAGGATGTGCGCGTGGTGGGGCGTGGCGCCGCCGCCATCGAGGACGACGTCGTTGTCGGGCGCGGACCCGAAGTGCACGAGTCGGCGGTCGATGTGAACCAAGCGCGCGGCGCCGAGGTCGGCGGGATGGACGATGACAGTGGCCATGACACCTGCGGTTCAGAGTCCCCGGGGCCGCCGATGATACGCAGCCGGGGCCGCAGCGTCGAGGACCCCGGAGCGCCGCCGGGCGGCTGAGGGGTGCAGGTCGCAGCGCGCGGCCAGCTTCAGAAGGCGCCGCTCAGGCCCAAGCCGAGCCCGGTCGGCCCGGGATCGAACTGCAGCTTCACGCCCGAGGCGTCGCGTGGCGTCGGCACGTCGTCGGGGTCGAGCAGCTCCCACCGCTGCTCGACTTGCTTGCGCGGCGGGCGGTACGCGAAGCCGTCGGCGACGCTGTAGATCCACGTCGCCGAGAACATGCCGGTCCCCACCCACCACAGGGCGCGCAGCAGCTCAGCGCGCCCCTCGTCGGCGGCCGCGATGGAGTTGCTTTTGCCGCGCTTGAGCGCCTGAACGCCAAGCCAGCTCCCCACGTTGATCGCCAGCCCGATGCCCTGCACCGCCGCGACCACCGCACCCTTGGCCGGCGCGCCGTTGGCGAACTGGCCCACGCCGAAGGGCATCAGGTACGCGATGGCGGGCACGCGCCGCTCGATGGTGGTCTTGACCAGGGTGCGGCGCGGGCCGGTCAGCACCGAGCCGGGCCGCGCGTCCCCGATGAAGCCGGCGTCGGTCAGCCACTTCTTGTGTTCCTCGAAGAAGCTCACCAGCCCCGGCGGGTAGAAGAGCTTATTGAGCCGGTGGTCGGGCCGCTCCTTCAGCAGCACGCCGAACTCGGTGCGCGCGGCGTCCAGCGCGCCCACAAACCAGTAGCTGGCGCCTAGGTGTTCACGGGTGGTGAGCAGCTCCTCGGGGTCGCGGATCTGGCCGGACTCGAGCACGGGCAGCAGCAGCTTGATGGTGCGCTCGTAGTCCTGGTAACGGAACGCCTCGTCGGCCTCACCGAGGCGCTGACGCTGCTCGACCGTGAGCCCCTGAGGCGGGGCCGCGCTGGCGGGGCCGACCGCGACGCTCGCGAGCAGCGCGGCGCACAGGCCTGCCCAGAGCCTTCGCGTCACTCGGCGTGCATCCGCACGATCGCGCCGGGCCTGAAGGTGACATCCCTGTGCCAGTCGGTGCGTTCGTCGTCCCACTTCACATAGATCGCGGTCTTCTGGGGCTCGCTCTTGTCGACGGGCACAGAGTACGCCTTGCCACACGGGCCGAGCAACTTGCCGTCGGCCACCACCGTGCCGCCCTGGCACTCGATCCAGATCTGCGCTGGCGCGTAGGCGTAGCTCAGGTGCAGCTTCTGCGGACTGCCGTCGGCGTTCGGTTCCACGACGAAGCGGCGAACCGTCGGCGGCCCCGGGACCTCGGGATGGGTCACCAGCGCCGTGTGGCGGCCGGGCGTGAGGCGAATCGTGGTGCCGGCCGTGACCGGCTTGTCGTCGATGGTGACGCTGAGGGCGAGCTCCTGCACCGAGACGCGCACCGGGATCCCCGTCGCGCCCCCGTCCGGCGGCGCATCCGGGAGATCCACCGTCACGACCGTGCGCTGCTCGGTCAGCTTCGCGATGCGCGGCCCCAGTCGCCCCAGCACCCGGCCGACCTGGCGCCCCGAGCGCAGGCGCGGCGCACGGGGGATGTTGGGCTCGAGCCGCGGCGCGCGGATGGGGATCTCGAGCTGCGCCAGCGCGCGCCCGGACACCATCACGGGGTCGACGTAGGGCTCGGGCTTCGGCCAGAGCTGCCACAGCCCCCACACCGCCAGGGCCGCCCCGGCGAAGGCCGCGACGACCCGCAGCGCGCGACGCAGGCGCATCCCCGACGTGAGCTCGCGCACCCGCCGCATGGCCTCGTCGTGGTTGGGGTCGAGGTTCAGCACCCGGCCGTAGGCCTCGAGCGCGGCGTGGCGCCGACCCGCCGACAGCTCGGTGGCGCCGACCGACAGCATCGCGGCGATCACCTGCCGGCTAAGCGCGGCCTGATAGATCTCACGGCCGGCCATCCAGCGCGCCAGCTCGACCTCGGGCTCGTGAAGCTCGCGGATGGCCAGCCACTTCGTCAGCTCGGCCGCCACCTCGCCCACCGACTTGTAGCGCGCCTCACGGTCGACCTGCAGGCAGCGCGCGATGATGCCGGCCAGGGCGCTGTCGACGTGCGGGTTGATGCGGCGCGGGTCCTCGTAGCGGCCCTCGACGATGCGCTTGAGGATGCCGTGCGGGGTCGATGCTTCAAAGGGCAGCGCCCCCGCCGTCGCCGTGGCGTAGAGCACGGTGCCGAGCGCCCAGATGTCGGCGCGGTAGTCCAGCTCGACGGTCCCCTCGATCTGCTCGGGTGACATGTGCGCGGGCGAGCCGACCAGGGTGCCGGTGATGGTCATGGACTCGAGGCCGACGACCTGGGCGATACCGAAATCCGTGAGCTTCACGATGCCGTCGAGGCCGACGAGGATGTTCTCGAGGCTTCACGTCGCGGTGGATGATCTTGTTGGCGTGGGCGTGCTCCAGGGCGCTCGCGACGCCCAGGGCCAGCATCGCGCCGAGCTCGGGCATGAGTGCTGGGCCCTCGCGCAGCAGCGCCGACAGCGGCGCCCCGATGATGAGCTCGGTGACGAGGTAGTTGAGATCCCCGTCGTTGGACGAGTAGTCGTAGATCTCGGGGATGTTCCGGTGGGTCAGGCGCGCGACCGCCTTGGCCTCTCGCGAGAAGCGCTCGCGGGCCTCAGGGTCGCGCGAGAGGTGGCGGTGCAGCACCTTCACGGCCACGTCGCGGTCCAGCGCGTCGTCGTGGCCGCGGTAGACCACGCTCATGCCGCCGGAGCCGATCTCCTCGAGGATTCGGTATTTCTCGATGCGCTCGAGCAAGACGGGCGACCACCGGTGGCGTCAGCGCCGGTGTGACCATCCGGCGCGGGGGCGAATCCCCCGAGCGCCGATGGTTTCACACAGGCGAAAGCCTTTCCAGGCTGGGCGGCCGCTTACTCGCCGGCCTTGCTCTCTTCGCGCACCGGCAGGCGGGTGGCGATGTGCAGCTCGCGGAGCTGCTCGGCCGCCACCGCACTCGGGGCGTTGCACATCAGGTCGGTCGCCTTCTGGGTCTTCGGGAACGCGATGACGTCGCGGATCGACTCGGCGCCGGTCAGCAGCATCACCACGCGGTCCAGGCCCAAGGCGATGCCGCCGTGAGGGGGCGTGCCGAAGGAGAGCGCCTCGAGCAGGAAGCCGAACTTGGTCTCGGCCTCCTCGCGCTCCATGCCCAGCAGCGAGAAGACTTTGCGCTGCACGGCCTGATCGTGGATTCGGATCGAGCCGCCGCCAAGCTCGTTGCCGTTGAGCACGAGGTCGTAGGCCACCGAACGCACCTTGCCGGGGTCGGTGTCCATCAGCGGCACGTCGGCGGGGGAGGGCGCCGTGAACGGGTGGTGCTTGGAGAAGTAGCGCCCGCCCTCGGAGACCTCCTCGAAGAGCGGGAAATCGGTCACCCACACGAAGGACAGCGCGTCCGCATCGATGAGCCCGAGCTTCTCGCCGACCGCCAGCCGCAGGTGCGCCAGGGCCGCGTTGGCCACCGTGTAGGTGTCGGCCACGAAGCAGAGCAGGTCGCCGTCTTCGAGGTCACAGGCGGCCGTGAGCTCGGCCTGAACCTCGCCCGAGAAGAACTTCGCCGCCGGACCCTGCCAGCCCTCGGGCCGGATCTTCACCCAGGCCATCCCCTTGGCGCCGTAGCGCGTGGCGATGTCGCCCAGCTTGTCGATCTCGGCGCGCGACAGCTCGCCGCCGCCCTTGGCGTTCAGCGCCTTCACGATGCCGCCGTTCGCGACGACCTGCGTGAACACCTTGAACTCGCTCTTCGCGACGATGGCGCCGACGTCGACCAGCTCCAGGCCGAAGCGCATGTCGGGCCGGTCGATGCCGAAGCGGTCCATCGCCTGCTGGTAGTCGAGCCGCGGGATCTCCCCGATGTCGATGCCCTTGGTGTGCTTCCACAGCTTCGTCACCAGCCCGCCGACCAGCGCGAAGATGTCGTCAGGGCCGATGAAGCTCATCTCGATGTCGATCTGCGTGAACTCGGGCTGGCGGTCGGCGCGCAGGTCTTCGTCGCGGAAGCAGCGGCAGATCTGGAAGTAGCGGTCGTAGCCGGCGACCATGAAGATCTGCTTGAAGATCTGCGGCGACTGCGGCAGCGCGTAGAACTCGCCGGGGTGAACGCGGCTGGGGACCAGGTAGTCGCGGGCGCCCTCGGGCGTGCTCTTGGTGAGGATCGGCGTCTCGAGCTCGAGGAAGCCCTGGGTGCAGAGGAACTCGCGGGTCAGGCGCGCGACCTCGTGACGCAGGACCAGGTTCTGCTGCAGCGGGCGCCGACGCAGGTCCAGGTAGCGGTACTGCAGGCGCAGGTTCTCATTGGTGTCGAGCTTGTCGGTGATCCCAAAGGGCGGCGTCTCGGCGGAGTTGAAGATCTCGAGCTGGCTCGCCTCGATCTCGATGGCGCCCGTCTCCAGGTTCGGGTTGGCGTTGTCGCCGCGGTCAGCGACCACGCCGCGCACCGCGAGCACCCACTCCGAGCGCAGGCGGTCGGCGCCCGCGTGGGCCTCCGCCGCGACGGCGGGGTCGAACTTCACCTGGGTGATGCCGTAGCGGTCGCGCAGGTCGACGAAGATGCAGCCGCCGTGGTCGCGGTGGTTCTGGACCCAGCCCATCAGCACGACGGTCTGGCCGACGGCATCGCGGCGTAGCTCGCCGCAAGTGTGCGTGCGCTTGTACTCGGTCAAAAACTGGCTCACGACGCGCCCCCTGAGGACTGGCCTAGACGAAGGGCTCGGAACCTAAACCGCGCCCCGCAAGCCGTCAAAGCAAACGAAGCCCGGGCCCACGGACTAAAGCCGGGCCCGTGACGCGCAGCGCCGCGGAGCGCAGCCGGCGCCACGGCCGATCCTGGCGCGGGGGAGGCTCCGAACCGAGCGGGCCTGGGACCTGCTCTGGAAATCGGCGCCGAAAACGCGAGAGGCCTGAAGGGTTTCCCCAACAGGCCTCTCGTGCTTCGAAGTGGCGGGGCGGACGGGACTCGAACCCGCGGCCTCCGGCGTGACAGGCCGGCGTTATAACCGACTTAACTACCGCCCCAAACTCGACAGCGTTCCTTGCGGACCGCTCATGCACTCTCAATGGGCGAAACAGGCCTCGAACCTGTGACCCCCTGCGTGTAAAGCAGGTGCTCTGACCAACTGAGCTATTCGCCCGTGCCACCCGAAGGCGACGCGACGGGGTTTATGTCAGAGGCCCTCAGACCTGTCAAACGGAAAAGCGCACGGGGTGGGCCTATGCAATCGCCCGTCCCAGAAGGGCCATGCTGCGGGTGTGGCAAATGACACAGCGGCCCGTGGTGGCCCTGATCTCGGAGTGGGGGAATTCGCACACCCCATCGGAGCGAGCGGCGAGCGCGCCCCCTGCAAGAGCGCGGGATTGCAGCGTAGATGCGCTCTGGCACAGGACTTGCTCATTGAGCCGCTTCGAACGCGAGGGCAGCGCAGCCCTCAGGCAGGCCCATGAACGCACTCCACACCCACACGCACGCCGACTGCCCGCATTGCGGTCTCGAGGTGGCCGAAGACGCCGCCTCGGCACCGTTTTGCTGTGGCGGCTGTCGGGCGGCGAACGCCTTGCTCGAGGGCGCGGGGCTTGGGCGCTACTACGCGCTGCGGCAGGGGCCTGGGCTGCCGGTGGGGGATGGGCCGCCGTCGGAGTTCGGCTGGCTCGACGAGCTGCTGCAGTCGGCGCGAGCTTGCGCGCCGGACTCTGGCTGCGCGTCCGGCGCCGCCGTGACCCTCCATCTCGATGTGCAGGGCATCCACTGCGCCGCCTGCGTCTGGTTGATCCAGACCCTGTTTCGCCGCCGCGCGGGCGGCGTCCACATCGCGCTGGACCCCGGGCTGGGCAAGCTCTCGCTGACCTTCGACGACACCGCGTTCTCGGTGCGCGACTTCCTCATGGAGATCGAGCGCTTCGGCTACCGGACAGCCCCCGCGCGCCGCGGCGGCGAGCGAGTCGCCGACGATCTGCTGCTGCGCCTCGGGGTGTGCGTCGCCATCGCCATGAACGCGATGATGCTCTCGCTGGCCTTCTACCTGGGCCTGTCCGACACCTCGGACCCCGATCGCCACGCCCTCTTCGGGCTGGTCGGCTTCGCCCTGGCGACCCTCTCGGTGCTGGTCGGCGGGCCGGTCTTCTTTCGCGGCGCGATCCAGGGTCTGCGCCGGCGCGTGCTGCATCTCGACCTGCCGATCGCCCTCGGCGTCGGTCTCGCCTGGGCCGGGATGGCTTGGTCGCTCTACCGCGGTCGCACCGACGCCGCGTGGTTCGACACCCTGTCGGTCTTCGTCGCCCTGATGCTGCTCGGCCGCTGGCTGCAGCGCCGGATCGTCGAGCGAAATCGCCAGATGCTGCTGGCCGACCCGGGGATCGACGGCCTCCGCGTCCGGCGCGTCAGCGCGGACTCCCAGCTCACCGTGATCCCGGCCGCCGCGATCCACACCGACGACACCCTGCTCATCGCCCCGGGCGAGCTGCTGCCCGTCGCCGCGCGGCTCGAGTCGTCAGAGGCGGCGCTCTCCCTCGCGTGGATCACCGGCGAGGCCGACCCCCAGCACGTCGCCAAGGGCGCGCGCTTGCCAGCCGGCGCCCACAACCACGGCGGCCAGGCCATCTACGCCCGCGCGCTCGAGCCCTTCGACGCGTCGTCGCTGCGCGCGCTCATGAGCCCCGCCGCCGCCGCCGGGCCCGCCGCCGGCTTCTGGCACCGCGTGAGCGTGGTCTGGGTGGTCGGCGTGCTCGCCGCCGCCACCGCGGGCTTCCTGCTCTGGTTGCCCACCGGCGCCGACGCCGCCCTGAACGTGGCCGTCGCGATCCTCGTCGTCACCTGCCCCTGCGCCGTGGGCCTCGCGACCCCGCTCGCCGGCGAGATCGCCTTCGCCCGCCTCGCCCGCCGCGGCCTCTTCTTCCGGCGCGAGGGCGTCCTCGATCGCCTCGCCACCGTCCGCCGCGTCGTCTTCGACAAGACCGGCACCCTGACCCGCGGCACCCTGCGCCTGGCCAACCCGGCCGCCATCGACGCGCTCTCTCCACGGGATCGCGACACCCTCTACCAGCTCGTCGCCCGCTCGGCCCACCCGCGCAGCCGCGCCATCCTGGACGCCTTCGGCCTCGCGACCACCGCCGCCTCCGTCCCCGCCCCCCACGCGCCGCCCGCGCTGGACACGGGCCTGCTGGTCCACGAGGTCCCCGGCCGCGGCCTCTCCATGGTCCGCCGCTCCCACCGCTACACCCTCGGCAAGCCCCCCGGGGCCGCCAGCCCGCGCTCAACCGTCGCCTTCGCCCGCGACGGCGTCGTCCTCGCCGAGCTTCACCTCGAGGAGGTCCTGCGCCACGACGCCCGCCGCGAGGTCGACCACCTCCGCGGCCTGGGCATCCAGACCTGGATCGCCAGCGGTGACGACCCCGCGCGGGTCGCGGCCGTCGCCCGCACCCTCGGCGTCGCCCCCGAGCGCGCCATCGGCGGCCTCAACCCCGAGGCCAAGGCCGCCCTGGTCCGCCGCATCGACGCCCAAGACACCCTCTTCATCGGCGACGGCATCAACGACGGCCCCGCCCTCGACGCCGCCTGGGTCTCGGCCACCCCCGCCATCGATCGCCCAAGCCTCCCCGCGCGCTGCGACGTGTTCGTGGTCGGCAGCGGCACCGGCGCGCTGGCCGCCGCCCTCGACGTGGCTCGCAGCGTCCGCCGCGTCACGCACCGAAACCTCGCGATCGCCGCCGCCTACAACCTCGGCGGCGTCGCCCTCGCCATGGCCGGCGTGCTGACCCCGCTGGTCTGCGCCATCGCCATGCCGGCCAGCTCGCTGGTGGTCATCGGCCTCACCGTGGCGTCCCTGCGCGAGCCCACCGCGCCGCCCGGCCCTCGAAAAATCGCCAGCCCGCACCTGACTGTTTCGCCGGAGGTGGCCGCGTGAACGCGCTCCATCTCACCCTCTTCGTCAGCTTCATCATCGCGCTGCTGGGCGTCCTGCTCTTCATCCACAGCGTGGGTCAGCGCGACCACTCCCACGCCGACCGCTTGTCCCTTCTCCCGCTCGAGGACGACGTCTCGTCCGCCCCCCACAACCCGCTCGAAGACTCAAGCACCACCGAGGAAAACCCATGCGCGAAGTGAGTGTCACCTACGACGACCGGAGCGTACGCCGCTTCGTCTGGGCGTCGGTCATCTGGGGCATCGTGGGGATGCTGGTCGGCATCACCGTCGCCACCCAGCTCGCCTTCTTTCAAGCGAACTTCGACGTCCCGTGGCTGACCTACGGGCGCCTGCGCCCGCTGCACACGAACGCGGTCATCTTCGCCTTCGTCGGCAACGTATCTTCGCGGGCGTCTGCACCTCGACGCAGCGGCTGACCAAGGCGCGCATGGCCTCGGACTGGCTGTCGTCGGTGTTCCGCTTCTGGGGATGGCAGCTGATCATCGTCGCCGCGGCCGTCACGCTGCCGGCAGGGATCAGCCAGGGCAAAGGGTACGCCGAGCTCGAGTGGCCATCGACATCGCCATCGCCCTGGTATGGGTCGCCGCCCGCCAGTGAACTTCTTCTGGACCCTGGCCCAACCGGCGCTGACTTCTCTACGTCGCGCGCTGGTTCTACATCGCGACCATCATCACGGTGGCGGTGCTCCACATCGTCAACAGCCTCGCGCTGCCCATCCTCGCGGGCTCGAGAGCTACCCGGTCTACGCCGGCGTTCAGGTTCGCGCTGGTGCAGTGGTGGTACGGCCGCAACGCTGTCGCCTTCTTCCTTGCCGATCTCGGCATCATCTTTTTACTTCCTGCCGAAGGCCGCCGAGCGCCCCGTCTACTCGTATCGCCTGTCGATCATCCACTTCTGGGTACTGGTCTTCCTCTACATCTGGGCTGGCCCGCACCACCTGCTACACGGCGCTCCCGTTGACGCAGTCCGTAGGCATGGTCTTCTCGGTGATCTGTGGGCGCCAGCTGGGCGGCGTACTCAGCGGCCTGCTGACGCTGGCGCCATTGGGACAAACTGCGCGCAAACCGGTCATCAGGTTTCTCCATCGCCAGCGTGACCTTCCGCCGCAGCGACCGAGGAGCCCGCTGCTCTCCATCAGAGCGTGTCCGGCCTCAGGCACCACCGACTGGATCATCGGCCACGTCCACACGGGCGCGCTGGGCTGGAACGGCTTCATGGCCGCCGGCATGTTCTACTGGCTGGTCCCGCGCCTCTTCGGCACCAAGCTCTACTCGAAGGGCGCGGCCGACTTCCACTTCTGGCTCGGCACCCTCGGCATCCTGCTCTACGCCATCGCCATGTGGGTGGCCGGCATCTCGCAGGGCCTGATGTGGGCCGCCGTCGACAGCGAGGGCGCGCTGCTCTACCCGAGCTTCGTCGAGACGGTCATCGCGATTCGCCCCATGTACATCATGCGAATCGTGGGCGGGCTCTTCTACTTCACCGGGTTCTGCCTGATGGCGTGGAACCTCTACAAGACCGCGAAGAGCGGCAAGGCCGTCGACGTCACCGTGACGGTCGTCGAGCAGGAGCCCGGCCCGAAGGTCCCGTGGGCGAGCCTCGTCTTCGGCAAGCCCATGGTGCTGGCCTACCTCGGCATCGTCGTCTCCATCGTGTTCCTGGCCACCGACGCGGTCTTCGCCATCGCCACCGCCGTGGTGCTGGTGGCGATGTTCTTCGCGGCGTGGAAGCTCTTCGGCAAGCGGATGGGTGGCGAGCACGAGGGCCACAACTTCCACCGCGCACTGGAAGGGCGGGCGTTGATCTTCACGGTGCTGGTCGTGCTCTCGGTGCTGGTCGGCGGCATCGTCGAGATCGTCCCGACCCTGACCATCGCCGAGGCCGTCCCGCTGGTGGGTGCGGTGCAGCGCCCGTACACGGGGCTCGAGCTTCAGGGCCGCGACGCCTACGTGAATGAGGGCTGCTACACCTGCCACAGCCAGATGATTCGGCCCTTCGTGAGCGAGGTGATGCGCTACGGCGACCCCAGCACGGCGGCCGAGGGCATCTACGATCGCCCCTTCCAGTGGGGGTCCAAACGCACGGGGCCGGACCTCGCCCGTGTGGGCGGGAAGTACCCGAACCTGTGGCACTACCAGCACATGGTCGACCCGCGCTCGACCTCGCCCGGCTCGCTGATGCCGCCCTACGACTGGATGGCGGATCGCCGCATCGACGTCGATGACACGGCGCTGAAGCTGCGGGCGATGAAGACCCTCGGCGTCCCGTACACCAACGAGGACATCGCCGAGGCCTCACGCCGCGTCGAGGCCGACGGGCGCGCCCTGGCCGCCGACCTCGCCACTCAGGGCGTCACGGTCGCCTGGGACTCCGAGATGGTCGCGATCATCGCGTACCTGCAATCCCTCGGGAAAAACACAGGGCCGCCGGTCACCACCAGCGCCGCGGTCAGCGGCCTCACCCCCGCCACACCCTGACGGCAAGGAGCACCCCCATGCTGAGCCAAACCCTCTCGCACACCGAGCTTCTGAGCCTGCCCATCTTCGCGATGCTGGTCTTCGCCGCCATCTTCACGACGGTCGTCGTGCGGTCGTGGCTGGCGGGCCAGCGTGACCCGGAACACGCGAGGATGGCCGCGCTGCCCCTCGCAGACGATGCAAGCGACGCCTTTGGAGGGCACGACGATGTCTGAGATGACCAAGGACGCGCCCGTCGAGACTGACCACGTCTATGACGGCATCCGCGAGTTCGACAACCAGCTACCGAACTGGTGGCTGCTGACCTTCTGGGGGAGCATCGTCTTCGCGATGGTGTACTGGTTCCTCTACCAGAGCGCGGGGATCTTGCCGTCTCACGCCTCGGAGTTCGCCATCGAGAAGGCGGCGTGGGAGGAGAAGATGCTGGCCTCGCAGGTCACGCCGGAGGAGCTGAGCGCGCTGGTCGAGGACTCGGCCGTGGTGGCCCGCGGCTCGGAGATCTTCACGACCTACTGCGTCGCCTGCCACGGGGACCGCGCCGAGGGCAAGATCGGCCCGAACCTCACCGACAAGTGGTGGATCCACGGCGGCGACCCGGTCAGCATCTACAAGACCGTCTCGCAGGGCGTGCTGGAGAAGGGCATGGTCGCGTGGCGGCCCACCCTGGGCGACACGAAGGTGCGCGAGGTCACGGCGTACGTGCTGACCCTCGCGAACACCGAGGTCGCCGGGAAAGCGCCCGAGGGCGTCGACGCGGACGGAAAAGCACCCACCCCCTGATTTTGCCTGTATCCGGCTGGCTCGCGCTGACCTAGGAAGCAACACCATGGCTGCCAAGCAGCACGACGCACCCAATCTCGACTCGCTGTCGATGCTGGACGATGGGGGCCACCGCCGCTACGTCCTGCCCGCCGACGCGAAGGGGGTCTACTCCCGCGCGAAGCCCTGGGTGTACGCCGTGCTCATCATCCTGTACGTGGGGCTCCCCTTCCTGACGGTGGGGGGGCAGCCGGCCGTGCTGCTGGACATCCCAGCCCGCCAAGCCTGGCTCTTCGGGCAGAGCTTCAACGCCCAAGACTTCTACCTCGTCTTCTTCATCCTCACGGGGATCGGCTTCGGGCTGATCGTCATGAGCGCGCTCTTCGGGCGCATCTGGTGTGGCTGGGCCTGCCCCCAGACGGTCTTCCTCGACGGCGTCTACCGACGCATCGAGCGCCTCATCGAGGGTCCCGCGCCCCGCCGCGCGCGGCTCGCCGCCGCCCCGATGAACTTCGACAAGCTGTGGCGCAAGGGCCTCAAGCACGCGATCTACATCGTGCTCTCGGTCGCCATCGCCATGGTCTTCATCGCCTACTTCGTGTCCGCCGACGGCGTCGCGCGCCTGTGGACCGACGGCCCCGCCGAGTATCCGGCAGCCTTCATCTGGACCGTCGTGATGAGCGGGATCCTCTACTTCAACTTCTGGTGGTTCCGAGAGCAGCTCTGCATCGTCATCTGCCCCTACGGACGCCTTCAGTCGGCGCTGCAGGACAACCACACGCTGATCATCGGCTACGACGTGCGGCGCGGCGAGCCGCGCGGGAAGGTCACCGACCCCGGCGCGGGCGACTGCGTGGCGTGCAACCGCTGCGTGGCCGTGTGCCCGACCGGCATCGACATCCGGCACGGGCTGCAGCTTGAGTGCATCGGCTGCGCCTACTGCATCGACGCCTGCGACGAGATCATGGTGAAGGTGGGGCGGCCCAAGGGCCTCATCCGCTACGACTCTCAGGCCGGACTGTCGGGCGAGCCGCGTCGTTTCTGGCGGCCGCGGGTCTTCGCCTACGTGCTCGCGGGCTTGCTGGGTCTCGCCGTCGCCACCGTGATGTTTCAAACCCACAAGCCCTTCGAGGCCAACGTCACCCGCGTGCAGGGCGTGCCCTACCTCGTGCACGAGGGCCAGGTGCAGAACCGGATCCTGGTCAACGTGGTCAACAAGAACCCAGCACCCGCGCGCTTCGTGCTGGCGCCCGCGATCTCGGGCGATCCTCGCGTGATCATCCCCCAGGCCGAGATGGTGCTGGACCCCTTCAAGAACCACCGATTCCCTGTGGTGCTGGAGATTCCGGCGGGCGAGCTCGGGGTCGGCGCGTCGGTCGAGCTGATCATCTCTGATTCCGAGAGCGCCACGGAGCAGCGGCTCCACGTCGAGATCCTCGGCCCGCGAGCGCCGAAGCCCGGAGGCACACCGTGAGCGAAGCCACCTCAGCGACACACTCCCCCGCGACGGACTCCGCCGCGCCCCCGACCGGCATCAACCGGACGGCGGTGGCCATCGCGAGCTTCTTCGCGGTGCTCATCGCGTTCAACGTGGTCTTCTACGTCGTCGCCATCACGCACCCCGTCGCGCTGCTGCCGCCGCCTGCGTCGTCCGCGCCGTCGGCACCGCCGAGCGCCGCCTCGCCGTGACCGAGGCCACCGCCGCGGCCTGGACTCAGCTGACCAGCCTGGGCCTCGTCTGGGTGAGCTTTCACTGCGCCGGGATGTGCGGTCCCTTGGTCGTGGGCTTCGACGTCGCGGGTGTGTCCCGCGGCCGCAGCGCCGGGCGGGGCGCGCTCTCGGTGCTGACCTACCAGGCGGGCCGCGCCCTGACCTTGATGACGCTGGGCGCGGGCGCGGGGCTGGTCGGCAGCGGCCTGGGCGCTGGGTTTCACCGCGCCGGTGCGGTGCTGGCGCTGCTGATGGCCGCGGCCGTCTTGGCCTCCCTCTTCGTCCGTCGCCGCCCGCCAGCGTTGCGCCTGGAGCGCCGCGCCGTCCCGATCTGGCAGCGCATGGCCGACCGCGTCACCTCAGCCATCCTCCCTCACATGAGCGGCGGCCGCCCCGTCGACCACCTCGCCCTCGGGCTGCTCATGGGGCTGCTGCCCTGCATGATCCCCATGTGGGTGCTGGGCCTCGGGGCGACGACCGGCTCGCCCGTCCACGGGGCGTTGCTCATGCTGACCCTGGTCGCCATGACCACCCCGATGCTGCTGGGCGTCACGCTCTTGCCCCGCGTCCTGACGCTTTCAGGCCGCCTCTCGCGGATGATGCCCCGCGTCTTGATGGGCATCTCGGCGGTGTGGCTCGCCATGGTCGGGCTGGCTGGCCTCGAGGTCGTCGAGCACATGCACCTGCCGGTGCGGCTCGCCGAGAAGACCTTCGTGGTGATGCTCTGGTGACACGCGCCGGGGGAGGGCGGCCACCCTGGGCGGTGTGGCAAATCACACACCGCCCAGCGCGGTGCTCTTAGAGTCCGCACTCCGTCGCGCAGAACTGCTCCAGAATCCCGATGCAGGTGCCGTCCCAGACGCCGTCGGAGCTGCCGCCGCAGAAGGAGTCGAGGTCAGCGACGCAGGTGGACACCACCGGATCGCTGCAGCCCGCGCTGTTGTGGGGCTCGCAGCAGTCCGAGGTGGTGCAGCAGCTCCCCGCCGTGACGCAGCTCCCCGCCGCTGTGCAGGTGTCGCCGCCCTCGCAGGCCCCGCACTCGCCGCCGCAGCCGTCGTCGCCGCACTCTTTGCCGTTGCAGTCGGGGACGCACACGCCGCACTCGTCGGGGTAGGTCGCCGAGCAGGCGTCGCAGATGTCGTCGCAGCAGTCGCCGAAGGTGAAGCAGAACTCGTCGCAGTTGCAGGTCACGCCGTCTTCCGAGAAGAAGGTGCCGCAGGCGTCGGGCTCGGCGCAGCTCGCGTTCGGCAGGTAGCACACCCCGGCGTCGTCGCAGAGCGAGCCCTCATCACAGGTCCCGCACTCGCCACCGCACCCGTCGCTGCCGCAATCCTTGTCGACGCAGTTGGCGGTGCACACGACCTCGCACGCCGCGCCGTCGACCGCGCACACTTGGCCGGCCACGCAGGTCCCGCACACGCCGCCGCAGCCGTCGCCGCCGCACACCTTGCCAGCGCAGTCCGGAGCGCAGCCTTCGCACGCCGAGCCGTCAGCCGCGCAGGCGTCGCCTGCCTCGCAGGTCCCGCACACGCCGCCGCAGCCGTCATCGCCGCAGACCTTGCCGGTGCAGTCGGCCGTGCAGCCCTCGCAGGCCGAGCCGTCGGCCGCGCAGACCGTCCCCGCGTCGCAGGCCCCGCAGCTGCCGCCGCAGCCGTCGTCGCCGCAGACCTTGCCGGTGCAGTCGGGGACGCAGTCAGGCACGCAGGCCGCGCCGTCGGCCGCGCAGGTGTCGCCCGCGTCGCAGATCCCGCAGGTCCCGCCGCAGCCGTCGTCCCCGCACACCTTGCCCTCACAGTCGGCCTCGCAGCCCTCGCAGGCCGAGCCGTCGGCCGCGCAGGTGTCGCCAGCCTCGCAGGTCCCGCAGGTCCCGCCGCAGCCGTCGTCCCCGCACACCTTGCCAGCGCAGTCCGCCTTGCATCCCTCACAGGCCGACCCGTCCGACGCGCAGGTCTGGTCGGACTGGCACACGCCGCACAGGTTGCCGCAGCCGTCGTCGCCGCAGACCTTGCCCTCGCAGTCGGACACGCATCCCCCGCACGTCGCCCCGTCCTCTGAGCAGATCTGGCCAGCGATGCAGGTCCCGCAGACGCCGCCGCACCCGTCGCCGCCGCAGATCTTGCCGTCGCAGTCGGGCACGCAGCCCTCGCAGGCCGATCCGTCGACCGAGCAGGTCTCGCCCGCGCCGCAGGTCCCGCAGACGCCGTCGCAGCCGTCGTCCCCGCAGATCTTGCCGTCGCAGTCGGGCACACAGTCGGACACGCAGCTCGCGCCGTCCGCCGCGCAGGTCTCACCCTCGCCGCAGCTGCCGCAGGTGCCGTCGCATCCGTCGTCGCCGCACACCTTGCCGGTGCAGTCGGCCGTGCAGCCCTCACAGGCCGATCCGTCCGCCGAGCACGCCTCGCCAGCGCCGCAGGTGCCGCAGGTCCCGCCGCACCCGTCGTCCCCGCAGACCTTGCCGGCGCAGTCGGCGACGCAGCCGCCCTCGCAAGCGGAGCCGTCCGCCGCGCAGGTCTCGCCGGCCTCGCAGGTCCCGCAGCTCACGCCGCAGCCGTCGTCTCCGCAGACCTTGCCGGTGCAGTCGCCGGTGCAGCCGCCCTCGCAGATCCCAGCGCTCGTGCAGCTCTCGCCGGCCGAGCAGGTGCCGCAGACGCCGCCGCAGCCGTCGCTCCCACAACCCCGCGACGCGCAATCGGGCGTGCACCCGGTCGAGCAGGTGCCCGCGCTGGTGCAGCTCTCCCCGGCATCGCAGGTGCCACACACGCCCCCGCAGCCGTCCGATCCGCACTCGCGCCCTTGGCATTGCGGCGCGCACTGGGCGACGCATTTCTGCAATGCGGCAACGCAAATCTGTCCGTCGGGGCAGCCGCCGCACCCGTCGTTGCTGTTGCCGGACTCGCAGGCCGCCAAGCCGAGCCCGCCCAGCACTGCGATGCACAAAACCAGGGCTAAGGTCAGGAGCGACCGCATAATGAACCTGCACTTCTTTCGGGGGGTTAGGTGCGCGAGGCCTCTCCGGGAGGGGCTTCGGCGCGCGGAACGCTCGCGGGTACCGGTGAGTGTGGCGTGCGTTGCAGCACCGGGTTTAGCTCGCAGGCAGGCTCCTCGGCAACCGGCGATGCCGCACCGCGCGTTACGCGGACCCTCCGCGGCGCCGTCCCGGGGGCGCGCGACTCGAACGGGGAATCGCGCGGTTCGTTTTTTCGAACCCTGCGCCCTGGCGTCTGCGCCTGCGTCGGGGCGCGGCTCCCGTGGTTTGGGATCCCATATGACCTGCGGATCTGATATCGATCCCCCGCCGACCGACCCGCGGGCTTCGCCCCGCACGCCACGCCTTACCGTCACACCGAGGCCGACCGGCATGCCCTGCGCTTCGCGGCTTATGGGCGATCTGATACCCGTATCCACGCGCTCCTAGGCAGGGCTTAGTGGCGTCACCACGAGGCACGTTCCCGATGCCGAAACCGGCGCCCGCGGTCTCCATGGAGCGATTCGCGCGATGGGTCACTCGCCACAGCGTGGCCGTGCTCGTCGCCATCGCCGCCCTCTCGATACTCGCCGCGGTGCGCCTGCCGCCGGTCTACGACGACGACGTCGTGCGCTTCTTGCCGCAGGAAGACCCCGAGGTCCTCGGGTTCAACCGCATCGCCGAGCGCTTCGGCAGCCTGAGCGTCGCCCTGGTCGGCGTGGAGGCGGACCTCGCCGACGGCGGCCTCTACACCCACGCGCGCCTGACCTGGCTGCGGGACCTCACGGCGGCCATCGAAGGCCAGCCCGAGGTCGCGTTCGTCACCGGCATCACCGAGCTCGCCGTCATCATGGGCGAGGAGGAGGCCGAGCATAGGGAGCTCGTGCCCAAGCCGGTGCCCACCGACGCGGCGGCCTTGGACGCGATTCGGGCGGATATCCTCGGGCTGGATTATCTCGCAGGGAGCATCGTCTCGCTCGACGGCAGCTCGGCGATGCTGGTCTGCCAGCTCCGCGACGGCAGCGGCTCGGGGTTGTCGACGAAGGCCGCCGCGGAGGCCGTCCGCAAGGCCGCGGAGGCCCTGCCGCCGCCGCCGGGGACGCGCCTCCACTTCGCGGGCGCGCCGTTCATCGCCGAGGCGGCCGCGAACGGCTCCCAGCGCGACCTCCAGCGCCTGGCCCCCTACGTGGTCGGCGTCATCCTGATCCTCATCCTGCTGAGCCTGGGCTCCATCCGCGCCGCGCTGCTGACCGTCGGCACCGTGGGGCTCGGCATCCTGTGGACCCTGGGCGCGATGGCCTGGTTCGGCCAGCCGCTGACGCTGATCTCCAGCTCGCTGCCGGTCATCCTGGTGGCGCTGGGGTCGGCCTACGCGGTGCATCTGCTCGTCTGGTACCTGGAGCACGACGCCGACGAGGTCGGGATGCTGGCCAACCTGGGCTGGCCGATCATCGTCACAGGCCTGACCACCGTCGCCGGCTTCTTGAGCTTCCTGGTGATGGATCTCGCGCCGATGCGCGAGTTCGGCTGGCAGATGGCGCTGGGCACGGCGATCTGCTCGGGCCTCGCGCTCTTCATGGTCCCGGCGCTGCTGCACCTGCTGCCGCTGCCACCGCGTCGACCTACCGCCGTCGGGCTGCGCATCGACGAGTGGATGGTCGGGTTGGCCCTCTGGAGCCGGGCGAATCGCGCCATCGTGCTGCTGGCCGTGGTGCCCATCGCGACCTTCTTCGCGTGGCAGATCCCCAAGATCGAGACGCGGATGGACACCGGGTCCTTCTTCGAGCCGGGCTCGGCCCCCGACCTGGCCGAGCAGTTCATGGAGAACGAGTTCGGCGGCTCGGTCTTCCTTCAGATCCTGGTGAGCGCGGACGTCCGTGACCCGGCGAGCCTCGACCGCATCGCCGCCTTCGAGGACCGCCTGCGCGCGGTCGAGGGCGTCACGCGCGTCGAGAGCATCTCCAACGTGCTCTCCATCGTGCACGAGGGCCTCAAAGGGCAGCGCCGCCTCAGCCGCGCCAGGAAAGAGATCGCCCAGATGGGCTTTCTGGCGCGGCGCACGGACCCGGCGGTCAGCCTGCTGGTCGACGAGTCCTGGACGGGCGCGCTGATCCAGGTCGGCATCGGCGGCTTCGACACGGGGCGCGTGACCCCGATGACCGAGCAGATTCGCGCGCTGGCGGCCGAGTCGCTCTTGCCCTACGCCGTGATGGTCCCGCGTGACTCGCCCGGGACCGAGTCCGTGGTGCGCGACGCCGCCGAGCGCATCGCCGCGCTGGCCGGGACGCGGCCGACCGTGGGCGCTGAGGGGACCGGCGGCCACGGCCCCGTGACCGTCGAGCAGCTCGTGGCCATCCTGGAGTCCGCCGCCCGCCCCGACGCCGTCGCGTTGGGACGCGGAGTGAAGTCCGTCCTCGACCGGGAGATCGGCGAAGACGAGATGATGGAGATGAAGGACGACGGCGCGCTCGCGGCGTTGGTGGCCGAGGTGACCGCCGCCGCGGCCGGCCGCGCCCTGACGCCCGAGCGCTTCATCGAGATCGCGCGAAAGCACGCCGCCCCGTCGGAGCTCGAAGACACCAAGTCCTTCGAGAAGGGGGCGCGCTACCTCGAGACCCAGGTGAGCGAGGAGATCCGCCCGCTGCTGACCGGCGATTCGGTGGAGCGCGTGCGGGCGCTGGTCGGCGAGCTCCCCGCCGGTGTGAATCTTCGCGTCGCCGCCATCGTCGACGACCTGCTCCAGCCCGAGTGGGTGGTGGGGCTCGCGACACCTCCCCCCGCCGTCGCCGGAGCCGAGCCCATCACCCCCATCACCGCCACCGTCAGCGGCTACCCCGTGCTCCAGCAGGCCATGACCGACTCCGTCCAACACAACCAGACGTGGAGCCTCCTCGTCAGCCTGCCGCTGGTGCTGCTGGTGATGATGATCGTCTTCAAGAGCGTGCTCGGCGGCCTGCTCGGCGCCATCCCCTCCGGGCTGACCCTGCTGGTCACCTTCGGCCTGATGGGGCTCTTCCCGAGCAAGCTGCCCCTCGACATCGGCGCCTCGATGCTCTCGAGCATCGCCCTGGGGACCGGCATCGACTACGCGATTCACTTCATGTGGCGCTATCGCGAGGGCGGCCTGCACGCCGCGATGCGGACCACGGGGCGCTCGATCCTCATCAACGCGGCCGAGATCACCGCTGGATTCGTCATCCTGGCCTGGGCCACCATCGTCCCCATGGCCCGATTCGGATTGCTCACCGCCGAGACCCTTCTGGTCGCCGCCCTGGCGACCCTCGTCCTCTTGCCGGCCTTGCTCGACTGGTGGAAGCCAGCCGGCGGTCCGGCCACCCCCGCCAACCCCCCTGGAGATGCCTGATGAAGCACCTGACTCGCCTCGCCCTCGCCCTGTGCGTGCCCGCCCTCACCCTTGTCGCGCTGACCGCAGCCGGCGGCCCCGCGCACGCGGGCGAGACCCTCGCGGAGCTCGAGGCCAAGGGCGCGCAAGCGATGCTCGAGGCCGGCGACAAGCTGATGAACCACTACCCGTCGCAGCTGTGGACCTTCAAGATGACGGTCAAGGCGGGCTCCAGCCCCGGCAAGACCCTGCGGTTCAAGGTCTGGCAGAAGGGCGGCAAGCAGCGGCTGGTTCGCTTCTTGGACCCGGGCGAGGTCAAGGGCATGAGCATCCTGACCTCGGGCCAGAGCGTCATGTACGTGTACTCGCCGCAGACCGACAACGTGCGGCGCGTCGCCAGCCACGCCAAGCGGCAGACGCTGCTCGGGTCGAACCTGACCTACTCGGACATGTCGACGGAGGACCTGTCGAAGCTCTATGACGCCAGCTTTGGCGAGAAGGGGGCCGACGCCATCTGGCTGGACCTGGCCAAGAAGCCCGACGCGGACGTGACCTGGGACAAGCTGCGGGTGAAGGTCTCGCGCAAGACCACCCTGCCCGAGGTCATCGAGTACTGGGACGGCGGCAAGCGCGTGCGCACCCAGGAGCGCAGCAAGTACGAGGTCATGGAGGGCGTGCCCACCTACCGGATGGTGACCATGCGCGACGAGACGGGCGGCCTGGTGACGACGCTGGAGATGGAGTCGCAGGAGGTCGGCCTGCCGCTCGAGGACAGCCTCTTCCAGAAGAAGAACCTGGTGCGCGGCGAGTAACCTGCGGGCTGGCGCTAGAGCGTCGACCTGACACGCGAGAGGCGGGCCCCACGGGGTCCGCCTTTTTCGTAGGTGGCGCCTGGGGAAAAGACGGCTACCCGCGCCGCTACTCGGTGGGGCACTCCGTCGGCTCGCCCGGGCCGAACTGGATGGTCACGATGACGCTCGCCTTGTCGTCGACGCCGTCATTGTTGGTGTCGACGTCCTTCTCGATGAAGTTGTCGGCGATGTCCTTGATGGCCGGGTTGATGGCCGCGAGGATCGCGTCCTCGTCCACCAGCCCGGTCATCACGCCCGTGGCGGGATTGAACTTCGGCTCTTGCACGAAGAGCTCGATGACCCCGATGACCTCGATGGGCATGGTGTCGCCGTGCACGATGGTGCAGTCGGCGAGGCGGTCGGTCGGCGCGCGGATCCAGCGGATGGTCGGATTGCAGCCGTTGCCGAGCTCGCCGTCGATCCAGGCCTCCAGCGTGAAGGTGCCGTCGAAGAACTGGCCGGCGAGGATGGGGTTTCCCACCGCCGCCAGCCCCTCGGTCCCGTGGCCAGAGGGGGCGATGCAGACGCTGGTGACCGTGAGCTTCTCGTCGGGCTCGCCGCAGGGCGCCGCACCCGGCTCGAAGATGCCGCGGGGCACTTTGCAGGTGGGGCCGGAGTCGCCGCTGTCGGTCGCGCTGTCAGGCACCGCGTCGGCCGTCGTGACCGCGTCCTTCACCGGCTTCGGGGGCTTCTTCAGCGTGAACGACTCGAGCAGGCCCGCGAAGTCGACGCAGACCTTGTCGGGCGAGCAGGCGAACCCCTGGCTGCAATCGCTGTCGATGTTGCAGGAGTCGGCGCGGTCAGCGAGGCAGGCGCTGGTCAGAGCGAACGCGAGCAGGACTGGCAGAATAATCAGGTGGCGATTCATCAGAAGCTCGCCTTGGCGCGGAGGAAGACGCTGCTGCTACCGACCACGAGGCTCTCGAATTTCTTGGAGACGTCTCGCTTCTTCTTCAAATCGCCTGAGTATATCAAGGCGCCCAGGGTGATTTCACCCCCGGTCCACGGAGTCGCCGTGATCTGGGGGTAGAGCACGAACGAGCCGTCATCCACGTTCACGATGGGGAAGAGGCGGATGAGCCACGTGTCGGTGCCGAACTTGAAGTCCATTCCGGCGACGATGTAGTTCTGGATCATGTCGGTGCCGAACTCGTCGGGGAAGCCGCGCAGGTACTGGAAGTTGATGTACCACCAGGGCGTGATCGAGTAGTCGAGGCCGATGACGGCCTTGGTGAAGAGGCCCTTCGGGTACTCGGTCTCGGCCTCGTTGACGTTGACCGCCGGGCCGGTCAGCACGGCGCGGAAGAGGTCGGGGTGCTGAGTGATGCCCACCTCGGCCCACAGCCCCATGCCGCCGAGCCACTCGAGGCTGGTGGCGAAGTCGAAGCCGAAGACCTGCACGCGCGGGTAGGTGAGCTGGATGTCGGTGGTGACGTCGGTGACGACCACCGTCGACAGGATGCGCTCGGCGCGCGGGATGTCGTCGAAGCCGCGGAAATACGAGAACCCGAGATCCATGCCCAGGAGGCGGAAGCCCAGGCGGCCGCCGAACATGCTGTTGCGGAGGTTGCGCTCGGGCATGTGGATGCTGGGGTTGTTCGTAAAGGTCCAGCCCGCCTCGATGAGGGCGTCCTGCTGGTCGACCAGGCGCACCATGAGCGGGGTGTTGGCGCGGGGGCGGAACTCGGCGCGCTCGGTGAAGGCGGCGCGGGCGGTGCCGGGGACCTCGGCCGGCTTGAAGAAGGGCACGAAGACCAGCTCGAGGGAGAGCTCGTCGAACCACGGCACGTCGCCGTCGCCGGCGCTGAAGTCCGGGCGATAGCGCAGCGACACCATCTCGTTGGCGATGACCTGGCCGAAGCCGATGGGGTCTTCGAGGTCCAGCGGGTTCAGGTTCGAGGTCGGGTGGAAGCGGTCGGCGGTGCCCCAGATGATCTGCTGGCGGCCGATGCGGAGGTCCAGGCCCTCGAGCCCGATGTTGATGAACTCGACGAAGAGGGCGTCGCTCTCGATGCGGAAGGGGTCGAGCTTGGAGCGGTCGGTGAGGTCCTCGAAGCGGCTGGGGTTCTGCGTGTGCAGGAACATCAGGCGCGCGTGACCGCCGGCCGCGACGTGCTTGGAGAGGCGCGCGGTGAGCCGGACCTCGCCGGTGGTCTCGAGGCGCTCGAAGGGGACGCCGTCGGTGGTGGCGAAGCGGATGTCGCCGAGGATCGAGCCGCGCCAGCGGAGGGAGGCCTCGGCGTGGGCGGGGAGGGCAGAGGTCGCGAGGCACGCGCAGACAGCGAGGGCGCTGAGCGCGGCCTTCGCAGGCAAAGCGTGGACCACCGACCGGCGGTAGGGGGCGTTCGCCACGGCTGGCTTCCTCGGTGTGACGGTGCGGAGGGCTGCCGAGCCGCGCGATCACACGCGGCCTAGAGACCGCGCCAGAATGCACCAGGAGGCCGGTGAGTGCCAGACCCGCCAGAGCGCCGCCGAGAGGGCCGCGGGGGACGGGGGAGGGCGCGCTGGCACCCTCCCCACGGACTCAGCCGATGGCCTCGCTGCCCGTCTCGCCGGTGCGGATGCGAATCGCCTGCTCCAGCGGCGTGACGAAGATCTTCCCGTCGCCGATCTCGCCGGTGCGCGCGCCCTTGATGATGGCGTCGATGGTGGTCTGGACGAAGTCGTCGTTGACCCCGATCTCGAGCCGCACCTTCTTCAACAGGTTCACTTCCACGATGTTGCCGCGGTAGCTCTCGTTGTATCCGCGCTGCTGGCCGCAGCCGAGCGCATTGGTCACCGACATCTTGAAGACCTCGGCCTCAGCGAGCGACTGCTTCACCGCGTTGAGGCGTTCGGGCTGGATGTACGCGACGACTAGCTTCATGGGGATTCCTCCGGTCTGAGCGGCGAGCGCGACGCTCAGGTCGCGCCCGCCATGGGCGTGTGAGTGAGATGGTCCTACTGGTTACTGAAGATCTGAAAGCCCGCGTAGGCCTCCTGGCCGTGCTCGCCGATGTCCAGACCCTGTAGCTCTTCCTTCTCGTGGACGCGCAGGCCCATGGTCGCCTTGAGCGCGAGCCCGACGATGAGGGTGAACACCACCGTGAAGACCGCGACCGAGCCGATGCCGATGAGCTGCGTGGTGACCTGGCCCATGCCGGCCTTCTGGCCGAAGATGCCGACCGCCAGCGTGCCCCAGATGCCGCAGACCAAGTGGACGCTGATGGCGCCGACCGGGTCGTCGATCTTGAGCTTCTTGTCGATGGTGATGACGGCGAAGTAGACCAAGGTGCCGGCGATCGCGCCGATGACGACGGCCTCCCAGACCGCCATCTGGTCCGCACCCGCCGTGATGCCGACGAGGCCTGCGAGCATGCCGTTGAGGGCCATCGAGTGGTCGGGCTTGCCGCCGTGCAGCCACGAGACGAGGCCAGCCGCCATCGCGCCGGCTGCGGCCGCCATCGAGGTCGTCACGAGGACCAGGGAGACCGCGGCGGCGTCCGCGGAGAGCACCGAGCCGCCGTTGAAGCCGAACCAGCCGAACCAGAGCAGGAACGCGCCGACCGTGGCCAGCGGCAGGTTATGCCCGAAGATGGGGCGCACGCCGCCGTTCGGGGTGTACTTGCCGAGGCGCGGTCCCAGGATGATGGCCATGACCAGGGCGCCCCAGCCGCCGACCGAGTGCACCAGCGTCGAGCCGGCGAAGTCGTAGAAGCCCATCTCCTTGAGGAAGCCGCCGCCCCAGACCCAGCTGCCCGTGATGGGGTAGCTGATGCCGACGAAGAGGGTCGCGAAGACGAGGAAGGTGCTGAGCTTGACGCGCCCGGCGACGGCGCCGGACACGATGGTGGCGGCGGTCGCGGCGAACATCGCCTGGAAGAAGAAGTCCGTGTACCAGGTGTATCCGGGGTTGTAGTCCGAGGTCAGGTTCGCCTGGACCGCGGCGGCGTCGCTCGGGTCGATGGTGATAAACGCCCCGAAGTTACCGAGAGAAAAGAACCCGTTGAACTCGCCCGGGTACATCATGTGGAAGCCGATGAGGGCGTAAGTCAGCAGCCCGATGCACACGATCATCGTGTTCTTGAACAGGATGTTGACCGTGTTCTTCGAGCGGGTGAGCCCGCTCTCGAGCGTGGCGAAGCCCAGGTGCATGATGAAGACGAGGCAGCCGGCGAGCATGATCCAGAGGTTGTTGAGGGTCCACGCGACCTGGTCGACCGCGGAGCTCACGGATTCGAGGGTCTGGGGCGTGGCCGGCTCATCGGCGTAGGCCTGCGTGGCGAGCCCCGTGAGCACCAACGCGCAGACAGCGACGGCGGCGAGCGTGGGGAGGACGGTTTTGTAACGCGGTCTCAACAGCGGTCTCCTGGACGGGAGTGAGAAGGGCGCCGGGGTACACACGGGAATGTGTGGTAGCGGGCGCTGCCCTGACCCGGTGAGCATCGGAGCGCGGTGTTTCCGCGCTGTTTCGATGGGGTTAATGTGATTCGCACGCCGGTGCCGACTCGTGGCAGGTTGACGCCTCGTGTTTGAGGCGGCCGCAGCGCGCGACGCCGCGCCACCCGCGACGCCTGCGCCCGTCCGATGAGGTCACCTGTGCTGCGTGTGCTGCTCCTGGTCGCCCTGCTCAGCTGCGTCGCGTCGAGCGCGGCCGCGGCGCGCGCGGGCACCGACCTCGCGGGAGAGTGGCGCGTCGCGCTGAGCCCGGTCGACCGCGCCGAGCCCCCCGACGCGCGCGACGGGCACTGGCGCACCCTGAAGCTGCCGGACCCCGCCGCCATCGCCGCCCGCTTCGCCCCCGGCGACGTGTTCTGGTACGCCACCGAGGCCGAGCTTCCCGCCGCAGCGGCCCCACGCGCGGTGGCCATCGGCCGCGTCCTGGGGGCCTTTGACCTGTATGTGGCCGGGCGGCGAGTCGGCGGCCAGCGCGACGGCGTCGGGGGCCCGCGCGTGTTCGCGATCCCCAGCGACCTCGCCCCCGAGGGCGCCTCCGTCACGGTGATGCTGCGCGTGGACCGCAGGGACGGCCCCCCGGCGGCGCTAGGCGGAGGCGCCATCACCGGCGGGCCGCTCCGCCTGGGCCTCGAGTCCGAGCTGCGCACCGCGGTCTCAGGCCACGTCGAGGCCGAGCGCCGCCACGCCGAGCGCAACCTCTGGCTCGCCGGCATCCTCTTAATGGTGGCGCTGCTGCAGCTTCACCTCTTCAGCCGCCGCCTCGAGCTGCGCGCCTACTTCTGGTACGGCCTGCTCTGCGCCGGCGTCGCCGGCTTCATCGGCTCGCAGTCCGAGGTCTGGCTCGCCTTCGGCAGCTACCGCCTCGAGGCCGCGACCCTCGCCCGGCGCCTCACCGGCACCCTCGTCATCGTCAGCGCGGTCGAGTTCACCACGCAGTTCCTCTTCGACCGCCCGCCCGGCTGGCGCCTCCGCAGCATCTCCGCCGTCGCGATAGCGCTCTTCCTCCTCGCGGCGACCCTGGGCGTCGACAACGACGTCGTCACCTTGCTCTCCGACGTCATCTCGGCCGTCGCCGCGGTGGTGCTGGTCACCCTCATCGCCCGCGCCGCCGGCCGCGGCCACCGCCCCGCCCGCATCATCGTCGTCGGCGCCACGCTCTTCGCCGCCACCACCATCATCACCCTGTGGCCCCCGACCTGGGTGCGCGACTTTCCCCTCGCGCCCGTCACCCTCGGCTTCCCGGCGCTCGTGCTCTCCATGAGCCTGGCGCTGTCCGACCGCTTCACCCGCACCCTGGCCGAGCTGCGCGCCACCCACGCCGCCACCCGCCGCTTCGTCCCCTTCGAGTTCCTCGAGCTCCTCGAGCGCGAGACGATCGTCCAGATTCGCCGCGGCGATCACGTCACCATGGAGATGACGGTCCTCTTCTCGGACGTCCGCGCCTTCACCTCCCTGGCCGAGCGCATGGGGCCCGAGGCGAGCTTCGGTTTCATCAATCAGTACTTGGGGATTATGGCGCCCGAGATCACTCGCCACGACGGCTTCATCGACAAGTACATCGGCGACGCGATCATGGCGCTCTTCCCGCCCGAGCGGCACGACGGCGCCGACAACGCCGTGCGCGCGGCCATCGCCAGCATCGACGCCCTCGCGGCGCACAACCGCCTGCGCTCCGAGGAGGGCGGCGAGGCCATCGCGGTGGGCGTCGGGATCCACACGGGCCCGCTGGTCTTGGGCACCGTGGGCGACGAAGACCGCCTGTCCTGCACCGTGCTCGGCGACAGCGTCAACCTCGCCGCGCGGGTCGAGGCCCTGACCCGCCACTACGGCGTCTCCATCCTCATCACCGACACCACCCGCGAGCGGCTGGCCGACGCCGACGCCTACCGGATGCGCATGGTGGACCGCGTCGTAGTTCGCGGTAAAAGCGAGCCGGTCACACTCTGGGAAATCCTCGATGTACTGCCCGCCGACGCCATCGCCCGCCGCCTCGCCCACCGCGAGTCCTTCGCCGCCGGGGTCACCGCCTCCCTCGCTGGCGACGACGCCACCGCCATCGCCGCCTTCGAGCGCGTCGTGAGCGCCGACCCCGACGACGCCGCCGCGCGCTACCACCTCAGCGCCTGCCGCGCCCGCCTCCCCGCGAGCCCCGCCTCGTGATCGCCCGCCTGTGCATCGTCGGGGGCATCTTCTTCCTCGTCATCTCGGCGCTCTCGCCATTCCTCTCCGAGACCCTCGGCGACTCCGGCCTCACCTCGTCCAACGCCCTCGGCACCCTCGGCCTCGGGCTCTTCGCCGCCGGCGGCCTCAGCGAGTTCCTGCTCGGCCTGAGCGCGCGCATCCGCCCCGCCCCCCGCCTGCTGCTCGGCATGCTCTTCCTCTACGTGCTGGGCCAGTCGGTGCGCGGGTTCGCCGCCGGCTACCCCCTCGTCAGCGGCGTGCTCTTCGACGCCGCCTCATTCATGGGCTTTCTCGGCACCGTCTTCCTGGTCCAGCGCGAGTCCAACCGCCGCACCCTCGAGCAGGCCTTCACCGTGGCCGCCATCGTTGGCGTCATCGCGGCGGTCGGCGGCCTGATCGGCGTGGATCTGCTGGATCGCCGCGAGGTCCTCGACTCCCGCGGCTACGCGAGCTCGTCGCTGCTCGCCTGCTGGCCCATCGTCTTCTTCCTGGGCACCCCGTCGCGCCAACGCCGGCTCATCGGCTGGGGCACCTTCTTCGTGCTGATCGCCATCATCATCCTGGCCCAGAAGCGCGGCCCCTTCGCCCGAAACGCCCTGGTGCTCGTGGTCCCGCTGCTGCTGCTCGCGGGCCTTCAGTCCTGGCCGCGCCGCCTCGCCCTGGTCGGCGTCTTGGCCGCCGCCGCGCTGCCCTTCTACCAAGAGGCCGGCGACGTCGGCGGGCTGGGCCGCTTCACCGAGGGCCTCGAGCAGCGCCTGACCGGCCAAGAGATCGAGGAGATGCTGATCACCGAGAACCCGCGGCTGATGGAGACGCGCCTGATGATCGAGGCGCTGAGCGCGAAGGAGATGGCCATCGGGCGCGGGCTGGGCGGCTACGTCGACTCGCCGGAGCCCATCCCCTGGAGCCTCAACGACGAGATCCACCACCCGCACATCGGCTGGTCGGTCTACGCGCTCAAGGGCGGGGTCGGGCTGATGCTGCTGATGCTGATGCTCTTTATGACCGCGGTCTGGCGCGTCCGCGGACCGCACCCCGCGGAGCTGCGCGTCGCCGCCTTTTTCGTCGCCGGCACCTCGGTGTTTTTGCTGCAAGAGACCCTGTGGGGCGTGCCGTCGGCGGTCAACGTCGTGACCCTGGGGACCATGGTCGGCTTCCTCGTCCGCTTGCCCTCGCCACCGCCGGGCATGGTGGCGGCGCACCAGCGTCCCCGCTCGCCCGACGCGCTGCCGGCCCCCACGTGAGCGTCGCCGTCGCCATAAGCTGTCGCGGTCTCGTGCGCCGCTTCGGCGACCTGGTCGCTGTCGACGGCCTCGAGCTCGAGGTCCGCCGCGGCGAGTGCTTCGCGCTGCTCGGCCCCAACGGCGCCGGCAAGACGACGACCATGGAGATGATCGAGGGGCTAGGCATGCCCGACGCTGGCGTCATCGAGGTCCTCGGCCACCGGTGGGGGCAGGGCGCGGCGAGCGACCGGGCGCTGCGCGGGCAGATCGGCGCCCAGCTTCAGGAGACCCAGCTCGACGAGCGCCTCACCGTCGCCGAGACCCTGCGCCTCTTCGCCAGCTTCTTCCCCACGGGCCGGTCGGTCTCCGGGCTGATCGCCCTGGTCGAGCTCGAGTCGAAGGCCCGCGCCCGCGTCGGCAACCTCTCGGGCGGGCAGCGCCAGCGGCTGGCCCTGGCCTGTGCGTTGGCCGGCGATCCCGACCTGCTCTGCCTCGACGAGCCGACCACCGGCCTCGACCCCCAAGCCCGCCGCCGGGTCTGGGACGTCATCGAGGGCTTCCGCGCGGCCGGCGGCACCGTGCTGCTGACCACCCACTACATGGGCGAGGCCGAGGTGCTGGCCGACCGCGTGGGCGTCATGGACCACGGCAAGATCATCGCCCTCGGCACGCCGGCGGAGCTTATCCAGCGCCTGGGTGCCGAGCAGCTCGTGGTCTTCGCGGTGGACGGCCCCCTCGACGGCGCCTCGGTGGCCGCGCTCCCCGGCGTGCTGCGCTACCGCGGCGCCGACGACGGCTCCCACCACGTCGCCCTGGGCCGCGACCCCCAGGCCCTGGCCGCGTTGATGCAGGAGCTAGCCCGCCAAGGCCGCTCGCTCTCGCAGCTGACCACCCACCAGCCGACCCTGGAGGACGTCTTCGTCGAGCTGACCGGGAGGGCGCTCCGTGAAGAATGACGCACCGAGAAAAGCCAGCTCGCCCGACTACAGGCCGGGGCACCCGCTCTTCGAGCTGACCCGCGCCCGCCTCATCGAGTTCATCCGCGAGCCCAGTGCGCTCTTCTGGGTCTTCGTCTTCCCGGTGCTGCTCACCATCGGCCTCGGGATCGCCTTCCGCGATGACGCCGGCGACGTGTACCGGGTGGCGCTGGTCGGCGAGCAGGCCGTCGCGCTGAGCGCCGCTCTGGGCGAGGACGGCGCGGTGGTCGCCCAAGAGCACACCGAGCAAGCAGCCCGAGACGCCTTGCGCGGGGGGCGCGTGGATCTCGAGCTGCGGATTGACCCTTCGCCGAGCGCCGTGGGCGGCGGCCCCGAAGTCACACCGCGCCTGAACTACCGGTTCGACCCCACCAACCCGCGCAGCCGGGCGGCCCGCCTCGCCGTCGACGACCGCCTCCAGCGCCGCTTCGGACGTCGCGATCCGGCGGAGATCTCCGAGGAGAGGGTCTCCGAGTCCGGGGCGCGCTACATCGACTTCCTGGTCCCGGGCCTCTTGGGCGTCAACCTGATGAGCACGGGGCTGTGGGGCATCGGCTACGCCATCGTCCAGTCGCGCCGAAAGCGCCTCATGCGCCGCTTCGCCGTGACGCCGATGCACCGCTCGCACTTCCTGCTCTCGTACATCATCGCGCGCTTCGTCTTCATGGTCTTCGAGGTCATGGCCCTGCTGACCTTCGCCTACCTGGCCTTCGACGTCACAGTCCACGGCTCCTGGCCGGCCCTGGCCGTGGTGATGCTCTTGGGCACCGCCAGCTTCGCCGGGATCGCGGTCCTCGCCGCGTCGCGCACCAGCAACGTCGAGACCGCGTCGGGCCTGATGAACCTGGTGATGATGCCCATGTGGGTCGTCTCGGGCGTCTTCTTCTCGTACGAGCGATTCCCCGAGGCCCTGCACCCGCTGGTGCGCGCGCTGCCGCTGACCGCCCTGAACGACTCGCTGCGCGCCATCATGAATCAGGGGCAGGGGCTGGTCGGGCTGAGCGCCGAGCTCGCCGTCATGACCCTGTGGGGCGCGCTGTCGTTCGCGCTGGCTCTACGTCTGTTTCGCTGGCAGTGACTGGGTTTTCGGTGGCCACGAAGTACTCGTCGAGCCGCGCCTGAGCCTCGGCGCCGAAGAGGATCTGACAGGCCTCCAGCAGCCCGGGCGAGCGCGCGATGACCTCGGTGCGCTCGACGAGGGCGATCTTGGAGCGGCGGCGCAGGAAGTCGGCGAGCCGCGTGACCATCTCCGAGCGCGCGGCGTGGTGGATCTCGGCGCGGATGTACTCGGTGCCCACGATGAGCACCTCGGCCATGGCCGGGTCCTGGCGGATGTCCTCGAGGATGTCGAGGGCGCGCGCCGAGTAGCGCCGCCAGAGCCGGGTCGTCAGGCGCTCGGTGGACTCGGGCGCGGTCATCTCGTCGAGCCCCAGCAGCTTGGCCTGGTGGAAGAACTCGTCGCGCACCACGTCCGGGGGCTCGCCGTACCAGCGGATTCTGGGGTGGGGCAGCGCGATGCCGAGGCGATGGACCACCGCGGCCACCTCGTCGCCCACGTTCAGGCAGTCGGTGAGCTTGCCCCCGTAGATGCTGATGTGGCGCCGCGCGCTGTCCACGTCGACCGCGTGCTTGCGCGACAGGGAGGTCCAGTCGCCCGTGTCCTGGCTGCGCGCGCTCTTCTCGACGACCAGGGGCCGCACGCCGCAGCGCTCGGCGATGATATCCGCCTCGGTGAGCGGGCGGGGCAGGGCGAGCTGCTTGTTGATGTTGTCGAGGATGAAGCGCCGGTCCTCGGGGGTGACCACCGCTGGCAGCGCGTCCACGCGGGTGTCGGTAGTGCCGATGCACGAGCGGACGCCCATGGGGATCACGAAGAAGAGCCTGCCGTCATCAGCGAAAAAGGCGAGCACGCGCTGCTCGGTGGAGACGCGGTCGACGATGAGGTGCACGCCCTTGGAGTAGACGTGTCGGTGGCCTGTGGAGACGGCGTCGGTGCTGTTGAGCGCGTCGACCCAGGGCCCGCACGCGTTGATGAGCACTCGGGAGCGGATGGTGATCTCGCGCCCGCTGACGAGGTCTCGTGCGCGGGTGGTCCAGAACCCGCCGTCGAAGGTCGAGCCGAGGGATTCGACGTAGTTGGCCGCGATGCCGCCGTGGTCCAGCGCCTCGCGGACGAAGCGGAAGACGAAGCGGGCGTCGTTGTCGATGAGCCAAGCGTCGGAGTACTCGAAGCCGCCTGGGCTATTGAGGGTCGAGATGTTCGGCTCGGCGCGTCCGATGTCCCGCGCGGTCATCGGCCAAGGGCGCTTCGTGAAGAAGTCGCCCATCAGCCAGTAGAGCAGGCCGCCCAGAAATAGCGTGAAGCGGTTGCGGCGAAATCCCTTGCGCAGGGTGGTCAGAAACCGAATCTCGCGCACGTTGGAGGGGTAGCTGCGGAGCAGGTGATTGCGCGAGAGGCAGAGCTTGCGAACCAGGCCGAGCTCGAAGCTCTCGAGGTACTTGATGCCGCCCCAGATGAGGTTTGAGGACTCGGAGCTCGTCTCGCCGCCGAAATCGCCGCGATCGATCAGGGCCACGGAGACCCCGCGGCTCGTCAGCGACGAGGCGGAGACGGCGCCGTTGATGCCGCCGCCCACGATGAGGACGTCGAAGTCACGGGCGTCGAGTCGGTCGATGTTGCTCTTTCGGAGCTTCATGGACGTTCCGGGGGTGGGGCGCCGCGTCCGTCGCGGTGGCGGCGGAGTATAGGGAGTTGTGCGGTCGCGCGAAAAGCGCGCATTTCGCACTGGGCTGCCGACGCGGGCCGGGTCAGCGGCGGCGAGGCGGCCTGCGGGGCCCGAAACGCGGCGCTCGGATCCCCGCGAGGATGAGGAGGCGGAGCAGCCGCCAGCGTTGCCCGCGCCAAGGCTCGATGAGCTCGAGCATCCGGGCGTCGTCGGCGCGCACCTCGCGATTGAGCGCCCAGCCCACGGTGTTTGGCAGGTGGAAATCGCCGATCGGCACCGCGTCCGGGTCGCCCATGGCCACAGCCAGCGCGTGGCCGGCCGTCCAGGGGCCGATCCCACGCAGCGCGAGGAGCTTCGCGTGGGCCTCGGCCGGGCTCAGCGCCGCCGCGGCGTCCAGGTAGCGGTGGTGTCGGCAGGCGTCCAACAGGGTCGCGGCCCGCGCCCGATCGATGCCGAAGCGCCCGAGATCCGCGGGGTCCCGTCTGCCAAAGCCCGCGGGGTCCGCCAGCAGCCGCAGCGGCTTGGGCGGCGCTGGGAAACCCGAGGGCACGGGCGCCGCCTCGCCGTGGGCCTCGATCAGCTCGGCCCAGGAGGTCTTCGCCTCGATGTAGGTGACCCGCTGGCCCAGGATCCACGGCAGGATCACCTCGCTCACCGGCAGGCCGGCGGTGAGGCGGGCCCCTCGGAAACGGTGGGCGAGATCGCGGATGAAGGGCGTGTGCGGGACGAGGTCTTCGGGCGTGTCGGCCAAGCCGAGCAGGCGCGGGGCGAGCGCGATGGCCTCCGCCGCGCCAGGGCCTGCCGCGTGGACCTCGGCGGCTCCGTCGGCGACGCGTAGGCAGAGCGTGGCGGGCCCGGCCGCCGTGCGCGTCGCCCGCCAGATCGCGTCGGGCTGGACGGCCGTGGTCGGGTCGCGGTGGCCGAACCCGATGGCGCCTACGGTCCGCGCGAGGTCGTAGTGCTCGGGCAGCGCGAAGCGGGCGGCCTTCGACTCAGCCACAGACGGCGGGCCGGTCGGGCCGAAACGCCTCGATACCGACGGGCGGGGCCTCGCCCATGGCCAGCGCGGCGAGGACGTCGCCCAGCGCCGACGCGAACTTGAAGCCGTGGCCGGAGAGGCCGCAGGCGACCGAGATCCCGGGGCGCGCTGGGTGGCCGCCGACCACGAAGTGCTGGTCGGGCGTCAGCGTGTACATGCAGGCCTCGTGATGGCGCAGGTCGGCGCGGCCGAGGCCGGGCAGGTGCGTCTCGACGAAGGCTCTCAGCGGCGCCTCGTCGGCCGCGTGCAGGGCCCGGTCCAGCGTGAGCGGGTCGATTAGCGAGGTGCCGCCTGTGTGTTCGGCGACCTTCACGCCGCGCTCGCCCTCGGCGGGGCAGCCGTAGAAGATCCCGTGCGGCAGCTCGTAGAGGAAGGCCGGGCAGCCCGCGGCGGCGTCGTAGGGGGAGGGGCCGGCGGTCTGTGGCGCGTACCAGACCATCACCTTGCGCGCGACCCGCAGCGGCACGCCGAGGTCGGCCAGCAGGCCGGGGGCCCAGGCGCCGGGCGTGAGCAGGACGTGACGGCAGCGGATCTGCTCGTGGCTGGTCTCGACCCGCAGCCCGTCGCCGTCCTCGATGACGCGCTCCACGGTTCGCCCGGCCAGCAGGGTCGCGCCCAGCTCGCACGCGACGGCGGTCGCGGCGCGAACGCAGGCCTCGACGTAGAGCACGCCCCCGTCGGGCTCGAAGACCGCGTCGAACCCGTCGGGAGCAGCGAACCCTGCGAAGCGTGCGCGCGCCTCACTCGCGCTGAGCCGCTCGACCCGCAGGCCGTGCAGCCGCGCGCTCTGCAGCACCCCGGGCACGACCACGCCGCTGGGCGGGCCGAACTGCAGCACCCCGGTACGGCGCCGCAGCGGCTGGCCGCTGGCGACCTCCAGCTCGCCCCACAGGGCCTCGGCGTGGGTGGCCAGCGGGACGTAATCCGGGTGCTCGAAGTAGGCCTTTCGGTAGACGCGCGTCTGGCCGTGCGAGCTGCCAAACGCGTGGCCCGGCACGAAGCGGTCCACCCCGACCACGCGCACGCCGCGGGCCGCCAGTCGCCACAGCGCCGCGCTCCCGACGCCGCCCACCCCGACGACCACTACGTCCGCGACCGAGTCCGCCACCGCCGCCTCCTGCCTGCCCGCCGGGCCCGAGTCTAACGCAAGACCGGCCATGATTCCCCGCCTCTTGGACGCCCGCCGCGTCTGTGGGAGCTTCCGCCCATGACGCCCCTCCAACGACTCACGGCACGAGGGTGGCCGGCCCCGCTGCTGCCCGTCCTGGGCGGGGCGTGGCTGCTCGTACTGGCCAGCAATCTCCTGGGCGATTCGCAGCCCTTCATCGCGCTCGGCGTCGCCGCGTGGGCGCTGTCGTGGACCGGCTCGGGCGCCGCGCTGCCCTGGCTGGCCATCGCCGCGTCCCTCTGGTTGCCGTGGCGATCCGCCTCGCGCCTCGCCCATCGCGGCGTCCAGACCCTCGCCATCGCCCTGGCCTTCACTGTGTTCTTGGGGGCCGGCAGCGCGCTCAACGAGTGGGTCCTCAAGCCAGCCCTCGCGGTCCCCCGCCCCAGCGTCGTCGCCTTGGCGAAGGCCGGCGCGCTCGCCGAGGGGGCCGAGGCCTTCTACGCGCTCCCCTCCGCCACCGAACGGCGCGCGCGCCTCAACGCCGTGCTCGCCGCCGCGGGCGTCACCGTCGGGCCCGCCGACGCCCGGGTGCGAGGCGAGTGGGGCGCGATGATCGGCTACTCCTTCCCGTCGGGGCACGCCTTCGCGTCCATGCTCTTCGCGACGCTGTGCGCGGGGCTGGCCCTCTTGCTGCGGCCCCCGGGCTGGCGGGTTGCGCTGTGGGGGCTGCCGCTGTGGGCGGTCGCGGTGTGCTGGTCGCGGCCCATCATCGGGGTCCACACGCCGATCGACGTCAGCGTGGGCTCGGCGCAGGGGCTGTTCTTCGGCTTGGTCGGGCTGTGGGCGACGCGGGCCGCGCTGAGGCGGCTTGGTGCCAGCTTCAGAGACACGGAGGGGCGAGATGAGCGAGCGTGACGGGTTCGGCGCGATGATGGCGGCGGTGCAGGCCTTCCACGACAAGCACGACTTCAAGAGCCGCGGCGGGGAGGACCTCACCTACCGCGTCGCGCTCATGGCGGAGGAGCTTGGCGAGATCTCGGCCTGCGTCACCAAGGGCAAGTCCCGCGAGGCGCTGGCGGAGGAGTGCGCCGACCTCTTCATCCTGGTCATGGGGACCGCGATCTCGGGCGGCTTCGACTTGAACGACGCCTTCTGGGCCAAGATGGACGAGCTGATGAAGCGCGAGGCGCGCACGGTGGACGGGCGCGTCCGGGTCTCGCGCTTTCGCGAGTGAGTCCGCCCCGGGCATCCCTCAAATCACCAGGCGACGCCTATGGATTTGCAGAGGAAGGCCATAAACGGCGCCGCGGCTGCGTAGCGCTCGGAGACGCGGTCGATGAAGCCTGGCGTGGTGGCGTCGGCGTCGGGGAATGAGGCGCCGACGGTGTGGCTGGTGAGCTTGAGGTCCTCGACCAGCGGGTGATCCTTCGCGTAGCCGCGCGGCGGGCGCTTGAGGCCCTCGCTGGTGTCGCGGTTGAAGACGGCGGTCAGCTTGGGGTCGGAGACGACCGCCCGGAACGCCGCCTGCCTGCTGTCGATGGCGGTGCGGATCGCGTCGAGGGCCTCGCGCTCGGGTCGCCAGAGGCCGGCGCCGACGAAGCACTGCCCGGGCTCCAGATGCAGGTAGAGACCCGGCGCGTGCACGTCCTTGCCGACGTCGAGCCGGAAATGCATGCCCACGTTGGTCTTGTAGGGCCGCTTGTCCTTTGAGAAGCGCACGTCCTTGTGGATGCGCATCAGCGAGCCGCCGACCTTGCGATCGTCGGCGACCATGTGGGCCGAGATCTGCGGCAGGCGCTCGCCCATGGCGCGGACGAAGTCGAGCGCGGGCCCGCGCACCTCCGACTCGTAGCGGCGCTTCTGCTTCTCGAACCAGGGCCGCTCGTTGTGGTCGGCCAGCTCGCGCAGAAAGATGAAGAGGTCCGGCGCGAAGTGGTCGAAGTCGGTGCTGCTCATGGCGGGGTCCTAAGCGGGGGCCGCGGCGGCCGGTGAGGGCAGGGCGGGCGGCGATGAGGCGCTATCGCGACCTGTCGAACTGCAGGCGCATGCCGAAGTGGTCGGAGCGGTGACTCTGGGCCGGGCCGTCGGGGGTCTCGATGGTCACCGTGTCGGTCTCGATTCGGGCGGCTCGGCTCTCGCTAAACGCCGCCGGGATGCCCTTCCCGTAGATGTGATCGATGAGGACGCCGCTCGCGGTGTCAGAGATCAGCGTGTTCTCGGGGCAGAAGGTGCACAGCGCGTCGGCCCCGGTGCCGGGCCAGTCGCGCCAGCCCGCGTCGATGGTGTGCTTGTAGTTATCGGGCAGCTCGGCGGCGATCTGGGGCGGAATCGCCGGTCCCGCGTTGAAATCGCCGAGCAGCAGGATCTGGTCGGTGCGCTTGGTCGCGGCGATCTGCGCGAAGATCGCGTCGAGCTGGGCGAGATTCTCGGCGCCCCAGGAGGCGTAGGGGCCGTTGTACTTCAGCTGGCTCTCGAGATCGGCGGCGATGTGCGTGCAGTAGACGTCGGTCTCACCGAGGCCGGGGAGGTTCACCGTGGCGCCCAGCACGCTGCGCTGCGTGTTCGTCGAGGTCATGGCGAGGTGGGTGCGGTTCTGCAGCGGGTGTTTCGACAGCAGGACGAGGCCGTTGGCGCCCTTGGCGAAGTAGCGCGCGGAGCCCGTGGTGCAGGAGAGCAGGATGGTGTCGAGCGCCTGCCCGAGGTTGGCGGCCAAGCACTCGACGCAGCTGGGGGGCACCGCGTCGAACTCCTGCTTGCACTGGCCCAGCACGCAACCGCCGAGCTCGCTCGAGGGGAGCGTGCCGCACTTCGAGGTGGCGCACACCGAGAGCGCGGCGACCTGCTCGGACTCGGGCGGACAGCCGGGCGGGCCCACCGTGTCGTCCTCGAGCTGGACCTGGTAGCTCTCGGGAAACACCGACGCCGCCGCGGCGATCACCGCGCTGGCGTCCGCCTGGGACCAGACCTCTTGCAGGCAGACCACGTCCGCGTCGAGCTTGGGGATGGCCGCCAAGATCTCGGGCCGGCGCTGCGGCGCGTAGCTGACGTACCCTTCGGCGAGACCGACATTCCAGGTCACCACCGCCGCGACGTTGGTCTCTGGCGATTTCGCCTCGTCACAGGACGCGCACGAGCCGACCACGACCAACACCCCAAGGACCCAAGCGCGAGCCTGCATCAGCGTTCTCCGTGAATGCCCCGATAGTCGGCCGTTTGGACCCGCGGGCGCAAGGGTGGGCGCGCGAGGCGGCCCGTGTCGCCAGCCGGGCGACCCCGCGATTGTCCCGGGCGCTTCGTGCGGCTAGCATCCCGACCCTATGAAAACACCACGCATCGCCTTCGGGTCCGCCGCCTTCGCCGTCGCCGCGTTCACGCTCTTCGCCGCCTGCGACGACGCCACCAAAAACGCGAGGCCGGACGCCGCCGCCGACGCTCAGCCTGACGCCACGCCCGACGTGGCGGTCGACGCGGCACCGGATGCGACACCGGACGCGGCCGACGCGGCCGACGTTGGCCCCGACGCGGTGGTCCCGCCCTTCGACCCCCTCGACTGGGTCGACAACTTCATCGGCACCGGCTCGACCTTCATCAACTTCGGCGCCCTCTATCCGGGGCCGCAGACGCCTTTCGGCATGGTCGCCCTCTCGCCCGACACCGACGGCTTCCTCGACGCGACCTTCGGCCCAGCCCACGCGGGCGGCTACTTCTACGATGACACACAGGTGCTCGGCTTCTCGCACATCCACCTCGCGGGTACCGGCGTCGCGGACTACGGCAACCTGCTGGTCATCCCCTATGTGGGCGACGCCGCGACGCTCCTGGCCGACGGCAACGCGCTGCGGCTGCCGCTGGACCACGCGCGCGAGTCCGCGAGCCCCGGTTACTACAGCCTCGCGACCGACGACGTCCGCTCCGAGCTGACCGCCACCGCCCGCACGGGGCTACACCGCTACACCTTCAAGTCGACGGACGAGGCGCTCATCGTCGTGGACGTGACCCGCTCGATGGCCAAGGGTCGCGCCGAGGACAGCCTGACCGAGATCGACCCGGCCACGGGCGAGATCACCGGCTACGTTCACAATTGGGGCGAGTTCTCCGGGCGATTCGACGGCTTTCACCTGTACTTCGTGATCCAGCCCAGCCGGGTGCCGACCGCGGTGGGGACCTGGGACGGCGAGGGCTATCACGCCGGCAGCCTCGAGACGGCGGGCCCGTCGGCCGGTGTCGCCTTGCGCTACGACGCGAGCAGCGACCCGGTGGTCGAGCTGCGGGTCGGCATCTCGTTTGTGGACCTGGCAGGCGCGCGGGCGAACCTGGTCGCGGAGTCCGCCGACCTCGGGTTTGACGCCGCGCACGAGGCGGCCCGCGCTGAGTGGCGCGACGCGCTCTCCGTGGTCGAGGTCGAGGGCGGCACCAACACCCGGCGGACGCTGCTCTACACGGCGCTCTACCACACGCAGCTGATGCCCACGCTGCTGACCGACGTGGACGGGCGCTACCGCGGCCTGGACAAGGAGGTCCACGAGGCGGTGGGCTTCGACTACTTCAGCGACCTGTCGCTGTGGGACACCTACCGCACGCTGCACCCGATGGTGGGGCTGCTCTACCCCGACCGGCAGCGGGACTTCGTGCACTCGCTGGTCGCGATGAACGCGCAGTATGGGAACTTCCCGCGTTGGCCGCTGGCGACCGGCGAGACCGGCTCGATGCTGGGTTCCAGCGCGGACATCGTGCTGGGAGACGCCATCGAGCACGGGATCACCGACTTCGACATCCCGGCGGCCCTGGCGTCGATGAAGGCCATCGCCAACGGTCCGCCGAAGCCTGGGAACTCGGGGCGAAACAACATCGAAGCGTGCTTGGAGCACGGGTACTGCCCGGCGGACCTGATGGACGGGGCGGTGTCGCGGACGTTGGAGTACGCGGCGGATGACTACTGCGTGGCCCGCGTGGCCCGTGAGGTCGGGGACGCCGAGGCGGACGCGCACTACACCGAGCGCGCCGGCCGCTGGCGAGCGCTGTGGGAGCCCGAGCAAGGCTTCCTCGCCCCTCGCAAGGCCGACGGCACCTTCGAGAAATACTCAGGCACCGGCGGGCAGAAGGCGTACGTCGAGGGCAACGCGTGGCAGTACCTCTTCATGGTCCCACACGACGCGCCCGGCCTCGTGGAGACCATCGGCGGCGCGGAGGCCTTCGTGGCGAAGCTGAGCAAGTTCATGAGCGGCGCGCGGGACACCTTCAACCCCGACCTGCCGAGCGCCTACTACTGGCACGGCAACGAGCCGAACCTCGTCGCCCCGTTCTTGTTCGGCTTCGGTGGTCGCCCCGACCTGACCCGCGCCTGGACCCACTGGGTCGCCGACACCATCTACACGCCAGTCCCGGCGGGCCTCCCCGGCAACGACGACGGCGGCACGCTCTCCGCGTGGTACGTGCTCGCGGCCGCCGGCATCTACCCGCTGCCGTGCACGGGCACCTACGCCTTGGGCGCGCCACTCTTCGACCGCGTGGTGTGGCACATGCCGACCGGCGACCTGGACATCCGCCTCGGCGCCGATCCACAAGGCCCCATCAAGGTAAACGGGGTGGTCCACACCGCCCCGACCCTGGACCGGGCGACGGTCCAGGCGGGCGCCGTGATCGAGCTGCCAACGCCGCCGGCGCTGCCCGAATAGCGTGGCCGAATCGCTGAACTGGTCGCCGTTTCGCGTGCGCACGGAGACCGCGGACGAGCTGATCATCGTCTGGCCGCGCGGCGCGTCGCGCTTGGTGACCCTCGCCAGCCTCTACCTGTTGCTGCTGGTGAGCCTCGCGGGCCCGGTGGCGCTGGGCTGGCTTGCCATCAACCGCCCCAAAGGCGTCGGCAGCGTCATCTTCGCCGTGGTGGCGAGCGTCGCGCTGCTCGGACTGGCCCGCGTGTTGTGGTGGGCGATCGCGACCGAGAGCTTCGCCCGCCTCGAGGTCAGCAGGGCCGGCGCGCGCGTGGTCTCACGAGCGGGCGGCCTCATCTCCCGCGCGCGCAGCTACGCGCCCGGCTCGCTGAAGGGCCTGCGCGCCGTTCAAGGCGCCAGCCCCTACCGCGGCCGCGTCGTCAGCCACTGGTGGCGCCTGTGCCTGGACACCGCCGAGGGCCCCGTCGAGCTCGGCCACCTCATCGCCGACGACGAGAGCGACGCAGGCCCGCTCGACACCGCGGCCGCCCTCGCCGCGCGGCTCGGCGTCCCCCTCGCGACCGAGCCCCAGTCAGGGTGACGCCGCGCCACGCGGGACCTATCATCGCGCCATGAGCGACCACCCAGATCCCGCCGAGGCCACGCGCCGCCACTACGAGCGCTATCCCTACCCGAGCGTGCAGGGCATCGACTGGTCGCCGAACGCCCTGGACCAGGTGAACTTCACGCTGGGTCGCGGGCCAGCCGACGCGCTGCCAGCCGACGCCCGAGTCCTCATCGCGGGCTGCGGCACCCGCGAGGCGATCACCTGGGCCCTCGCGCTGCCTGAGGCCGAGGTGATCGCCATCGACTTCAGCGAGGCCTCGGTGCGCACCAGCGCGGGCCTGGCCGAGTCGCTGGACCTGGGAAACCTGCGCCACGAGGTGCGCGACATCCTGGCGCTGAGCCCCGGCGACTTGGGCGGCGCCTTCGATCTCATCGTCAGCTTCGGCGTCATCCACCACCTCAGCGACCCCGCCGCGGGCCTGAGCCGGCTGCGCGCGCTGCTGCGGCCAGACGGGGCGATGTTGCTGATGGTCTACAGCACCACCCACCGCCGCCCCGTGCGCGAGCTGGACGCCATCGCGAGCGCGCTGGCCGGCCCAAGCGCCGACGCCGAGTCCCGAGTCGCCGCGCTCACCGCCCTGGCGCGCGAGCTCGGTGACTTCCCCGGCCCCCTGCGCGATTCCTTCGCCGCGCTGCTCGAGCAAGCCGAGGGCGACATCCCCGCGCTGATGGACACCTTCGGCCACCCGAACTACCACACCTACAGCATCGACGAGCTCTGGGCCCTGCTGGCGTCCGCCGGACTGCGCTTCAGCACCTGGGCCATGCCCGGCCAATGGAGCGCGGCCCACACCCTGGGCGACTCCGATGTGGCAAGCGCCCTGGACACGCTGCCGACGCCGCGCCGCTGGGACGTGCTGGACCGCCTGCTAGCGCCGCTCTTCATCTTCTACGCCGAGGCCGCCGAGCGGCCGGAGCCTGTCGAGCGCCCATGGGAAGCCGCCGATCTCGGGCTGCTGAATCTCGTAGTGCGAGCGGCGGTCCGACAGCGCATTTCGGTAGATGAGGGCGGTCGGATCGGAGCACGCGAGACCTACGGCCCGACCGTCACCCGAGCCCACGACGCCGCGACCGTGTCGCTGCTGCCCGGCTTGGTCTACGAGGACCACCCGCTGCTCATCCCGTGGCTGCAGGCCCTCGACGGCCACCGCACCGCCGGCGAGGCCGCCGAGCTCGCCGCCGCCCAAACGGGCGCTCCCGTCGGGGCCATGCGAGCGCTGGCCGCGAGAGCGACCCGCTGGCTCATCTCACCTCACGAAGCCCTCGTCGTAGTCCCCGGAGCCCCATGAACACCGCCGAAATCATCGATCCCACGACGAGCACCTGCTTCATCACCGTGCGCCGCGAGGGCCTGGCCGCAGCCCTGGGTCACGACCTGCGCCTCGAGGTCACCCGCCACACCCTGACGGCGACGGCCGACGCCCTAAGCGCCGAGTTCGACGCCGCCTCCCTGCGCGTCGTGGGAGCCATCAGCGCCGACGGCAGCCTGGACACCGGCGCCCTCTCAGCGAAAGACCGCGCCACCATCGAGGCGAGCATCCGCGACAAGGTGCTGGAGACCAAGCGCCACCCCACGGTGCGCTTCACCGCAGAAGCCCCCACCGAGCGCGCCGGCGGCTACGAGCTCCGAGGCGAGCTGGCCCTACACGGCGTGACAAAGACCGTGGCCGTGCGCGTCGACGAGCGCGAGGGGAGGCTGGTCGGCAAGGTGACGCTACACCAACCCGACTGGCGGATAACCCCGTTCCGAGGCCTGCTGGGCGCCCTGCGGGTGCAGGCGGACGTGGAGGTCGAGGTCAGCGTCGCGCGGCGGTGGGGGTGAGCCTCGGGCGGCTCGCTCGGCGGGGGGGCGCCGGTCTCAGAGGGCTTCGCACGCTGCTCAGCGGCGCTCACTGGAGAGGCGGCACGGGGGGGCGACTCGCCTACAGCAGGGCCAGAACGGTCCCGGGTGAGCACCAGGGGGATGGGGGTATCCGTTGTTGTGTTGGCGCGGGGAGTCAGTTCGGCCTTTGGCCTCACCTCCTCACACTTCGCTTCGCTGCGTGTTCGCATGCGGGCCTGCGGGCCGGGGTCCGGGTCTCCGCTGAATGAACTGAGGCCGCCGGGTGAGCACCATGCGGGATGGGGGTGGGCGTTCGCTTTGTCTGCGGGAGTCAGTTCGGCCTTTGGCCTCACCTCACACTTCGCTTCGCTGCGTGTTCGCATGCGGCCCTGCGGGCCGTAAGGAAGCGGACCGGGGTTCGACTCCCCGCTGAACGAACTGAGGCCACCGGAGTAACTGAGAGGAGTTCAGTTTCTTCGGTGGCCTCAGATTTGGTGGAGGCGCGGGGAGTCGAACCCCGGTCCGCGAGCGATTGGAAACAGGCGTCTACGTGTGTAGTTTCCGTGATTTAATTCAAGTTCCGTCAACTCCCACGGGCAGGATTTATCGGAACCGGATCCCAGAAATCTCGCCGTCGAACGTCGGGATCCCGCGCGTCGGCCAGCCTATGAAATATGACAGTTGAAGATCCCCAGGCATAGGCGACCCGAAGAACAACTGCTCACACGCAGTTATGCGGCGAGGGCAAAAGCGTTGTCGTTGGCTTTTGTTGGTTTCCCACACTTGATAACCGGGATGCAGGACCCGGACACGCAACCTGAACCTCAGCACCCCCGTCGAAACCAGTTCGCCCCCACAGACGAACGTGGGTGTGACTATAGGGGCGGCGTGGGCGGGGTCAAGGGATGGCTATTCTGTGACGGCGGCGCGGAACATCTCGTAGATGGCTTTGTGGCCGGCGTCGGACGGGTGGATGCAGGTGAGGTCGAACCAGAGCGGCGTGTCGGGGCCTCGGTAGCAGCGGTTGGTTGGGTCGGCGTCTGGGCCGGTGGCGACGTAGCCGTGGCCGCAGAAGTTCTCTAGCAGCCACAAGACGTCGGTCTGGGTCTCGACCGCGATGGCGGTGTACTGCTCGAGCATCCATAGGACGATGGCCTCCTGCACCTCGGGCTTCTCCCAGGCGCCGAAGCCGCCCAGGCTGGCGATGGGGATGTCGAAGGCGCTCAGGTCCAGGGTGATCACGCCGGGGATCTCGATGGCTTGGGGGGAGCAGGCGTCGATCTGGCCGGTGCCGTCGGTGAATTCGTAGGGGTTGGCGAAGACGACGAAGGAACCTTGGGGGAATCGGACCGGGTCTTTGAGCCAAGCCACGGCGTCGCGGAGGTAGCCGACCGTGCTCTGGGCCAGCGCCCAGGCGGCGGGGTAGCCGGCCGCGACCTCTTCCGGGGTAGCCTCGGCGCCGGTCTGCTGGATCTTGGCGATGTCGTTTCCGCCCATGGTCATCACGACCAGGGTGCGCCGGGTTGAGCCTCCCGCGGGGAAGCAGTGGGCGATCTGGCCGCCGCCCTCGAGGAGATCGTCGGTGCGGGCGCCCCACTTTGCGCAGTTCTTGAAGTCGCCGGACTCGAGGCGGCCTGCGACGCCGCTGTATTGGTAGGTCTTCCACAGACCCCAGTCGATGGGGTTGCCGCGGTCGAGGCCGAACTCGTCGGCGGCCCACTCGGCGAAGAGGTTTCGCCAGAAGTGGCTGTTGTCGATGGCCAGCAGGTGCTTGTCGTTCGGTGTGCCCTGGGCGACCGAGTCGCCGAGGATGACGACGTGCTCGACGCCCGTGATGTCCTGGTGGTTGGTGCCGAAGCAGTGCTCGGCCACGACCGGGTTCAGGGCGTCGTACTGGGGACCGACCGCGGTGGAGCCCTCGGGCAGGATGTCGGAGAAGCACATCTCGGCGATGGACAGGGGAGGCGGCAGGTCGGGGCCGAGATCGGCGTCGGCGGTGGTATCGGGGGCCGACACGGTGTCGGCCCCCGGGTCGATCTCGGCCTGGGTTTCGGCGGCGGTGTCTGGCGCGGTGTCTGGCGCCACGTCGATCGCCAGCTCGAGATCGGGGTCGGCATCGGCGTCGGGCTTGGGCGCGGCGTCGAGCTCGGGCGCGGTGTCGAGCTCGGGCGCGGTGTCCGTCGCGGCGGGGAGCTCAGGGGCGGGGTCGAGATCGGGTCCGTCATCGGGCTCGGTCGCCGTCGGCAGGTCCGGCGCCAGCTCGGGCGCGAGGTCGGACTGGGCGTTGTCCGCGGCGGCATCGGCCTGGACTTTGGCGGTGTCCACGGCCGCGACCTCGTCGCCGCACGCGGCCAGCACCAGCGCCACGCAGCTGAACAGCAGGGGGGCGAGGCGCGGCGGCGGGGCGAGTCTCATGGCGACCTCCACACGGGCTGGCGTCGGCGGCTTAGACGGTCGGGCTGGGGCGGATCTCGAAGGCGACGTGCCCCTTGGGGTGTTCGGGTTGGACGTCGACGGCCTCGACGTGCGCGGGCGGCTTGGCCGTGCGGCACCAGTCGATCAGCGCGGCGACGGCGTCTTCCGTGCCCTCGAACCACGCCTCGACGCGGCCGTCGCTGAGGTTTCGCACCCAGCCGGTGACGCCGAGCGCTACCGCTTGGGTGCGGGTGTGGGCGCGCATGGAGACGCCCTGGACGTGGCCAAAGACGTAGACGCGGCGGGCAGTGACGGCGGTGAGGGCGCCGTGATCGGGCTCGGTCATGGGAGGGCCTCCGGCGCTTGGGTCGCGTGGACCCGTCGGCTCCGAGGAGGCTACCACGAAGCGGGATTAGCGCGACTTGGTCGGCGGGCGCGGATGGTTCGGGAGGCGCTCGAGCATCGGGACCGGGCCCATGGCGCGGTTGTAGCGCGCCTCGACGACGCAGTGCGCCGACTGGGCGAAGGAGACGCCGGCGAGGACGCGGGCGACGCAGGCGGTGTCGAGGCCGGGAGGGGTGGGGGCGGTGACCTCGATGTCGGCGGCGCGGGTGGAGGCGACGCGGAAACGGACGCCGAGGAGGCCGGCGGCGTCGCCGTAGCAGGCCGCGAGGGGTTCGCTGACGGTCTCCAGGGCCGGGCGGACCGTGGCCTCGGTGCAGTCTCCGCGCAGCATGAGCTGCTGGATCTGGAGGGTGCCCAAGGGCGCCATGGGGGCGGAGACGGTGGCGGCGGCGGGCTTGAGCGAGTCGTCGAGCCAGGTGAGGTAGGCGCGGTCGTCTTTCGAGAAGAAGGCGCGGCGATCGTAGGCGGTGGCGGTGAACTGGTCGGGCAGCACCATGCGGGCGGCGCGGCCGGACTCGCGGGCGCGGTCGTGGTCGCCGGCGCGGAAGGCGCAGAGGCCGCGGCCGTAGGAGGCCCAGGCGGTGCGCGGGTTGCGGGCGAGCAGCATCTCGTAGGTCGCGGCGGCGGGCTCGTCGCGGCCGGCGGCGAGCATGGATTGGGCCCAGGCCAGGGTGATCATGTCGTCGAGGGGGGCCAGCATGCGGGCCTTGCCGAGGAGCAGCGTGGCCTCCTCGGCGTCGCCTTCGCGGCCGCGGGTCAGGCGCATCAGGGCGTGGTCGGTGAGCTGATCGGCGTCGGGAGGGCCGATCTGGGTCGCTTGGATGGCGTCGCCGATGGCGGCGTCGAGCTGGCCGAGCTGGTAGCGGATGATGGCGCGGTCGGCGTGGACGCCCGCGTCGGAGGGCAGGATCGCGACGGCGCGGTTGGCGGCCAGGAGGGCGTCACGCCAGGCGCCGCGGCGCTCGAGGATGGCGGCGAGGTCGGTCCAGGCTTCGCCGAACTGGGTGTCGAGCAGGGTGGCCTTGCGAAAGGAGGCCTCGGCTTGGCGGGCCGAGCCGGTCTCGGCGTAGAGGCGGCCGAGCATCCATTCGATGCGCGGCATGTCGGGCTGGGCGATTCGCGTGGTCTGGAGCACGCGGATGGCGGCGGCGAGGTCGCCGCGCGCGTGGAGGCGCTGGGCTTCGGCGATCGCGGCCTCGGGGGTCAAGGCGGCGGCGCGGCCGAGCGGGACGGCCTCGGCGGTTGCGCTGTCGGGGGGGGCGGCGTCGGGGGCCGCGGAGGGGGTCGGCGCGGGCGCGGCCGTGGGACGCAGGCTGGCCGGCAGGGTCACGCGCTGGCGTGTCGGGACGACCGCGCCCGCGTCGTGGCCAAACACCAGCGCGCAGCTGAGCGCCATCGCGCCCGTCAGCACCGGGATGGCCCGCCCGGTCGTGGGCCGGCGCCGCTTCACCCGCGCGATGCGAGCAGGTGGTAAAGCCAGTCGGGCAACGCCTGCGCGAGTCGCATGCCGAGCACCATCTGCCAGGGGAAGTTCACCTGGCGCTTCCCGCGCTCGAGCCCGTCGGCGATCGTGCGGGCGGCGGCGTCGGCCTCGACGAGGAATGGCATCTTGCGGTTGGCGGCCGTCAGCGGGGTGCGCACGAAGGCCGGGTGGACCGTGATGACGCTGAGCCCCGAGCGTTTCAGGCTGAGGGACTCGGTGAAGGTCGAGACCGCGGCCTTGGACGCGGAGTAGGCCGCGAAACCGGGCAAGCCTCGCCACGCGGCGACGCTGGAGACCGCGCAGAGGAAGCCGTCGCCCGCGGCGAGCATCGCGGGCTGGGCTGCGGCGAAGGTGTGGATGACCCCGATGACGTTGATGGCGATGACCTGGGCGTCTCGCTCAGCGACGACGCGGCCGCCCTTGGTGGGGGCGCCGATCCCAGCGTTCGCCACGGCGCCGTAGACCGGGCCCAGCGCCGCGGTCAGCTCGGCGAAGGCGGCCTCGGTGGCGGCCCAGTCGCTGACGTCGGCCGCGGCGACGGCGACCTCCGCGCCGGTGGCGGCGACCTCCGCGCGCACTTCATCGAGCTTGTCGGCACGCCGCGCGAGGAGGCCGACCTTCGCGCCGCGACGGCCCAACTCCACAGCCAGCGCGGCGCCGATGCCACTGGAGGCGCCAGTCACCACGACGTGACGCCCCTTGAGGTCATGCCGCGCCAAGGCGCGCTATCCGCGCTTGTGCATCGGCGTCAGCTCGCGATGAGCGGAGCCGTTGTAGACCTGGGTCGGGCGGAAGATGCGGTTGCCGTCGAGCTGCTCGAGCCAGTGGGCGAGCCAGCCGGCGACGCGGGAGATGCCGAAGATCGTCGTGAAGGCGTCGGTCGGGATCTCGAGCTTCGAGTAGACGATACCCGAGTAGAAATCGACGTTCGGGTAGATGCCCTTGGAGCCGAGGCGCTCGGTGGCCAACGCCTCGATCTGGCGGGCGACCTCGTAGCGGGCGTCGGTTCCCAGGTGGTCGAAGAGGCGAACGGCCAGCTTCTGGAGCACCGTGGCGCGCGGGTCCTTCGTCTTGTAGACGCGGTGTCCCATGCCCATGATCTTCTCTTTGCGGTCGATCATGCCGCCGACGACCTCGTTGACGCGGTCGGCCGAGCCGATCTCGTCGAGGAGGTAGAGCACCTGCTCGTTGGCGCCGCCGTGGAGCGGGCCGGAGAGCGAGCCGACGGCCGACGACACGACCGAGTAGGGGTCGGCGAGGGTCGAGGCGACGACGCGGGACGTGAAGGTCGACGCGTTCATCGTGTGTTCGGCGTGGAGGATGAGGCAGACGTCGAGGACGCGGGCGGCGATGGGGTCGGGCTCGCGCTCGGTCAGCATGTAGAGGAAGTTCGCGGCCAGACCGAGGTCGTCGCGCGGGGCGATGGCGGCGTTGCCCTCGCGCAGACGCAAGAACGCCGCGATGAGGGTCGGGACCTTGGAGATGAGGTTGATGACCGCGGACTGCTGGACCTCGGGGCTCTGCACCTCGCGGCCGGGGTAGAACATGCCGAGGGCGCCGACGCCGGTCTGGAGGACGGCCATCGGGTGCGCCGTCACCGGGACGTGCTTGAGCATGTCGACGACGTTGTACTTCAGGCGGCGATGCTGGCGCAGTTGGCCGTCGAAGGTCGCGAGCTGCGACTGGCTCGGGAGCTCGCCGTAGAGGAGCAGCCAGGCCACCTCTTCAAAGGTGCAATGCTCGGCGAGGTCCTCGATGGCGTAGCCGCGGTAGTAGAGCTTGCCAAGCTGGCCGTTGATGGAGCTCACGCCTGATTCGGCGGCGGGGATGCCCTCGAGTCCATTCACAAAGGCGGGTTTGGCGGTCGTCTCGGACATCGAAGGGCTCCTGTCGGTCGAAGCGGCGCCGGTCGCAGCGGCACCAGGGCGGAGGCGCACGGGCCCGGTGGCAGGACGCCCCGCGGGCAGCATCTCAGTGGTCCTTTGGGGGCGAGGCGCTTGCTGAATTCCGCAGTCACGCTGCGCCAAAGGCCGTCGGAGACTAGCCAAGCCCCAGGCGGTTTGCAATCACGATCAACGACCGGAGGCGCCAGCACCCGAGGGCGGCGTGGGGGCGGCCGGGAAGGTCCAGCCCGTGACCTCCAGCTGCGGTGCGCAGTAATTGGAGGGGATCTGCTTCACGACCCGGCCCTGCACGGCGAGCATGACGTCGCGGTGAAGGGCGATGTGGTCGACGAGGCCGCGCGCTTCGGCGCTGCGAGGGACGAAGGCGTCGATGAAGTTTCCCTCGCCGTCGTGCAGGCGCAGGCCGTAGTGGGTCCGCGCAGCGCCGCGGAACGCGCAAGAGAACGCGTTGGTCAGTCGAGCGCCCGCCTGAAACGAGACGATCTTTCCTAGCAGTTCCTCTTCGCTGGTCTCCGGATCCTTGCCGCCGCGGCGACGCACCTTTCGGCCGGTGAGCACGCGCCACACGTCGCCCTCGAGGACGGCGGCGAGCGCCTCGGGTGTCGGCTGGAGGTTCGAGTCCGGGCGACCAGGCGAGAGCGTCCCGGCGGGGTACTGCCAGCCGCGGGCCCACTTGAGCACCTCGACCTGGTCGGGGCAGAGGTCGCTGAGGCGGTCTGGGTCGAAGCGGATTTGGACGGTGATCGGGAGCCAGGGATCCTCGGCGAGCTGGCGCTCCAGCACCTTGCCGAGATCCTTCGCCACGTAGCCGGTGAGGGTCTCCAGGGGGCCGCCGAGCAGGGTGAAGGCCATGTAGCGGTCTTCGGTGTGGCGGTAGCTGCAGTTGAAGTAGTCGGCGCGGCGGGCGTGGACTCGCACCGTGACGACCTTTCCTGCGTCGGAGTAGCGATCGGAGATGAGGCGCGACAAGGTCGGCCAGTTTCGTGGATCGCGCGTGGCGTCGGGGGAATCGGCCTGCGCGCTTGGGGCCACGGCGAGGGTCACGGCGAGGGTCACGGCGAAAACGGCGAGTAGGAATCGCATGGGCGGGATGATGTTCGTCCTGCGCCC